>JAHDSQ010000012.1 GCA_018432615.1 Clostridia bacterium
CTGCTGACACCCCGTATATTCAATTTATCTCTTTATATCTTTTACTTGCTTCTTGTTATTTAATAATTCGGCATAAAGAAGCAAATCTCCTCCTGAAAATGAGGATTTATAGGGGTTTTTGCAGTGGAATCATATATAAAAAGGAATTGACATTATTGTGTAGAAGTATAAAATAAAAATAGAGACAACGTCTCTAAACGAAAGAGACTACATAGGGAACTACATAAGCTGGAGGTGAGTTGTTTGGCTAAAATAGTTATTAACCGAAAATGGTGTAAAGCATGCGGTATCTGCTACAACTTGTGTCCCAAGGATGTTTTAGACAAAGATGATACGGGGAAAGTTGTTGTTAAAAATCCGGATGCTTGTATCATGTGTCGGATTTGTGAGGAACACTGCCCTGATTATTGCATCAAGATTGGAGGATAAGGCATTGGAAAAGCTTAGAAAGGCTCAACTGCTACAAGGCAATCAAGCCTGTGCGATAGCGGCTTTGGAGGCGGGAGTTAGGTTTTTTGGGGGGTATCCCATTACACCATCGACTGAAATTGCGGAGTATATGGCGGCAGAACTGCCAAAACTTGGCGGGAAATTTATTCAAATGGAAGATGAAATCAGCGGTATGGGAGCTGTATTAGGTGCTGCATTGACCGGAACAAAGGCTATGACCGCTACAAGTGGACCGGGATTTTCCTTAAAACAAGAGAATATTGGGTTTGCGGCAATGACAGAAATTCCTTGCGTAATTGTTAATGTCCAACGTATGGGGCCAAGTACCGGCGGACCGACTGCTCCGGCTCAGGGGGACGTTATGCAGGCAAGATGGGGTACCCATGGGGATCATCCTATCATTGCTGTTTCACCGGCTTCTGTGTTGGAAGCTTATGAATTAACGGTTAAGGCAATTAATTTTTCTGAGAAGCTTCGGACGCCTGTCATAATACTATTGGATGAAACCATCGGACATATGAGGGAGAAGGTAGAGCTTCCGGCCTTGGAAACATTGGAGCTGTATGAGCGCAAACGGCCTTCAACATCGGCTGATAAATATTTACCGTATGAAACTGATGAAACAGGGATTCCGGAAATGGCTGACTTTGGCACCGGGTATCGCTGGCATGTTACAGGCTTAAATCATGATGAGACCGGTTTCCCAACCGGAAAGACAGATGTTATAGAAAAACAGTTAATGAGGCTGTTGACAAAAGTTGACAAGTATCAAGAAGAAATAACATTATATAAAACATATAAGATCGAAGATGCCGAGTATTTATTTATTACCTTTGGAGGGACTGTGCGTCCTGCCATGGAAGCTGTTGAAATCTTAAGAAAAGAAGGCATGAAAATCGGGCTTTTCCAACTTCAAACCATCTGGCCCTTTCCGGAAGAAATGGTGCAGGAATACTGTAAAGATAAAAAAGCAATATTTGTTCCGGAAATGAACATGGGTCAAATCCGGGGAGAAATAAAGAAAGTAGTTGATAATAAAGAAAAGCTGGTTGGTATAAATAAGATAAACGGAGAAATAATCACACCGCAAGAAATAGTCTCCAAGGTTAAGGAGGTGGCCGGTCAATGCTAAAGGACATTGAGAAATTGCTGCGACAGGATAAAATGCCGCATATTTGGTGCCCCGGTTGCGGAAACGGTATTGTCATGAAGGCTATGCTGGAAGCAATTAATAGTACCGGTATTGACACGGAAAAGACTGTTGTTGTTTCGGGAATAGGCTGTTCTTCCCGTGCTACCGGATATATGAATTTTGATACTCTTCATACCACTCATGGGAGGGCTCTTGCTTTTGCCACAGGCGTGAAGCTTGCCAAGCCTGAATTGAATGTGTTCGTTGTAACAGGGGATGGGGACGGTTCGGCTATTGGCGGTAACCATTTAATCCATGCAGCCCGTCGAAATATAGATATTAATGTAGTGATGTTTAATAATAATATTTACGGTATGACAGGAGGCCAATATTCACCACTAACTCCTCATGGCAAGTTTGCGACTACTGCACCGTACGGTAATTTTGACAGGACATTTAACATTTGCGATCTGGTGAAAGGAGCCGGCGCAACCTTTATTGGAAGAGGAACTGTATTTCATACAAAGATACTTACCGAATTGATAAAAGGAGCTATTGAGAATAAAGGATTTTCCTTTGTTGAAGCAGTAAGCATCTGTCCAATTTCTTATGGTCGCAGGAACAAAATGGGTACGGCTCCGCAAATGATGGAATGGCTTAAGAAAAACAGTATGCCAGTTAAAGCCGCCGAGAAATTGGGGCCTGAAAAGGTTGAAGGTAAAATTCTTGTCGGCGAATTATACAAAGAGGAAGCCCCGGAGTTTACTCAAAAGTACGATGAACTAATAGCTCGTTTCCAGAAGGGAGCTGAATAAATTGGCTAATAGAAAGGAAATACGTTTAAGCGGAACAGGAGGCCAGGGTATAATTCTTGGGGGAATTCTTTTGGCTGAAGCCGCTATCCTGGACGGTAAAGAGGTCGTACAGACGCAAAGCTATGGTCCCGAAGCCAGGGGAGGAGCCAGTAAAGCCGAGGTTATCATAGACGAAAAACCTATTCTGCATCCCAAGGTTGTAATTCCCAATTATTTATTAATTATGTCCCAAGCCGCAGCCGACAAATACGCAAGCGAGATAGCGGATAAGGGTTTAGTGATTGTGGATAGCACAAACGTCGGTAAAATACCCGCAAAGAATGCTCAGGTTATTTATCTTCCTCTTTCGGAGCTGGCACGAGAAAAAATCGGTAATACCCTGACTACTAATATTCTTGCAATTGGCGCTCTGGCAGGGGCGGGAGACCTTGTTTCGTATGTATCGTTAGAAGAAGCGGTAAAACTGCGTCTGGCTAAGGTGGCAGATTTGAATATCAAAGCCTTGCGTCTTGGTTGGGAAAGTGCAAAAGAGATAATATAATTGTATGCGAAAGATTAAGACCACACAACAACTTACAACCCTATCATGAATGATAGGGTTGTTGCTTTTTTTAATATTACGTGTTAAAATTACAAAGAATAATTGAAATAAACTTATTTTATTTTTGTTTTTAAAATGGAGGAGGTTGTTATTTTGTTTAAAAGTAAAAAAATGCTCTCTTGGGGCATTGTTCTTGTTGTTGCCTTAGGTCTGTTACTTACCGGATGTGGAGAGAAGGAAGGGGATGCGCTGCAAAGGGTAAAGGATGCAGGTGAGATATCTTTTGCAATGAGCGGTGGCTACCCGCCCTTCAATTATTATAATGAGAAGGACGAATTAGTCGGTTTTGATGTGGATGTATGCAAAGAGGTTGCCAAGAGATTGGGAGTAGAATTCAAACCGGTCACCACTGACTGGAGCGGCATTATCGAAGGATTGAGATCAGGGGCTTATGACGGTATTCTGGGAAGCATGGCCGTAACGGAAAAAAGATTAAAGGTTGTAGATTTTTCTGTGCCTTATTATTACTCCGGTGCTCAGTTGGTTGTGAAAAAAGGGAGCGGTTTTACAAGCCCATCAGATCTTGAAGGGAAAGTAATAGGTGTTGTCACGGGAACAACCTTTGAAAATGATGCCGAAGAATTGGGAGCCGGTGAGGTTAAGCTGTATAAAGACGATAACCAAACCCTTCTTGAATTAGACAATGACATGGTCGATGCAGTTATAACTGACCGTGTGGTAGGTGTCAATGCCGTTAATAAAGGTACTTTTTCCGTTGAACTACTAGGCAATCCTTTGAGAAGCGAGGACATTGCGGTTGCCATCAGAAAAGGCGACGATTCGTTAAAGGCAGAGATTGATAAAATCTTGGAAGAAATGCATCAGGACGGAACATTGACAGAGTTCAGTGAGAATTGGCTGAGTACTGATATTACCAAGAAGTAGACACGGAGCATAAAGAACTAAAAGGCACAGTAGTTTACTGCTGTGCCTTGCTTTGGCATTGAGGAGAGGTGAAGGAAATGGATTATAATGTATCGGCTCTAATTGAATATTTCCCCTATTTTATACCTGCGGCTTGGAAAACAATTGAGGTTACAGCTTTGGGGATTCTGTTGGGTATGGTGTTAGGATTATTAACCGCTTTTTCCAGACTCTCGAAGAATCCTCTTTTTAATGTACCAGCCCGTCTTTATATTTTTGTGATTAGAGGAACGCCTCTTTTGTTGCAGCTTATGTTTTTGTATTTTGGTTTACGCAGTATCTTGAATCTGGAGGCGTTAACTACGGCGGTGATAGCTTTAGGGATTCATAACGGGGCCTATATCGCCGAAATATTTCGCGGTGCCATCCAATCTATAGCCGTAGGTCAAATGGAAGCGGCACGTTCTTTGGGAATGACTTATCGGAAGGCCATGATAAGGATAATTTTGCCACAGGCTTTCAAACGCGCCATACCTCCCTTAGGAAACCAATTTATCATTGCCCTAAAGGATTCTTCTTTGGCCAGTGCGATTACGATTAAAGAGCTGTTGCTTAAATCACAACAGCTTGCATCCTCGAATTACTATATGATGGAGATGCTGACGATAGCAGCTATTTTCTATCTTTTTTATACAAGCATCTTCACCTGGTTGGTTCATAAGATCGAAGAAAAATTGGCAGTTAGTGGCAGCCGCTAAAGGAGGATGAGGGATGATCAAGGTTAGAAAATTAGAAAAGTGGTTCGGAAAGCTTCATGTGTTAAAGGGAATTGACCTGGATGTTAATCCTTCGGAGGTTGTGGTTATAATAGGTGCCAGTGGCTCAGGGAAAAGTACGCTACTCAGGTGTATAAATTTTTTGGAGAAATTTCAAAAGGGTACTGTGGAGATTGACGGTAAGGTCATAGATAAAAATAATGAAAAAATGAAGAATGCGATGAGGACACATGTTGGTATGGTGTTTCAGCACTTTAATCTCTTTCCGCATATGACCGTGTTGCAGAATGTGATCGAAGGACCGTCACAGGTAAAGAAAATCTCCAAAGCTAAAGCTGTGGAGATTGGGAAATATTATTTAGAAAAGGTTGGTCTGAGTGACAAGGAAGTAGCCTATCCCAGTATGCTCTCGGGTGGTCAGAAACAGCGGGTGGCTATTGCCCGCGCTCTCGGCATGGAGCCCTCGGTGATGCTGTTTGACGAGCCGACCTCGGCCCTTGACCCGGAACTGGTAGGTGAGGTGTTGTCCGTTATGAAGGATTTAGCCAGTGAGGGTATGACGATGGTTGTGGTCACACATGAGATGGGCTTTGCCAGGGAGGTAGCTGATCGGGTTATATATATGGATGATGGGCTAATCGTTGAGGAAGGCACTCCCGAAGAAATCTTCAATAATCCTAAGGTTGAAAGAACACAGGAGTTTTTAAGCCAGATCTTATAAAGGTAAAGGCATTGGAGTAAAAATCTTTTGCTTTACTCAGGTAGCTTACTTAAGACTTTATTGTGTCCAAGCAGAATCAAAGCATCGCCTTTTTCAACTTTTGAATCGGCACCGGGAGCAACTACAATGGTGTCGTTTTTCTTTATGGCCAAGACACTCAATCCGTATTTTGCGCGTAAATCCAGTTCGCCAAGTGTTTTGTTGGTATATGCAAAAGGGGCTAAAACCTCCATAATACTGTAATTGGGATGCAACTCTATATAGTCCATTACATTTGAACTGACCAAACTTTGAGCTAAGCGGATACCCATGTCCTTTTCCGGATATACGACTTTATCAGCTCCTACTTTTTCTAAAACCTTTCCGTGAAGATTGCTTTGAGCCTTAACGACCACATATTTTATTCCGAGTTCTTTTAGCATTACTGTTATTAAGATGTTTGCTTCGAGGTCGTTTCCGATAGCTACCACAACCACATCAAAGTTACGTATGCCCAAGGCCTTTAACGCTGATTCATCGCGGGCGTCGGCTTGGACAGAGTGAGTCACTTCATTTGCAACTTTTTGAACGGCCTGTTCAGAGGTATCGACAGCCAGAACATCGTGTCCTAAGGAGCTTAAAGTCAAGGCCAGGCTGGTTCCAAAACGACCTAATCCGATTACTGCAAACTGTTTACGCATAATATGCCTCCTATCCGATAGTAATTCTTTCCTCCGGCAGTTTTATATGGTTGGTGCCGTTAGATTTGTTTTTGTTTTGGCTGAGAGCAAAAACTAAGGTAAGGGGACCGACTCTGCCGCAAAACATTGTAAGAATGATAGCCGCTTTTCCGATTCCGGTAAGATAAGGGGTTATGCCCATTGACAATCCCACCGTTCCGAAAGCAGATACGGTTTCGAACAACAGTGTCATAAAGTCACTGTTTTCTGTAATTGAAAGGATAAAGACAATCATAAGGATGAGAGCAAAGGCTGAGAATACAATTATAACTGCTCTGCGGATGACTTCTTGAGATATGGCTCTGTTTTCATAAGAGACCTGATTGTTACCGCGGAAAGTACACTTTAGGTATAATACAATTGAAGCAAAGGTGGTTGTTTTGATACCACCCCCTGTTGAGCCCGGCGATGCACCGATAAACATTAGCAGAAGGAGAAGGATATGAGTAGAGTTACAAAGACCCGAGGTGTCAATTGTATTAAAACCGGCGGTGCGGGCGGTAACCGCTTGAAACAGCGAGGCTAATATCTTGTTTGAAGAATCCAATCCGGCTAAGGTAGCCGGATTAGTGTGTTCAAGGAGAAAAACGAGAATTGTACCGGAGACTATGAGAATCAGGGAGGTTTGAATGACCATTTTTGAATGTAGGGTCAATCGTTTTCCCTGGTGCGAATACAAATCGGATAAGACCGTAAACCCCAAACCTCCGGTAATTATTAATAGCATCATTGTGATGTTGGTAATATAATCTGCGGTATAGGAAGTAAGACTTGAATAGTTCCCGAAGAGATCAAAGCCGGCATTGTTGAAGCCTGAGGCCGCATGGAATATTCCAAAGTATAATGATTTACCCCATCCTAGTTCAGAAGACCAATTGAAAGCAAAGACGAGGGCGGCAATTCCCTCGATAAGGAGGGATATTTTTATAATATATTTTGTAAGCCGTACAACGCCCTGGAGGGAGAGTTGACTCAAAGCTTCCTGCAACAGCAGACGCTCTTTCAGCGTTATCTTCTTACCCATAATAATAGCCAAGAGGCTGGCAAAGGTCATAAAGCCGATTCCGCCTATTTGAATTAAAACCAAAATAACTACTTGCCCAAAGACTGTAAAGGTGGTTCCGGTATCAACAACAGTTAAACCTGTAACACAGACGGCTGAAGCTGCCGTGAAAATAGCATCAAGTAAAGGCAAACCTCCGTCTTTGACAGTGGCCTGGGGCAAGGATAGCATTATTGCACCGCAGATTATCAGGGCGGCGAAACCAAGGACGAGAACCTGAGGTGGATCAAACTTTACAGAACCGTTTTTGCCAGGTTTGTTTGTGTCTTCATGTGAAAGGTCAATAACTTCCTTCATTTTTTCACCCTCAGTAAATGCTATACTATACTTTGTCAAAATGGTGTTAATATTAATGCTCAATGTGTAAATATTTTATAAAGAAGAATGTAAACAGAAGGATGCAAGCAGTGTAAGGTCATTTAATTTTCTCCCTACGTTTTGGAAGTAAACCTGTAGCCGACTCCCGGCTCTGTGATAATGAATTCCGGTCGAGTGGGGTCTTTTTCTATTTTTCGCCGTATTTGCCTGATATAAACCCTTAAGTAATGGTCCTTTTGTTGGTAATCGATGCCCCAGATAGCCTTAAGTAACTGGCGATGCGTCAAAACCTTACCGGCATGGGTGATAAGGTGTTTTAAGAGGTCGTACTCGGTAGGTGTTAGGCGTATTTCGCTTTTATCCACGGTAACCTGTCTGTGGGCCATATCAATTGTTAAGCTTCCACAGCTAATCACGGGTTCTGTGTCAGATTTCACCGCATGTCTGATGGCAACACGGATGCGTGCCAATAGTTCGCCCATACCAAAGGGTTTTGTTATATAGTCATCAGCTCCTAAATCCAGTGCCGCGACTTTATCGTTTTCCGATTCTCTCACCGATAATACTATGATCGGAACTGTGGTCCATTCTCGCAGTTCTCTTAATACATCTAACCCATTCATATCGGGCAGACCCAAATCTAAGATGATTAGGTCGGGATGGAACAATGCTGCTTGGTTCAGGCCATCCTGACCGGTAGGTGCTTCGTTGATGTGGTACTTATGAGCCGTAAGAGCAACCTTTAGCATCTTTCTGATTTGACTCTCGTCATCTATTATCAATACTCTGGCACCTTTATCCTGCATTTTATTCACCTTCACTTTCCAAAGAAATATTAGGCGGTGATTGATTAAAAGGTAAAGAGAAAGCAAAGATTACTTTATTATTCTTTCCTTCCGCCCATATTTCACCACCATGGGCTTCAATGATCCCTTTACAAATTGATAACCCTAAACCGGTTCCGGTGATATGTCTATTGGAATCAAGTCGATAAAATTTATCAAAGACTTTTTTCCTGTTTTCTTCCGATATTGGGTTGCCGAGATTTTTAATAAAAAGAGATATACTATCAGGGGTTGTTTTTACGATAATGTCTATTTTGCTTTCAGGTGATGAGTATTTATGAGCGTTATCAATAAGATTTGTTATCACCTGTTCAATTAAGACGAAATCGACATTGATTAAAGGCATGTTTTCAGGAAGACTGATTTCGACTTTTCTATCCCGCAGGACAGAGGTGAGCTTACGGAGGGTTACTTCAATGATTTCCTGAATATCGCACCATTCACTTTTCAGCTGCATCATTCCGCTCTCAAGGCGAGCCATATCAATCAGATTCTTTACTAGCATGTTCATTCTTAATGCACCCTCATTGACTGTCTGTAAAAGGGAGTTTCTTTCCGAAGGATTATAGAGGTCTCCTTCTTCAAGCAGGCTTGTTACCGCGCCCATGATGGAAGCCAGGGGTGTGCGCAGTTCATGAGAAATCGAATTAAACAAGGCTGTTCGTAATTTTTCGGATTGAATGAGGTTTCGTGCCTGTTGTGCTTCGGCAGATAACTGCAGGCTGAAAACAGCTATGGCGGTAAGATTAGCAAAGGCTTCTAATAAACGGTTTTGTTCTGTTGAAAGGCGGAGGGGAGGATGATAGGATTTTAAGACCAATACCCCGATGTTTTTTTCTTCGGTTTTTAAAGGAATGTAAAGGCAGTTTTCCTTTTCACCGGGTTTTGTTCCGCAACCTGCACTTTTTCCGTGTTCAAAAGCCCAGGAAGCAATTTCATCGTTAATACCAAATTCTTTCGGGTTACAGGAGGAATAGGCCATGGGTTTTAATATTCCCGAATTATCCGGCAGCAGGACTGTTGTTTCGGCATCAATAGTTTCGGCAATGACGTTGATGACGGTATTGAGGATGCCTTCAATATCCGTTTCAACAACAATTTTACGACTTAAAGCATAAAGTGCTGCGGTTCTTGCTTCGCGTCGCTTGGATACAGAGGCCTGAGCCCTTAATCTATTGGCCATTGTACCGGTCATGACTGCCACGAGCAAGAAAATAGCAAAGCTCAAAAGGTATTTAAGATCCTCAACCGTGATACTCAACACCGGTGGGATAAAAAAGATGTCAAAAGACAGGACGCTTAATACCGAGGCTAGGATGGAAGGCCCTCTCCCCCAATATGCGGCGCTGATTAGGACAGGCAGGAGGAAAAGCAAGGCAATATTAACGTGATCAAAGCCGGTCAGCATGTTTAGTAAGGTTGTGAAGACAACTAAAAGAACTGTAAAAAGATAAGGGAGAAGCCTATGCTGTTTCCGAAAAGGGTTAAAGATTTTTGTTTTGTACGGTGTGCTTTTTCCGGGAAGCAAATGTACACTGATACCGTTGCTTCTCCTTACGATATTGTCAACTAACGAACCCTTCCAGATCTCACTGAATTTTGCATGACGGGGTTTTCCAATCATTATTTGGGTTATATTTTTACGTTCCGCAAAGGAAAGAAGTTCATTTGCTATTTGCTTTCCATATAGTATCGTTATCTCTGCTCCCAGGCTTTCGGCTAAACGCAGGTTATTGTCCAGTTGTTCATACCACTTTTCATCGGTTGAAGAAAGCTGTTGTGTTTCAACGTAGACGGCAAACCATTCCGCCTGTAAAGCATCGGCTATTTTCTTGGCAGCCCTGATAACATGGGCCGAAAAGGGGCTTGGACCAACACAAACAAGAATCTTTTCACTTGCTTGGTTATACATTTTATTCTCACCTCAAGGTTTAGTATAGCAAGTTTTATCATAACAGCATACTTAAGATTTTGCGGTAGATTAGACGACAATAATATTTACTGATATAATTTTATAGCAAAATAATCAAAGTGACGCAAGTGGTGGTATGAACGGAGGATGGAAGGAATGAGGGTTGATTTACATATCCATACGACGGCGTCCGATGGGTGTTGGTCTCCGGAACAATTGGTAAGAAAGGTAGCAGAAAGGGGCATCGGGTTGTTTGCGGTTACCGATCATGAGTCGGTAGCTAATGTTGCCGAAACCCGAAAACTGGCTGAAACAAAAGGCCTGGGGTTTTTACCCGGTGTAGAGATTTCAGCCACGAGTAACGGTCAGATGTACCACATCCTCGGCTATTATGTGGATGTGCAGAATAAGGATTTTTTATCACTTCTTGGGCACAATTCGGAATTGATGCGTAAGAAAGACGACGAAAGTATTGTCATGTTGGCTGAAAAAGGTTATCCGCTGGATTTGGCAAAATACCAAACATATCAAAACGATCCCCGGCGCGGAGGATGGAAAGCCCTTAACTTTCTGATTGACGAAGGGATTTGCGCCGATAAGGATGACTTCTTTCGTAATCTATTCAAAGGCGACTTGAAAACACCTTTTCCCATTTTCCCCGAGCCTTTCGAGGTGATTGAAGTCATAAAGGAATCGGGCGGTATTCCTGTTCTAGCCCACCCGGGGGGAGATATTTACGGAGGCATTGACCTCTTGGACACCTTAGAGTTTTTGTATTCCTGCGGGATAGAAGGTATTGAATGTTTTCATCCGGAACACGATTCTCGGACGACGAAGTTTTGCCTTGGCTGGACAAAGGAGAAAAATCTTCATATCTCAGGTGGCTCGGATTGTCATGGAGAGTTACACGACTCGCGTCGTTTGGGAGAACCCTTTATTACAGAAAAAGAAATATCATCTATCTGGCGGGAAAAAGGACTTTTTCAAAAGGCAGCTACAAAAACACAGATTTCTTAAAAAAAGATTTCCTAAAATATGTTTGACAAGAAGAAAAAAGAGTTATAGAATACTGGTGTTAAGCAAAAATACTTAACAACGTTGTGGTGGTAGAATTGATGGATGAGCGAACGAAACGTGTGATGATGTATGATTTTTACGGAGCCCTGTTGACACAGAAACAGCGGGAGATATATGACCTGTATTACCAGCAGGATCTGTCCTTAGGTGAAATTGCAGAGCTGCACGGTGTTTCAAGGCAGGCTGTTTTTGATTTGCTGAAAAGAACGGATGAGGTCTTAAGGGAATATGACAACAAATTAGGGCTTGTTGCAAAGTATTTCAGCAGTGTGGATATAGTGGAAAAAGTTAACGGAATGTTGGCAGGGGTGGAAAAGAACGCGGTAAACGTTGATTTAAAAGATGTGTACAGCCTCTTGAATTCATTAAAAAGTGTTTGGTAGGTGATGCCAAAGTGGCATTTGAAAGTTTAGCGGAAAAACTACAGGGTATATTTAAGAATTTGCGCGGTAAGGGGAAGCTTTCCGAAAAAGATGTCAGTCAGGCTATGCGGGAAATACGGATGGCCTTGTTGGAGGCTGATGTTAACTATAAAGTTGTAAAAGAATTTATAAATAATCTCAAAGAAAAAGCGGTTGGTGCCGAGGTGTTGGAGAGTCTGACGCCGGGACAGCAGGTTGTTAAAATCGTTCACCAAGAAATGACAGCCTTGATGGGCGGAAGTCTCAGTAAACTCAACATGTCTTCTAAACCGCCGACGGTGGTGATGCTTGTCGGACTGCAGGGAGCAGGCAAGACGACCACTTGCGGGAAACTTGCTCTGCTTTTAAAAAAACAGGGCAAGAATCCGTTGCTTGTGGCCTGCGATATATACCGTCCGGCAGCAATTAAGCAGTTGCAGATACTGGGCGAGAATCTTGATGTTTCTGTCTTTACGATGGGGGAGAAAAGCAAACCCGTCGATATCGTTGAAGCAGCTCGCTCTTTTGCGGAAAAGCAAGGAAAAGACATGCTAATCATTGATACGGCGGGACGTTTGCACATAGACGAAGACTTAATGTCGGAGTTGGAAGGAATCAAGAAAAAATGCCGGCCTCATGAAATTCTGCTTGTGGTGGATGCCATGACAGGACAGGATGCAGTTAATGCCGCTGAAGTATTTAATGATCGTTTAGGCTTGGATGGTGTGATATTAACCAAGCTGGATGGAGATGCCCGCGGTGGTGCGGCCCTTTCTGTGAAGGCTGTCACGGGGAAACCCATTAAATTTGTGGGTATGGGAGAAAAGCCGGAGGCCTTAGAACCATTTTATCCTGATAGGATGTCCTCACGTATTTTGGGAATGGGGGATGTGCTGACACTTATTGAAAAAGCACAGGATAGTGTAGATGCAAAAAAGGCAGCGGAGCTTCAGCAGAAGCTTAGGAAGAATGAGTACACCTTGGAAGATTTTCTTGATCAATTGCAGCAGATGAAGTCAATGGGTCCGATCAATCAGATAATGGATATGCTTCCCGGTATGGGAAAAATGAAAGGTATGAAAAATGTTGAAATAAACGAACAGGACCTGAAAAAAACCGAAGCAATTATCCGCTCTATGACCAAAGAAGAGCGCAGGAAAACGGAGCTATTAAATGCCGGCCGCAGAAAAAGGATAGCCAGAGGGAGCGGTACTTCCGTGCAAGATGTTAACAAGCTAATCAAGCAGTATGAACAGTCGTTGAAACTGATAAAACAGATGAACCAAATGCAGAGTTCAGCTAAGGGTGGTAAAAAAGGGAGTTTTAATCTTCCTTTCTTAAAATAAATGTCTTCTAATAGTTGTTCTATTGATGATGAGGAGGTGAACAAATATGGCTACACGTATCAGACTTAAACGCATGGGAGCAAAAAAGAATCCGTTTTACCGCTTAGTTGTTGCTGATTCCCGCTCGCCACGTGACGGAAGGTTCATTGAAGAGATTGGGTATTATGATCCGACCAAAGAGCCCACGGTTGTTAAGATTAATGAAGAGAGAGCCGCGTACTGGTTAGGGACAGGTGCACAACCTTCCGATACGGCTAGGGCTTTGTTAAAAAAAGCAGGAATTATTTCCAAAAAACAAGTCAAGGCTGAAGAAGTACAAGAAGTACAAGAGGTAGAAGAGGTACAAGAGGTAAGTGAATAACCGTAAGGTTAGGAGGAAGGACAAATGGTAGAATTGGTGAAGGTCCTGGCACAAGCCCTTGTTGACAACCCAGGTGCCGTACAAGTAGGCAGCCGGGAAGAAGGTAACGCTATTATCATTGAGTTGCGTGTTGCATCCGAAGATATGGGAAAGGTAATCGGCAAGCAGGGGCGAATCGCCAGAGCTATTCGTACTGTAGTTAAGGCTGCATCTTCCCAAAGAACGGGTAAAAGGGTAGTAGTGGATATACTGGAGTAAAAACCGGGAAGGGGCCTTGGGCCTCTTTTCTTGGTTTGGGTAAACAGAAGAAAAAGTATTTTCGGATATTGGAGGCTATAGAATGATTATTCAGCGTAAGATCAAGGTGAAAGTAATAGTTACGGAAAATTTTAAAAATGTCGTTGTTAACGAGATGCAGGAGACAATTAAAAAAATCGAGGCGGAAATTGCTTTTATCGAACAAAGGACAAAAAAGACTGTGACGGAATTGACTATTAAAGCTTCTCCTCAGGTAAACACGGTACGGGAGCAATTGGAATACGAAAGAAGGAAAAGAGAAGAGACAAAAAGCAATCTGTTGGAGCAAATCAAACAGGTAAATGCACTAGAAGAGGGCTCAGAGGTTTTACAGGGGGAAGTAGAAGGTCCTGCTGAGGTTAGTGTTGGTGCTGACTGGAAAGAGTTATACAGCAAGGAAATAGTCGTAAAAGACGGTATTGTCGTTGAGATAAGGTAGGTGTGTTACGGTGCCGCTTTATGTAAAGATCGGTAAAATTATTAATACTCACGGTTACAAAGGTGAGCTGAAGGTGCTGCCGTTGACTGATGAGGTCGACAGGTTCTTTGATTTGCATCATGTGTTTATTGATGATAATGAGTATCATGTCATAAAGGCCAGATTGCACCAAGAGTACGTGCTGCTTTTATTGCAGGGAAGAGAAGATATGGACAGTGCCAAAGAATTACAGGGTTCATATTTAGAATTGCCGGTTGAAGAACTCAAGAAACTGCCGGAAGGGCAATATTACCATTTCCAAATAGTCGGCTTGAGCGTTTATGAGGATAACAGATTGCTGGGAGAAGTGTCGGATATTTTACAAACGGGAAGCAATGATGTTTATGTGGTCAAAAGCCCTAAAGGGAAAGAAATATATCTTCCGGCACTTAAAGAAGTCGTGCGACACATTGATGTCGAGGCGGGTAAAATCGAGGTCAAGCTGCCGCCCGGCCTGTTGGATTAAGTGTTTTAAAACGGAGGGACTATGGATATTTTTGTTTTTACGATATTTCCCGAGATGTTTGAGGGACCGTTAAATACGAGTATTATGCAAAAGGCCAGGGAGAGAGGTCTTGTTAGCATTCAAATGGTAGATTACAGGCTATATGCTCCTTCCAAGCATAAGAACGTGGATGATTCTCCTTATGGAGGTGGGGCCGGTATGGTGATCAAGCCTGAACCTGTTTATTACGCCCTCGAAGATCGTTTGCAGGGAGATTACGGGAAGGTGCTTTTGATGACACCCCAGGGTGAGAAGTTTTCTCAGGAGATGGCTAAGGAACTGGCCGGGGAGGAAAGGTTATCTATCATTTGCGGGCATTATGAAGGGTTTGACGAAAGGATTAGGAAGCTGGCTCATCAGGAGGTGTCAATCGGGGATTATGTACTGACGGGGGGAGAAATACCGGCAGTTGTCATTATTGATGCCGTAAGTCGCCTTATTCCCGGCGTTTTGGGAGAAGAAGAGTCTGCTCGCTTTGATTCCCATTATGATGGCTTGCTTGAGCATCCACAGTATACACGACCCCGTGAATTTCGAGGGATGTCTGTTCCTGATGTTTTGCTTTCCGGTAACCACGAGGAAATAAGACGGTGGCGGCGTAAGGAGTCTCTGCGGCGTACATTGCTGCGCAGACCGGATTTATTGGACAGAGCTAAGTTGTGTCGTGAGGACGAAGTGCTGGTAGCTGAAATACTGAACGAGGAGAGAACCGAAAAATGACAAACCGCATTTTTTTAGGTCTGGTCCATCATCCTGTTTACAGTAAAAACATGGATGTTATTGCTACTTCGGTTACAAACCTTGATATTCATGATATAGCACGTTGTGCGGCGACCTATTGCTTAAACCGTTATTATATTATTCATCCTTTACAGTCGCATCACGAGCTTGTGCAGGAAATAGTAGGGTATTGGCGAGAGGGATTTGGTGCCGCCTATAACCCGGATCGCAAAGAAGCCGTCGGTCTTATTGAGTTGGCTGATTCCATTGAAAATGCGGTTAAGGTAATCAAGGAGGAATACCATGGTCCGGTTTATACGGTAGCGACTGATGCGAAAAGGTCCCCGAAGAGTGTATCTTACGGTCATTTGCGTGAGCAGTTAAAAAACGGAAAAGACAGCAACTATTTGCTTTTGTTTGGAACAGGCTGGGGGATGACAGAAGAAACTGTTTCCGCGGCAGATTATGTGCTGGAACCGATCCAAGGTGGGGCTGAATACAATCATCTTTCCGTAAGGAGTGCCGTTTCTATCATTTTAGACAGGCTTTTGGGAGAAAAATGGTGGAAATAAGTTGCTTGTTGGCAAAGTGTTATGATATAATACAAAACGGTTGCGCATTGCGCTTGTGAGAACGGATGGTCCGCTGTCCTGACCTGAGGGTGGGATATGAACATTCATGTGGGAAGGAGGTAGCATATTATGGATTTTATCAAAGCTGTAGAAAAAGAACATCTTCGCGATGATATACCTGAATTCCGTCCCGGTGACACCGTGAAAGTGCACGTTAAGGTTGTTGAGGGCAGCAGGGAAAGGGTACAGGTATTTGAAGGTGTTGTTATAAAAAGAAAAGGAAGCGGTTTGAGTGAGACCTTCACCGTGCGCCGTGTTTCCTATGGTGTGGGAGTTGAGCGCTGTTTTCCCGTACATTCACCCAGACTGGAGAAGATTGAGGTTGTACGTCTGGGCAGAGTAAGAAGAGCCAAGCTCTATTATCTGCGTCAGCGTTCGGGTAAGGCGGCCAGAATCAAAGAACGGGCAAAAAGATAGTTGGATTTCGGATGGTGGTTGAAGGGGCTGAATTGTTCAGTCCCTTTGTTTCTATATAATATAAACAAAAAAGGCGATTATTTCGCGTGAGCTGTGTTGTCTTTTGGGAGGCGAGGAAAATGGTACAATGGTTTCCGGGGCATATGGCCAAAACAAAACGCCTTATCACGGAAAACATCAAGCTGGTGGATGTAGTGCTGGAGTTGGCTGATGCGAGGCTTCCTGCAAGCAGCCGTAATCCCTTGTTGGACGATATTATTATTAATAAGCCCAAGGTTTTGGTGTTAACGAGAGAGGATTTGGCTGATCCGGAGAAAACGGCAGAGTGGTTAAAGCATTTTGAGGGTGTAGGTCTCTCGGCAATACCGATTGATGCCTTGCATGGCAAGGGAACTGCAAGAAACCGTCTCCTTCAGGGCATCAGGGAACAGGCTCAGGGTGTCATTGAAAAAAGAAAGAAAAAAGGTATAATTAAAACTGTAGTAAGGACGATGGTTGTTGGTATACCAAACGTTGGAAAGTCAACGCTGATAAATTTTTTGGCAGGCAGTAAAGCGGCAGAAACAGGTAATAAACCGGGTGTTACCAGAGGTAAGCAGTGGATCAAGATCGGCAGGGATGTAGAATTACTGGATATGCCGGGTATTCTGTGGCCAAAGATTGAGGATCCCGAAGTCGGATACAAGTTGGCTGCAACCGGTGCCGTCGGAGAAAGGGCACTCGATGTCGGGGACATAGCAAGGTGGTTGATTGAGTGGCTGTGCGTCAATATACCCGGTAGAATACTTCAGAGATATGGTGTCGACGAGGAGCTTTCAGTTGAGGAGATAATAACCCGGATAAGTAAAAGGCGAGGATTTGTTAGAAGAGGCGGGATAATTGAGACAGAAAAAGGTGCCTTGGTTTTGCTGGAGGAGTTTCGCAGTGGGAAGCTTGGAACTGTAACTATGGATGAAATAAGGAGAAGTGTATGAATAAAGCAGTAAGAGAGAAAATGAGTGTTTCAGAGCTTCAATCGCTGTTGTATGAAGCAGGAGAGGGTAGGGATGAAATCCTCGAGGAATTGAGGTATGACAAGCGTAAAGGTGTGCAAAACCTTGTTGAGCAATACGAAAAGATGCAGTTTCGCGAAAAAGAGGAACGCAATCGCTTGGCAGCTCTTTGGGAAAAGGAGCGGCTTCTGCAGAAAAAAGGTTTTCTACAGGTAGCCGGGATTGATGAAGCGGGCCGAGGTCCGTTGGCGGGTCCGGTGGTGGCGGCTTGTGTGCTGTTGCCTTGCGGTGTGGAGTTGACTGGTTTGAATGATTCAAAGAAATTATCGCCTAGGATGAGAGAAAAGCTGGCCGGACAAATTAAGGATTGTGCGGTGTCCTGGGGGATCGGGCTTGTAGACAATGAAGAGATTGACCGTATTAATATTCTTAATGCTACAGAAAAAGCTATGCTTCTAGCCGTGGAAGACATGAACGTTAAGCCTGATTACCTTTTGATTGATGCCATGAATATAAAGACCAATATTAAACAAGAGGGAATAATTCATGGTGATGCCGTTTGTGCGTCGATTGCCGCAGCATCTATTATAGCCAAAACCCATCGTGACTCTTTAATGGAGGAGTTGGATACCATATATCCTCAGTACGATTTCCGCAAGCATAAGGGCTATGGAACACTTTTACATATGAAAGCGTTGACGGAGCATGGATCCTGTCCGGTACATAGGATGAGTTTTATTCAGAAATTTATAGGATGAGGAACGAGGATCTAGTGCCGGGTAAAACGGGGTGGTGTCGTGAAAAAAACGGAGAAAGGCCGCAGGGCTGAAAATGCAGCTGTTAGGTATCTAGAGAGCCTAGGTTATGTTGTGCTTGAAAGAAACTACAGATCATCCCTGGGGGAAATTGATATTGTTGCGGAAGATCAAGGTTATTTGGTATTTATTGAGGTTCGCAGCAGACAAGGAATACGTTTTGGGTTCCCACAGGAGACGGTCAATTGGGCAAAACAGCAAAGACTAAGACGGCTGGCAAGCGCGTATTTGAAGGATAAAGGTTTATGGAACAAGAGTTGTAGGTTTGATGTGGTTGGTGTGCTGATTGGCAGTAATAACAAAATAAAGTCGATAGAATTGATTAAGGCGGCATTCTAGTTGGTATCCATGATAGGAATGCAAAAGAGCGGGGGTTCATTATGAGCAGTGAAGTAAAAAAAAGTGAGGAAATCAGAAGGGATAGCGATTCCCAGTACCTGCAGGGGAGAAAAAGGAAAAAGTCAACTGCCTGGGCGGGAATTCTGTTGGGTGTTGTTTTGTGGTTAGGTCTTGTTGCAGGAGGATTTTACGTAGCCAAAACATATATTGACCAGTCCATGCAGAATATACAGCAAACAAATGCGATGAATATAAAAGCGGTAAACGATCGTTTGGATGCAATCGCTTCTGATATACAAGCGTTAAATAGTGGTTTAAACATAACAGAACAAACCCTTTCTAGTTCCGGCAACGTTCAAATGGAATTAATCAGCAGGATTGCAGAGGTAGAAGCGAGGGTTCAAGAGTTAAAAGAAAGCCTAGACATATTAAAGGAGGCCCCCTAATGCCGGTTAAAAAGCTAATGATATTTCTGCTTGCGCCTCTTCTCGGGTTGGGTGTTGCTGTCTTTATGTTTGCCGGTGATATGCAAGCGGTCATCCTGCCGGTTGAAACTGTCAAGGTAAGTGTTGAAACGGTTGAAAATGAGCTTAACTTGTTTGGGGAGGAAATAGCCGCTGTTTCAAACATGGCACAGTTTCAGGAGTCAGGCTATCGGGAACAGCAAGCGACACTTGAGGAATTGGCGGGCAAGGTTTCGGAACAAAAAAATCTCTCCGAACAGATATATGAAGACAGGATATTGAAGATGTTGGGGCCTCCTGTTAAGGACTATAAATCTCAGAGAGTTGAGATTAAGGTTTTCGAATTAAAGGAAATCGGCTATCGCGGTTATATTGCCAAGGTGAAGCTCTTCGATCCGTCGGCTTTTAAGGTGGTATTAGCCAAGGATACACTTGGTGAAAAGGAAACAACTCTTGCAGCAGCGGAGAGGACAGGAGCCATACTGGCTATCAACGGTGGCGGCTTTTATTCAGAGATGCGGGACGGCAAATCTTATGCTCAGCATATTGGGAATTTAATTATTAATGGGAAGTTGGTGGGCCCATTCAACCCATATCCCCCGGATTTACATTTTGCAGGTATAGACCGAGAGGGACGTTTAATCGGTGGGATATTCTATGAAAAAGATCAATTGATGGGGCTTAATCCCATGCATGGTGTGAGCTTCATCCCTATTTTAATCAAAGGCGGGATAGTAAGGCCCATTCATGAAGATTGGAAGTTGACAAGACAGCCGCGTACCATCATTGGCGAATACGCAAACGGAGACCTTATCATGATCGTTGTAGATGGCCGTCAATCAAACTGGAGTAGCGGCGTCACGTTGGAGGACCTGCTTGATAAACTGGTGGAATTAGGTGTTAAAGAGGGTTACAATCTTGACGGCGGCGGTTCCAGTACGTTTGTTTATGATAAAGAGATATTAAACAAGCCTTCGGATGGCAGTGCACGTCCTGTTGTGACGAATATTGTGATATTACCGTAAAGACAGTAAGGTTCAAAATGGGGTTGTCGCCGGGAAGCGAGCCCCCTTTTTTCTTATGAAAATAACAAGGATTCGGGACCCGACAGCAATCTTTGATTAGACGTATGGTTCACAATATAAATATTGAATGGTAAATAAAGAATATACATACTAAATATTATGAATATAAAAGATAAATAGCAACTATTAAAATCAGGATATGCTATAATTACTGTGTACGAAAGCTATGAAGCGCAGGGAAATCTGGGCACCTGATCTGTGCGGAGCCAGTGGTGCAACCGGTCGTATAAACTGTGTTTATGCGGCTTTTTGTTTTTTTAGGTGTTATTAGACAAGCTTAGATCAGCACGAGGCGGTAGGACTTATAATAAGAAAAAATTATATATAAGGAGGAAATTAAGAATGTTGGGGAATCATAGAAAGTTGCTATCTATTCTGGTATTGTTTGCCATGATGTTCACAATGATAATTCCCGTAACCGTATTTGCAGAGGATATACCCGTAATTGTTCCGGGAGAAGGAGAAGGCGATGACGGGTCGGAAGGAAAGGAAGGAGAATCCGCTGAAACGATTAATATTGCAACACTCGAAGGGGTGACTGTCCCGGTGACAGGCGAGACTCCGGTAACAGAAATAACAGAAACTGATGAATACACGGGAGAGGTTACCTGGGAACCGGCAGATGATGTGTTTGCCGCCGAAACGGAGTATACGGCAACGATTAGTCTTACTTCCAAAGAAGGGTTTACATTGACCGGTGTATCTGCCAATTTCTTCACGGTAGATGGAGCAACGGAAACGACAAATGATGCAAACTTGGGAGTTGTCACAGCAGTTTTTCCTGTGACAGAGCCTGAATCAAAAGCCAAAGACGGGTTAAAGGAAAAGCCTATGTCTTATGTTTTACGTACTGGACCGGCGACTCTGGAGGTAGGGGAAGGTGAATCTATCCAAGATGCCATTAATGCGGCATCAGCTGGGGATACCATTGAGGTGTCTGCCGGGGTGTATGTTGAGGATGTGGTTGTAAATAATAAAGTGACAATCATAGGTGTTGATGGTGCTGACAAAACCAAAATTGTTGCAACGAATGGGAATTCATGTCCGTTGACTTTCAATGCAAATGATGCCACCGTAAGAGGGTTTACACTAACCCACAGATATACGGACGAAGAGCTTAGTAATTGGGTTGATGGAAATTTTAATAAAAACAAAGGTGTTGATTTCAGTCAGGGAGTCACAGGAAATACATTGGCGAATTGTGTTGTCACGCTCAATAGAAATGGCATTTATCTAAACAATTGTCAAGGCAATACTATCACGAATAACACGATTTATAATAACAGAACCGGCATTAATATGACAAACAATGTTAACGGTACGGTGATAACCGGAAACACGATATCCGAAAACTGGACGTTAGGGCTAGTGTTCTACTCCCTTGGTAGTGATACGGATTTTACAAGCGTTACGGTTTTCGAGAACACCTTTGATAATAACTGGTATTCGGAGATATTGATTAAGGATGCAGGGGGATCTTCCGGAACTTTGAATGTAACAAATAATACTTTTACGGACAATACGGTTACATATACAGACTTAGCGGATGGAAGTCTCAATGAGCCGGGCTTTGATACGCAAAAACCAAATGTTGATGGGATAGGCGGCGATGCAACTAAGCCTGAAGATGAGTTGCCAACCTTGCGGATATATAAGAGTGGCGACGCAAAACTTCAATATGATAACAAGACATTATTTGTTGGCAATCACGAAGGGCAATACACTACATATACCGCGATTCAGTCGGCAATTGACGCGGCATCGGCTGGGGACACCATTATAGTGGCCGCAGGCCTATACAACGAGGTAATTTCAATTACCAAGCCGCTGACCTTATTGGGCGCAACCCATGGCGTAGATAAAAGGGAATATAATGTAAATTCGGCTGGAACCTGGGATCAATCGGGTGAGAGCGTTATTCAACATCCGGACTCGAATCCTTCCGGTGATTGTGTTGTGGATATTAATGGAACTAGTGATGTGACTTTTGATGGGTTTGTGGTGCAGGTACTGAACGCTAACGGAAACGCTCTGTCCTCGTTAGTCAGGGTTACTACAAGAAAAGCAACTTCTTCTATTGCGAACATACAGGTAATCAACAATATCATCGGCCCGTTTACTAAGGTAGGAGAACAAGACGGTACGCATGGACGGATGGGCCTGTATATTGTCAATGATCCATACAACAGTGCTTTAGGTGTTAAGAACAGCACCTTTGCCTACAATAAGATATTTGGAGCCGAAGGTAACGGCAACAATGTTTTTGTGTGGTCCGCATATCACTCTTATGGTGCAGCCGGACCTAGCCCAATGGATGGGACAGTTATCGAGTATAACGATATTTTCGGTTCTCACCGTTCCGGCATTGAGACGGCGGGAGGATTTAAGGATTTAGTTATCCGACATAACACTATCCATGATAACGGGTGTGGAGATACTTCGGGCAACCTTAAATATGGCAACGGTATTATACTGTTAAGGGGTAGCAGTGATGTAGAAAATGGTAAAAGTGGTATAGCGAATCCGTTGGCATATGGCCCGGAAAATCTAACCATCCGGAATAACGAGATTTACAACAACGCAAAGCATGGTATCTATTCAGGTCCGGTAATAAATAGACTTACAATTGAAGACAACAATATTTATACTAACGGTGAGGATGGAGTAATTGTAGATTTGGACGGTACATATCACGGTTTTGCTCTTTATAACCGGGCCTCAAATGTTAAGGTTAACAATAATACCATAGAAGGAAACGGCAGTAATGGTGTTAAGGTACAAGGTACTCCAACAAATGATTTTGTAATTGATGCTGAAAAGAACTATTGGGGCGAAGCCAGCGGCCCGACACACGAGTCTAACCCCGAAGGAAGCGGTGATGCCGTTGTAGGCGTTGTGACCTTTGATCCTTGGTACACCGGTTCTACAAGGGATACGCTGGCATCAAATAAAAAAGTATTTAACCAGACAAAGATGGAGTTCTATAACACCATCAAGGATGCTATCGACGATGCAGATTCCGGTGATACCATCAGTCTGGCTACCGGTACGTATACGGAAGGGAAGATCATCATTGATAAGGATTTGACAGTTATAGGAGAGGATAAAAACACTACAATTATCCAACCGGCGGAAGATATAATCGGAAAGAATCATGAAGATGACAGTGCCTGGTTTGTTGTAAACCCCAAAGTTACCTTCAATTTGAGTAATGTTACTTTAGACGGCATTGGTAATGTAGCAGATGTTGGGAAAAATATTAAAGTTGCCATCATGTCTCATGGCAGCGGCCTAATCGAGAATAACATTATAAAGAACATTTACGGCGGTCATAAGTATTATGGTATTGGTATTCAACTGTATGGTTCCGATATGACCGTACGAGGTAATAGTTTCAACAATATCCAACGCATTGGTGTTTTTTCCGGTCACGGATCTCAGGCTGTAATTGAGAACAACACCTATGTGGGTAAAGGTGATGGAGATTACCTTGATTATGCCTTCGAAGTAGGACGAGGCGGCCAAGCTACCATTCATGGTAATAATATTTCCGGCAATAAAGGAGTAGCAACAATTGATGACTCCACTTCAGCAGGAATCCTTGTGACCAGTTATCATGATTATAATGGGAATCCTGTTAAAGCGACAATAACCGGCAATACTATCACTGATTGCTATACGGCGGTTTGTGTAGGATACGATGAAAATGATAGTAGTGTAGTTACAGTGACAGAAAATAATCTGACAGGGAACGAAATGGGTGTTGAGAGTACAAATTCAGAGGTTAATGCCACCAAAAACTGGTGGGGTACTGCCGTAAAAGCCGACATCCAGGCCTTGGTGAAAGGCAAAGTAAGTTTTGATCCTTGGTATGTCGATGCGGGTAAGACACGCCTTATCAACAATGGGTACAATTTAACCACAACCAGCAAGAGCGAGACGAGTGTTGTTCTGAGTTGGAACGGGGTAGACGGAGTTGACGGATATAACGTTTATCGTGGGAACGAGAAACTTAACGACACGCTTCTGACAGCTACAACCTACACGGCAAGCGGCCTTTCCGCGGAAACGACATACAGCTTCAATTTAAAAGTTGTGATAGATGGCAAAGAACATAGTATCAATGATTCTGTTTTATCAGTCACCACAGACAGTTATAGCAGTTCTGAAGATGATTCCAGCTCCAGCGGAGGAACCATACCACCGGCAGGGACACCGGCTCCGGCCGCCTTGGAAGATCCGGTAACGGAAGATGATAAGAAATTAAATGATAGTCTTACCAACACCGGAGAAGCTAAGTTGAATCTGGCAGGGGACAGCGACGGCAAGGCAAATCTTTCTACCAATATTGTTACTCAACTGGCTCAGGAGAATCAGCCGTTGACTGTCGAGAGCACAGGTGTAGGTCTAACATTTGCTCCCACCTCCTTAGTTACTCCTGAGTTGACGGAGGCTTTGGATAAAGAAGGGGCTACGGTGGAAATAGGGGCCAGGCAGGTAACGGAAACGGAGAAAGAAGAGATTATTGCCGGTGCCGCTTTAGGGCAGAGTACCGGGGTATTTGAGGTAGGAGGAGTCATAGTTGACTTATCGGCTCAGGTCACATCCGACGATGGTAGTACAAAAATAGAAGGTTTCGCTGAACCTGTTGCGGTGACGATTGATTTATCGGGACTGGATTTGACCCCTGAACAGATTAGCGAGCTTTCGGGAGTGCGTTTTGAAAAAGATGAGGATGGCAATGTTGTACCGGTTCCGCTGGGTGGAAGCTATGACCCGGAGACCAAGACATTTACCTTCTATACCACGAAATTCAGTCTCTATTCGGTATTGCAGGTGAAGGATCTGGTCACGGTGGAATTAGCTATAGGGAACAGCAATTCAAAAGTTAATGGTAAAGATAAGAGTGTTGACGTTCCTCCGACAATAATCAATAACCGTACTATGGTGCCGTTGCGCTTTATCGGTGAGGCACTGGGCGCGGAGTTTGACTGGGACGCAAAAACCAGAACAGTAACCGTTGTCTTGGGTGAAAAAGAGCTTAAGCTTGTCATTGATAAGCTCACACCGGGCCTTGATGTACCGGCGACGATTGTAAACGGAAGGACGTTAGTTCCGGTACGGTATGTTTCGGAAAACTTTGGGGCTAATGTGACCTGGTTCCCGACTGAGAGAAAGGTCTCGATAGTAAAAAAATAGATTTAATAAGCAGAAATATGATTCTATCTTTTGCAGCATAATATGTTTAAAAAAGCCCGCGAATCTTTTAGAAAAAGAGATTTGCGGGCTTTTAAATATGCTAAAGCATATGAAGTTGTGATACTTATAACAGTTTACATTTCAGAGGAGAAACAGCGTGTAAACACAAACGGTGTTTAAAATTATTGACATATGCTCATTATAATAGTACGATTGCATCAACTGATAGAATTATCCGAATCATACTTTGAGGAAGGGAGATATATATAATGCCGTGGATAAAAGAAGAAAATTGTGTTGGATGTGGAATATGCGCAAAGAAGTGTCCTGTAGGTGCTATTAGTATTAAAAACAGAAAAGCGATAATGGATAATAAGACATGTATACGTTGTGGGATATGCCATGATGTGTGTCCTCGGAATGCAGTCCGGCATGATTCGGAAAAAATACCTTTTGAAATTGAATCTAACATTTCTTGGGTTAATAAACTAATGGAAAACTTCAAAACAAAAGATGAAAGAACGGCTTTTATTGTAAGAATGAAGAAACACTATAATAAAGAAAAAGTTGTTGCAGAAAAAACATTAGAGAAGATTGAGGAAATTATTATATAAATGACAACCGAATCATAAAGCAAGCAAAAAATAAAATAAACAGTAAACACAAATACAAACAGTAAAACAATATTTGCAAATAGGCAGAAAATATAATATAATAGTCCCATAGAAAGACAATAGGTCTTCAACGAAAAAGGCAAACCCGGTGAAAGCCGGGGACGCAAAGCCGCGAGTCTAAAGCCTGTAAAGGTCATGATAGTCGGGTTGCCGTGAATTGGGTGATTTAAAACCCCTACTTTGGCAACCCCAAAGTAGGTTTTTTTTTGCAAAGATAAATTTTAATAATTCTATCAAGTGCCGTTTGCCTGGGGTAATCCCTCGGCAGTAAATGACACTTGAAAAAGGCAAACTCGGTGAAAGCCGGGGACGCAAAGCCGCGAGTCTAAAGTCTGTAAAGACCATGATAGTCGGGTTGCCAAGTATCAACGCTCCGTATGATATGGGGCGTGCTGCCAGAGGGGGTGGAGTAATGTCCAGGAAGGCTGCACTTTTAGTTGTCTCTTTTTTCTTATTGATTTGTTTTGGTGCAAATGCCGTTTCGGCGGCAGAAAACATCAAAGTCTTCAATTGTGAAGAAAGCAGAATGGAGCTTTTTGTCGATTCCAAGGACAAGGTCTTGCTTGCCAAAGAATGGTATGACTATGAGTTTGAAATAAGCACAGTGAATAACATTGGTGCATTAGAAATGAAGGCTGTAGACAACCAAAGCTATCTTGAGGCGCTGGAAGAAGTCGAATTTCCTTTAGCTGCTGTAGGATCTTATAAAATCTACTTTCTTGATTATAAATTGAAGGACTATTTTTCCACCCTGGCTCTCAGTTTTAAGGATGGAAGTGTCGTGGTCTTCGGGAATTATTACGACTTGCCCCAGGAGAAAATACACCGACTTGCCGTACATGAATTAGGGCATCAGGTCGATTTTAGTCTAATGGATGAAGAAAAAAGACATGAGTATAGAAGATTACGAGGACTTGAAAATCAAGAGAAATTTAACGATTACACCCAAGAATATAAAAACAGAGTGCAAGAGATATTTGCTGAGGATTTTAGAATCCTTTTCGGAGGAGAAAAGGCAAAAAAAGCAGCACATTTGAACGGTGATCTGATAAGCCCCGCTCAGGTCCCCGGTCTTAGAGAGTTTTTTATATCCCTTCTTTAAACCCGTATCTTACGGGTTTTTTTCTTTGCAATAGGAGAGTATAATAACTATTGAAAATAATATAAAATATTATTAGCTATTTCAGTCGTTTTAGGCAGGAATATGTAATATAAAGAAAGAATAGTAATATAAGGTAAATGCAATGTCGCGGGGGAACAAATATTGTTATCCAGGGTATTTAGTTGTACTACTATAGGGCTGGAACCTCATTTGGTTGAGGTTGAAGTTGATGTTGGTAACGGGCTGCCTTGCTTCGAACTGGTCGGGTTGCCTGATACGACCGTAAGGGAAAGTAAGGAAAGGGTCAGGACTGCGATTAAAAATGCAGGATTTGATTTTCCGCCTCGCAGGATAATTGTTAATTTGGCTCCTGCTGATCTTAAAAAGGCGGGGCCGGGGTTCGATTTGGCTATTGCCATTGGCATACTGGCTGCAACCCGGCAAATATGTGAAAAAGAAATTTGTAAATATGTAATGGTAGGGGAACTTTCTTTAGATGGAAAGCTGAGAAGAATTTCCGGGATTTTGCCTATGGCCCTTTTTTTGACGGGGAACGGGTGCAGAAGCTTTATAATTCCTGCAGATAATAGGGGGGAGGCCGGCTTAACTCCTCTTGATTCCTATGGATTTAACGATCTGGCCGAGGTAGGAAGGTTTTTGTCGAAAACGAAATCCTATCCTATGGTGGAAAAGACTAATACCAGTGAACTTTTACAGGACCGTATGGTTTCGACGGTCGTTGATTTTGCGGATGTCAAGGGACAGAATACCGCGAAACGTGCCTTGGAGGTTGCGGCCGCCGGGGGACATAATATTTTAATGATTGGTCCGCCGGGATCGGGAAAAACAATGCTGGCCCAATGTATGCCTGCAATTTTGCCACCTCTGACTACAAAAGAAGCCCTGGAAATAAGTCAGGTTTACAGCATTGCCGGTTTACTTAGCAAAGAAATGCCGTTGGTTACGAGTCGGCCCTTTAGGACACCGCATCACAGTGCTTCTTTAGCCAGTATGATAGGGGGAGGCGCATTGCCCAGACCGGGAGAAGTAACTTTGGCTACTCATGGTGTTTTATTTTTGGATGAGTTTCCGGAATATCGCAGAGATGTTTTGGAGTCATTACGACAACCCTTGGAAGACGGAGTGGTCACTGTTGCTCGTGTTTCTTCTGTTATGACGTTTCCTGCAAGGTTTCAGCTTGTGGCTGCAGCAAATCCATGTTATTGCGGCTATTATACGGATCCGGTCCGGGAATGCACCTGCACCCCTTACCAGATCAAAAGGTACCGTAACAAAATATCGGGGCCACTGATGGATAGAATAGATTTGCATGTCGAGGTTCCAAGATTAAGCTATCAGGATCTCAATAGTTCTTCAGGCGAAGAAAAATCGCAGGCGGTACGCAGAAGGGTTGTTGCTGCCAGAGAACGGCAAACCAGGCGCTATGCTTCTGAGGGAGTATATTGCAATGCACAGATGGGGGCGAAAGAGCGTGCTGCGTTTTGTCTTTTGGAAGATGACGCAAAATTGCTGTTAAAGGAAGCTTTTAGATCGCTGGGATTAAGCACAAGGGCGTACGCTTGTGTATTAAGGATGGCACGTACAATAGCGGATCTGGCCGAGGTTGAAATGATTACAGATGAACATATAGCTGAGGCCCTTTTGTATCGCAGTTTTGAAAGAAATGTATAATTTAAAATATAGTATGGGGGTGTTTTGATATATGGAGGTGGTTAGGGATGTGCAAAAAAGGCTGATTAACTATTTTCAGCTTGTTCTGGTCTTGTCGTTTTTAACGGCAGGAATCATAAATGAGACATTTTGGCAGGGATATCTGCAGCTCAGTTTAGCGGGAATAGAGTTGATTTGTGTTATTATTGCTTTTATGACACTACTTATTCTTTTCTTTGCATACGAACGTAATCCGCTTGCAAATCGCCTTATCGGCATCGGACTTTTCGTGAGTATTTTCGCAAACTTGTTTCAGGTGTATAGTTTGGTACGATTCGGAATGGAACTGGTCGAGTTTGCGGATAACTATTCGTTATTTGGGAGGTTTGTGGAAGCCCTGATGCTTTTACTTGTTTCCCTGCATATTAGGTACAGTATACAGATAAAAAAGGGAAAAGGGTTATCTTTATTTATACCAATATCTCTTCTTTGTACGGGCTTGCTGATATATTTGCAATATCTTTTTCCTGATTTTATCAGCAATAATGCCGATATAGGGTATCCCGATTATTTTAATATTGTGATAATGATTATTATCCTCATTAGTATGTATTGTATGATGAAAAAGAAGGAACCGGAGGGTGTGGTGAACTACCATCATATCAATTATGCCATCGGTTTATGTCTTTTCTCTTCGATTTGCTTCATTGCCGGCGCAGGAGAAGGTACGTATTTTGTAACGCTGGGACATGTTTTGAGGATATGCTGTTATCTTTATTTGTATATCGGCATTTTTTTTGGGACTGTTACCTATCCTTATAAAAAAATCAAAGAGACATGCAATTATATGAATGATGTGATCGATACTATGCCTGTTCCCTTGACGGTGTACGACAGCAAGAGGAGATTAATATTTGCCAACAAGAAGTGTATAGATTTTCTCGGCTACTCCTTTTCGGAAATAATCGGTCTTACAGCAGAGGAAATAGAAGAACTTGTCTATTATAAAAAGCAAAAAAGAAGATGGCACGTAATCAAAGAAATATCGGAAAATTCCTCGTTTGTACAGAATGTAACAAGAACATACGTAACGAAAAGCGGCGAGAATATCAAGGTGTTTGTCAGTGTATATAAATTAGCAAACGGCGGGTTTTTATCCATTTTTGATGAGGCCAAAAATGTCCAAGCTTTGGAGAATATGAAGCTGCAATTAAAAACGATCCTTAAATCTATTAATAGTATGGTCCTGATAGTTGATAACAGCAACAAAGTCGTAATGTGCAATGAAGCCTTTGTTAAATCCGTAGAGATGGAAAGCGAGGATATTAATAGGCATGATTTTGATGAGCTGATGTCTAAGCTGCGTTTTTCAGAAAAGAGATGGAAAAAATGCTATAAGCCCTGGGAGGAGGAAGGCGAATGTTTGGAGGTAACATTTGTATCGTATACGGGAAAGAAAAAGGAGGCGTTAGTAAACTATTCGCAAATAACGAATGTTGAGGGAGAACAGATTGGGAAGATAATGGTTGCCTCAGATGTTACTGTTCTTAATAAGGAATATCGTCGTATGCAACAGCAGGAAAAACTGTCACTTCTCGGACAGATGGCTATCGGTGTTGTCCATGAGATAAAAAACCCGTTAACAACAATGTGGGGTTTCAGCCAATTGATATCACTGGAAACTAAAGATAATGAGAAGCTGAAGCAATATGCTAAGCAAATAGAGGGGGAGATAGAGAATCTCAATAAAGTGGTCAGCGACTTTTTTAGATTCGCGAGGCCGCAGCCTCCGGTGCTTAAAAAGATATCCCTCAAAGAACTAATTGAAAGCCTGCGTTTTTTAATAGATTCACATTTGTTTAGCAAAAGGGTCAAAGCAGTATTCGATTTAGATGATGTGGAGTATTTAGTAATGGCAGACGAAAATCAACTCAAACAGGTAGTGCTGAACATTGTTAGAAATGCTGTTGATGCGCTTAGTAACACGGCAAATCCGCTGCTCGTGATAAACACCGGTTTTGATGAGGATGCAAGGCAGATGTACATCAAGATATTTAACAATGGCAGGGTAATGACTTCTGAGGAGAAAGAAAGAATAGGCACCCCGTTTTTTACGACAAAAGCAGAGAATACCGGTTTGGGGCTGAGCATTTGCTATCAGATTATTAAGGAGCATGGCGGCGTTATTGATGTTGAAAGCGAAAAAGATATTGGCACTGTATTTACCCTCTACTTTCCTGTAGAATTGGAATCAGGAAATTGATGCCGAGTCAATGCCAAATCGAAAGCAGAGGAGAGTATAGATATGGAGAGTATTGAGGTTTGCATTGAATTATGTCACAAGGATGCACGTCTTCCTGAGTACGCCCGGACAGGAGATGCCGGTATGGACATCTATGCCGTTGAGGATTGTTTGATTGAAGCGGGTGTTACAAAAATAGTTAAAACAGGTCTAAAAGTTGCAGTGCCGACAGGCTTTGAGATACAAATAAGACCAAGAAGCGGGGTGTCGTTAAAAACCCCGCTTAGATTGGCTAATAGTCCCGGCACCATCGATTCGGGCTACCGGGATGAGATAGGTATCATTGTTCATAATACGTCACAAATAGAAGTTTTTCAGGTTAATAAAGGAGACAGGATAGCTCAAATGGTGTTACAACGAGTACCGGCCATTGCCTGGAATGTTGTTGGGTCGGTGGCGGATATTGGATGGGATAGGGGCGGAGGCTTTGGTTCCAGTGGTTTTTAAAAGGAGTAACGGCTGTTAAATGGTTTTTTCCAAAAGGTCCAGGGTCTCAGAAAAATCTTGGAGGGCTGCAATGATAGGCTCAGAAGTAGTCATATCCACTCCGGCATCCTTAAGAAGGTTGATTGGATAATCCGAACCGCCTTTGGTAAGAAAGGCCAGGTATTGTTCGCGTTTTTTTGAAGCCGGATAATCTTTTTCTGCCAGGATACCTTTGGCCAGAGATATAGCGGCGGAAATTCCCGTAGCATATTGGTAAACATAAAAAGGATTATAGAAATGGGGAATGCGGGCCCATTCGTAGGTCAATTCTTTATCAATGGTGAATCCTGAGCCATGGTAGAATTCATAAAGAGATCGATAGGTTTCGCAGAGTGCTTGGGGCGTAACGGGTCGATCCTTTTGCACCATTTCATGCAGTTGGACTTCAAAGTCTGCAAAGAAGGTTTGACGGAATAGTGTTGAACGAATACTGTCCAGATGTACGCACAGCAAATATGATTTTTCCTCTTTAGTTTCCGATTTGTCTAGAAGGTAGCGGTAAAGCAGGTATTCGTTCACGGTAGAGGCTACCTCTGCGGTAAAAATGACGTAATCAGAATCTACATAAGGCTGGTTTTTATTGCTATAGTAGCTGTGCATAACGTGGCCTAATTCATGGGCCATGGTGAAGATATCGTCCGGTGTGCCGGTAAAGTTGAGCAACGAATAAGGATGAAGGCCATATACACCCGTGGCGTACGCTCCGGGGGTTTTTCCTTGGTTGGGATATGCATCTATCCAGCGATGGGAGAAGGCCTCGGCTAAGGTGTTGTTATAGCTGTCACCCAACACTTTGAGGGCATCTTTAACTGTGTGGCATGCTTCTTCGTAGGTATAGGTTTTTTCTATGTTTTGAACAAGGGGGACAAAAAGATCGTAGAAATGGATGTCCTGATAACCGAGGATGTTTTTTCGCAGGTCAATGTAGCGCTGAAGAAGACTGATGTTGCTGCGAACGGTTGTAATCAGTGTATCGTATACTTCGAGAGGAATATGGTTTTGAGCCAAAGACATTTGGCGGGAGGAGGAATACTTTCTTGTTTTGGCCGTTAAGCTACTGTTTTTGAGATTGCCGTTTATTACTGAGGTAAGAGAGTTAATGTGAGAACCGTAGGTGCCCAGCAGACCTTTAAAATATCGTTTGCGCAGGTTGCGGTCGTACGAGTTAAGGATTTTTCGATAATTTGCTTCATTAGTTCTTATGGTTTCACCCTGGCCGTCGTCAATTTCCGGAAAGACGAGGTCATTTACGGTCATATCATCGTAAATCTTGTGAAATGAGCTGCCCAATGAATTCATCCGTGATAATATCTCTTCTTCTGAAACACTTAAAATGTGCTCTTTGCGTTTAAATAGTTTTTCAAACATCAAGGAATATGTGGCAAGGGCGGGTCTTTCTTTTTGGTATTTCTCAAATGTTTCAGGTGTGAGTTGAATCAGTTCAGGTTCATAAAATGACAGCTTATCACTGATTCTTGTGTAGAGATTATCCAGTTTTTCGTAGTTTTCTTTATACACGGGGTTACTCATATCCGTATCGAAATGAAGTTTGGCATAACTGGCTGCCCATTCCAGCTTGATGCCTAAACTGTCCATTAGAGTCAGTGCTTCCAGAAGGTTATGAGCGCCGCGCGTTATCAATCCTTTTTTTGTTACGATTTCATCACAAAGGGTTTCTATTTCTTGCAGGGATTCTTCCCAGTCATCCTGGGAGGCAAAGAGATCGTTCAGATTCCAGGTGTACTGCAAGGGAATTTCTTTTCTGTCTTTCAATATCATCACTCCTAAAAATGAAAGTATCTTTAAACATGTAATTATATTATAAACTACGTTTCCCATTGTATACCAGTGAAGGTATGGGAAAAAGGGGCGATTTTAATGCAGGATATAAAGATTGGGCTTGTTCAGATGGATTCTCAGGTTGGTGAGCCGGCAAAGAATTTCAGTAGGATACAGGAGTATGTAATCGCGGCGGCCAAAGCAAGGGTGGAAATTTTGTGTTTTCCGGAAATGTGTTTACAGGGATATGCAATGCAATCACCTGTGATAACTTCAGTTGCATCCTCAGGCAGTTGGATGAAAAATCTGCAAAAGCTGGCAGCAGAACATAAGATGGTGTTGTTGGCAGGGTTTGCGGAGAGCAATAAGAACGGACAGCCGTATATTTCTCAATACATTGCTTTTCCTAATAAGGAACCTGCTGTTTATCGGAAATCGCATTTAGGGAAAAAGGAAGAGCAGTACTATTCAGCCGGAGATGATATACCTGTGTTTTCTTATGAAAAAGCTGTTTTTTCGGTGCAGCTTTGCTGGGAAGCTCATTTCCCCGAAATCAGCACTATACAGGCTTTAAAAGGAGCGGAAATTATTTTTATGCCCCATGCCGCGCCACAAAGTGTGAATGTCAGAAGGAAGATATGGCAAAGATACTTACCGGCCCGGGCATATGATAACAGTGTTTTTGTTTGCGCTTGCAACAGTATTGGTAAGAGCAACGGAACACAATTCGGAGGGGGTGCGGTGGTATATGACCCCAAGGGGGAAATTATCGGTGAGGATTTTAGTGGAGAAGAAGGGATGCTCACGGTAAATTTGCCATCCTCATTGCTTAATAATATTCGTAGGAATAAGGATCAAAAAATGACGGAGCTGTTTATGTTGGCAAGACGAAGACCGGAACTGTATCCGGAAATAATAAAGACAAAATAAAAAATGAGATAAACTGTGGTAATGCCCTCCAAAAGAAAGGAGGGCATTACCATTTCCTGGGAAATGAATGCATAATATTGTTTGCTGCGGGGGAAATTATTGTTGAAAGGAGGCTGATTATGAGCAGGTTGCCTTTAGGTTCAATAATTCTTGCAGCAGCATTTATTTTGGTCTATTTTGGTTTGGCACAGCGCCTCTTGGATAAAATGCGCATTTCTGACAAAACAGCATTGTTGATAATAGCGGGTCTGGTTGTAGGAAGTTTTATTGACATTCCTATCATGAGAGGGGATGTTCAGGTGGCGGTCAATGTAGGAGGGGCATTAATACCAATTGGTCTGGCTATATACCTGATGTCAAAAGCCGGTTCGCGAAAAGAGTTGGTCAGAACCGTATTCGCTACGTTAGCTACGGTAGGAGTAATCTATTTTATAGGGGGCTATTTGATGAAGGGGGAGGTCCGGGACAGGATGAGTGTTGTTGATCCCCTATACGTTTATCCCTTTGTCGGTGGTGGCATAGCTTATCTTTTAGGACGTTCAAGGAGGGCGGCATTTGTTGCGGCAACTATTGGTGTGCTGGGTTTGGATATCATTCATTTTGTCTGGCTGCTTTCTACCGGGACACCAGGGAACGTTTTTATCGGTGGAGCCGGGGCCTTTGATTCAATTGTGATAGCCGGATTAGTAGCTGTTTTGTTGGCTGAGGTAATCGGCGAGACACGGGAACGACTGCAGGGAGGACCTGAATCAAAAGGACGAGACAGCAGTTTACTTGAAAATCTCCGAGGTATCAATCGTGAAAGAAAAGATGGGGAAGGAGGTGGCGGTAAATGATAGCCAGGGGTAACAGGGTAGTCTTGTTTATAGGTTTGGTTTTGGTGTTTATAGGCGGCATTGCCTATTATTATGAAGAAAACAAGGGGCTTGACAATATTCCGGTCCAAGTTGAACTTGATCAAGCCGAACTTGAGACGGATATTCTTGAAATACTGGGAAAATGGGAGGGAGAGCTTACCGGCGGGGAATATTTCACGTTGGTAGATGAGGATGGTAATGAGTTAGATTGTACAGGACATGAGGTGTTTATTGGGGATGAAATGATTTTGGAGGACAACAATAGGTATAAGGTTACAGAGGTGGATGATAAAAAGTTAATAGCAATCTGCGATTTGGTTGGCAAGGAAGAAATAGCCTGGGAGGACGAAGAAAACCAAATTCCCGTGTTGGATGTTGCTCAAGGAAAAAGCGTTATAGGGGTATATATGACCCACAATGACGAATCATATGTTCCGTCCGATGGGCAGGAGAGTATTAAGGGCAATGGAGGCATTATTCAGGTAGGAGAAAAGCTAGCAGAAGAGTTGAAGAAAAACGGTGTTGACGCCGAGATAAATCTTAATAAGCATGACCCTCATGATGCTAACGCCTATCATCGCTCTCGCAAAACTGCGGTTCAGCTCTTGAAAGCAAATCCATCTGTTATTGTTGATGTTCATCGGGATGGTATTCCCGATCCGGGGTTTTATGCAACCAAAATTGACGGAGAGCCTGCTACTAAAATCAGGCTGGTGGTTGGCAGACAGAATCCCCACGTTTCTTCAAATCTTGAATTTGCCAAACAAATCAAAGGGTATTTTGATAAAAATGAACCAGGCTTGATAAAGGGAATTTTCATGGGGAAAGGAAACTATAATCAGGATTTGGGGCCTAAGGCGATATTAGTTGAGGTGGGGACATATACAAATACCAAAGGCGCAGCTTTAAACGGTATTACTGCGTTTGCCGATGGCCTGCCTGCTATTGTTGGAGCGGGTGCAGCCAAGGGGGTACCGGGAACGCCTGCTGCAAAAGCACCTTCTCCCGGAGTCGGTAGTTCGCTTATTTGGCTCTTGCTTTTTGTGGTTGTCGGCGGTGGTGCCTTCTTGCTGATAAGCACAGGTAGTATTAAAGGTTCCGTCAAAAGAATAACGAACATGGGGAAAGAGTTTTCCAATAATAGTGGAACGGTAAAGGTAGAAGAAAAAGAGAAGAACAAACAAAGGGAGTAACAGCAATAAAACAATAAATAGCGGAAGAGTCGTTGGCGGAAAAGAAAAGTATCCCTTGACGCTGATAGTCCGATAAAGGATAATTAGTGATGAAATCCGATCAATAAATATTCTTTGGTGGTGGAAAAATGTCCTGTGCGGTGATAGCTTCGGTTGAGAAAGGTGCAATAGCTGACGAACTCGGCCTAATGGCCGGGGATCGGATTGTAAAAATAAACAAGAAAGATATAATAGACTTGATACAGTTCCGATATGAATGGGCAGGAGAAGAAGTAGAGCTTGAGATCGAAAAAAATTCGGGTGAAAGGCAAATAGTGGAGGTTGAAAAGGATTATGATGATTCGCCCGGAATTGTTTTTGAAAGTGCTGTTTTCGATGGTGTCAAGAGGTGCCAAAACAGATGTCTTTTTTGTTTTGTTGATCAAATGCCGCCAGGCATGCGAGGGAGTTTATATATCAAGGATGATGACTACCGGCTTTCCTTTTTGCAGGGCAGTTATATTACGATGACTAATTTATCTGAATGCGATATCCAGAGGATAAAGAAAGAACATCTCTCCCCTTTATACTTGTCGGTACATGCGACTGAGCCTGCACTGCGTACAAGGATGCTAAATAATCCCCGGGCCGGTGATTTGATTAAGACTTTAGCGGATTTAACGCAGGCAGGTATAGAGTTTCATACGCAAATTGTTTTATGTCCCGGGATAAATGATGGGGAAAACCTAGCAAGGACATATCGTGATTTGCTTGAGCTTCCCGGTATTTTGTCTGTTGCCGTTGTGCCGGTCGGTCTGACAAGATATAGAGACGGTCTGCCAGAAATACAATCCGTTGATGGTAGGCAAGCCGGTAGGTTGATTGATTGGGTCGAAGCAAGGCAGGGAGAATGTAAAAGAGATAGGGGCACAAATTTTATTTGGCCTTCTGATGAGTTTTATTTCCTTGCTAAGCGGGAACTACCCCCTCTTGAAGTATACGAAGACTTTTGTCAGTTAGAAAACGGTGTCGGTCAAGTAAGACTATTGTGGGATGAATTCGAGAAGTTGGAGTTGCCTGTCGGGTTGAAACCTTCCAGTGAGGTTTATATTGCAACAGGGGTTTCGGGGCGACCTGTCATGCTTCCATTGGTGAGAAGGATTATAGAGGAGACCGGGCTTAAGGTGAATCTTCGGACGATTGCAAACAGTTTTTTTGGTCCGTCCGTCACTGTTACAGGCCTCTTGACAGGAAAGTGTCTTCTTAAGGGATTAAAAGGTATTGATGTGGGTAGCACGGTTATAATTCCAGAAGTGATGCTTGAGGAACGCAAAGGTAAATTCTTAGATGATCAAGAACCGGAAGATGTAGCAGGGGAATTGGGAATAAAAATACTCGCAATTCCTGTTAGTGCACAGGAAATTTTAAATGTGCTTCGATATATTTGAGGATGGTGAAAAAATGAGTAAGCCGATAGTGGCCATTGTAGGAAGACCAAATGTTGGAAAATCCACTTTATTTAATCGTCTTGTAGGAGGACGTACGGCTATTGTCGAGGATACGGCCGGAGTAACAAGGGACAGGATTTATCAGGATACGGATTGGACGGATAGGATATTTACTTTGATAGATACCGGCGGTATGGATTTTATCAGCAAGGATGATACTATTTTAGGCCAGGTGAGAAAACAAGTGCAGATGGCAGTGCAGGAAGCGGATGTCATTATTTTTCTGGTTGACGGTCGGGTGGGTTTAACCAGTGATGACGCGAAGCTGGCAGAGATGCTGCGTCGTTCACAAAAACCGGTGATTCTGGTGGTTAACAAGATTGAAGACTATAGTAAACCAGATTCAATATATGATTTTTATTCCCTGGGACTTGGTGAACCCCTGCCCATTTCGGCAGCCCACGGCATGAATACGGGAGATCTTCTGGATAATGTGGTCAGTGCGTTTCCGTCGCAGCAGGAGGAAGAAGAAAATCCGGATACCATCAAGATAGCCTTTGTCGGTAGGCCCAATGTGGGCAAATCCTCCCTTGTTAATGTTATTTTAGGACATGATAGGTCTATTGTCAGTCAAATTCCCGGAACGACAAGGGATGCTATTGATACTCCTTTTGAAAATAATGGACAAAAGTATATTCTTATCGATACCGCCGGAATGAGGCGTAAACGAAGTATCGATGAGAACACGGAGCGGTATAGTGTAATCAGAGCATTAAGAGCTATTGACAGGTGTGATGTAGCTTTGCTCGTCATTGATGCCATAACCGGTCTTACTGAGCAGGACAAGCGTATTGCCGGTTATATTCGTGAATCCGGCAAGGGCACTGTGCTGGTAGTGAATAAATGGGATTTGGTCGAAAAGGATGGCAAAACCATCAATAAATATGAGAAGACTATTCGTTCAGGCCTTGCCTTTATGCAGTATGTGCCTCTGATTTTTGTTTCGGCCTTAACAAAGCAACGTGTGAACAAAATACTGGAATTAGTCGAATATGTTGCTGATCAGCAATCCAGGAGAATAAGCACCAGTGTATTGAATGAAGTTATATCAGAAGCCATACAGTTGACACCACCGCCGACTGATAAAGGCAGGAGGCTGAAGGTTATATATTGCACACAACCCGGTATTAAGCCGCCAACCTTTGTGTTTTTTGTTAATGACCCAGAATTGATGCATTTTTCTTACCGTAGGCATTTGGAGAATGTTATCAGGGAGAATTTCGGCTTTGAGGGTTCGCCTCTTCGATTTGTTATCAAAAGAAGAGAAGGGTAGGAGTGATGGAATGATGAGAGTTGTACTGGTCGTGCTTTTTGGTTATTTAATTGGCTCGATATCATTCGGGATTATTGTAACAAAGCTGGTGAGGGGTGTTGATATCAGGGCCCTTGGCAGTGGTAATACCGGCTTTACAAATGTGTTGAGAGTAATAGGCAAAGGTCCCGCCGCTGTTGTCTTGCTAGGTGATGTCTTTAAAGGGATTGCCGCGGTGCTGTTTGGCTTTTACCTTGGTGATACTATGCTTGCTGTTTGTGGGGGAATAGCGGCTATGATCGGCCATAATTACCCTTTGTATTTTGGTTTAAAAGGCGGAAAAGGAGTGGCGACGGGATTTGGTGTTGTAATTGCCTTAGTTCCTGATGTTATGGCCGTAGCATTAGCGGTATTTATCGTTACTGTATTGATAACACGCTATGTTTCTTTAGGCTCTATCTTGGGGGCGCTCAGCGTACCGGTTACTTCTTTGATATTTGGAAAGCCTGCTTCGGTTATTGTGTTTGCTTTTTTTGCTTGTTCAATGGTGATTTTTCGGCATAAATCAAATATTATTAAGCTATATCATGGTGAGGAAAGCAAGCTGGGTGAGAATTAGGAGGTGTTGACTTGCTCAATAAGGCCGCAGTTATTGGTGCGGGAAGCTGGGGAACGGCATTAGCTGTTTTGTTGGCAAAAAAAGGTATAAATATTCATGTTTATGGCAGAAATAAAGAGAAAGTGAGTTCATTCAACCGTGATCGAGAAAACGCTAGGTATTTGCCGGGTATTGTGCTACCACCAAATATCGTTGCCACCACGAGCCTTAAAGAGGCTGTGGAGGGAGTTGAGTACATAGTAATGTCGGTTCCTTCACATATGGTGAGGGAGGCGGCACGAAATCTGAAGCCTTACATTGCTTCCGGTGCTGTAGTTATTAATGTTGCTAAGGGTATTGAAACTGGGACATTAATGAGGTTAAGCGAGGTTTTAGCAGAAGAATTAGCGGGTTCGGATGCTGAAATTGCTGTTTTGTCGGGACCGAGTCATGCTGAAGAGGTTAGTCGTGACATTCCTACGGCTGTTGTTGCGAGTGCCCATAAAAGAAGTGTGGCTGAAGAGGTACAGGATTTGTTTATGTCACCGGGCTTCAGAGTTTATACTAATCCCGATATGTTAGGGGTGGAGCTGGGAGGAGCACTAAAAAATGTTATTGCTCTTGGAACAGGTATAGCAGACGGATTGGGCTTCGGCGATAACACGACTGCTGCTTTAATAACCCGCGGTGCCGAAGAAATAGCCCGCTTAGGGAGAACAGCGGGAGCTAATACCCTTACTTTCGCCGGATTATCGGGTATCGGGGATTTGATTGTGACCTGTACCAGCAAACACAGTCGAAACCGCAGGACAGGATATTTGATCGGCAACGGTGTGCAGCTTAAAGAGGCGGTTGCGGAGGTGGGTATGGTGGTTGAAGGTGTGAAAGCTACAGAGGCGGCGCATTCTTTAAGCCGGAGGTATCAGGTAACGATGCCGATATGTGATGAAATGTATAAGGTGCTCTTTGAGAATAAAGACCCGCGGGAAGCGGTGATTTCTTTAATGTCGAGAGAAAAAAAGCATGAGGTGGAGGGAATTTTGGCAGCAGATTTATCATTTAGTGAATGGTAAACTGCCGTCGTATGAAGAGATAATATTTTTGTATTAAAGAAAACTTACTTCAGTGGGGTTTTGCTCCATCTGAAGTAAGTTTTCTTTATCTTGTGTAATAAATATGTCCGTAAGCAAGTATATATGTAGTGTTATGGAAAACGTAAATAAGTTATAATAGCGTCTAATCTGTGACTGGGGGGATGAAGATACTATAATATAGAGTTATTTGGGCAGTGAGCGGATAGAAGACAAGGTTTAAATTATATGAGGAGGGGATAATGTGGAAAATGTTTTTCGCGATATTGCTGAAAGGACGGGAGGTGATATCTATCTGGGTGTGGTCGGACCCGTTCGTGCAGGCAAATCAACTTTTATAAAGAGGTTTATGGAGTTGTTGGTAATTCCCAATATAATGGAACCTTACGATCGTGAAAGGTCTGTGGATGAACTGCCGCAGAGCGGTGCGGGTAGGACGATTATGACCACGGAGCCAAAATTTATACCGAATGAAGCAGTGGAAATTGAGATAAAAGAAGGATTAAATGTAAGGGTAAGAGTAGTTGATTGTGTTGGTTACTCAGTTGCGGGAGCCAAAGGATATGAAGACGAAACGGGTCCCCGGATGGTAAACACTCCTTGGTCGGAGGAGGCAATGCCTTTTCAGGATGCCGCTGAGATGGGTACCAGAAAGGTAATTACCGATCACTCAACGTTAGGGATAGTTGTCACTACAGACGGAAGCATTACCGGGATACCGAGGGAAGATTATGCAGAGGCAGAAGCCAGGGTTATCCGGGAATTAAAGGAAATGAACAAACCGTTTGTAGTGTTGCTGAATTCAATTAAGGCCAATGATGTAGGAACGGTTGAACTTGCTCAAGAGTTGGAAACAATGTATGAGGTGCCTGTTATTCCTCTGGATGTTGCTCAATTATCCCAAGGTATGATAATGCAGGTGCTGGAGGAAGCCCTGTTCGAATTTCCCGTTACCGAAGTTAATGTGAGCTTGCCTAAGTGGATTGAGGAATTAGAAGAAGATCAATGGCTACGGAGAGCTTTCGAAAATGCGGTACACGATACCATCAGTAAGGTTAGACGTTTAAGAGATATCGATCAGGCTATTGAGGAAATGGCGAAACTTGATATCATTGAAGAGGTTGTACTGGAAAACATGGATCTAGGCAGCGGTGCGGCTGCAATTGAGATGACTGCCAAGGAAGGCTTGTTTTACCAGGTGCTGGGTGAGAAAACCGGCTTGCAAATCGAAGGAGACCATGATTTATTCAAGTTGGTGAAGGAATTAAACATTTCCAAAAATGAATACGAAAAGGTTGAAGTGGCTTTAAAACAAGTGCAGGAAAGCGGCTATGGTGTTGTAAACCCCATCATTTCTGAAATAGTTCTTGAGGAACCTGAATTAATCAAGCAAGGTGGTCTTTTCGGGGTTAAGTTAAGGGCCAGTGCGCCGGCGTTACATATAATTCGTACTGACATAGCGGCGGAAATCACACCGCTAATGGGGACAGAAAAGCAATGTGCCGACCTTGCCAGATATATAACGGAGAAGTTTCAAGAAAACCCCTCGCAAATTTGGTCATATGATATTTTCGGAAAATCATTACATGATTTAGTCAAAGAAAGCATTCAGGGCAAACTACAGTTAATGCCGGAAAACGCTCAAAACAAACTAAAAGAGACCTTGAATAGGATCGTCAATGATGGTGGCGGTGGAATTATATGCATCATAATATGATAAGTCGGTCGATTAGACCGATTTTTTCTTTATGGTATAGTTGCCGTATTATAGTGTGGGTGTTATAATGTCTATCATACAAGGAGAAATATCCTCTTGACAAGGACACAGTGGGGGTAGGTGGTGATTGTTATGCAAGAAAAAAGGGCCAAGGAATTCTACATGGTACGGAAGGATATATTGCCTGAGGCTATATATAAAACAGCATTGGTTAAAGAGTTGATTGCCCGAGGGGAAGCATTTACTGTGAACGAAGCAGTCGGGAAAGTTGGTATGAGCCGTAGCGCTTTTTACAAATACCGAGATGGGGTGTTTCCCTTTTATCAGGCCAGCAAGGAAAAGATAATTACAGTATCCTTGCTTTTAGAGCACAAGACAGGTGTGCTTTCTAATGTTCTCAACACTGTTGCTTTGATGAAGGGTAATGTTCTTACAATAAATCAGGGTATACCTTTGCAGGGCATGGCGGTAGTTAATCTGAGTATAGATACTATGGAGATTATGGGAGATGTGGAAGGTCTTATTATTAAATTACAGCAGATTGACGGGGCAAAGAAAGTAGAAATAGTCGGACACAGTTAGGAGGAATTGATGATGAAAAAGGTTGATATTGCAATACTGGGATTTGGAACGGTCGGGCAGGGAGTCGCAAAAATCATCTATGATAAAGCGAGCCAATGGGAGAAGAAATGCGGTGCGGAAATCAACATTAAGAAGGTTCTGGTCAGGAAGGCAGGCAAAAAAAGGGATATTGAGTTTCCTGAGGGTGTGTTAACTACAGATTGGAACGAAATAATAAACGATTCCTCAATTAAAGTTATTGTTGAGTTAATGGGAGGAATTGAACCGGCCAGGACATATATAATCGAGGCGTTGAAAAAAGGCAAGCATATTGTTACTGCTAATAAAGATCTTTTGGCGGAGTACGGCGAGGAAATATTTGAGCTTAGCAAAAAGGGTAAATTAGATTTATATTTTGAGGCTAGTGTAGCCGGTGGCATTCCGATCATATCTCCACTAAAACAGAGTTTGGCCTCTAATGATATTAAGGAAGTAATGGGTATTGTAAACGGTACAACGAATTATATCCTAACCAAGATGCTTAAGGATGGCATGAGCTATGAAGAGGCCCTGAAGGGGGCTCAGGAACTGGGATATGCCGAAGCCGATCCGACAGCGGATGTTGGAGGATACGACGCAGCACGTAAAATAGCTATTCTGGCTTCCATAGCTTTTCATACCAGAGTAAAGTTGAAAGATGTTTATGTTGAAGGTATCACAGGGATAACGCCTGAGGATTTAATGCATGCCGCTGAGTTGGGTTATGTGATTAAGCTGGTGGGCATCGCTCGAGAAGAAAACAATGAGGTTGAGGCAAGGGTTCATCCTGTTTTGGTTCCTGTGAAGCATCCCTTGGCGGGAGTTAACGATTCTTTCAATGCGGTGTATGTTTACGGTGATGCGGTTGGAGAAACGATGTTCTTCGGACGGGGAGCCGGAAGGATGCCTACGGCTAGTTCCGTAATGGGTGATGTAGTAGAAGTTGTAAATAATATCGTGAATGATTGTAACGGCAGGGTCAGTTGTACTTGCTACGAAAAGAAAAAAATCAAGCCGATACAAGAAGTTAATTCAAATTTCTATTTGCGTTTGCATGTTTCGGACAAACCCGGTGTTTTAGCAAGTATCGCTACGGTATTCAGTAAGTATGGCGTAAGTTTGGCCTCGGTAATACAGAAAAACGGTAAGCAACGAAATGATGTTGCAGAATTGGTGGTGGTGACTCATCTTGTTAAGGAAAAAGATATGCAAGAGGCCATCAAGGTTATCAAAGAAATGTCCAGTACAAGAAGAATAGATAATTTGATTAGGGTAGAGCAGCTTAAAGACTAAATATCAAAGTTCTATAGTGAGACGTAGGAGGAGATATGCTCAAGGTTAGTGTGCCGGCTTCGTCGGCTAATTTAGGTCCAGGCTTCGATTTTGTAGGATTAGCGTTAAATCTATACAACCATTTCTATTTTTTTGAAAAAGGTCGGGAAAATCCTCCCGCAGAAGCAATAATAATCACAGATGATAGTCTTGTTCATAAGGGAATGGATCTACTGGGAGAAAGGTATGGACGAGACACGCGGAATATAGGAGTTGCCATAATAGCCAGTGTTCCCCGGACAAGAGGTTTGGGGAGCAGCGCCACTTTGACTTTGGCAGGGGTTATTGCTGCCAACACATTGTTTTCCCTTAAAAAAAACGTTGAAGATATTATTAATCTCGCTACTTCGATCGAGGGTCATCCGGATAATGTTGCGGCTGCCCTGGTGGGAGGTCTCGTTGTTTGCATCAAAACAGCAGAGGGTATCAAATATATTAAAACAATGCCCAAGGCGCCTCTGAAGGTGATTGTGGCTGTGCCTGAGTTTATCTTATCGACAGATGATGCTAGAAAGGTGCTGCCTAGTGAGGTTTCATATTCTGATGCTGTGAATAATGCGGGGCGTTTTGGGTTCTTTATGGCATCTATGCTAACAGGGGACTACAGTCGGCTATCATTAGCTATGGAGGATCTAATTCATCAGCCATACAGGATGCAGCTCGTTCCCGGTATGCGGGAGGTTATGAAGGCCGCACTGGATTCTGGGGCGTTAGGAAGCTGTCTGTCAGGTGCAGGACCATCGATACTCGCGTTTCATGATTCGGACGGCACCGTGATAAGTGAAAACATGAAAGCAACGTGGCAGAGGTCAGGGATTAAAGCTGATATTTACTTATTGGATGTTGCTGAGGAAGGTATACTATGTGAAGAAATATAAGAAATATAGGTGACAGGGTGGGGTTCTTCTTCTTGACATGGCAGATGGAGGGATATATAATATCAAATGTGGTTATCGGGGCGTAGCTCAGTTTGGCTAGAGCGCCATCTTGGGGTGGTGGAGGCCGCTGGTTCAAGTCCAGTCGCTCCGACCATTTTTTTATTTCAGATAGTATAAGAAACAAAGGAAACTTGCGAAGGCCAAGTTTCCTTTTTCAGACAATTGTGGTTTCAGACACAATTTGCAGGTAAAGAAGATTTTCTTGTTGACATCGAACTAATATATGCTAAAATTTATTTTGATTGGCAAGAAAGCAAATCTGGTTTTTGGGGGTATTTTTATTTGAAAAATAAGGAGGCATGATAAATGAAGGCATTGGGCCGTCATGTGCTGGCCGAGATTTATGATTGTGACTTTGAGGTCTTGAATGACATCAAAAAGGTAGAAGAGATCATGGTAAATGCTGCTCTTGAAGCCGGTGCGGAAGTGAGAGAAATAGCCTTCCACAAATTCAGTCCGCAAGGAGTAAGTGGAGTTGTGGTTATTTCAGAATCGCATCTGGCAATACACACATGGCCGGAGTTGGGATATGCGGCAGTGGATGTGTTTACGTGCGGGGATACCGTTAATCCCTGGGATTCATGCAATTATTTGGTGGATAAATTCAAGGCAGGGCATATGACCGCTACTGAAGTAAAAAGAGGTATTGTCGAAGGTATACAAAAAGAAGCTGTAAATTTGTAGGGGGGATATTTATTTTACCTCGACGAAGTATGAAAAAAGACTAACACCGGCTTTCAAACAGTATGTTTGTAGGTCGGTGTTTAGTTTTGCTATAATAGCCTGTAAGGGGAATAATTATCCTGCTTAAAGCAGGATAATTACTTATCGTAAAGAATTCAGCAAAAGGTGGAACATTTGATATAGGTAGGTGAGCTATGAAAATCGATAGTATTGATGACGGAAAGATAGACGAGTACGAAAAATTTATATTTGATTTAAAACGAAACCTTGATGTTGATTTAAGAGGGTATAAGAGACCGCAGATGGAAAGAAGAATTAATTCATTGATGCGAACATTAAAAATACAGGATTACAATTCTTTTATACTTGAAATGAAAAGGGAAAAGGCTGTGTTGGATCGATTTATTGACCACTTGACGATAAATGTGTCGCAGTTTTTTCGAAACGATACGCAGTGGGTCGTAGTTGAGGAGAAAATATTGCCGTTGCTGTTATCAAAGAATAAAAATCTTAGAATTTGGAGCGCCGGTTGTTCGACAGGGGAAGAACCTTATACGATGTCCATGATTTTGCGTAAAATTGCCCCGGAAGGTAAACATCATATCCTGGCTACTGACTTTGACAATAATGTCTTAAATAAAGCTAGGGCGGGAATTTATCCGGCTAAGCAGATAGAAACGGTACCTGATAAAATAAGGAAAGCTTATTTTAATGAGTGCGAAGGCGGGTATGTTGTAAAAGAAGATTTAAAAAAAATGATTGAGTTCCGTTCGCATAATCTTTTGCGCGATAGTTTTCCACAGGAGTTGGATTTAATTATCTGTCGTAATGTAGTAATATATTTTAAGGAGGAAACAAAAAACTACTTATACAGAAAACTGTTTTCGGCATTGAGGCCGCAAGGAATTTTATTCACAGGAAGCACCGAACAGATAATTAACTATCGTGATATTGGTTTTGAGCAGGCCGCAGTGTTCTTCTATAAAAAACCCTAGGGTTGGAAAAGGGAGGAAATTCAATGAAAAATTTAGAAGCATGCATACCATTTAAAGGGAAGAAACCATTTATAGATGAGGATGCTTTTCTCGCTCCAGGCTCGAAAATAATAGGTGATGTTGTGATTGGAAAAGGTTCCAGTATATGGTTTAATGCAGTATTAAGAGGTGATGTCGAAAGAATAGAAATTGGGGAATACACTAACATCCAGGATAATGCCGTTATACATTGTGATCCCGATATTCCGACTGATATAGGCAGTTATGTAACGATTGGGCACAATGCCATAATACACGCTTGCATGATACAGGATTATTGTCTGATAGGAATGGGCGCGATTGTTATGGACGGTGCTTTGATTGGGGAAGGTTCTGTCATTGGGGCAGGTGCGGTTGTCCTGAAGAATAAACTAATACCGCCGTATTCTCTTGTTCTGGGTTCACCTGCGGAAGTGGTCGAGACACTTGATGAGTCAACCAAGGAGAAGAGGACCAGGCATGCCTTGAGATACTATGAGAATACAAAAGCATATAAACATGAATAGATTGGGTTATGGTATTTTTTAGCATGAGGAGGGATGTTATTGCAGAGCGAAATATTTGTTTTAGACATTGGGACAAGGTCTGTTATGGCGCTCTTGGCTTCACGGCAAGGTAATAGTCTGGTTGTGTCACATCTTGCTTTTAAAGAGCACAAGACACGTTCAATGCTGGATGGACAGATACATAATGTCGATGAGGTTGCCGGAGTTATAGGGGAACTGTTAGAGGAAATGCGTGAAACATCGGGACAAGAGCTTAAAAAAGTTGCCGTAGCGGCAGCGGGACGATCATTAAAAACTACGCGCGGCAAGGCAAAGGTGAGATATCGGGTGAGCTCTTTAATAACGGCGGAGGAGCGTTACTCACTGGAATTACAAGCTGTTCAGGATGCACAATTGCAGCTGCCTAAAGAGGATGCTGAGAAAACTCCTCTTTCTCAACAGTATTTTTGTGTCGGCTATAATGTTATTGCAGAGTACTTGGATGGTATCAGATTAACAAATATAGTTGGACAAAAAGGGCAAGATGCTGAGATGGAGGTAGTTGCTACTTTTCTGCCTCGAATTGTCGTGGATTCATTGCAAAGGGCTGTTGAATTGGCAGGACTTGAATTGGTTAGCATTACACTGGAGCCTATTGCCGTTGCCAATTTGGTGCTGAATCATTCAATGCGACGCTTAAATCTAGTCTTAGTCGACATCGGGGCAGGGACATCTGATATCGCGGTATGCACTGAAGATAGCATCAGTGCCTTTGGTATGGTACCGATTGCCGGTGACGAAATAACTGAGGTTATAAGCAGCGAATATGTTCTGGATTTTAACAGAGCCGAAGAAGTAAAAAAACAATTGGAAACAAAGGATAGGATCGAGACCGTTGACGTCTTGGGAGTTAAACAAGCGGTTTTCAGTGCGGCAGTGAAACCTGTTATTGAATCATCTGTAGCAAACCTCGCAGCAGCTATAGCAAGGGAAATCCTTAATCTTAACGGAAAGCCGCCCCAAGCAGTGCTTTTAGTGGGAGGTGGCAGCCTTACTTGGGAATTGCCTAAGATGTTGGCCCAAGCCTTAGAAATACCAGAAATGAGAGTAGTAGTGCAGCAGGCGGGCAAACTGCCTAATATTGAAAACCTTCCGGCGGATTATAGAGGCCCGTCCTTTATTACTGTTTTGGGTATCGCCCATACGGCGTTAAGTAGCCCGACAGTAGGATTTATTAAGATAACAATAAACGGAAAAACCCATAGACTTCTTAATGTTTTTGTAAATAAGTTGGCTGAAGCATTATTGGCAGGCGGTTTTAATCTCAAAGATGTTTATGGACGGCCCGGTAACGCGCTTGCCTGCGAGCTTAACGGAAAGCTGTTTACGATACCGGGTAAGCCCGGGAAACCAGGCATGGTTACCTTAAACGGCAAACCGGCAAGTTTTAGCGATAGTATCAAGGATGATGATGTAATAACGTTTAAACCGGGGTTTGTTGGGGAGGACGGCAAAGGGAAATTCATCGATATTATAAGGGATCGTGTTGGACATTGCAGTGTCAATGGAATGCAGTATTCTCTTTATCCGAAGATCATGGCCGACGGTAAAGAGGTCGAACTGGAAGAAGAGATATGGGAAGGATGTAAAATCGAAATAGAGGAAGGTAAGCAGATAGGAATGATCCTAACTGAGATGGGAATAATAGACGAGAGCAGAGCAATCTGGGTAAATAAGAGAAAGATTCCCTTGTCGGATTTAGCCACAATAAAAAACAACGGGAAAAAAGCCCGCCGCAATGATGTTGTTGTGGCCGGAGATGAAGTAACTTGCGAACAACCTGTAGAATATAAAGTTGAGGATTTTCTTCCTTTTCACGTCGAACAGTCAATTGAAGTGTCGGTGAACGGTGAGAGTATTTGTATGAGTTCTCATCAGATCTTGGTGAATGATAAACCTGTCGGAGCACAAACGGTAATACATCCCGGGGATGCTATTGAATACAAACTCGGGGGCAGAGAGTTTCAACCAATATTGGTTGATGTGTTCAATAAAATAGATTTTAATCCAACTCCACCGGCAGGTTGTTCGAAGCTGGTATTAAGCATTAACGGAGAGGAAGCCGAATACACAAGACCGTTAAAAAACGGGGATGAAATCAGTATTGGGTGGAAGTAATGACAGTGCTATTTTAGGCTTCTTAGTATTCGGAAAAGAAAGTATGGATTGTCAAGTTCGGATTGACTGATTTCTATTGCATTGATATTATCTTTTTGCAGAAGACGGCGGTACAGTTTAGGTAAGCGCTGGGCGTTATGTGGGAGGATAAATGCAGTTTTTTTATTCGGCAGGTAATAGTCTATCACGAGGCTGCGATACTCATAATTTTTTATAACCTTTTCATTCGGGTATGCACTCATAACGGCATCATTAAAGTCTATTGCATAAGGTTTGGTTTCTTCCTCCGGCGGTGCAACATCTGATGTATCAATTGCTTCAGAAACAACGGTGTGATGTTCTGTGTTTTCTTCGGAGATACCAAGTGTCTCCGGTTTGTTTTGAGTTTCACCGCTAGGTTCTTTCACCGTAAGGGTAATAACCTTATTGATGGAATTTTGAAGTTCGCCAAAGCTGTTTAACAGGTAAGGGTGAGGCAGCTGCTGTGAAATCAACTGTTTAAGTAGAGATTCCATCAGGTATTCTTTTCCGTCGATGAGCTGTAAAAGATAGGGTTTGATTTCTTTTAATAAAGATATGGCGTTATCAATTTCTTCATCAAGCCTATTTCCGTAGGTATTACTCGCGCTTACCAGTATCCTGACTACTTGATTGACGTTCGTAATAATTTTGTTTTCCGCAACGCTTTTATATGGATACAATAGAATCACCCTCAATACTTTATGGATTCATGATATTTATATTTAGCATCATAATAATAGATATTAAAAAATTAACAGGATTATGACATTATTTAATTCTGTAGGTCATCAATAATTTGGACACATTTCAACTAAATTACACTTGACCGATACGATAATATTTGATAAGATATATTTCGCCACGTCAAAACGGGGCATAGCGCAGTTTGGTAGCGCACCTGGTTTGGGACCAGGGGGTCGGGGGTTCAAATCCCTCTGCCCCGACCATTGCTTCTAATGATACATGGCCCGGTGGTCAAGTGGTTAAGACACGGCCCTTTCAAGGCTGTAACACGGGTTCGACTCCCGTCCGGGTCACCATATTAGCGGAGCTGTGGTGTAGTGGCCTAACATGCCTGCCTGTCACGCAGGAGATCGCGAGTTCGACTCTCGTCAGCTCCGCCATAAAATTGCCGACGTAGCTCAATTGGCAGAGCAGCTGATTTGTAATCAGCAGGTTGCGGGTTCGAGTCCCATCGTCGGCTCCATACTAATTATTCACAAGTCAAAATATGGAGGGATTCCCGAGTTGGCCAAAGGGGGCAGACTGTAAATCTGCTGGCACTGCCTTCGAAGGTTCGAATCCTTCTCCCTCCACCATTTTATTGGGGTGTAGCCAAGTCTGGTAAGGCAACGGACTTTGACTCCGTCATGCGTTGGTTCGAATCCAGCCACCCCAGCCACTGAAACAAATATTAATTTATTATAAATATGCGGCTGTGGCGGAATTGGCAGACGCGCTAGATTCAGGTTCTAGTGTTCGCAAGGACGTGGAGGTTCAAGTCCTCTCAGCCGCACCAAAAATAAGCAAAAAAATGACCACCTGCAATGCGGGTGGTTTTTTAGTTGAGTAGGAAACTAGAAAAATATCTTCCTGATTTTTGTTACAGTCTGGTCTATATTATCCACGACTTGAGGAATATGATAGCCGATGAACAAAGGAGAAGTAATAAAACGGGGAATAATTTTGGCATAGATTCTATCGTTAAGATGATAAAAGAAAATGTTGTAGCTTTGACAACTTCTATTAAAATGGTTTAGGACGTAATATACGGCAATCTGGATGTAATCAGACATGATGTCTATTTGATTGATTTCATCCAGTATCACGTTGAATTCCTGAAAACCCACCAGTGGATTTGTTGAAATATTAAATTCTACATTTCTGTTTATATCAATTGGTATTCCCTCGAAGTGTTGATGATGAACGTTTTGGCGATAATCAATTTTTTTAAGTCCGATAATTTGCATATGGGGGTGAGATACTGTGCCGCCGGAGTATCGTCCGTGGTTTTTAAAAAAAATCACAGACTTAAAGGAGCCATCATTCTCCATTTCCAGCCATTTGCTGACACCAAATCTGAGCAAGCGGTACAGGTGGCTCTTAGGGTAGGTAGAAATATCGGCATGACAGTCATCAGTTTCAATAAGTACGGTTTGGAAGGTATCTTGTAATACACAGTATTTGTTTTTAACCAGCACAATGTTCCCATCTTCGGCCAGAATGTTTTTAAGATTATCACGGTCGCAGAAAGGACAGTAAGTGTCGGTTTGCTTTTCATAGCCCTTTAATTTTTGACTGCCGGTCATCGTATCAAACCACAGGAGATTATCTGACATTCTCTTTCACCCGATTCACATTTAATTAGGAATCCACCACCTTTAATAATAACGGGATTATCTAAGAAAATCTATAGTGGATATTGCTTAAAGATACTTGAATGTATTAGACGTGGTGTGATAAAATGAAGCAAATTTAAAGAAAAAAGCTATAGCAAAGGAGAGACGAGTTGAGATGAGTAAAGAAGAGTATACTAAAATTGTTTTGCCAGAGGAGAAAATACCAAGGTATTGGTACAATGTACAGGCTGATATGCCTAATCCCATGGAACCGGGACTAAATCCCCAAACGAAACAGGTATTAAAACCGGAGGATCTGGCTCCGATTTTTCCCATGTCGTTAATTGGGCAAGAGGTAACTACGGAAAGATACGTAGAAATTCCTGAAGAGGTAAGAGAGATTTATAAAAAGTGGAGACCTTCTCCTCTTTTTAGGGCTCGTGGTTTGGAAAAGGCCTTAGGTACGTCGTCTCGTATTTATTATAAGTACGAGGGAGTAAGCCCGGTTGGAAGCCACAAACTCAACACAGCAGTTCCGCAAGCATATTACAATAAAGAAGCAGGAATTAAACGTTTATCCACAGAAACAGGCGCAGGGCAGTGGGGGACGGCTCTAGCTTTGGCGTGCAAAATGTTTGATATTGAGTGCATAGTGTATATGGTAAGGATCAGTTTCCAGCAAAAGCCATATAGACGGACATTTATGCAGGCTTACGGAGCTGAGTGTCTGGCAAGTCCAACCGATAAAACCGAGATAGGGAGAAGAGTACTAAAAGAATATCCGGATACACCGGGTACTTTGGGTATCGCTATAAGTGAGGCCGTTGAGGATGCAGCCGGCAGGGATGATACTAATTACTCATTAGGAAGCGTATTGAATCATGTGTGTCTTCACCAGTCAATAATAGGTCAAGAAGTAAAATTACAGATGGAAATGGTTGACGACTACCCGGACGTCATTGTTGGCTGCTGTGGTGGAGGCAGTAATTTTGCCGGAATTGCATTTCCCTTTATACCTGATAAGCTACAGGGCAAAAAGGTTCGGCTTGTTGGTGTGGAGCCGGCAGCTTGTCCGACAATGACAAAGGGCGCGTATGCGTATGATTATTGCGATGTGGCAGGAATGACACCTTTGATGAAGATGTATACCCTTGGACATGAGTTTACTCCGCCGGGTATTCATGCCGGAGGGTTGAGGTACCATGGAGAGTCACCCTTGTTGAGCAGGCTCTATTATGACGGTTTGACAGAAGCAGTGGCAGTAAAACAAAAGGGTGTGTTTGAAGCTGCTTTGCTCTTTGCTCAAACAGAGGGAATCATACCTGCACCTGAGTCGGCTCATGCGATTAAAACTGCTATCGATGAGGCTTTAAAAGCCAAAGAAGAAGGTGTTGAAAAAAGCATAGTCCTGAATCTCAGCGGACATGGTCATTTGGATCTGACGGCTTATGAAAACTATTTTGCCGGCAAGATAGAGGATGTTGAATTTCCTGAGGAAGAGTTAAAAAAACAATTGGCAAATCTTCCCAAGGTATAACTATAGAACCATTTATGTTTTTTAGAATAGCTTAATATCAGCGGCACCGGCTGTTTTGGCCGGTGCTTTTGTTTTATCCGATAGCCACCTGAACCCAAGAATCCTGTTTATGGCTCTTTTCTTTGAAATGTGTTAGAATCTAGATAAATGTCGAAAAAAGACTGAAAGGACGGCGATGAAGTGAAGATACAGTTTTTTGGCGCCGCAGAAACGGTTACAGGTTCCTGCTTTATGGTTACAACGGAGCAAGAAAAATTTCTGGTTGATTGCGGATTGTTTCAGGGTTCGAAAGATTTGAAAGAAAGAAACTATGGAGATTTTGCTTTTAATCCGGCAGAAGTCGATTTTATTCTCTTAACACATGCCCATGTCGATCATTGTGGGTTGATTCCCAAAGCATACAAGCACGGTTTTGCCGGAAAGATATATACCACCATAGCGACGAAAGAATTGTGCGGTGTTGTCCTGCCTGATAGTGCACATATTCAGGAGATGGAGGTAGAAAGAAAGAACAGGAAGCTTGCCAGAAGCGGGGCAGAACTTCTTGAACCTATTTATACAGTGAATGATGCTAAGGAATGCTTAAAAAGATTTATCGGTCAAAAATATGAGGAGGAAATTGTTATTACCCCGAATGTAACTGTTCGCTTTGAGGATGCCGGTCACATTTTAGGTTCTGCCATCATCGAAGTTTTCATTAAGGAGGCAGGAGAAGAAAAAAAGCTGGTATTCACAGGGGATATCGGGAATATTAATCAACCTATCATTGATGATCCGACGATAATAAAACAGGCAGATGTTGTGGTGATGGAATCAACTTATGGGAACCGTTATCACATAGAAGCCGAAAATAAATTGGAAACGTTGGCAAGGATAGTAAAAACGACGCAAAAGAAAGGCGGCAATCTGGTTATACCTTCTTTTGCCGTGGAAAGAACACAAGATTTAATTTTTCATTTACAGGTAATGATGAAGGAAGGGGTCATTGACCCTGTTGATATATATATCGATAGCCCGATGGCTGTGGAGGCAACGAAGGTTTTTCTTGATAACCCGGAGTTTTTTACGGACGAGGTGTTTTGCAACATAAGTGATGCCGAGTGCCGTGAATACTTTGAAGGGCCCCACATTAATTATGTTACTGCTGTGGAGGGTTCAATTGCTCTAAATAAGATCAAAGGTGCAATCATTATTTCTGCCAGTGGTATGGCTGATGCCGGCAGAATCAAGCACCATTTAAAACATAATTTGTGGCGGCGTGAGTCTACGGTTTTATTCGTCGGGTATCAGGCCCAGGGAACATTGGGAAGAAGAATTCTGGAAGGAGAGAAAAAAGTCAGAATTCATGGGGAAGAAATTGCGGTAAAAGCCGATATCTTCAGAATCGATGGTTTTTCCTCTCATGCAGACCAAAGGGCTTTGGTTGAATGGGTTAATAATTTTGAAAAGAAGCCATCTCATCTCTTTCTGGTACATGGTGAGGGGGAAGCCTTATCAACTCTGCAAAGGGTTATTGAACAAGAAGCAGGCATTGCGGCTAAAATTGCTGAATATCAGGCTGAATACGAAATCGAGGATGGAGTTGCCGCGAAGGTAAAGGAACCGGTAACCGTAAAAGAAAGCCTTGTTATGCCGGAATTAGCAGATTCCTTCAGGAATATCCAAGAGAAAATACGGGATATGGCAAATATGCCGGGTAAGGATGTGCGTAAGCTGCAATATTTGCTTGCACAACTGAATGAAATTGAAAGAGAATTAAATCGAGCAGGCTGAGAGCATCAGACTATTTGAGGGAGCTGGTATTATTGCAGAAATTGTTGCGGAAATCGTCTGAGCCGTTGGTTATCTTGGTAGTAATTCTTTTTGCTTTGGCTTCCGCACTTTACGTTGTGGGTAATTCCGTAACAACGGAAGATAATGATGACGACCTTACTCTGATTCAACATGAATTAAGAGGCACTCATCTTTTGATGTCCATGGAGGAAAAGGCATATCACAAGGAAAGGAGTCTTTCGGAGGATTACCGACCTACGACAAGGATTCCGGTTCAAGTAAAAGGAATATATGTAAGTGGCAGGGTCTTTAATGCGCCGACCCTGTTTAAAAACATGCTGAATCTGGTAGAGGAAACGGAGTTAAACTCTCTAGTCATCGATATCAAGGATGATGACGGCAACCTCAGTGCTGTGCTGCCGGTTGAATTTGATAAGGATATTAAGCCGAAGGTTTACGGTGGGGGCAAGAACACCAAGGAAAAGATGGACACTCTTTATGCTAAAGGCATTTATCCTATTGCCAGAATAGTTGTATTTAAGGACCCTATCCTTGCCGAGAGTAAGAAGAACCTTGCCCTAAAAAGACAGGACGGTTTGATATGGCGTGATAAGAGCGGTTTAGCCTGGGTGGATCCACATAACAAAGAAGTATGGGAATATACTGTTAATGTGGCAAAGGGAGCTGCAATGTTAGGATTTAGGGAGATACAGTTTGATTACGTGCGTTTTCCCACCGACGGTAACCTGAAAAACGCTGTTTATCCGTATGCCACAGGTCAAAAGATGGAAGACGTCATCAATGAGTTTTTAGCATACGCGCAGAAGGAATTAGAGCCATATAATGTCTTTTTGTCAGCAGATGTCTTTGGCTTAACTACCTTAACAACAGGTGATATGGGGATGGGACAAAAGTATGAAAAAATTATTTCTGAAGTAGATTATGTTTGTCCTATGGTGTATCCTTCCCACTATGGACGAGGTAATTACGGTTTTCAAAACCCCAACGCATATCCTTATGAAATTGTTAAGAATTCTTTGCTTGACGGGTTGAAACGTATGGAGGGTAGTAACACTATAATTCGGCCCTGGCTGCAGAGTTTTAGCTTAGGGTCACCGGCATACGGTGCGAAAGAAATTAGGGAGCAAATTGAGGCTGTGTATGATGCGGGACTTAATGAGTGGATTCTTTGGAATGCGGGCAACAAGTACAATAAAGACGCCCTGCAGCCTGATTAACCGCAGCCCTTATGCAGATAAATCATACAGGTCTTATTCGTGACGTATTTTAAAACAATGGCATCTTCGTTTTTTTTGATAAGCCGTCCGCACTTAAGACAATATATATCTTTATCGGCTCTCCCCTCCAGCTTTTCTTTAGATACTTGCGACCATTTTTGCCAGCTTTTCCAGCCTGATTTGCAGTATTTGGCTCTATTCTCGTAATCTGCCATAACCCATTTTAACAGTCTGTGAAAACCGAAAGCAAAACGAGCATGCTTGACGAAATTAGGCGGAAGGCCTAAAGCTATTACGTAATCGGTGAATGATGCTTCGACCTTGCTTTGCAATGGGTCCTTGATTTTTGTGTTGACCCAATTGTAGTTTTTATCATCAAGCCATGTACGCAGGTCATCAAAGATATAACCTTGACAGACGTAAACAGGTTCTTTTGTAGTGACGTCCAGCTTTTTAAAGGCTTCAGCTACTATTTTTGTTGCGTATTGCTGGTACGTTTTTTCAGAAAAATAGGGTTGTTGAAAAAACATGATGGGAATAACTCTAAAAACATATTCGTTACTTTCCGGTCTAAGAATTCCAATTCCTGTCCCGCCAATAAGGCTGCCACTGCCGGCGTCATCGATATAAATCATATTTCCACCTCGCTTTTTTAGTATGTCTATTGGGATTGTATTGTATTAAAATTGACTGGCTTCTAATCTACAAAGTATAATAGTAGATAATCTCTTGTTTTTTGTGCTTATTCTGGCTAAGGGGGAGAACGGGTGAAAATTGAACTGGTTGACGGTCATCTTTGGGCTAAGTTGGTCTTGGCTTCAAGCAGATGCTTAGATGAAAAAAAGAACATTGTAGATACATTAAATGTGTTTCCCGTACCGGACGGTGATACGGGAACAAATATGAGTTTAACCTTGGCCTCGGCAGCCAGGGCAGCGCAAAAGGAACCGGTTGAAGAGATCGGGGAAATGGCAAAAAAGATTTCATATGGTGCCTTAATGGGGGCCCGCGGCAATTCCGGCGTAATTCTTTCACAGTTGTTTGCCGGGTTTGCAAAGGCAGCCGAGAAAGAGCAGGCTTTGACTCCAATAAAGTTTGCAAAAGCCCTTGAGGCTGCTGTGAAGACAGCATATCAGGCGGTAATGAATCCGGTGGAAGGGACCATTTTGACGGTCTCTAAGGAGGCTGCAAAAGCCGCTAGGAAGGCAGCGAAGAAAAAGGGCTGCCAGATTGCAGATGTTGTTGAAGCGGCATATAAGGGCTCCCTTGTAACTTTGGAAAAAACCCCGCAGATGTTGCCGGTTCTTAAGCAGGCCGGCGTCGTTGATGCCGGCGGTCAAGGTTTAGTTTATATTTTTGAAGGGATGCTCCGTGTTTTAAAAGGCGGAGAAATTGATTTTGATTTTTCAGCAGAGACAGAATTAATGATAGATACTAACAATGAATTTCATGCGCACAAATTCGTTGGTGAACTAAAGTACCGGTATTGTACGGAATTTATCCTGAGAAACAAGGAACAGAAAATTGAATTAGAAAAAATCAGAAGTTTTCTTGCAGATAAAGGCGATTGTTTGCTGGTAGTCGGAAACCAAGAAGCGGGGAAAATTCATATACATACAAACCATCCCGGGACGGTATTGGAGTTTTGTACAGATATGGGTTCTTTGCATGATATTAAAATTGATAACATGCAGGAACAGACTGATGAGCTCCAGCATGGTATGAATGATGCCAAGGATATAGGTATAATTTGTACTGCGGTGGGGACAGGTATGTCGGAAATATTCAAGAGCCTTGGTGTGGATGCTGTGATCTCTGGGGGACAGACCATGAATCCGAGTACTCAGGATTTCATTGAAGCCATTGAGAATATCATGGCAGCCGAAGTGCTTCTTTTGCCGAATAACAGCAATATTATTCTTGCCGCACAGCAGGCCGCTAAGGTATCCGAAAAGCCATGCGCAGTTGTGCAAACAAAAACAATACCACAGGGGATTGCGGCGTTAATGGCTTTTAACCATGAAAATGAGTTGGATTTTAATAAAGAAAAAATGGAAGAGGCAAGCAAAAAAATTATCACTATTGAAATAACGTATGCAATTCGTGATTCTGAATATGAGGGCAGAAGGATAAAGAAGGACCAGATACTGGGCATGGTGGATGGTAAGCTGGAAGCAACCGGAGAAACGGCGGTTCAGGTTGTTGAGGATACGATCAGAAGGTTTATCGGGACCGAACATGAACTTGTCACTGTTTATTATGGTGATGATGTCACAGAGGATGAAGCCCGTGGGTTGCTGGAGAAATTGTCCCAAGAACACGCTGATGTTGATTTCGAACTGCATTATGGAGGTCAGCCCTTATACTTTTATATGATATCAATAGAGTAATGCAAAACAAAAACGCAGGTAAAACAAGGCTGGACGGGAGGGTTGGTGAGATAAATAGTGGTAGAAATAAATTCTCTGATATCTAATTCAGCCCTGACATTAAACAAGCCGGAAATTTCTATTAAAATTGACAGCAGTTTGGAATTAATAAAAGGACAAAAGATAGATGCCTTAGTCCTGGAAAAAGAAAATGATGGGTACATGCTGCAGTATGGCTCTAAGAGATTTTTTGCCCGCTCAAAAAACCCTTTGGCGGTGGGGCAATGGATCAGACTTATGGTATTGGGTAAAAAGGATGATAGCATTATTCTTAAGAATATATCTTTTTATAGTAACGAGGACAGTGAAGAGGTTACATCTTTGAAACAATTGATAAAAAAGTACGGTATTGAGAATACAAAGGATATTGAAAAGGTCGAAAGTTTCCTGCCCAAGATTCCTATTGAAACAAGCCAGGCCATAAAGTACTTACTTGATCCCAGCCTCTTGGCTGCTATTATCTTCCCTGAAAAAGAAACTGAAAAGAAACAACAAAAAATTGAAATCCGTTACTATCGGGAACAGGAAAAAAAAGACGTATGGGAACTGCTATTTGAGCTTTCCGCACAGCAACTCGGGAATCTACAACTGTCAATAATGATGACCGGAAACGATATATACACAAGGATATGGGCCGAATCTGCAGCAACAGCGGTGATGTTGGAGACGAAGATTAAGGAAATAAGGGAGATATGCAGGCATACAGAGATTCTGTCACCAAATTCAGGACCTTTGTTTTCTGATAAACAAAGAAGCAATGTCGATTTAATGGTTTGAGGTGAAAGATATGAGGAAGAATAAGCAGGCGGTCGCCATAAAATATGATCATGAGAGCAAGAAAAAGCAAAATGCTCCTCAGGTTGTGGCCGTAGGCGATGGGATTATTGCCGAAAAAATCATTAACATTGCAAAGGAACAAGGCGTTCCCGTTGTAGAGGATGTTGAGGTAGTTGCTAAACTTGTTCGTATTCCTCTTGGTTCGGAAATACCCCCGGAATTATATGCTGCCGTGGCGAAGATACTGGCTTTTATTTATAAATTGGATGAGGAAAAAAGAACCGCAAGAAACAGCGGCAGATAACTTGAATGTTGCAAGAAGGTGGACATATTGTTTAATGTTGTTTTGTTGGAGCCTGAGATACCTGCGAATACAGGGAATATAGTGCGCACCTGTTCAGTTACCGGTTGCAGCCTTCATTTAATAGAACCTCTGGGTTTCTCAATTGATGATAAGCATTTGAAGAGAGCGGGACTTGATTACTGGCAATATTTAGATATTCATATCCACAAGGACCTGGATGAATTTATGAGAACAGTAGGAGATACTTCACTTTTGTTCTTGGCTACAACGAAAGGTGAAAAGTGCTATTCTGAGATTGATTATCCGGAGGGTTGTTATTTGATGTTTGGGAAAGAAACAAAGGGTTTACCGAAAGAATTATTGGCTTCCTATCCCGATCAATGCTTGCGTATCCCGATGTGTAGTGAAGTGCGTTCCATTAATTTGAGCAATTCTGTGGCGATTTTCGTCTATGAAGCCTTACGACAGCATAATTTTTCCGGATTGAAGAAAACAAAAGACTCCTGATTGTTCAGGAGTCTTGATGTGTGTGCGCCCGGTGAATGAATAATGGTACGCCCGGTAGGAATCGAACCTACGCACCTGGCTCCGGAGGCCAGTGCTCTATCCACTGAGCTACGGGCGCATTAAATAAAATGGCAAGCATGATTATAAACCATCTGTGTTCAATTGTCAAAGTTGAGTAAGATCACAAGTTGAGTAAGATCATTATGTGAGCTATGATGATATGGGAATGTTAGGTAATGAAGTTATTATGGTAAAGAGAGGGGAAATGGTATGGTAGGGGAATCAATGATCAGGGACATCAAGCTTGCCGGGAGCGGGCAGCAAAAATTAAGCTGGGTGAGGAACTTTATGCCGGTTCTCAACAGAATCAGGGATGATTATGAAAGGGAAAAACCGTTTGCAGGCTACAAGGTTGCGATTTGTCTGCATTTGGAGGCCAAAACAGGGTATTTGGCGATGGTGTTAAAAGCGGGTGGTGCAGATGTAACGGTAACTGCTTCAAACCCACTTTCCACTCAGGATGATGTTGTGGCCGCTCTGGTTGAAAATGGGATTAGAGCATATGCTCGACATGGTGCAGATGAAAAGGAATATCGTCGGCACCACCATGAGACTCTCAGACACAAGCCTAATTTAATAATTGATGATGGTGGGGACTTGCTCTCCCTTTTACATACCGATTATGCAGAGGATATTTCCGGTGTTATCGGCGGCTGTGAGGAAACAACAACAGGCCTGATAAGGCTGCGCGCAATGGAAAAGGAAAATGTGTTAAAAGTACCCGTTTATGCTGTTAACGATGCGGCTATGAAACACCTGTTTGATAATCGTTATGGTACAGGACAATCTGTATGGGACGGGATAATGAATACGACAAATCTCATTATTGCGGGTAAAAATGTTGTGGTTTCAGGGTATGGCTGGTGTGGTAAAGGCGTGGCGCTTAGAGCAAAAGGACTGGGCGCCAGAGTCATTGTTACTGAGATTGATCCAATTAAGGCCAATGAGGCATTACTTGATGGTTTCGAGGCTATGACGATGAGTGAGGCGGCACCAAGGGGAGACATTTTTGTTACGGTAACGGGTAATAAAGATGTTATTAACAAGAAGCATCTTGAGGTTATGAAGGACGGAGCCGTTTTGAGCAATGCAGGTCACTTTGACGTAGAGATAAGCAAACCTGCTTTATGCGAGTGTGCGGTTTCGGTGCGGAAGATAAAGCCTAATATAGAGGAATTTGTGATGTCCGACGGAAGAAAAATATTCTTACTGGCTGAAGGAAGATTAGTGAATCTGGCCTCAGGTAACGGTCATCCGGTGGAAATAATGGATCTTTCCTTCGCCATTCAGGCTCTGTCATTGTTTCACTTGCTTAAAAACAGAAATGACATTCGGCCCGGTGTGATCCCGGTACCAAAGGAGATTGACCGCATGGTTGCCGGTTTACGCTTGGAGGCGTTAGGAAGGAAAATTGATTCTTTAACCGACACACAAGATGAATATTTGAGGAATTGGTCTTAATAACATGAATTGTATAGGCGGGCTGTTTAATGACAAAATTTGACTGGGTATTTATCGATCTAGAAACAACCGGTATTCAATCTGAAACAGATCGGATTATAGAAGTAGCTGCAATCAGTGTTAAGAGCGATGGGACAAGAGAAACTTACCAGCAAATGGTGAATCCGGGGATCCCAATCCCGGAGTTTATCACACAGCTTACGGGTATAAGCGATGATATGGTTAAAAATGCCCCGCGGATGAGTGAAATCCTGCCGTTATTGCTGTGCTTCATTGAAGGAAAAGTCCTTGTGGCGCATAATGCTGCTTTTGATCTTTCCTTTTTACGGGCGGCCAACGGCGGGAAACTGCCGAATTTGCATGTTTGTACCTTTGAATTGGCCCGGCTATTGTTTCCCGGTTTGTCATCGTACAGTTTGCAGAATCTGGTCAGAACATTTGAAATTCCAGAGGCAAGACCGGAGCATCGTGCATTAGCTGATACCCTTGCGTTGGAGGGTCTGTTTGCAAAGTTGATGAAAAGATTAAAAAGTCTATCGATAAAAAACCTAGAGGAAGTCAATCATTTCTTTCAAGATCAAGAGAAGGGATTAACTTTTTTATGGCAAGAGGTTTTACGTGAAAAGGTACGAGAATACAATTTTACTGAAGATACTAAAGCGTCTTCGTATAAAGACAAGGAAGTCAAAGATATAAAAGAAAAAAAAGATTCCGGTTTTGAAAAAATATGGGATATTGATTATCTCATAAAAATGTTTTTGCCCGGAGGGAAGATAGCCCTGGCTTTTCAAACATATCAAGAAAGACCGGCGCAAATAAAACTTCTCAAGTCAGTGGCTAAAGCTTTTATGCAGAGGCGTCATTTGCTTGCCGAGGCAGGAACAGGGGTTGGCAAATCATTAGCCTATCTCGTGCCGGCGGTGTATTGGTCCGTGACTGAAGGAGAAAAGGTTGTTATATCCACTCATACGATTGCACTACAGGAACAGTTATTGCAAAGTGACATCAAGTTTTTAAAAGAGGAGTTAAGGATTCCGTTGCACGCGGCGGTTTTTAAAGGCAGGAGTAATTATGTTTGTCGGCAGAGGTATCAGGCCGCAAAAGAGAATGCAAAAACAATGTCTTGGATAGAGAAGTTATTTTTTGCCAGGGTAGGGCTTTGGCTGACAAGTAACGAGACAGGAGATAAGGACTCTCTTAATCTTGGTGAGTGGGAGCATGAAATATATCATCAATTGGCCTCATCAAGTGATAACTGTCATTCTCACGATTGTCCATATTACCAGGCTTGTTTTTACCAAAAGGCCAGGCAGCATGCTCAAGATGCCGATGTGCTGATTATTAATCATTCTCTGCTGCTGACGGATCTTAAACTGGGCGGAAAAGTACTTCCCCCATACAAATATTTGGTTATTGATGAAGCCCATCATTTGGAGGAAGAAGGTTCGAAGCAGTTCAGTGAAGTGTTTTCTTTGCGTAATTACTCAAGATGCTTGACGGGTCTTGCCAGAAAAAGAGATATCTTTAGAAATAAAGGAGTACTATTCTCTTGGAAGCAATATTTTATTGCTGAAAACAGGAAAGATGATAATTCCGTTTCCATGGTACAAATGATAGAAAAAGCCGAAACTATTATCGGCAAATTGCAGGAAAGACTTAAGGAAATCATAAATTACACAGCAGCAATGACTTCCGATACTATCAGAATTAAGGCAGAAATGAAAGAAAACCAGTACTGGAAAGAAATTTCTTTGCTTTTCGATAATTTCATGGTGATAAATGCCGATCTATTGGAGACATTAAAGGTTATTCAGACTGGAATCGAGGGCGAGAACTATGAGCTACACAATCTCTACAACAGCCTTGTTGCGGACTATCATTTAGTGCGTGAGTTTTTTTGTGACATACAGGATGATAATATGGTCTATTGGATGGAAAAAGCAAAAAATGATTTGAGGTTATATATAACACCGGTTAAAACGGCAGATATATTCAATGAAAAGCTATTTGGTGAAAAAGAGTCGGTTATCATGACTTCAGCGACACTGAGTATCGAAGGTCGCTTTTCCTTCTTGCTTGAGCAATTGGGTATTGATGAGGATATTGTAGACACAGTATCCATTGATTCACCATTCCTTTATGATGAACAATCGCTTTTGCTGGTAGACAGAAGCCTGCCTGATCCGGTCAAAACAAGCGAGGAGTGTTATAATCTTGCTTTAGGGGATGCCCTGAAGACATTGCTTTGTGCAACAAAGGGCGGTACAATGGTACTGTTCACCTCTCACAAACAGATGAGAAGTATTTACAACATGTTAAAAGAACCGCTAAAACAGGCCGGCCTGGAGCTGCTTGTTGACGGGATTAATGGCAGCCGCAATGTATTGCTGAGGGAAATAAAAAACAATCCGTTTGTTGTTGTTTTCGGAGCCAATACTTTTTGGGAAGGAATCGATTTGCCGGGTCAGGCCTTGACAGCCTTAGTTATTGTAAAGCTTCCATTTTTACCGCCAAACTTGCCCTTAGTGGAAGCAAAAATAGAGCAACTCAACAGGGAAGGCAAAAATGGTTTTTATTCTTACAGTCTTCCTCAGGCGGTTGTAAGGTTTAAACAAGGATATGGCAGATTGATACGCTCGATTGATGATTCCGGTGTTGTTGTGGTAATGGATAGGAGGATCGTTGAAAAAAAATATGGCAAGGTATTTCTTCGCTCCTTGCCCTGTAGTAATTTCTTTGTAGGAGAAACAGATGATATTGCTTGCAGGATAGAAAATTGGTTTTCTGAAATGAATATTCATAAGTAAAACCGGGCTTTTGCCGGTCAGTAAAAGATGGTAAAATGAGAACGGTGATGCTTTAGAAGGGAGGGATGAAATCTGTGAAAAAACATGACCTTTTTATCCTGCCGGATGCTTTTTCGTTTGTCATTGTGGGAATTGCGGTATCATTTATTGTTTATTATTCTCTGGGATTAGTGGCATCCTTATTGCCGATTATTTTAACTTTATTTGTGTTGCTCTTTTTTCGTAATCCTTCGCGAAAAGCCATCGCTGGGCCCGGAGATGTTCTTTCCCCTGCAGACGGAAGGGTTGTATCTATTGATGAAGTTGAAGAGACAGAGTATATTGATGGACCGGCAATAAAGATAAGTATTTTTTTAAGCATGGCGAATGTGCATGTTAATAGAAGTCCTATTGCCGGGAAAGTTGAGTATCTTAAATATAAACCCGGTAAGTTTTTTCCGGCCTTTAAAGGACATGCGTCCCATTTGAACGAACGTAACTATTTAGGTATCAGGAATGAAGAAGATCCCGGACAATATTTGTTGGTTGTGCAAATTACGGGGTTTATAGCTCGAAGAATTGTGTGCTGGTCAAAAAAAGGAGATGTTCTATCATTGGGACAAAGGTTCGGTGTAATAAAGTTTGGGTCCCGAACGGACGTTTACCTTCCTAAAGGATGCGAAGTATTAATAGAAAAAGGTCATCGTGTCAAGGGAGGGGTAACAGTTATTGGGAGGTTGTGTAATGAGTAAAAAGTTGATACCGAATGTTGTAACCGTCCTTAATATGGTTTTTGGAATTGCTGCGCTCTGGTATACAATGGAAGGGTATTATAAACAGGCGGCTGTCGCTATTTTGATTGCTATGGTGATGGATACCATCGATGGCAGACTGGCAAGACGTTGGCATGTTTCTTCCGAGTTTGGCAAAGAGCTTGACTCACTGGCGGACTTGATTTCATTTGGGGTCGCACCGGCGTTGCTCTTATATTCGAGTGTTCTGTATTTATTGGGCGGCGGTGGATTGATAGTGGCAATTGTTTTTGCATTATGCGGGGCTGTTAGGCTGGCAAGATTCAACGTCCTGAATATCAAAACATATTTTGTGGGTTTGCCGATTACAGTGGCCGGGCCCTTAGTGGCGGTAACCGTATTGTTGTCTAATATTTTGCCGTTATATTTTTACCCTGTGTTTTCTTTTCTGCTATCATATTTAATGGTTAGTAATATCAGAATGCCAAAACTATAGGCATATAACCCGATACCCGGCATATACATTATTAGGACAAGGTATGTGTGAGGGATAACGATGCTGTGCTTATTGTCCTTTGGGGCAGGTTATTTGCTGAACGAGGAATTATCAATAAAAAGAATAGTGAGAAGTCTGAACTATCTTCATGAAGGCTGGTTTTTTCATGATTGCGACGAGGGCATTGTTATTTACTGGATATTTGCGGTGCTTTCTTTTGCCAAGGCCTATACTTGGGCCATTGTCATTGATGCTATCGTGTTAGATGATTATTATTTTGTCGGCTGTTTTTATGTATTAGGTAATCTTCTGGCTGCAGGAAAGACCGGTGGGCTTCGTATAACACCATGGGTGTCAGTATTGGGAATATTGGTGGCATGGTAATATCACTATTTTCCGACGGACAGTCACCTTTTTCCGCCAAGGCAATAAAATATCTTGGAAAGCTTAAAGGATGGAAGGTGACGACATGAAGGATATTAAAGCTGTATACTATTTTCCATTGCCAAATTTTATATTGAATATACTGAGGAAAAAAACAAAATGAAACGGGAGTGTGATGCCACCCCGTTTCATTTTGTTTTTAAACATCTTCACCTGCAAGCCCTATTCCGATAAAACCTCCCAAAGCACCTAAGATAACAGCAAAAAGGAATCTTTTCATCACAAAGTAAATACTTATTGCTTGGGTGGTGAAGATTATTCCTATGATGAGTATGATGGCAAGATAAGCCAAACTGCTTGCAAGACCGTGCAATAAACCCTTGAACTTCGCCGAACGGGCACCTATTACGGCAGACATAAAAATACTGACAAAGAAAGTGAAGCCTGCGAAATTGCCCAGGAGAGATTCCGAAAGAGAGGTAAATTGCAGAATAAGACTGAACAAGGCGGTTAGCAATACGGTTAACAGCAAGGCCCATAATACGCCTTTTATTACAGAAAATCCGTTAAATCCCGTCTTGCTCATTCTTGTAGGCAGGTATTCCCCGTATTTTGACATACTTTATCACTCACCTAATGCTTCATCTTTAAGAAATGATTATGCCGCTAAATACAAATTATGTTCAACGTGAAAGATGGCAATAAATGGAAGGAATTTATGTATTTGTGGCGAAATACAACATAATCCCATGAGATAAAACAAGAAGGGAGTATGAGGATGAGAGGATTTAAAGAAAGGATTAAGGCATTCTGGTTTAAGGGTAATTACTATGCTTATTATTTGTTGCGGGATAACAAAAAAGCCTGTTGTTATTTGGATTCACTGCTTAATAATGCTAATAGCTTCACGGCTGATGCAGAGGAATGGGCGAAGTTGGGGATTATGAGCATGAAAATAAAAAGATATGATGTGGCCTCTGATATATTAAAAAGGGCGGTAGATTATAGCGCCAGGGAAGCGAAATATCTTTATCTGCTAGGGAAAAGTGAACAGCAAAAAGGAGATTACCATTCGGCAGAAGCTCTGTTCGACGAGGCATGTAAGAAAGATAAAGACTTTTATGAAGCGCTTTTTTCCAAAGGAGAAATTAAGTTTAAACGGGGAAGATATCAAGAGGCATTGCAATGTTTCCAAATGTATCTTAAAGCCAGAAAAAATGACGCGTTGGCACTTAATAACGCAGGGTTATCTCACTTGTTTCTTAACGAATTGGCTGAGGCTGAGGAATGTTTCAGTGAGGCAGTGAGGTTGAGGCCGAAAGACAATGATATTATTTTTAATTATGCGACCCTTTTTCTTCGAGAAAAGAAATATAAGGAAGCAGTAAAAAAATATGAGATGATATCAGGCGAGGGAAATATAAGGGTACTATGCGCCCTGGGATATTGTTACGGGCAAATCGGTGAATTTACCCAAAGCAGGAGTTGTTATTATAAAGTCTTAGAGTCGGACAGCAAAAACAGGGAAGCGTTACTAAATCTTGCCGTAGTCTGTGCAAAATCCGGGGAAAAAGCTTGTGCCCTTCGGATCTTTACCAATTTGCTGCAATTGAACCCCGAGGATTATGAACTGCTTAATGATATAGCCTGGGTTTACGAAATGTTGGAAGACTATGAAAAAGCTGAGGAATACTACTTAAAGGGGTTGAATGTGTCTGCAGGCGATCCCAAAATAGCCTATAACTTGGTCTGTTGTCTGGACAGGCAAGGCAAGTACTCTGAAGCAATTGATGCTGCAAAGTATCTTAAAACTGCTCCGGATTGGCAAAGAACAGCCTGGTCTTCAGTAGCAAGAATTTATGAAAAAATGGGTGCGGATTCGTTGGCGATATATTATTATAATAGGGCGCTGGGTTTAGAATGAGAAAAGAGTATGATAGAATGTACAATAAAATACTAATAAAAATGAGGTAATCGCATGGATCAGGAAAAAATAAAAAGAGCGGTAAGGGATATAATTGAAGCAATCGGTGAAGACCCGGAAAGAGAAGGCCTTCGTGATACACCGCTTCGTGTCGCAAAAATGTACGAAGAGGTTTTTTCCGGGCTGAAACAAAAGCCGGAAGAGCATTTGGAGGTTTATTTTAATGAGGAGCATGAGGAAATGGTCTTGGTAAAAGATATACCGATGTATTCTTTTTGTGAGCACCATTTGCTGCCGTTTTATGGTTTAGCCCATGTTGCCTATATTCCTAGGAATAAAAAAGTCACCGGTCTTTCTAAGCTTGCTCGGGTCGTTGATCTTTATTCACGCAGGCCGCAGTTGCAAGAAAGGTTAACTGCACAAATAGCAGATTCGATTGTTAATTTTCTTCACCCCCATGGTGTCATTGTAGTCATAGAAGCAGAGCATATGTGTATGACGCTCCGCGGGGTAAAAAAGCCAGGGAGCAAGACAATAACTTCCGCAGTAAGAGGCATTTTCAGAACTGAAGTGGCAACTCGTGCCGAGGCATTGTCGTTGATAGGAAACAGAAGGTCTTAGAGGAGGAAATATGGATAATAATAGGGAAGAAAAGGACAAGCTGGTCTTACTGGCATCCAGAACTTTTGCCGGATACAGTGATATGTATAAGGTCGTTGATTTTGTAAATAAAAATATCAAGGATAAAGGAGTAATGCTCGGCCTTACTAAGGAAAGTGATACTGAAAGGGTGAGTATTAATATTTACCAGTTTTAATTTGATTTAACAGCGTGAATATAGATGGTTTATAGGAGGGTTTATGCAGATATTATTGACCAACGATGACGGAATAATGGCCCAGGGATTAAGTGCTCTTGCCATGAAGTTGGAAAAGCTGGGAGAGATATATGTCGTTGCCCCTATGGAAGAAAGAAGCGCAACGGGACACGGTATAACGATATGGGATCCGATTAGAACAAAAGAAATTGAAATGCAAGGTGCAAAAAAAGCCTGGGCTATATCAGGTACCCCTGCGGATTGCGTGAAGCTTGGAGTGCAGGAGTTTTTGAAGGACGACTGCAGTCTGGTTGTTTCAGGAATTAATAACGGGCCAAACCTTGGTACCGATGTTTTATATTCCGGTACCGTATCGGCAGCTATAGAGGGCGCTGTTTTAGGAATTCCGTCGATTGCGGTGTCCCTTGCTTCATTTGAGTATAACGATTTTGAAACAGCAGCCGAAGCGGTCTGCAGACTTGTAAGGGAATTAATGAAAAATAAAAGTGTCATTCCCAAAGATACCCTTTTGAATGTGAATATCCCGGCTGTGAAGAAGGAATTGTTAAAAGGCTATAAAATAACCAGGCTTGGTGTCCGTGAGTACGAAAATGTTTTTGACAGGAGGGTGGATCCCAGGGGTAATGTATATTACTGGCTCAAGGGTGATATAATTCCCAATCAGGACAGAGATCCGGAAATCGATGTGGTGGCTGTGGATAATAACTATATTTCTATCTCACCGATACATTTTGATTTAACCGATTACGGGATTATTCAAAGCATTAAAAAAAGCGGACTAGAAAATATAAAAATATAAAGCCGTATGGTTCACCTTTCCTTTCTGAATTGATGGAGAATGAGACGAGAGTATTTGTCTCCCATGATTAAAAGCAGCAGAAAAAAGAGAAAGACATAAAGGATGGTAAGAACTACTAAGTTAAAGCAATTGTCTTGCACAAGAATTTTGCTGATGTCTAACAGTTTGTAAAGCAGCAATCCGGCAATTCCCAGGCGCAGGCAAAGGGAAAAATCCAGTTTGAAACCTGTTTTTATTTTTATGACGGTTAGGTTGAGAAGAGCCAAAACAAAATATCCGGTTACATAGCAGAGAGGGATGCCGTAAAGACCCAATACAGGATTACAGCCAAAATAGTATATACCAAAAAGACGGATGCTTCCGCTGATAAGGGTCGTCATAAAAATGGTTTTAACAAGGCCAATGCCCTGTAGGATGCCGGAGCTGGTTTGAGCAAGATAAAGGAAGATGCAGCCAAAAGTCAGAGTTTGCAGCAAGACACCTGCCTGATGAGATTGAAATAAAAGCGTCGTCATATAAGGACCCCAAAAGTAAAGGATGATAGCACAAGGGACACCGGCCAGTAAGGTTATGCTGATTGCATCCGTTGTGCGCTTAGCTAATTGTCCTTTTTGTCTTTGGGTATTTGCTGCGGAAATAGAAGGGACCAGTGAGGTGGCAAGGGAAAAAGATAAGGTTGACGGTATCATAAGCAGAGTGAAGGCCACCCCGGTAAGTTCGCCGTAAAATGAGGTGGCTTGAGACAATGTGCTGCCGAACCTTATCAATTGTCTTGGAATTAGGTTGGCCTCCAATGTTGTCAAGAGGGTATGGATAACCCTGGTAATTGTTAAAGGGACTCCAAAAGAAAATAGTTTAGAAAGAAGCGCAATCTTAGGAAGAGCTACAAGTTTTCCCGTTAGCGCTTGCTTATGATATAGTTTTCTCAAATATATCAGGCCGCCAACCTCGCTGAGGAAAATAGCAGATGCCAAGCCTACGGTAGCCCAAACAAGCCCGTAATCGTGTAAAAAATACACTAGGGCAATTCCAGAGGTGAACCGGATAACCTGTTCGACAATTTGGTTATAAGCGGTGGGGCGCATGTCCTGTAGACCTTGGAAATAGCTGCGGATTGCTGATGCCGAGGCAACAATAGGCAAGAGGATAACCAAGATGAGAAAGGAAGGAATAACCCGAAAATCTGTATAAAAATGTCGTATCAGTAGAGGGGAGAAAAACAGCAATAATAAAGAGACAAGGGATGAAATGATAACCAACGTGGTGATGCTCCTTGCCAACATATTTTCTGCGCTTTTTTGCCCGGAAACAGTAATTATTTCCGGAATATATTTGGCAATTGCAGTTGGTAAACCGGCTGTTGTAAGAAGAAGTGCTGTTACGTATAATGGATATATCATGTTAAAGATACCGATTCCTTCCGTACCGATTAACCTGACTATTACTACCTGATATACAAAACCTAATGTTCTGACAAGGATGCTGGCCAGCATGAGGATTAGTGCACCCTTGAGAAAGGATTGCCGGGAAGACATACGAACACCTCCACATTAGCATCTAAAGATAACTATGTGGACCGATTAAAAATTATCATAAGATAATTAAACGTGAATATTGGTAAGAATAGATGATAATGGGATAAGGGTAGAAGTTGATGAGTTTATATTAACGAAAAAAGAAGGATTTTATTAATTTATGATTAATATAAAAAAGATGGCTTTAAAGTAATATGCTTTTGCCGGTATGCCCGCAGGCAATTGTAAAATATATTCTCAAAGGAGGGCTTGTATTGATTTCATACTCAAGTAATGCAATCAGAAATGTAGGAATTCTGGCTCATGGAGGGGCGGGTAAGACATCGCTGACAGAGTCTATGTTGTTTAATGCCGGTCACACTACCCGTTTGGGCAAGGTGGATGACGGCACTACGACAACGGATTATTTGCCTGAAGAGATTAAGAGAAAAGTAACGGTTAGCACAACACTCGCTCCTGTTGAGTGGAGGAACAATAAAATCAATATTCTTGATACTCCGGGTTATGCGGACTTTATCGGTGAGGTAAAAAGCGCACTTCGGGCTGTTGATAATATTATCCTTGTTGTTGATGGAGTAGGCGGCATTGAGGTTCAGACGGAGGTGCATTGGGATACTGCGCAGGAAGCAGGCATTCCTCGTTTGATTTTTGTTAATAAATTGGATCGCGAAAATGCTAATTTTGATCGTGTTCTGGCGGATCTGAAGGAAAAATTCGGTAACCATGTCGTCCCATTCGTGCTTCCGATTGGCAGTGAGGATAGTTTTTGTGGTGTAGTCGATATTATGAAAAAAAAGGCTTATAAATTTGAAGGCAAGGATGTAAAAGAGGAAGAAGTACCGTCTGAAATGTTGCCGGAACTTGAAAAACATCGGGAGGCCATTATTGAAGCAGCAGCAGAAGGTGATGATGAGCTCTTAATGAAATATCTTGATGGTGAACCATTATCGGACGAAGAAGTTGCCAAGGGTTTAAAGGAAAGTATTATGAAGGCCAAGGTTGTTCCGGTTTTTTGTGGTTCTGCCTTGAAAAATATAGGTATTCAACCGGTAATGGATGCGATGATCGATTTAATGTCCTCTCCCCTTGATATTGCGGAATTGTCAGGTGAAAAGCCGGAAGGCAATCATTTGGCGGCAGTTGTCTTTAAAACCTTAGCCGATCCTTTTGTTGGAAAACTGAGTTTTATCAAGGTTGTTAAAGGTGTATTGAAAAGTGATTCTACGGTTACAAATATCAATAAAGAAAAGGACGAACGTTTTGGTTCCTTGTTGGTAATGAGAGGCAAAACCCAGGACAATGTAAAAGAAGCTCAGGCAGGAGACATTGTAGCCATTGCCAAACTAGCGGTTACAACAACAGGAGATACCTTGGGAGAAAAGAATAAGACAAAGGCGTTGGAAGGCGTGAAGTTTCCGACACCTACCTTTTCCGTGGCAGTACATGCTAAATCCCGTAATGACGAGGATAAGGTAGGTAACGCATTATTCAGATTAACTGAAGAAGATCCTACTTTAAAATTAGAGAAGAACACCGAAACAAAACAAACGATTCTTACAGGCATGGGAGAGCAGCACCTTGATATCACTATGGAAAGGTTGCAACGCAAATTTGGAGTAGAGGTAAACACTACTACCCCCAAGGTTCCTTATCGTGAAACCATAAGAGGGACTGCTGAGAATGAATATAAGCATAAGAAACAATCGGGGGGACATGGACAATACGGCCATGTTAAGCTGCGTTTTGAACCTAATCCCGATTCGGACTTCGAGTTTACGGAGACCATCTTCGGCGGATCCGTACCGAAAAACTACCATCCGGCTGTTGAAAAAGGAGTACGTGATGCTATGGCCGAGGGAGTCTTGGCAGGATTCCCCATGAGCAACATCAAGGTTACGTTGTATGATGGTTCATATCATGATGTTGACTCCTCTGAAATGTCCTTTAAGATTGCCGCACAAATGTGCTTTAAAAAAGGTATGGAAAAGGCAAAACCTGTACTAATGGAGCCGATAATGAACGTGGAGGTTATGGTTCCTGATCAGTTTATGGGTGATATAATCAGCGACTTAAACGGCAAAAGAGGTAGGATACTGGGAATGGAGCCTCAAGGAAAATGGCAGATCGTCAAAGCACAGGCTCCCCTTGCTGAAATGTATCGTTATGCAATTGACTTAAAATCTATAACCCAAGGGCGGGGTACATTTACCATGGAGTTTGACCATTATGAGGATGTACCACAGCAGGTTGCTAAGGATATCATTGAAGCCGCTGAAAAAGCGAAGGAAGAATAAAAAATAAAAAAGAGCTGTCGTCGTGATTAAAAACGAGGCAGCTCTTTTTTTAGCGGCATAATAGATATTCAATTCAAAGGAAAAATAAAAAAGCCCCGAAAGGCTTTAAATATCTGGCAGGGGCAGAAGGACTTGAACCCTCAACCAACGGATTTGGAGTCCGCTACTCTACCAATTGAGCTATACCCCTATATGCTGTGCGAGTAATATTATAAGATAAAAAGGCTGCGGTGTCAACCGGATGTGGATTTCTTGAGTGGATTAGGAGTGTGTTTGTTCTGTGTTAATGAATATTGTCTTGTTTATTACGGTGCTGTTCGGCCTTCATTACATAAAGATTATAACGATATCCTGTGAGGGATCTGTTTTGCCGTATCCTTTATTACTGTTGTCTGCCGTCATTATTGCAGTAGTGGCCATTTTCCTGAGTGTCCGGCTTTGGCAGTGGTACGACAGTATCATAAAAATATTTTCCAAGGCATTAAGAGTTCTTGATTTATTGACTTGGGCAGCGGTCTTGTGGTTTTGCATTTTGGGGTACAAGGTATTTATTTCTTCGATACCTGCTTGTGCCGTTTATAGATGGCTCCCCTTGTATCTCAATATCTATTTATGGGTAGGAACGACTATATTGGGCATCTTGATTGTGGGTATTGTGCGCCTGTTCAAGGATGGGAAACTGTTATAAAGAACTGCATAATAATGCCATAAAATACCATGCATAGAGGATAAATATGGTGGCAAGATAGTGATGAAACAATTAATTTTCGAGGGGGTCGATGTATGTATAATAATCAGGTTCAACAGGTACAGCAGAAAATAAACTCCGTCCACCAAATGGTAGCACAGATTAAGCAGAACGAGCAGAATTCACAGCACAGGCTTCAGCAAATAGCCCAGGAGGAAGCGTATGCTGTCCAACAACTGCAGCGAGTACAGCAACTTTGCCAAGAGTGTGTTTCCGGCCTGCAAAGTATTTCTCTTGGAACGACTCAGCAGTCTTTTGCGACAACGTCAGTGCCCTATGGAACTTCCACCTTCCAGCCGACAACACAGAGCAGCTTTGGGGGAAACCAAGGTTCCACGCTGTTTAATCCGAACATCTCAAATCCTGCGTCTGCTGGTATAAGGTCAACACAGATGATGGGAGGACAAATTTCGGATATAGCCACAATGGACCCCGATACTTATCAGGCTTCCCAGCAAATACTGGGAGGAGGAAACACAAGCCTGAGTCAAATTGGACAACAGGCAGGTGTTTCAGGAGTGGCGGGAATCAGCAATGCTCAACAAGGGATGAGCGGAATGGCACAAAATATGGGTTACAGCCAGTAATTTTATTGAAACAGGACATTATGAGAAGCAACGGTTTGAAAAAGCCGTTGCTTTTCCGATTAAAGATATTATCGAGATATTATCTTTGATATTTGACGTAAAACCCTTTAATGGATTATAATGGGAGAAAAGAAACGAGGTGCTAAATATGCTGAAGATTAACTATCACGGACATGCTTGTTTTGGCCTATCCAGCGGTAAATACGAAATATTGATCGATCCCTTTATTAACGGTAACCCTTTAGCAAGGGTCAAAGCAGAAGAACTAAACCCGACGCATATTCTTGTTACTCACGGACATGGCGACCACCTCGGAGATACTTTAGAAATTGCCAAAAGAACTGATGCGCTGGTGATAGCTCCGAATGAACTGGCGAAATATTGTGGCATGAAAGGCGTTAAAAACCATCCCATGCACATCGGCGGTTCCTACCGGTTTGATTTTGGACGGGTCAAGCTGACACCTGCATGGCATGGTTCGGCTGTCATCAATGATAATGAAATCATTTATACTGGTACGCCCTGTGGTTTTGTAGTGGAGATTGACGGAAAATATGTTTATCATGCCGGGGATACGGGACTATTCAGCGACATGAAGTTGATAAGCGCGGCTTTTTCATTGGATTGCGCATTGTTGCCTATTGGAGATAATTTTGTGATGGGACCGGAGGATGCTGTTTTGGCAGCGGAAATGTTGCAGGCAAAAATAACTGTGCCCATGCACTATAATACGTTCCCCGTTATAAAACAGGACCCGCAAAAGTTTATTGAGCTTTTAGAAAAAAAAGGTCTGAAGGGTAAAGTGTTGGAACCGGAAGAATACCTGGAATTATAAAAATGTGGCGTCTGAAGTTATCAGGCGCCTGATTTATAGTGAGCCCGGCATGGGCGCAGTCTAACTGGATGTTGTGGACTATAACCGGCAGGTTTAAAGGGAGGAAGCTTTGAAAGAAAAAAAATATCTTGCAGCAATGCACAAATATTTTGGCTTACAGTTGAATAAATATTACACCGGGTTGTTGAGTCACTACGGTTCCTTTGAAGAGGTGTGGAAAACAAATGCCTATCCTGATAAGGTCCTGGGGATTTCCCGTGACCTCTGGAACGGCTTTATAGATATGAGAAAAAAGCTTGATCCCGAGAAGTATTTATCCGGCGTTATGGAAAAGGGAATAAGAATTATTTCGCGGGATGATGAGGATTTTCCAAATTTGTTATTGCATATTTACAATATTCCATGTATTCTTTATTATTGTGGGGATGTATCATTTAGTAATAAAGACGCTTTAGCGATAGTTGGCACAAGAAAACCGACATATTATGGTCTCAAGCAGGCAAGAATATTTTCTGGCAGGCTGTCCGGTTGCGGTTTGGTCATAGCAAGTGGGCTAGCCCGTGGTATTGATGTCGCAGCTCATGAGGCGGCGTTGGATAACGGAGGAAAAACAATTGCGGTTTTAGGCTCGGGATTGGATGTACTGTATCCTCGGGAAAACAGAAAGGCATTTGACAGAATAACCGAATACGGACTGGCATTAAGTGAATTCCCACCAGGCACTCCTCCTCTTAAAAGGAACTTTCCTATTCGCAACAGGATAATCAGCGGCCTCAGCTTAGGTGTTCTGGTTATTGAGGCTCAAGCACGGAGTGGGTCATTGATAACGGTTGATTGTGCCCTTGAGCAGGGCAGAGAAGTATATGCCTTACCGGGATGTGTATCCAGTCCGCAGAGTATCGGACCGTTGCGTTTAATACAAAATGGGGCAAAACCTGTGATATGCCCGGAAGATATTATGGAAGAAGAAGTATTTCAATACAATAGCGGTCTGTTTGCCGAAAATGGTAAGCAAGGAGAAAAGGAAAAAGTAACCTTGGATAGTACGGAAAAATCAGCTATACTTAACACATTGAGTTGGGAACCGGTACATGTTGACTATTTAATGAATAAAGTAGAGAATAAGGAAGATATCTTTCACGAACTTTTGATTTTGGAACTGAAGGGTTTAATCAAACAGCTTCCGGGGAAATATTATGTAAGAGCATAGAGGAGATTGTAATATTAGGGGTGAGTATATTTGTCAAAAGTAATGCTAGTAGTTGAATCGCCGGCTAAAGCAAAAACCATCAGTAAATTTTTAGGTAGAAAATATGCGGTAAAGGCATCAATGGGGCATGTACGTGATTTACCGAAAAGCCAGTTCGGCGTCGATGTAGAAAATGATTTTGCCATTAAATACATCAATATTAGGGGCAAGGGAGACCTTATTAAGGAATTAAGAACAGCCGGACAAAAGAGTGATAAGATTTTGCTTGCAACTGACCCGGATCGCGAAGGGGAAGCAATAGCCCAACATTTACAGGAAATATTAAAGATACCTGATGGTGAAAAGTGCAGAATTGAATTTAATGAGATAACAAAAAAGGCAGTCTCTGAAGCTGTTAAAAATCCGCGAGAGATCAATAAGGACCTCTTCGAGGCTCAGCAGACAAGGCGAGTTCTCGACAGGATAGTCGGTTACAAACTGAGTCCGCTTCTTTGGCGCAAGATAAAAAGAGGCTTGAGCGCAGGTAGGGTACAATCGGTTGTGGTAAGAATAATATGCGATCGGGAAAATGAGATTAATAGTTTTAATCCTGAGGAGTATTGGAGCTTAACGGCGGAATTAGCAAAGGATAAAGCTGTCGTAAGCGCTAAGTTAAGTAAGATTGAAGGTAAGAAGGCAGAACTGAAAAATGAGGAACAGGTAAAAGGAATACTTAAAGATATTGCCAAAAAGAGTTTTATTGTAGAAAAAGTTAATACTCGCCGGCAAAAGCGGAACCCGACTCCTCCTTTTACTACAAGCAGTTTACAGCAGGAGGCTTATAGAAAGCTGAATTTCTCAGCCAAGAAAACGATGCTGGTAGCTCAGCAACTCTATGAAGGGATTGAATTGAGCAAGGAAGAAGGAAGCGTTGGCTTGGTTACCTATATCCGTACAGATTCAACGCGTATCAGTGACGAAGCAAAAGATGAAGCCTTGGCATACATCAGCGAAAAATATGGCAAGGAATATTCGTCAAAAGGGCAGAGTAAACCTGTAAGTAAAGGAAGAATACAAAATGCTCATGAGTGCATACGTCCGACAGTGATAAACAGAGAACCTGACTCTATCAAGCAATACTTAAAAAATGACCAATATAAACTATATAAATTGATATTTGAAAGGTTTATTGCTTCGCAAATGTCACCTGCTCAGTTTGATATAACTACTGCGGATTTATCAGTAGATAAGTATGTATTTCGAGCTACAGGTAAAACCATGGTATTTCCCGGTTTTACTGTAATCTACATTGAAGGCCGAGACGAAAAGGAATCAGAGGAAGATAATATGCTGCCGCCTTTAGCAGAAAAGGAAGAATTAAAGGTCAAAAAGCTTGAGCCAAAACAACATTTTACCCAACCACCGCCGCGGTATACAGAGGCAACTCTGATAAAAACTTTGGAGGAGAAGGGGATAGGAAGGCCCAGCACATATGCACCAATACTTGACACTATCGTATCAAGAGGCTATGTACAGAAAAAACAAAAACAATACTATCCTACAGAACTGGGAGAATTGGTTGTAGATCTTTTAAAGGAATACTTTCAAGAGATAATCGACATTCGATTTACAGCGAACATGGAAGATAAGCTTGATGACATTGAAGAAGGAAAACACGAATGGAAAAAGGTGTTAAAAGACTTTTGTTCTTCATTTTATCAAGCCTTAGAGAAGGCTGAGAATGAAATTGGCAGGATCGACATAACAGATGAAGAGTCGGATGTCGATTGCGAGAAGTGCGGACGCAGGATGGTAATAAAATCAGGTCGCTATGGAAAATTTTTAGCTTGCCCCGGTTTTCCTGAGTGTCGTAACGCCAAGCCCATTTTGGAGGAAATAGGTGTTGATTGTCCGGAATGTGAAGACGGAAAGGTTGTTGTGCGGTATTCGAAGAAGGGAAGAAGGTTTTTCGGCTGCAGTAATTATCCGCGTTGCACCTTTGTCTCTTGGGATGAGCCTGCGGGAAGCAAATGTCCTGAATGTGGGGCCATGCTCTTTGTTAAAAGATCGCAAAAGACAGGTGATAAGCTTGTTTGCTCAAATAAGGAATGTGGTTACCGGCAAGAAATTACTTCATAGATGGAGTTTGGTAGTACAGGAGGATGTTTAATAATATGTCCAAGGTGACGGTAGTAGGGGCGGGATTGGCAGGAAGCGAAGCCGCCTGGCAAATTGCTAAACGTGGAATAGATGTAACCTTATATGAAATGCGGCCTCATAAGATGACACCTGCTCATCGTACTTCCGGCTTTTCAGAACTCGTCTGCAGTAATTCTTTGCGAGCCAATGCTATTGAGAATGCGGTCGGGTTATTGAAAGAAGAAATGAGGATGCTTGATTCGTTGGTTATTGCATGTGCAGATAGGAATCGGGTGCCTGCCGGCGGAGCCCTGGCGGTTGACAGAGAAGGCTTTGCAAATGATGTTACCAATGTGCTTTCTAATCATCCCAATGTTAATGTTGTAAGAAAAGAAATCGAAAAAATCCCTTCGGATGGTATTGTTATATTAGCTACCGGACCTCTTACCAGCGATAGTTTAGTTCAAGACCTGCTTGAGGTAACAGGACAAGAATTTTTATATTTCTATGATGCGGCATCGCCGATAGTAGATGGCGAAACAATTGATTATTCTAAAGTGTTTTGGGCATCCAGATATGACAAAGGAGATGCTGATTACCTCAACAGCCCTTTGACGGAAGAAGAATACAATCGGTTTTATGAGGAATTGGTTAAAGCGGAAGTTCACGATGTGCATGGTTTTGAGGAAGGAATGGTCTTTGAGGGCTGTATGCCGGTTGAGGTTATGGCTAAGCGCGGTAGGAAAACACTCTTGTTTGGTCCGATGAAGCCTGTTGGAATAAATAATCCTGCAGATAATAAGAGACCATATGCCGTGGTTCAGATGCGCAGGGATAACCTTGCGGGGACAATGTTTAATCTTGTAGGGTTTCAAACACACCTGAAGTGGGGAGAGCAAAAAAGGGTTTTCGGCATGATTCCAGGACTTGAAAATGCCGAATTTTTAAGATATGGTGTGATGCATCGCAATACTTATATCAATTCCCCCGAAGTTCTACTAAATACGACCCAGCTTAAGGATAATGAGAATATCATGATTGCCGGTCAGTTGTCAGGGGTGGAAGGATATGTGGAATCTGCAGCAGCGGGATTAGTCTCCGGTATCAACGCTTCCAGGATGTCAATGGGTAAAGATCCGATTGTACCGCCACGCGAAACAGCAGTAGGTTCTTTGTTACATTATATATCTCATGCCGATAAGGGCGACTTTCAACCCATGAACGTCACGTTTGGATTATTGCCCGAACTTCCGGAAAGAATCAGGGACAAAAAGCGTAAGAAACAATTATTCGCACAAAGAGCATTGACTGCTATCAGGCAATGGACATACGATGTGTAATTCACAGACATTTTTATTAAGGGTTGATAATAATGAAGATTACACCACTTGTTGACAGCTTCTTTATTTATCTGGAAAGTGAAAAAAATGTGGCATTTAAGACAATAAAAGCTTATAATAACGACTGGATGAGTTTTTATGGTTTTTTGGAGGATGAGTTGGGTTTTGATTTAGAGCAGCTCAATGTGGCTGAAATAGACCATGCCATCATCAGAAAATACCTTGTTCAGCTAAATAAAAAAGGGTTGAAAAAAACGACTATTGCCAGACGGTTAGCGGCGTTAAAAAGCTTCTTTAGGTACTGCTTAAAAAAGGAAATCCTGAAGACAAACCCTCTGGATAATGTTTCAATACCCAAAATACCCCAGAGACTTCCAAAGTATCTTGAGCAGCAGGAGATAGAGAAGGTGATTGAACACCCTCTATCGGATAGTTTAAGCGGTATCCGCGATAAGGCGATTCTAGAGGTTTTGTACGGTACAGGAATACGTGTAAGTGAATTGGTTAGTTTAAATATGGCAAACATTGATTTTTCATATGGATATATTAGAGTATTAGGTAAAGGTTCAAAAGAAAGAATAGTACCGATAGGAAGCAAAGCAGTAAAAGCGTTGGAGGAGTATTTTTCTGAAGCCAGAACTATTTGGGCGAAAGAGGAAGAATCTTCTTCGGCAGTCTTTCTCAATAGATGGGGCAATCGTCTCAGTGACAGGTCCATCAGGAATATAGTCAAAAAACACTGTGTTGGCGCCGAAGCTAAAGAAATCCTTTCGCCACACGGCATTAGACATAGTTTTGCATCTCATTTATTGGATAACGGTGCAGATATCAGGGTTGTACAAGAATTGCTGGGACATAAAAAACTATCTACTACACAAGTTTACACTCATGTTTCCAGAAAGAAATTGCGGAATGTCTATCGTTTGGCTCATCCCAGAGCCTGAAAGGGGTGAATATGGTTGCGCGGTACTACTATTATTGGTGTCAAAAAAGACGACAAGGTGGCTTTAGCAGGCGACGGACAAGTGACCATGGGCCAAAATGTTATCATGAAACAAGGGGCAAGAAAAGTAAGAAGACTTTATAAAGATAAGATACTTGCCGGATTTGCAGGCTCTGTGGCAGATGCCTTTACTTTGTTCGAGAAGTTTGAAGGAAAGCTGGAGGAGTACAATGGCAACTTACCGCGGGCGGCAGTTGAACTGGCAAAAAATTGGCGTACAGATAGGAATTTAAGACACTTGGAAGCATTGCTGGTAGCGACAGACAAAACAAACATCTACATAATATCAGGAACAGGCGAGGTTATAGAACCTGATGACGGGATTGCAGCCATCGGTTCGGGTGGACCGTATGCTTTGGCAGCTGCTCGTGCCTTGTTGCAACACACAGATATGACGGCAGAGGAGATTGCCGAACAGGCAATGAGAATTGCTGCATCTATCTGCGTTTATACAAACAACAATATTGTTGTGGAAGAATTATGAAAAGGGGATTGGGTATGTCTGGTGGGGTTACTCCTAAACAAATTATCTCTGAACTCGATAAATATATTGTCGGGCAAAGCAAGGCAAAAAGGAGCGTTGCTATTGCTCTTAGGAACAGATACAGGCGCAATTTGCTTGCGGAGGATTTAAAGGATGAGGTCATTCCTAAAAACATATTAATGATAGGACCGACAGGGGTCGGAAAGACGGAAATTGCGAGACGGTTAGCTAAGCTGGTAAATGCACCGTTCGTTAAAATAGAGGCCACAAAGTTCACAGAGGTTGGTTATGTGGGAAGAGATGTCGAATCAATGGTGAGGGATATTGTAGAAATATCCGTCAGGATGATTAAACAGGAAAAAATGTTGGAGGTTGAAAAAAAGGCTGCAATTCAAGCACATGAAGTACTTGTTAAAGTTATAGTTCCGGATGATAACACAAACACTAGCGATAAGAGTCCCTTTGATGTTTTGTTCGGCAACGAGGATATTCCTCAAGAGGAAAAAGAAGAGAAGAGAAAACAGGTATATGAGAAACGGGAAAAAGCAAGAGAACAGCTAAAAAATGGTGAACTTGACGATGAATACGTAGAAATTGAAGTTGAGGATTCTCCTGCACCTTCGATGGATGTTTTTGTTGGGAGCAATTTTGAAGAATTGGGCATGAATTTTCAAGATCTGTTCGGCAATCTTTTTCCCAAGAAAAAAAAGAAAAAAAGGGTAACGGTAGAGCAAGCCCGCAAAATACTTACACAAGTTGAAGCACAAAAAATAGTTGACATGGAGGAGGTAATAAACGAGTCAATTAAAAGAGTAGAGCAAAATGGCATCATCTTTTTAGATGAAATAGATAAGTTAGCGGGCAAAGATAGCTACGGGCCTGATGTATCACGGGGAGGTGTGCAAAGAGATATATTGCCGATAGTAGAAGGATCGACGGTGATGACGAAATACGGACCTGTCAAAACAGATCACATTTTGTTCATTGCCGCTGGGGCGTTTCATACCTGTAAGCCCTCAGATCTGATCCCGGAATTGCAAGGTCGTTTTCCCATCAGAGTGGAATTAGACAGCTTAAGCAGAGAAGATTTTAAGTTAATACTTACTCAACCTAAGAATTCTTTGATTAAACAATATACGGAATTACTAAAAGTTGAGGGAGTTTCACTTGAATTTACTGAAAATGCTATTGATGAAATTGCAGATATTGCGTATACTGTTAACGACCAGACTGAAAATATTGGAGCAAGACGTCTTCATACAATAATTGAAAAATTGCTGGAAGATGTGCTCTTTCAAGCGCCGGATGATATTACCGGTGAGATTGTGATAGACGGTGACTATGTTAAGGAAAGACTCCGGTCTATAGTAAAAAACGAAGACCTGAGTCGCTATATATTGTAAAAATAGGAGGAAACAAACATGAAAACTTTGCTTGAAAAAACCAGGACAATCAACAAACTACTGCAGAAAACAGCCGGGAACCCGGTAGAGTTCACTGAAATGGCGAAGGTATTGAGTGATCTAATCGATTCAAATGTGTACATCGTTGGCAGAAGAGGAAAAATTCTTGGCTATGCTTTTATGGATGGGTTTCAGTGCACCGTGATAGAGGATATTGTAGTGAAAGCCGAAAGGTTTCCTGAGACTTATAACGAAGACCTTCTTCGTATAACTCAGACTCAGGCCAATATTAGAAAAGAAAAAAACGAGTGTATTTTCGGTGAGTTGGATGACAAAACGAAATGTATTTTTGATGAGAAAATCATCACCGTTGTGCCGATTATTGGTGGCGGGGAAAGACAGGGAACACTGCTTTTAGCAAAATATGAGAATGAGTTTGCCTTTGAAGATTTGATTTTGTTGGAGTACGGAGCTACCGTAATTGGGATGGAGATTCTCCGTGCTAAGGCTGAGCGGATTGAAGAAGAAGCAAGGCGCAAGGCTGCGGTTCAGATAGCCATCGGTACCTTGTCTTATTCCGAATTAGAAGCAATAGAACATATCTTCGCAGAATTAAAAGGCAAAGAAGGTTTGCTGGTAGCCAGCAAAATAGCAGACAGAGTTGGAATAACACGTTCAGTAATTGTTAATGCTTTGAGAAAATTCGAGAGTGCCGGTGTCATAGAGTCGAAATCCTTAGGGATGAAAGGCACCTACATTAGGATACTCAATGAAAACCTATTGGATGAGTTGAGCAAACTGAGATAATAGTAATTTAAGGGTTAGGTTAAAACCTAGCTCTTTTTTTTTTGCAAAAAATCCATTAAGCCCTATATTAATATAAATACAGGAATAAAGTAGGATATTATGAAAGGAGTTTGAATAAAAAAGAAGAATATTGTATTAAGCATCAATTAACAGGATCTATAAAATAACAATACGGGTGATGGTATGCTCAAAACTAATTTAACGGACATGCTTGAAAAGGCCATGGACGGAAGTATGAAAAGGCATATGGTTATTAGTAACAATATTGCCAACGTTAATACGCCGGGGTATAAAAGAAAAGAAGTAGTCTTTCAAGAGGCATTGAGAGGGATGTTGCAACTGCCGGATGAAGAAAAGTTAAAAATGAAAACAACAAATGTCAGACACTATTCAGGAATTGATGATGTCATTAACAAAGATGGTGCGAGTGTTTTTGAGGTTGCAGATACTTCGTTGAGAAATGATGAGAATAATGTTGATGCAGACATGGAATTAGCATATTTTGCAGAAAACAATTTGTATTTTAACGGATTAGTGCAGATGCTTTCAGCACAGATGTCTTTGTTGAGGCATGCTATCAGTGAGGGGAGGTAGTAACTAAATGAATATTTTCAGATCTATGAGAGTCAGTGCTACGGGATTAAGCGCGGAAAGGCTGAGAATGGATGTTATTTCTTCCAATATTGCCAATGCCAACACCACTCGCACGGAAGAAGGGGGACCGTACCGCAGGCAGGTGGCTTTGCTTCAGGCAGAAGACGGTAACAAAAAAAGTTTTAAAAAAATATTGGGGGATTCTCGAGAAAAATATCAGGGCTTATACGGCGTTAGAGTTACAGAAATCACAACAGATCCTACCCCCAGCAAAAAGGTTTATGATCCTCAACACCCTGATGCTGCTGCTGATGGGTATGTTGAGTATCCAAATGTGGAAGTTATGAAGGAAATGGTCGAATTGATAACAGCGTCCAGGAGCTATGAAGCCAATCTTACCGTATTGAACAGTACGAAAAGTATGGCCTTAAAAACACTGGAAATTGGACGCGGGTAGGTGAATGGTAAATGACTTCTAGTATACCGGTAATAGGCAATGATACATTGCTAGCGAAAACTGTTGAACAAAACAGGACAAAGGGTGAGACATTTAAGCAAACATTACAGGAGGTTTTAGGCACTGTTGACGGTTCCATAAAAGAGTCTGAGCAGATGACAAGAGATTTTGCCTTAGGGGAGGATGTTGAACTTCATCAGGTTATGATTGCGGCTGAAGAAGCAAACCTTGCCCTGCAGCTTACTGTCCAGGTGCGAAATAAAGTAATAGAAGCATATCAAGAAATAATGAGAATGCAGTTATAGCCACTGAGGTGAAACGATGGATTATTGGATTCAGATGAGGGAACAACTTAATAGCATATGGGATAAGTTCACTTCCTGGCAGAAATGGACAATAGTTGGAGCTGCTGCCGCCACAGTCCTAGGAATGATTTTTTTAGTTATAGTTCCATTGATGAAAGAGCCGGACATGGAACCCCTTTATACAGGACTTGAACAGAAAACGGCCAGTGAAATTGTGGCCAAGCTTGATGAAAAGAAAGTTGACTACCAATTAGCTGACGAAGGAAAAACGATACTGGTCAAAAGTGACGAAAAATACCAATTAAGATTAGACTTAGCCGATGAAGTTGATGTAACCGGGGTGGTAGGCTTTGAGACCTTCAATGAGACACGCTTCGGGGAAACAGATACAGATAAGAGAGTCAGATTTTTAGTGGCGTTGCAAGGTGAGCTTTCCAGAACGATCAAGGAACTGGAAGAGGTTGAATCGGTCAAAGTACATATTGCTATGCCAACACCTTCTTTGTTTATAGAAGATGAAAATGATGCAACTGCTTCAGTTCTTTTAAGATTAAACCCCAATGTTACCTTAAAACCGGAACAGGTCAAGTCAATTATGGCTTTTGTCAGTAACAGTGTGGAAGGACTAAAGCCTGGAAATGTAACAGTAATGGATGTCAATGGAAATTTGCTTTCGGAAGATGTGGCGGAAAATGGGGAGACGCCTTCTGTTACACAAATATCTTCCGGTCAGTTGGCGATGAAACAGGATTACGAAAAAACATTGGCCAAGTCCGTACAGAGTATGCTGGAAAGAATGATTGGAGTAGGGAAAGTAGTTGTAAGGGCCAATGTTGACATTGATTTTGATCAGGTCGAAACGGTATCGGAGATAGTTAGTGATCCGGTAATGGTTAGTGAACAGACAAAGGAAGAATCATCGTCGGGTGTTTCTGCTGCCACGGGAGGAAACCCGGCAGATGCTAACATGGGAGGACCGACATATGGGAGTGTCGATTCCACCGATAGCGAATATCAGCTTTCGGAGAGGATCCGCAACTATGATACCAGTAGAACTGTTGAAACAAAGATTGCGGCACCGGGAAAGGTTGAGCAGGTTTCAGTTTCGGTTTTGATTGACGGAGAGCTTGCCGAAGAGGATCAAGAAAAGATTGCCCAGGCAGTAAGCCAAGCAGCGGGTGCAAATTATGAAAGAGGCGACCAGGTTTCGATAGTAGCGATGCCGTTCAATAATGAAGAATTGCAAAAACTTGAGGATCAAATGGCTCAAGCAGAAGCCAGAGAAAGAAGAAATGAATATATCAGATATGGCTTAATAGGATTAGGGATTCTCCTTTTATGCGGATTAGGCGTATATGCCATCAGAACTTACAGGAAAGGAAAACAAGAAGGGGAGTTTATTGGTTCAATGGAAGCGGCAGCGGCCGGGCAATCCGGGGTTTCGCCTTTGAGTATCGAATTGACACCGGAAATGCTGGAGAAGAAAAACATCCGAGACAAAATAGAAGGTATTGTAAATAACAACCCGGATGAGGTCGCTAAGGTGTTGAAGACCTGGTTGGCGGAAGAGTAGGTGAGATAATATGGAGACTGCAAAAATGTTATCAAGTCGTCAAAAAGCGGCAGTATTCTTGATAAGTATCGGTACGGAAAAATCGGCAGAGGTTATGAAGCATCTGTCTGAAGAAGAAATTGAGCAAATCACTTTAGAAATAGCCCATGTGAGGAAGATTGACGGTGAACAAGTCGATGCTGTTAATAGAGAATTCGCCCAATTATTTATGGCCTCACAGTACATATCACAAGGAGGCATTGAATATGCCAAGCAAGTTCTAGAAAGGGCCTTAGGAAACGAGGTGGCCATGGATGTAATTAATAGGCTCTCTTCTAATTTGCAGATAAAACCTTTTGACTTTATAAGAAAGACAGATCCCAGTCAGGTATTGAATTTCATTCAAGGTGAGCACCCTCAAACAATAGCGTTGATACTGTCTTATCTAGATCCTGAGCAGGCCGCGGCTATTGTATCGGCTTTACCGGCAGAAAAGCAAGCCGATGTAGCGAGGAGAATAGCAATCATGGATCGGACGTCCCCGGAAATAATTCGAGAGGTCGAAAGTATTCTGGAAAGAAAAATAAGCACCTTGGGGTCTCAGGATTATACGAGTACAGGTGGAATAAAGTCAATAGTTAATATTTTGAACAATGTTGATAGGTCTACCGAAAAAACGATACTTGAAACATTAGAGGTTCAAGATCCCGAGCTATCGGAAGAAATCAAAAAGTTGATGTTCATCTTTGAAGACATTATTAAAATGGATGACAGGAGTATCCAAATGGTACTTCGTGAAGTTGATACCAAGGATCTGTCACTGGCGCTCAAAGGGTCAAGCGAGGAAGTCAACATCAAAATCAAAAAGAATATGTCCAAAAGAGCCAGCCAAATACTGGAGGAGGACATCTCATTCCTTGGTCCTGTACGCTTAAGAGATGTAGAAGAAGCCCAACAGCGTATTGTAAATATAATAAGAAGGCTTGAAGATTCCGGTGAAATAGTAATTTCACGCGGTGGAGGGGACGAGTTAATTGTCTAGAGTGATTAAAGCATATTTAGTTGTTAATGACACAAAAAAACAGTTGCTTAGAACTTCCGATAAGACAGAGTGGAAAAAGGAAGTTCATGAACAGGAAAAGGCAAAAGAACAAGAAGGATTGACGAAGGAAAAAGCTGATCTAATCTATCAAGAGACAAAAACGGCAATCGAAGAGATGATGGCATCTGCGCATCAAGAAGCTGATTCCCAATTGATAAGGGCGAAGGAAAAGGCACAGTTGATTCTTGAGGAATGCCAGAAGGAAATTGCTACGTTGGAAGAACAGCACCGGCAGTTGGGGTTTAAAGAGGGTTATACAGAAGGCAAAAAAGAGGCGGACAAAGAATTTAATGAGGCTTATGAAAAGATTAAGGAATTGATTAAAGGAATATGTAATGAAAGAGAAAAGATACAAAAACGGTATGAGCGGGACATTGTTGAACTGATCATGCTTATGACTGAAAAGGTTATTGGGAGTGTTATCGAAATAAAGCCGGAAATAATCAACCAGATAATAAATAATTCTTTAGAAAAGGTGAAGGAATCGGAAACAATTGTTGTCAGGCTTAATCCTATTCATATTCCTTATCTAAATATAGATAGCGAGCAATGCCTCGACAGGTTTCAAGGACGTCTGCAAATAGTGGAAGACATTGAAATCGAACCAGGGGATTGTCAAGTAATAACAGATACCGGATTTTTAGATTCGAGAATAAATGAACAAATTACACTGCTAAAGCAGTCGATGCTGGAAGTAATTGATAATGCTTGATTTTGAGAGATTAAAAAAGACAATTAAAGAAGCAGAAACGCTGCGATTCAAGGGTGCTGTCAGCGAAATAATCGGACTGGCTATTCATGCACAAGGTCCAAAAGCGGGAATGGGAGAGTTGGTGCACATTAATAAAGAAAAAGGAAGTGTGCCGGCTGAAGTTGTGGGGTTCAAGGAGAATAAAACTTTGCTGATGCCTTTGGAAAGCATGAATGGTATAGCACCGGGCAATACAATCTTAGCCAGCGGCGATTCCTTAAAAGTCAAGGTAGGACCGAAAATCATCGGCAGAATTTTAGATGGTCTTGGTAGGCCTATCGATGATAAGGGGCCGTTGGTGTGGGAAAAAGAATACTATTTGGAGTACGAATCGCCCCACCCCTTAAAAAGAAAAATCATATCTCAACCCCTTCCTTTTGGAATAAGGGCAATAGACGGCTTATTAACGTGCGGTGCCGGGCAAAGGATTGGAATTTTCTCCGGCAGTGGAGTTGGGAAAAGCACCTTGCTGGGGATGATAGCGCGAAAGAGTGCCGCCGATGTTAATGTGATTGCTTTAATTGGAGAAAGAGGAAGAGAAGTTCGCGAGTTTCTGGAAAATGATTTAGGTGAGAAGGGGCTTGCAAGATCGGTAGTGGTGGTGGCTTCATCAGAAAAACCGGCTCTGGTGAGAATCAAAGGAGCATTTACAGCTACATCCATTGCAGAATATTTTAGGGATCAAGGCGCCAATGTTATTTTAATGATGGACTCCGTTACAAGATTTGCCATGGCTCAAAGAGAAATTGGGCTGGCCATAGGGGAACCCCCTGCTACAAAAGGCTATACCCCTTCAGTTTTTGCGGTATTGCCCCGACTGCTGGAAAGAACGGGCATGTCCGAAAAGGGTAGCATAACGGGTCTGTATACGGTGCTTGTTGAGGGTGATGATATAAACGAACCGATTTCCGACTCGGTTAGGGGGATTTTAGACGGGCATATTCTGTTATCAAGGCAAATGGCCGCATTGGGCCATTATCCCGCAATAGATGTTTTAAACAGTATTAGCCGGATAATGATTAATATCATCGATGATGAGCATATGGCTGCAGCAAAAAAAATCAAGGAATTATTGGCGGTATATTATGACGCCAAAGATTTGATTGACGTAGGTGCATATCAGCAAGGCAGTAGTCCTAAGATAGACCTGGCAATCAAGTACATTGAGTCCGTCAATGAGATGTTGAAACAGGATATTGACGAAGAATGTATTTACGAGGAAACGCTAAAAAGCGTTGTTGATTTATACGCAGGGATAAAAAACGAAGAAAAGTTGGGATAGAATGTTTAAATTCAGACTGGCCTCGGTAATGCGTATCAGAGAATATAAAGAAAAGACCTGTCGGGAGGAACTTGGACGCAGTGTTCAAGGCTTGCGTAGGGCTCGTGAACTTGAAGGAAAAATGGCCTCTGATTTGAGTAGATTAGAAAAAGATTTCACCTCTTATCAGAAAGGACCGTTGAATATACATGAGATTTCATTGAAAAGAGGATACATTCGATTTAAGACGGAAGAGTTGAACGAACAAAAAGCAGTGGTCACAAGAAAACAAGAGGAATTACAGGAATCAAGGGTACGTTTGTTTGCAGCGATGAAAGACAGAAAGGGCATAGAAAGACTCAAAGAGAAAAAACATAAAATCTACTCCTACGAAGAAAACAGAAGGGAACAGAAAATCCTCGACGATTTGGCGGGGCATTGCTGATGGGAAGAGGTAGAATAAATGGCTAAAAGTATTGTATCAATAAGGCTTGTCTTAATCTGCTTTTTAGTAGCAATTTTCGGATGTCTATGGGCAGCCAATACGGTGGGCTTGCTTGACGTTAAAAGTATAGCCGCAAAGACGCCGTTTTTAGGGAATTACATACATACCGAAGAACAAGAAGGTATTGATATTCCTGTGTTATCACCGATTGAAAAGGAAAATCTCGAACTAAGAGCAGCCATTAAAGGTTTTGAAGAAAAAATTGAACTTCTCACGAGCGATACTGCCGAAATACTGCAGGAAAACGAGAAGCTGCAAGAAGAGCTGGAAGAACTAAAAAAATATAAAGAAGAAAAGGAAAAAGCTATTCTTAACGCTGAAGAGTTGTCCTTGTATTATCGAGGAATGAAGCCGGAAGACGTTGTGAAAATAATGGATAACCTCGATAATGAAACGATTTTATTGATACTCCCTAAGCTTGAAAAGGACCAGGCAGGAGAAATCCTGGCTCAGATGGAGCCGCAACGTGCAGCGCTTATTACCCAATTGCTGCTGGGTCATTCGGAAGATGACGAATCGCAGTAATTGGGTTCACAATAAGGAATAAAGGAGAGAAAGGAGGTGAGAACTATGACACAAGGAATCATGCTGTCTGCAAAGACTGAGCTTTATGTCGGAAACGAATCGCAGATTCCCGGTGGCAATGCGATGAAAGAAGAGTCGGGAATGGAAGGGTTAGGCATGTTTGAAGCTGTATTGGCGGCTGCTTCCATGAATCTAGCAAATTCTGATCAGCAAGCAGATAATACTATTGTGCAAAGCCAGGAAGCAACAAACGGAGCAACGTCGGATATGAAATTACTTGGGGAGGAAGACAACGGAATCTGCGAGGAGAATACTGGTATACAAGAAGATATTGGAATGCAGGAGTGGTTAGTAACAAACAACTCCGCATTGCAGGTGATTGTCGGCACCGAAGTAAAAACAGACGAAACTATGCCCCAAGAGAACTTAGCAGCAAATCAGGAAGCTATTAACGGAACAAAAATAGCGCAGGAACAGGAGCAACCGCAACAAATAATGAACGCGGATTCCCTTTCGCCGCCCGAAAACCTTTCTGAGGTCCAGAAATCTGGGATCCAGAAACCTGTGGCAACAAAGGAGCAAGCGCATGAGGTAATTCCAGAAAACAAACCGGTAAATATGAAGGAAGATAAAGAAATAGGGATTATTGTAGATGACAAGAAAGCTAAGGATAAGGGTCAGGAGTTTTCCAAGGCGAAAGAAGCAAGTGTTTTTGTGGCAGAGGGAAAGACTGCTCCGACGGGAAATGAGAGTAACTATCAGAAAGAGAAGGCAGGGTCCGAAGAAATAAGAGCACCTGAAGGCAAGAATAACATAACGGCTGAAAAGGTTGAAATCACAGCAGCAGCCAACGATAGAGGCAGCGAAAAGGGCAACGAGAAGAACGAAGGCGGCAAAACAGATGCCCTGCAGAATTTTCCTAAATTCTCTGTCGAGCAGGGAAATACTTCGGATGGGAGCAGCTTTAAGATTAGTATTGATAATGCAGACAAGACTCCGGTCATGAGAGCGGGAGAAGTTGACTCAAAGCTTCCTGAAGTGCTCATTTCAACGGTAAAAACCGATCTAAAAAAAGATGGAAGTAAAGAGTTGTTTGTTCGTCTCGAGCCGAAGGAACTGGGAAAGGTGGTTGTCAAAATAACTTCTCGTGAAGGTATCGTTTCGGTAAAAATATTCGTCGAGAACCGTGAAGCGGGAAGTCTGTTGGAAAACAGCATAAATAACCTCCGACAATCGTTGCAAGAGACAGGCATTAGATACGGAAGGATGGATGTTGAGGTTGGCGGGGAATTCATTAATCAGCAGGAAAACCAGCAGCAGCATAGCGGCTGGCCGGATGGAAGAGACCAAATATATTCAGCAGACGGGATGAAGGAAATGGTGCTGTTTGATGAGACAGAAACTCATGAAACACCGTCACGGAACTGGACAAACAACGGTAAGGTAGATTACATAGCCTAAAGGAGGTGAAAATGATGAGTGTTGAACCAACAGGTGGCAGTACAAATAACAATAACTACACCCAGGAAAATACTCTTCCCGGAAGTTCCTTAGGAAAAGACGAGTTTCTGAAGCTTTTGGTTACGGAGCTTACCTACCAAGATCCTTTGGACCCCATGGATAATAAGGAATTTGTAGCGCAAATGGCCCAGTTCTCTACCCTTGAACAGATAAATAATCTGAATGCCACAATGGAAAAAGGGATCAACGAGATGATGGAAACAAACGTATTCTACGGTGAGAACATGATGTATCTGCTGGAGAATATAACGAACAATCTAGCTAATCTCGGGGACAGGCAGTCTGTGGAAATTATCGGCAGGGAGGTAACCTTCAATTACGAAGAAGAAGAAATAACAGGCATTGTCAGCGGTTTAAGGAATAAAGACGGACAATACCTGGCGGTAGTGGATGATAAAGAAATTCCGGTAAGCGATATTGTGATGATTAGGTAGGTGTGAAAAATGGTTGAGAAGCCTTTCTTCATCAATCAACCGCTTCAACCCGTAAAACCGGTTCAAGAACAAAGACAATCCGAAAGAAGAATTGCCGGTGACGAACCCTCGTTTCAAAAGATCTTGCAGGGTGAACTGCAGCAGGATAAGGAAATCAAATTTTCCCGTCATGCCACGGAACGCTTATATGCAAGGAGGATCGAACTGGAGGAGGAGCAACTGAGCCGTTTGAAGGACGCTGTGGACAAGGCGGAAGCTAAGGGCTGCAGAGAATCACTGGTCTTGTTAGACGATCTGGCCTTGGTAGTAAGCGTCAAGAATAAAACGGTAATAACTGCGGTTGACGGTGAAAACAGGAAGGAAAATGTGTTTACGAACATCGACAGTGCGGTAATCAACTGACAGAAAAAATGGGCCGGACCTCTTAGAGGAAGCCCAGACCGGGGAACGACAGAATCCGGTCGCCAGCGGTACAAAAATCTATTAAACAAGGAGGTCATTTGTTATGATGCGTTCACTTTTTGCGGCCGTTTCCGGGTTGAAAAGTCATCAAACCCGGATGGACGTAATTGGAAATAACATTGCCAACGTAAATACGGTTGGTTTTAAGAAGAGCCGCGTTACTTTTCAGGATATGCTCAGTCAAACTCTCAGAGGGGCTTCGTCTCCCCAGAGCAATAGGGGAGGTACTAATCCGATGCAGGTTGGTTTGGGAACTTCTCTTGCGACTATTGATGTCATACACGGTGAGGGCAGTCCCCAGTCTACAGGTAAAAACACCGACCTTTCTATTGAAGGTGAAGGCTTCTTCATCGTAGGGGAGGGTAACCAGTATTTCTATACGAGGGCCGGTAACTTTGATTTGGATGAGGCCAGGACTTTAGTAAATGCCAATAACGGTATGGTGGTAAAAGGCTATTTAGCTGATACCAGCGGTGCTATTGATCAGGATGGGGATATCGAGGATATTAACCTGGCTTCGTATTACTCTTCACCACCTAAAGCCACAGAATTGGTTGAGTATACGAAGAATTTGGATTCCACCGCTGATACAGTGACGGGTACTGAGACTGTGAATATAACAGATGACTCAAATCCATTTACTGTTGATTTAAGTGCTCATCTGCCGGTGACGGGAGTTGCGGTGGAAAATCCTACAGGCACTACACTGACAGAAGGAACAGATTATACCGTAGATTACGATACAGGAGTGGTTACAGTAGCTGCCGGATTAGGCACAGGCGACTACGACATAACCTACACTACCCCCAATTTGCAGCTCTCCAGCACTGTCTATGATTCCAAGGGAGCCATGCATTCCGTGAACGTCATGCTCACCAAGGCTGGCAATAACACCTGGGATGTGGCTACGAGGATTGACGGTAATTATGCCAGCGACGGGCAAGGAACCATCGTCTTCGATACGGAAACAGGACGGCTGGTGTCGTCGACTGTAACGAATGTTACTCTAACAATACCAGATGCCGAGGATCTCGATATCGCTCTGAACTTCGATAACGTTACTGAATATGCCGGAGAATCAACGTTTGTGTTGTTTAACCAGGATGGCTATACTGCCGGTGATCTGAATGGACTAAGCGTTGATACGACGGGAACGATAACAGGAAGCTTTTCCAACGGACAAAACAGAAAGCTTGCTCAGTTGGCAATCGCCACCTTCGCCAATCCTGCTGGTTTGCAAAAATCAGGGGCGAACCTCTTTCAAGTAACTAATAACTCCGGTGAACCGGACCAAGGGGTTCCCGGTGTCTCGGGAAGAGGATCAATTAAACCGGAAACCTTGGAAATGTCCAATGTTGACCTCTCCCAAGAGTTCGTGGAGATGATTATCACGCAGCGCGGTTTCCAGGCAAATTCACGCGTAATAACAACTTCGGACAGCTTACTGGAGGAATTGGTCAATATGACTAGGTAAAGTTCTTCCGGGTAGTGTGTGAGGCAGGGAGAATCAAAGCCCCCCACCGTGGTTAAGGTGGGGGGTTTAAGAAAGAAGGTTGAGTATGATTAAAATCACGAGACTGAACAGTTCGGAGATTATAGTAAATGCGGAACTGATCGAGACCCTGGAGGCGACTCCCGATACCATTATTTCCATGACGACGGGGAAAAAATTCGTTGCCGTAGAATCGGTGGATGAAATCATCGAAAAGATAATAGAGTATAAGAGGAAAATTGTAGATTCGTATAGAAAAAAGTAAAATATAAAAAGATTTTCTTAATAAATAGAACAGCAAAGGGATGGGTTTGTAATTATGGATATTACGACAATTTGGGGTGCTATCTTAGGAGTCTTACTAATAGTGATAGCCATCTTGAACCAGGGCAGCCTGTTGACCTTTTGGAGTTTATCCTCCGTATTGATAGTTGGGGGAGGAATAATAGCAGCGACTTTGATTCAATACCCATTGACACATATTATCAATGTCATGAAGGTTGTAAGGATTGCCTTTAAGGGTGAACATCAAAGACCGGTTGATATTATTAAAAAAATGGTAGGCCTTGCAGAAAAAGCGCGGCGGGAAGGGTTGTTGGCGCTAGATAATGAAGCGGAAGAGAGCGAAGATGAGTTCTTAAGGAAAGGCGTTCAATTAATAGTTGATGGTTCTGATCCGGAGCTCGTCCGTAACATTCTTGAAACTGAGATTGACATGATGGAGGAAAGACATAGGGTTGGCGCCGGGATTTTTGAATCCATGGGAGCTAGTGCCCCGGCCTTTGGAATGGTGGGAACTCTAATCGGACTTATAAACATGCTGAAATCACTTGATAATCCGGAAACCTTAGGGCCCGGTATGGCCTTAGCATTGATAACCACTTTTTATGGTATGCTTCTTGCGAATCTCATTTTTCTGCCGATAGCTGGGAAACTTAAGCTGCGTAATAGCGAGGAAATCCTGAGTAAAGAGATCATTATTGAAGGCGTCCTTTCCATTCAAGCAGGAGAAAACCCGCGTATTGTTGAGGAAAAGATGAAATCATACTTGCATCCACAGGATAAGATTAAACTGGAAGATGAAAAGATAATAGAGAAGGATTTGATGGAGTGAGCAGGAGAAATAAAAAAACACCGGAAGACAAACCAAAAGCAGATGCTTGGTTGACCACTTACAGTGATATGATCACTCTAGTCTTGACATTCTTTATTCTTTTATTTTCTTTTTCTACGATGGATGTTATTAAGTGGCAAACAGTGGTGAAATCACTGCAAGGAGCCTTAGGTCCTTTAGATAAAAATAATAGTATTGTTGGAGAGACAGTAAATGAAAGCGAGAGGGAGCAGGAAATTGACAGAAACAGAGATATTACTGAAGACATAACGGAAGAGTTTTTAAGGTATCAGGAAGAGACTAGAAAGCTTGAAGAAATCAAAGCCCAGTTAAATAGGTATGTGGTAGAAAAAGGTCTTGAAGACAATGTTTTTATCAGTATTGAGGAAAGAGGGCTGGTATTGAGGCTTCAAGATTCGGTGCTCTTTGAAAAAAGCAAGGCCGATTTGCTGCCGGATTCTAACGGTATCTTAAAGGAAGTTACTGCTGTTTTGACAGATATCGAAAACCCTTTGCGTATTGAAGGCCATACCGACGACCTTCCCATTCATACCGAAAAGTTCCCGTCCAATTGGGAATTATCAACCACCAGAGCAACTAATGTACTGCGTTATTTGATGAATAACGGGTTTGAAGGCGCGAGACTCTCGGCGGTTGGTTATGGAGAGTATCATCCCATTGCTTCCAATGACAGCGAGGAGAATCGTAGTAAAAACAGAAGGGTTGATATAGTTATTATCAGGGACAGTTTGATTGTCAATGAACCAAACTGAAAAGGAGAGTACATATGAAACCGGAAGGCAAAAATAAAACATTAATTATCATACTTGCTGTCTTATTAATTGTTATCATAAGTGTTGCTGCATTCATGTTCTTTTATTTCTTCTCACAGAATCAGTCTGCTAACGGAAAGTTAGAAAAGGTAGGACCTATTTATGAAACAGAAGAGTTCACTGTCAATTTGGGACAGTCAACCAGTCGTTTTATCAAAGTAGACTTCGCCCTTGAGCTTACAAATACGAAGGTCAAAAAGGAACTAGAGGAAAAGCTGCCGCTGCTCAAGGATGCCGTTATTTTTGTACTATCAAAGCAAAATGTAGAAGCCTTGGGAACTGTGGAAGGAAAAGAGGAATTAAAAGAGCAGCTCATAGAAAATATCAACGCTTTTTTGGAAAAAGGGGAGGTTAAAAGGATATACTTCAACAATTTCATCTTCACATGATTAGCGATTTGAAACCAATGTTGGGTGAGGTGAGGGTCTAAGTGAGTGAAATACTATCTCAGTCGGAAATCGACTCATTGCTGTCGGCACTTCAATCCGGAGAAGTGGATGTAGAAACAATAAGAAAGGATGAAGACAATAAAAAAATCCGCGTATATGATTTTCGCCGCCCTAGTAAGTTTTCCAAGGAACAGCTTTATACCATCGAGGTGATATATGAAAATTTTTGCCGGCTTCTAACCACGTTCTTATCGGGAAATTTGCGAAGTCGGGTAATTGCCAAGGTTGCTTCGGTTGACCAGGTTACCTATGAAGAATTTATTCGCTCTATGCAAAATCCTACGATATTAAACGTTTTTACTATGGAGCCCCTTGAGGGCAAAGGAGTTATTGAGATCAACCCGGTGGTAGGTTTTAGCATAATTGACAGATCCTTTGGCGGCCCGGGCTTAAGTACGGTGAAGGGAAGATCCTTGACTGAGATTGAACGCAGTGTGATGGAAAGATTAGTGGAGAAAATGCTAACACTTTTCACCGATGCTTGGAAAAGCCTCTTGAATGTAGAGGCTTATCTGGAAAGTACTGATACTAACCCGCAGTTTACACAGGTGGTATCTCCTTTGGAAATGGTGATAGTTATTGCTATTAATACGCAGATTGCCGAAACAGAGGGTTTTATCAATATTTGCTTGCCATGTATTATGATGGAGCCTTTGTCGAATAAATTGAATACGAAATTTTGGTTTAACAGTTCCAGCAGGAGTCAAAAGGGCGATAAGACACCCTTTCTGAAAAGGACCTTGGAAAAAACAGAGCTTCCTATATCTGTTTTGCTAGGGAAAAGTATTATTACAGTGAAGGAACTATTGGAGCTTCAACAGGGGGATGTTATAAATTTGGATAAGAAAAAGGAAAAGGATGTTGAGATTTATATCGATTCGGGTTTAAGATTTTTTGCAAAGCCAGGTATTTCAGGCAATAAGCTGGCTGTGCAAATAACGGATGTAATGATGGAAGGAGGAGTGAATATTGAATAACGTATTATCACAAGAAGAAATAAATGCATTGCTTAATGAAACCTTTTCCGAAACGAATAGCGAAACAGAAGATTCAAATGTCGACGACATGTCAACAGATAACAGTATCTTATCAGATATGGAAAAGGATGCGTTAGGTGAAATCGCCAATATTTCTATGGGAAGTGCCGCGACAACATTGTCAGCGCTATTGGGAAAGCGTGTAGAAATCACTACGCCTCGCATAGAAATAACAACAATTAATGAAGTGAAAAAAAATCATAAGGAGCCGTATGTAGTAGTGGATGTCCTCTATAATGCAGGATTGACGGGTTCGAATATATTTGTTTTACATACCCAGGATGCCAGTGTGATTGTAGATTTGATGATGGGTGGTGAGGGTACAGAGCCTCCTTTAGAGCTAAATGAACTGCATTTGAGTGCTATCAGCGAGGCCATGAATCAGATGATGGGCTCTTCAAGTACCTCGTTGTCACAGATTTTAAAAAGAAGGATTGATATTGCTCCGCCTACATTGAATCTTTTTTCGCTGGAAAAGCACGATATGCTGGAGGAAGAAGACAGAGCGATCGTAAAGATATCTTTCAATGTAACTATTCAAGATTTGGTGAACAGTGAATTAATGCAATTATTGCCGGTATCCTTTGCCAAGGATATGGCAAGTAAGTTGATAATCGACAATGGTATGAGTGAAACGCCAGCAAAAGCCGCACCTACTGAAGAAAAAACAACTGAGGTATTTGAGGAAGAATCAGTTCGGATTCCACAGGAGCAAAATGCTTCAACGGAAAGCTATGAGCAGACAAAGCAAGTCGCACAAACGGCGGCTACTGAAAACAGACAGGAAAGGGTTGCGGTATCACCGGTGCAATTCGAGGAACTGAAACCGAGGAATGGGGAGCCGGCCTCAGAAACTAACCTGGATTTGATACTTGATGTGGGACTTCAACTATCTGTCGAGTTAGGGCGGACAACAAAAAAAATAAAGGACATCTTAGAATTCACAACAGGTTCGGTCTTTGAGCTTGATAAGATTGCCGGAGAACCTGTTGACATTCTAATTAACAACAAGCTGCTGGCAAAAGGTGAGGTTGTTGTGATAGATGAAAACTTTGGAGTTAGGGTGACGGAAATTATTTCTCGTGTAGAAAGAGTAAAGAGTCTAAAATAGAAAGTGTCATTGAGAAGGAGGAAAAAAAATGTCTTATCGTGTAATGGTAGTTGATGATGCAGCGTTTATGAGAATGATGCTCAAAGATATTCTGTCAAAAAACGGATTTGAAGTGGTTGCAGAGGCTGAAAATGGACAAGTAGCAGTGGAAAAGTTCAAGGAAATCAAGCCTGATTTGGTGACGATGGACATAACAATGCCTGAGCTGGATGGTATTTCAGCTGTAAAAAAAATAAAAGAAACCGACGCTAACGCAAGAGTAGTTATGTGCAGCGCAATGGGACAGCAAGCTATGGTTATTGATGCTATTCAAGCCGGAGCGCGCGATTTTATCGTCAAACCGTTTCAACCGGAACGAGTTCTTGAAGCGGTAAATAAGGCTTTGTCGTAGGTCGACGCTGATGAAGAAGGGAATATTGACGGTTCTTTTTACAGCGGGAAATGAAGGTGCCGAGATGTCGGCCGGCACTGTCCCAAGTATGTCAGGATTGTTTTTTCGTGTTCTGATTAGCTTTATCCTTATAATTCTTCTTTTGTACGGTGTATTGAAATTATTAAAAAAGCAGCAGGAGATCAGACTACAGGTGCAACAGGATAGGAAGAGCTGGGTCAAGATTTACGATTACCAAGAATTAGGCCCGGGTAAGGGGGTATATCTAACAGAGATAATGTCCAAGGTATGTATTCTTGGAGTAACCGACAATAATGTTTCACTCCTTAAGGAAATTGAAAGTGAAGATGAAACCTGGCAGGATATAAAAGATGGATTGATTGAGAAAAGGAAAGAAAGTCCTAAAGGTATTGGCGGGTTCTTTTCTACTTCATTAAAAAAGGAGCTTGAGGGACAGAAAAATAGCGTTATAGATGAACAGTTGCAGCGTACGCGCCGTTTGTTTAACCGTGTTAAAGGAGGGAACGGCGATGAGGGGTCGTAGGGTTGCATGGCTTTTCTGTCTTGTTGCGATTCTTATTCTGTTCACAATGTTTTTAGCAACAGAGGCAAATGCAGCACCGCTGGCTTTACCCAGGATAGGGCTTGATATAGATTCATCCGATAACCCGCAGGATATTGCCTTAAGCTTACAAATTCTCATCATATTAACCGTTCTTACTCTCGCCCCGGCAATCCTTGTTCTGATGACTTCTTTTACGCGTATTGTCGTGGTGCTTTCATTTCTGCGTAATGCACTGGCGACTCAGCAAATGCCGCCGAATCAGGTTTTAGTGGGACTGGCATTGTTTTTAACGCTTTTCGTGATGATGCCTGTGTGGGGCGAAGTAAATACCAATGCCCTCCAACCCTATCTGAATGAGGAGATCACACAGGAGGAAGCCTTAGAAAGAGCTGAGAAGCCGCTGCGGGAATTTATGCTTAAGCAGACCCGTGAAAAGGATTTGGCACTGTTTGTCAACGCATCCCATTCACCGCGACCTGAAAGTGTTGATGATTTAGGATTGTCGGTAATAATACCCGCCTTTGCTATCAGTGAGTTAAAAACGGCTTTTCAAATCGGCTTCATTTTATATATTCCGTTTATTGTGATAGACATGGTGGTTGCCAGTACCCTTATGTCAATGGGTATGATGATGTTGCCGCCGATGATGATTTCGCTGCCGTTTAAACTACTTTTGTTTATTCTGGTGGATGGTTGGAATCTTGTAGTGGAAACATTGATAATGAGTTTTAATTAATTTCCGCAATATAAATAAATTATGCAAAGGGGTTTATCAATGACTCAGGATTATGTTGTTTTCTTGGCAAAAGAAGCTGTATATGCAATCCTATTATTTGCAGGTCCCCTTTTAGGGACAAGCTTGTTGGTAGGTTTGTTGATTAGCATTTTCCAGGCAACAACACAAATTCAAGAACAAACGCTGACCTTCGTACCAAAAATTATCTTGGTGATGGTTAGTCTCGTAGTTTTCGGCCCCTGGATGTTGAGCGTGCTCTTGAGTTTCACGGTGAACTTGTATCATTCTATTCCTAGTCTGATGCGGTAAAAATATTAAAGGTCTCGTGGGGGGATATGGATATTATTGAGACAATTCTGCAGGAAAGCAATAAGTTTTTAGTGATAATGGCCAGGTTTTCCGCACTGTCCTTTACCCCGGTTTTTAGTGCAAGCTACCTTCCGAGTATCTGGAAAGTGTTTTTCACTTTGTTGATTTCATTAATTGCGTGGATGGCGGGGGTAGCAGATGCGTTTGCACCACCGATGAATACACTGCCGTTTATTTTGGTTTTGATTTACGAGATTGTTGTCGGTATTGCCCTGGCGCTTTTTGCACAGTTTACGTTTGCCGGAATACAGCTTGCCGGTCAGTTACTTGATACGCAAATGGGATTCGGTATTATGAATGTTGTTGATCCTTTAAGCGGCATACAAGCGCCGTTACTGGGGAATTTCAAATACATGTTGGCCGTTTTGGTATTTTTGGTTGTTGACGGACACCTTTTGTTCTTGCAAGCTTTGTTTGACAGTTATCGCGTGATACCGATTGGTGAGATTTCCTTGCAGGGAGGGTTCGCTGCTCACTTGATAAAATCGTTTGGAGGTCTCTTTGTGATAGGGTTTAAAGTTGCCCTGCCGATTACAGGATCGTTGCTTTTTGCCGAATATATTTTGGGTATCATGGCAAAAACCGTACCTCAGATGAATATTTTCATGGTGGGAATGCCCGCTAAAATATTACTTTCCTTTGTAATCCTGCTGATAATTATCCCACTGTATATATACTATTTCGGAGTTTTGATAGAGGATATGTTTAAACAAATATATCAGGCAATAAGGTTGATGATATGATTGATAGCTTCAGAATAAACTTACAGCTGTTTGCAGGTGAAAAAACAGAAAAAGCCACTCCACGCAGGAGAGAAGATGCCCGCAAGAAGGGGCAGGTAGCAAAAAGCAGTGAATTAGTGAACGTGTCGGTTCTGGCTCTAACTTTTTTAATGCTAAAGCTGTGGTTTGTGAGAATGATAGAAGAGTTTGCGATGTTTTTTAATCATGTTTTTACTTATGCGGCTAGTGACTTGACAAGTGATAAAGCTGTAAGCTTGGTACTCGAGACTGAGCTTGTCTTAATCAAAATGGCCGGCCCTCTTTTGGGAATTGCGGTAGTTGCCGGTTTAGCGGCTAATCTTCTCCAAGTAGGTTTTTTGTTTACAACGGAGACGCTGAAGTTTGATTTGACACGATTGAATCCTGTTAGCGGTTTAAAAAGAATCCTTTCAAAAAGATCTCTTGTCGAGTTGTTTAAATCGATTTTTAAGATAGGATTAGTTGGATTTGTTGCCTGGTTGCAGTTAAAAAAACATTTGCCGCAATTTTCGCTGATGATGAGTATGGAGATTATTGATGCTTTAACTGTTTTAAGTGAGGCAGTATTCTCGACAGGATGGCGGATTTTGGCTGTTCTACTCGTGTTAGCGGTTGCTGATTATACCTATCAGATATATGAATATGAAGAATCTCTGAAGATGAGTAAAGAAGATATCAAAGAAGAATATAAAAAGATGGAGGGAGATCCTCTAGTCAAGTCAAAGATCAAAGAGCGACAGCGCCAAATGGCAACAAGGAGAATGATGCAGGAAGTGCCGAAGTCGACGGTGGTTATCACCAACCCGACCCATATTGCGGTAGCGTTGAAATATGAGGATAACATGAGCGCTCCCCTGCTGGTTGCGAAGGGAAAAGGTTTTGTCGCACAGCGGATTAAAGAAATTGCTCAAGACAGCGATGTTGCTATTGTAGAGAATAAAATGTTGGCAAGGCTATTATTCAGTAAAGTGGAAATTGGAAGAGTGATACCGGCAGAATTGTACCAAGCGGTAGCTGAAGTTATCGCTTATGTGTACAAGCTGAAGAAACGAGTTTAGGAGACAATAATTATGCCTATCCCGAATATGATTCGTAGAGTTATAAAGCATGCAGATGTGGCGATAGCCTTTGGCATTATTGCCATTGTCTTATTAATGATTATTCCGCTTCATCCATCTCTGCTCGATTTGCTTTTGGTTTTTAACATTACTTGCTCCCTGCTTATATTGCTGGTTTCTATGTACAATAAGGAGGCCCTGGATTTTTCAATATTTCCTTCGTTATTGTTAGTGATGACGCTTTATCGTCTTTCCTTAAATATCTCTTCTACCAGGCTAATTTTGTTAAGGGGATACGCCGGTAGTATAATTCAGCAGTTCGGCCAGTTTGTGGTAGGAGGGAACCCCTTAGTCGGTCTCATTATCTTTCTTATTCTTGTTGTTATTCAATTTATTGTTATTACTAAAGGTGCGGAACGCGTGGCCGAAGTCGCGGCAAGATTTACCCTGGATGCGATGCCCGGCAAACAAATGAGTATAGATGCCGATCTTAATGCCGGTTTGATAACTGAGGATGATGCGCGCAAAAGAAGAAACAAGATACAACGGGAAGCTGACTTCTACGGAGCAATGGACGGTGCCAGTAAGTTTGTTAAGGGTGATGCCATTGCCAGTATCGTTATTACCCTTATCAATATCCTTGGCGGAATGGCGGTTGGATTGTTACAGCGTGATATGGGCGGTGTGGGAGAGGTAGCTAACACCTATACGCTGTTGACCGTCGGCGACGGATTAGTCAGTCAGATTCCGGCACTCTTGCTTTCAACCGCAACCGGCATAATTGTGACAAGGGCTGCTTCGGATAATAGTTTGGGTGAAGATTTGATCAAACAGGTGTTTTCACAGGTCAAACTTCTTGCTATAGCAGCTACCGTACTTTTGATCCTTGGTTTTGTTCCCGGGCTTCCGCGAATGCCGTTTTTTGTTATCGGTATCGCTTTGGCTGTTATAGCTGTGTTATTGACACGCAGCAGAAGGGTTATTGTTAAAGAAGAACAGGCCGGTGCTCAGAAAACGGAAGAAGATGACATGAAAAAAACGGATAGCGTCTATTCCTTGCTACATGTGGATCCTATTGAGCTTGAATTGGGTTATGGTCTGATTCCACTGGTAGATAGTAAACAGGGCGGGGATCTTCTGGAGAGGGTGGTTATGATCAGAAGGCAGTGCGCGCTGGAGTTGGGAATTGTAATACCACCCATTAGAATAAGGGATAATATGCAGCTGCAGCCAAATAACTACGTCTTTAAACTAAAAGGGATACCAATGGCAAAAGGTGAGCTGATGTTAAGCCATTATTTGGCTATGGGAGGAGATATGGATTTAGAGGGAATTGAAACCAAGGAACCTGCCTTTGGCTTGCCAGCCGTTTGGATTACAGAGGCAATGAGGGAAAAAGCAGAAATGAACGGAAATACTGTTGTTGACCCTCCATCCGTATTGGCTACTCATATCACGGAGTTCTTAAAAGGTCATGCTGCGGAGATTCTTAGCAGACAGGACGTAAAAGGACTGCTCGACAATTTAAAAAGAGAATATCCGGCTGTTGTTGATGATGTCTACCCTAATGTATTATCTTTAGCGGAAATCCAGAAAGTACTTTCAAACCTGTTAAACGAGCAAATTCCTGTTCGAGACCTTGTCAGTATTGTTGAGGCTTTAGGGGATTGGGCCCATGTAACGAAGGACCCTGATTTACTGACAGAGTATGTTAGACAGAAATTAGCAAGACAAATAGGGCGTTTATTCGCTGATGAATCAGAGAAGATGTACTGTATTACCCTTGAGCCACAGGTCGAAGAGGCAGTTAAAAAAAGCATTCAAAGAAGCGAACACGGGAGTTATCTAGCAATCGATCCTAATGTTGCCCAAAAGATAATCACTAACATTAATGCCATTCTGCATAAGGAAGGTCCTGCCGGCAAACAGATTGTAGCTTTGGTTTCACCTGCAGTTCGCCTAGCCCTCAGACGCCTTATTGAAAGAGCTGTGCCGAGGCTTCCGGTGATTTCCTATAACGAGATACCTCAAAACCTGGATATTGAATCGGTGGGGATGGTGAAAATTTAGATGCGAGTAAAACGTTTTGTTGCCAATGATATCCAAACAGCAATAACGAAAATAAAGAACGAGATGGGCAATGATGCTGTAATATTGCATACCAGATATTTCAAAGAGGGAGGAATCCTTGGTTTTTTCAAGAAAAAATATGTAGAAGTTACTGCGGCCACAGAAGGACGTAATAATTTGCTGCAACGGCCATTAAAACAATTATATGACCAGCAAAACATAGTACCCTTGAGCAGGGTTCAATCTCAGGCGGTAGAACTGCCGATAGTTTCGGCGGTTCAAAAAACTCCTGATCCCTTGGCAGTGGAATTAGCTGATATGAAAGCTGCTATTACGCAAATGTCCGAGCTTTTGGAGAATAATTCTGATACGACGCGTTTTCCCAAACTTGGAAGGGATTTGTTATTACGCTTAAAAAAACAGGAAGTAGAAGAAAAGAACGCCGAAAGGGCCGTCAAGGCAACCTTACAGCAGTTACCACCAAAGCGTAAGCCACAGGCGGAAAAAATAAATGAGCTTCTTTCCGTGAACCTTGCCAAGCCCTTAAAAAAGAGCAAGCCAATTATTATAAAAAATACAAGGATGAAAAAACCAAAGATTTATGCAATGGTTGGTCCTACAGGTGTCGGAAAGACAACGACATTAGCAAAGCTTGCTTCAACTTTTTCTGTAATAGAACGGAAAAAGGTTGCTTTTATCACAATTGACACTTACAGGATAGCAGCTGCGGAGCAGCTGAAGGTTATCGGTGAAATAATGGGTACACCTGTAATTGTGGTCTATTCGTTAGCTCAATTACAGGAATCTCTGGCAGAAGTTTTGGATAATGACATTATTTTTATTGATACGGCGGGCAGAAGCCATAAAAACAGTGCGCAAATGGAAGAATTAAAAAACTATCTTGAAATTGCCGGTCCTGACGAAATCTTTCTCGCTCTATCTTGTACGGCAAAATATTCAGATATGCTAAATATTATTGCTGCATATGAAGACTTGAAAATATCGAGATTAATTTTTACTAAGCTTGATGAGACCTCATATTATGGGGCAATTTACAATGTTGCCTGTAAATCTAAATACCCCTTATCTTATTTTACGACAGGCCAAGGCATTCCGGATGACATCGAAGTTGCGGATCCAGCTAAGTTAGTGCAATTACTGATGAAGGAGTAGTGTCAAAATGGGTAATCAAGCTGAAAACTTGCGCTTTTTGGTACAACAAATGAAAAAAGATTTTCAACGAAATATTAAGAGTGTCCCCAATGGCACACGTGTTATTGCGGTTACAAGCGGCAAAGGAGGGGTAGGGAAAAGCAGTTTTGCCGTTAATTGTGCCTTAGCGTTATCTAAATATAAGCAGAGGGTAATTATTTTGGATGCGGATTTAGGATTAGCAAATGTAGATATTATTATCGGTATCAATCCTCAATACAATCTTAGCCACGTCATTGCAGGAGAAATGCCTCTATCTGAAATAATATTCAATGGACCTAGGGGGATAAAAATTATACCCGGCGGGTCAGGAATGTACCATTTAGCAAACTTAAAGGATTGGCAATTGGAATCATTTTTAGCAAAACTAAGTCATCTCGACGGAATGGCTGACTATCTCATTGTTGATACGGGAGCCGGTCTTTCTAAAACGGTATTGAGTTTTGTGCTTTCTTCCGACGAAGTTTTTTTACTTACAACCACGGAACCCACAGCTATGACGGATGCATATGGTTTGGTTAAGACTATCCATGCCGAGAAATATCAAGGTCGTATAAAATTGATCGTCAATAGGGTTCCTTCCGAGGTTGAGGCAAAAATAGCTTATAGTAAGTTAAATATAGCACTGGAACGATTTTTACATTATTCAATCGATTATTTGGGTCATTTGCAGGAGGATCCAAGAGTTGCCCAATCAGTAAAGGAACAACAGCCGTATGTTTTATCATACCCTCATACAGTGGCAGCAAATGATATTAACACAATAGCCGAAAGGATAATAAAGCGGGATGACACCGATTATTCCGGGCATACCGTTAAGGATTTCTTCGGTAGGGTTACAGAATACTTCAGGTAGGTGTTGATTATGTTGGAGATAAAAGAAATTTTGAAAATAGGGCAACTGGTACATATTGAGCTACCAGGAGATAATGGTAATCCTGAGAGATATCCGAGCAGAATCGAAGGCTTAGATAATAATCAAATCACGCTGGTCAGCCCCATTAAGGAAAGGATTCCTGTCCTGTTGCCTCCGGGGAGCGATGTAAATGTATGGTACTGGGATAATGTGGCTATTTATACGTTTTGCACTACTGTACTCGATTGTAAAGATGAAGGGGTACCTATATATATATTACAGGGGCCGGAAAGAATTGAACGCGTTCAAAACAGGGAATTTGTACGGGTACATGCCTTGCTAAATGTAAGTCTGTCATACACGAATGAGCAGGAATATAAAAAGGAAATAGAGTGTAAAACCCGGGATATCAGCGGAGGAGGAATGATGCTTGTAATCAACAAACCGACAGACATTATGACGGGAAGCGAGGTATTTCTTAAATTTAATATATATAATCAAACGGTTTATGCGGCAGGAAGGGTGGTCCGAAATTACTGGGAACTTGACAGTGAGGGGGTTGAAAGGAATATTTTAGGAGTAGAATACACGTCAATAAACAGTAAAGACAGAGACATTATCGTAAAATATGTTTATCAGAAGCAGATCGAGCTTAGAAGAAAGGGGCTACTTTAAATTGCTGAATCGTAAAGAAAACATCAAAGTTATCGTCGCTGATGATTCGGCTTTTATGCGAAGGGTAATTAGTGATATTATCAACGTAGACAGCAGCATGGAGGTTATTGCTACGGCAAGAAACGGAGAAGATGTCTATGAGAAGTTGAATGAAGTAAAACCGGATGTACTGATTCTTGATATTGAAATGCCTAAAATGGACGGTTTAAAAGCTCTGGAAAAGATTATGAAATACATTCCACTGCCGGTTATCATGTTTTCGGCTTTAACTCATGATGGAGCCAGTACAACTATCAAAGCGTTGGAAATGGGCGCAGTTGATTTTATTACAAAACCAGGTGGGAGTATTACTAATATAGGTGATGAACTAGCCCAGGAAATAAGAGATAAAGTAAAAACAGCCGCCTCTGTTCCGGTGCCTAAAATCAACGCCACAAAAGAATTACCGCGCAGTGAAATGGTTGTTAAGGATAAAATTGATATTAAAACAATTGCTCGACAAGCAACAAAGCATGGTAATTTAAAACTTGTCTGTATCGGGACGTCGACAGGGGGGCCGAAAGCTTTACACACCGTAATGAGCGCTATTTCGTTTTCCCCCGATGTTAGTATTTTTATAGTACAGCATATGCCGCCGGGATTTACGAAATCGTTAGCCCAGAGATTAAACATGGTTTCTGCCTTCAAAGTTAAAGAAGCGGAGGACGGGGAGGTTATTAAAGGAGGAGTTGCTTATGTAGCGCCAGGCGACTATCATATGGAGATAAGCTCAAAGACCGGGAACTTGGAGGTTCATTTAACGCAATCGATTTCAATAAACGGACATCGGCCATCCGTTGAGGTTCTAATGAAATCAGCAGCAAAGCTTGATTATCCAACTATCGCGGTAATAATGACGGGAATGGGAAGTGATGGAGCCGTGGGAATAAAAGCATTGAAAGAAGCGGGAGCCGTGACGATTGGAGAAAGCTCAGAGACGTGTGTTGTTTACGGAATGCCTAAGGCTGCTTATAAACTAGGAGTTATAGACCACGAAGTACCTCTTTATCAAATTGCTGAATACATTGAGCATGCACTTATTAGTGTGGGGAGGCGATAAACATGGATATGTCGCAATATCTGGATTTGTTTCTTGAGGAAGCAGCGGAACATGTGCAAACTCTGAATCAGAACCTGTTAAAACTGGAACACAATCCTGAAAGAATAGATCTTTTAGATGAGATATTCCGGGCTGCACATACGTTAAAAGGTATGTCGGCAACGATGGGATATGATTCTATTGCTGGTTTAACTCACAAAATGGAAAACCTTTTTGATATGCTGCGTGAGAGAAAAATCTCACTTGATGCAAAGGTCTTCAATTGCTTATTCAAATCAGCGGATGCCCTGGATGGTATGTTGGAAGGTATCAGAGAAGGCGAAACAGAGCCGGTAAACGTTGATACGATAGTAAAAGAATTAGGTATGCTTGAAAACGGCGGTTTGGAAGTCGGCAGCGAGGCTGTACAAAATGATGAAACAAAAAAAGATACAGAACTGTGGGATGAGTTAAATGAATATGAACAGAACTTAGTAAAAACCGCTATTGAGAAAGGATTCTATGTTTGGAGGATGTTTATTGAGATACACCCAGAGTGCTTAATGAAAGGTGTACGTGCTTTTATGATATTCAAGAGCCTTGAAGGAAGGGGAGAAATAATAAAATCAGTACCTGCCGTACAGGATATTGAGGATGAAAATTTTGATAAGAGTTTAGTACTATATTATATCTCTGCTGATTCCGAAGAAAGTATAAGAAAAGAAATGAATAAAATTTCTGAGATCAAGCTTAAAAATATAAACAAAATATCGTCAAAAAGTGAGGCATCAGATAATAACTCCAGCAACAATAATGGTATAAAAGAAAGAAAAAAACCGGAAGGTATTGTTGATATTTCCGGCAAGAAACAAAAGATACATCAGACTGTAAGGGTCGATATAAATAGACTTGATAGTCTAATGAGCTTGGTCGGCGAGCTTGTTATCAATAAGACAAGATTGGAACAAATAAATTCCTCCAACAAAATAGAGGATCTTAACGAAACGATAGAGAGAATTAATAGTATTACCGGGGATTTGCAGACTGTTGTACAAAACGCCAGGATGGTAGCCATTGAACAAGTATTTAACCGTTTTCCTCGTATGGTAAGAGATTTGGCTAAAGATTTGGGCAAAGAAGTTGAATTAATAGTTGAAGGAAAAGAAACAGAGTTAGATAGAACCGTAATTGATGAAATAGGCGATCCACTTGTACATTTATTGCGTAATGCCCTTGACCATGGCTTGGAGTCAACACAAGAAAGAATGGCAGCCGGTAAGAATACCTGTGGGGTATTACAGCTTAAAGCAAAACAAGAGGGTAACCACGTAATTATCAGTGTCGAAGATGACGGCAGAGGCATTGAGCTTGATTCTATTATAGATAAAGCTGTGAAAAATGGGCTGGCGGCGAGAACAGAGTTGGAAAGCATGGATGAACGGGAACTTTTGTCCATAATTTTTGAGCCCGGTTTTTCCACCTCGCAGGAGATAACCGATCTTTCGGGCCGGGGAGTTGGCTTAGATGTTGTTAAGAATAAAATCCAGTCGTTAAGCGGCGATGTGTATGTTACGACCAAAAAGGGACAAGGGACAAAATTTACTATCAAGCTGCCGCTGACCCTAGCTATCATCCAAGCTTTACTTGTAAGGTCGGGAAAAGAGGTATATGCTATACCACTTGCGAATATAGATGAGACGACCAGTTTAGAAGAGCAACACATCAAAAATATACAAAGCCAACAGGTCATTTTGTTGCGTGGTTCAGTGTTGCCGCTGTTAGATTTAAGAAAAGCTTTATCCGTACCGGGCAGTGAGAAAGAGGACGAACTCTACGTCGTTGTGGTCAGAAAGGGAGAACAGCAGATAGGTCTTGTCGTTGACGAGTTGATCGGACAACAGGAAATTGTAATCAACTCCCTTGGTAAGCATCTTAGCGGGATTCCCGGAATTGCCGGGGCTTCCATCTTAGGGGACGGTAAGGTATCACTAATTCTTGATATTGCAACATTGATTTAAGGAGGGAATGTAAATGTCGAAGGAAATGCAATATGTTGCCTTTAATTTAAATGAAGAGGAATACGCTGCGGACATTCTGGCGGTTCAAGAAATTATTAGGTGGACTCACATAACAAGGGTTCCTAGAGCTCCTTCATATGTCAAGGGTGTTATTAATTTAAGAGGAACGGTAGTACCTATCATTAGTTCTCATTTAAGGTTTAATCTCCCGGAAGAAGAAATAACGGATACAACTCGAATTATTGTTTTTAAAATCAACGGGGCTATAATTGGCATGACTGTCGATCATGTTACTGAAGTACTGCAGCTAAAAACAGATGAGATTGAAAAACCACAGGCTATGAGCACAATTGATGAAGAGTTTATTTCCGGTATTGGGAAAGTTGACGATCGCTTGTTGATTATTCTTAATTTAGATAATGTGTTAAGTCTTGGGAAAAAAGGCGACAAGGATTAGGAGGAGCAATGAAGGATTATTCGGAAATCAATGAATTACAACTTGATGCCCTAAAGGAGATAAGCAATATCGGTGCCGGGAATGCTGCTACTTCTCTTTCGCAAATGTTAGGACGCACCATCAATATGTCTGTTCCCCGTGCCAGTATCGCACCTTTTTCAGAAATAGGGGACTATGTAGGGGGTGCCGACAAGGTTACGGCGGGAGGCTACCTGCGTGTTGATGGTGATATGCCAATGGGCATGCTTTTTATGATAGAAACGGAACAGGCCTTTTATTTACTTGATATATTATTCGGCAATGTGCCGGGGACCAGTAATGATTGGACAGAAATGCACTGTTCTGCTTTTAAGGAAATTGTAAATATTTTATCCGGCTCATATTTGAATGCCTTGGCAGTGTTTACTAATAATGTTTATTCTCCATCTGTCCCGGCAATGGCTGTTGATATGACCGGAGCAATTTTAGGAGAAGTTCTGCAAACCGTGGGAGAGATTAGCGATTATGCTCTTGTTCTGGAAAACGTTTTCATAGAAAAAGAAAAAGAGATTACCGGGCAGCTCTTTCTTTTACCCGAACCCAAAACGTTAGAATCGTTATTAAAGGCACTAGGAGTGTTATGATGGCAAAAGAAATCATTAAGGTAGGAATGGCTGCTTTCAGCACAGCTGTTGAGCCGGCAAGTCTTGTTACGATTGGTTTGGGTTCTTGTGTCGGGGTTTGTCTTTGGGATTCAGCAAAAAAGATTGGCGGACTTGTTCACATCATGTTGCCGGATAGCACCCAGGCCAGAAATGTCACCAATAAAGCCAAGTATGCAGATACGGGAATTGTCCTGCTGGTAGAAGAGATGACCAAGAAAGGTGCAGTTGCCTCCAGACTGACGGCAAAAATAGCCGGAGGTGCGCAAATGTTCAATTTCCCCGGTTCGAATAGTGTTATTAGAATCGGTGAAAGGAATATTGAGGCCGTCAGAATGTGCCTGAAAAGGTTGAACATTAGGATTCTAGCTGAAGAGGTTGGGGGAAGTTATGGCAGGACGATAGAGTTTTTTACTGTTGATGGATTGCTATATATAAAGACTATTAACCAAGGTGAAAAAACAGTCTAAACAGGGAGCTGGGTTAATGCTGAATGATCCACATGAGCTTTGGGGGAAATATGTTGAGGATAGAAACTCGGAGAGCAAAGAGAAATTGATAATACATTATGCTGTCCTAGTAAAAAAAATTGCCAATAAAATATCCCATTATCTTCCTGAACACTTTTCGAAGGAGGATTTGAATAGTTATGGCGTATTTGGTTTAATAGATGCCATTGAAAGATTTAATCCAGCGTTGGGGATAAAATTTGTTAGCTTTGCTTCAAAAAGAATACGGGGTGCCATGATCGACGGGATAAGAAAGGAGGATTGGGTTCCTGTAAACGTCAGAAAAAAAGCCCGGGAGATTGAGCAGGCCTATCAGAAATTGGAGATGCTTTGCGAAGGCAACATTTCCGACGAAGAGATAGCGAAAGAGCTAAATATTACATTGCCCGAACTTTCGCGCTGGTTTAATAGCATCCAATATGTCAACGTACTTTCCCTTCATGAACCAATAAATGAAGAGGGAGCAAGCGTATTGGCTGATAATGTTCAAGACAAGATCAGCCCAAATCCTGAGGAGTTAATTGAGAAAAAAGAAATAATAGCTGTTTTAACTAAAGCGATAGATGAGCTTCCTGAAAAAGAAAAAAAGGTGGTAAGCTTATATTATTACAACGATCGTTCAAATAAAGAAATAGCCGAAATACTGGAATTATCGGATTCAAGGATATCTCAGCTTCACACTAAGGCCATTCTGCGCTTGCGTGGTAAACTATCCAGAATAAAAAAAGAAGGTTTAAAATGAAAGGGGGTGGGTGAAAATGGCAAGTGAAATAATCCAAGACCTGCAAAAGAAATATCTATTAACAGCTATTGGCGATGATATTTTACTCAAAGTTGAAAGGGCTTTTGATCTTTTGTATCCTCTTAAGCTGGAGACCTTATATCTTGATTTACAACGAAGGAATATTAAATTCAACAAAGAACAAGTTGCCGCATATTTTGAAGAAGCAAACGGAAATTTTGAAAAAATTGCTCAAAGAGAAGAAAATACGGTCATTTCAACGGTATTTCAGACAAAGGTTACAAAAGATAAAATGAAAGCACATTTATTAGTTAATCCTGTGATTAATGGCAGTTTGGGTGGTAGAGATGAAATAGAGGAGACACTGCGCCAGAATAACATTAACAAAGGTATCAAGAACGAACTGTTTTCAACAATCATTGCTAAGCAGGACGGTTATTATGAGTGGTTGATTGCCGAAGGAGTAGATAAAACAAACGGGGAAAATGCCCAATTAAAATATTGTTTTGATACCCAGGAGGTGGGCATCAAACCGGTCGAACTGGAGGACGGTTCAGTAGACTTCTATAATTTAGGTCTCATACAGGTCGTAGAATCAGGAAGCGTTTTGGTTGAGAAAATACCACCTACGTCCGGTACTGATGGGTATAATGTCCATGGAGAGACTATCAAGGCGTCTCCCGGTAAAGACGTTCGTTTGCCTGCGGGGAAAAACACCAAGGCTTCCGATGACGATATGAAACTTCTTGCCACCAACTCCGGGCACATTTGTATGAACGGGAAAAAGGTTAGTATTCATAAGTCTTATGAGGTAAAAAGCGATGTTGATTTTAATGTTGGAAATATCAACTTTCCCGGAAATGTTATAATACAGGGCAGTGTAAAAAACGGATTTCTTGTAAACGCGGAAGGTGATGTAGAAATTAACGGAACCTTGGCCGGTACTGTCACAGCTGGAGGAAACATTGTTGTCAAGAAGGGTATCGTCAGAGGAAAAGCCTTTGCCGAAGGCTCGGTGTATACCAGAAATATTGAGAACAGTACTGTAGAAAGCAAGTCTTCTATTATGGCCAAGGAAGCAATAATGCACAGCAATATTAAGGCTGTTAAATCGGTAAAACTTGACGGTAAAAGAGGTTTGCTGGTTGGCGGCTCCTGTTGTGCAGGCGAGGAGATACAAGCAAAGAATATTGGTTCCGGATTGGGTACAAATACATTGTTAGAAGTAGGTATGCGGCCGGAGATTCGCGAGGAATATAAAGAGCTGGTTGTAAAATTAAAGGAAATGGAAGCTGAATGCGAGAAGAACGAGAAAATCATCAGGAGCATCAACGAATTCAAGAAAAAAGACGGACAATTAGATCCTAGAAAAAATCAGCTGTTTATAAAATTATGCGGTCAGTACGCTAACCAAAAAAAAGAGATTGAAATAATGAAAAATAGGCAGGAAGAGCTGGAATTGATTTTTAAAGAAATGAAAGTAGCAAGGATATGTGTAGAAAAAACCATTTATCCCGGTGTACAAATACATATGGGCAAAGCAAGTCTGTTTGTTAAAGAGGAAAACAGTAATGTTATCTATGTTCTTGATAGGATGGATATTAAGCATATGCCCTTAAGATAGCGGGAAGGAGGGGAGCTTATGACGATTAATCCGGTGGACATGCAGGTTGTTTTGCCTAAAACGGAGCAGGTCAATAAAATACAACGTGGTTTGCAGCAGCAGCAGCAAACGGAGCAACAGATACAAGAACAAATTATCCAACAAGATATCAAACGACGGGAACAAGCCATAAATGAAATGGAAAAACTAAAAGAGAAAAAAATAAAAGACGATGAAAAGGAAAAAGGACAGCAAAAAAAACATGATAAAAGAGAAATGCATGGTAATGACCAGGGAAAACTTGCAGAAATTAAGGAAGAAGACAGAAACAGCGAGATAAGTTTAAACGGACATAGGGTGGATATTAAAATTTAAAAGTTTCGTGGCAATGAGGTGGAATAATGTGGCGTTTGTAAACGGTTTAATATGTATGATTAATGTTGTTATCCTTTTCATGGTGATTGGTAATGTCAGAGAAATACAAAATAGTATTCAGCATGATGAAAAAGTAAAAAGCGATATTAAGGCTCTTTTAAAAGAAAATACTGATTTGGCAACTGCAATTATTGATGAACTTGAAAAAAAAATTACTGTTGCGGAGGGTTTCAAGGAATATTTAGATAGTAAAGAACAAGCCGCAAAAGAGGAATCGGTATTGGTTGAAGAAAAATCAAAGCCGCATTTGGAAGGAACAGCAGCACGGATTATCCATTTGAAGGAGTCAGGTTTATCAAATGAGGATATTGCTGAAGAGTTAGGTGTCTCACAAGGTGAAATAGACTTACAAATCAAACTTCATAACAAAAAGGAGCAAGGATTGAAAAAAGAAGAAGTCGTTGGTAGACAATAAAACTCCCTGTAGGAATACGGGGAGTTTTATTGTGATAAACACAACGCAGAAATATAATATTTGTATAATGCAGGGAACTTGTGGTATAATTTCTTCTGGTAAAAAAAAACGCACGCTGTTGGATTTATTCCAGGGTGCCGGAAACGGTCTGGGATAAATATGAAGGCAGCGGAGGCCAAACCAATGGGGAGGAGGTGGAAGATATGGCAGTTATATCAATGAAGCAGTTACTGGAAGCAGGCGTGCATTTTGGGCATCAAACCAGACGTTGGAATCCTAAAATGGCTCCTTACATTTTTACGGAGCGTAATGGGATTTATATAATTGATTTACAAAAGACTGTGAAGAAAGTTGAAGAGGCATATAATTTTGTTCGGGATACAGTCTCAGAGGGTAAACATGTTTTATTTGTAGGTACGAAAAAGCAAGCTCAGGAAACCGTACAAGAAGAAGCTGAACGTTGTGGTATGTACTATGTCCATGTTCGCTGGTTGGGTGGAATGTTAACAAATTACCATACCATACAGAAGCGAATACAGAGATTAAAAGAGCTGGAAGCAATGAAAGAAAACGGTACCCTTGATGTTTTGCCGAAAAAAGAGGTAGCAAAGCTAATGGCTGAGGCAGATAAGCTGGAAAGATTTTTAGGCGGAATCAAGGATATGCCCGGTTTGCCGGGTGCCGTTTTCGTGATTGATCCGCGCAAAGAGCATATTGCTGTTGCAGAGGCAAAACGTCTTGGCATTCCTATTGTGGCGATTGTTGACACAAATTGCGATCCCGATGAAATTGATTACATTATTCCAGGTAACGATGATGCTATTCGTGCCGTAAGGCTCATCACGTCGAAAATGGCCGATGCTGTACTTGAAGGAAATCAAGGGCAGGTCGGTAATGAGAGTGATGAAGATGATGAATCCGAAGAAATTGTGGAAGAATAGTAAACGGGGTGACCGTCGGGGTAATGTTGCCCCCGGTCATTCTTTTTTACGTAGAAAGTGTTTTGATTGCAGAAGTGTTTCGATTATTGAAGGAGGTGTTGAAAATGATCACAGCGGCAATGGTAAAGGATTTGCGTCAACGCACCGGCGCAGGAATGCTGGATTGTAAAAATGCTTTGGTTGAAAAAAATGGTGACGTAGAAAAAGCAGTTGGGTATTTACGTGAAAAAGGACTGGCGGCAGCTGCCAAAAAGGCCGGGAGAATAGCAAGTGAAGGTATTGTTGAGTCATATATCCATGGCGGAGGTCGTATAGGAGTACTGGTTGAGGTGAACTGTGAAACTGACTTTGTGGCTAAAACTCCTGCCTTTAGGGAACTCGTAAAAAGTATTGCTATGCAAATAGCCGCATCGCGTCCGGAGTACGTTTCAAAAGAGGACGTACCACAGGAGGTACTGGAAAAAGAAAAGGAAATATTAAAGAATCAAGCACTGAATGAGGGCAAGCCGGAAAAAGTTGTCGAAAAAATGGTAGAAGGAAGAATTGAAAAATACTATAAACAGGCTTGCCTCCTGGAACAGGAGTACATTCGAGACACTGAAATAACCGTTAGCAAGCTAATATCGGATCAAATAGCAAAAATCGGTGAGAATATTAAGGTCCGTCGCTTTGCACGTTTTGAAATGGGAGAAGGAATCGAGAAGAAGCAAGAGGATTTTGCCAGTGAGGTTATGTCCCAGATCAAAGGATAAAAAGAGAACACTTAGTGTTCTCTTTTTATCCAAGATACTTATTCCAAGAAAGGAAATAAAGGTATTTTTTGATTAATGTAGAAAACAAAAATGGAGGGATTCTTCCGTATGCCTGATATAAAATATAAAAGGGTTATTATTAAAATAAGTGGCGAAGCGTTATCCGGCAATCTGGGTTATGGATTGGATCATCTGATATTGGATTCTATTGCCAGGCAGGTAAAAGAGGTATCAGATATGGGGGTCGAGGTTGCGATTGTTGTAGGAGGCGGTAATATCTGGCGCGGTATGTCCGGCAGTGAGCGTGGGATGGATCGTGCTACTGCCGATTATATGGGAATGTTGGCAACTGTTATTAATGCTCTTGCCCTGCAGGATGCTTTAGAAAGCCGTGGTTCTGCAACGCGTGTTCTTTCAGCGATTGAGATGCGCCAGGTAGCGGAACCGTACATAAGGCGCAGAGCTATCAGGCATTTGGAAAAAGGCAGAGTAGTAATATTTGCTGCGGGAACAGGTAATCCGTATTTTTCGACCGATACGACAGCTGCCTTGCGGGCCGCTGAAATTGAGGCAGAAATAATACTGATGGCTAAAAAAGTCGAAGGTGTTTACGATTCTGACCCTAAGGATAATCCTCTTGCGGAAAAATTCAATGAGATTGACTACATAGACTTGCTTAATAAAGGGCTAAAGGTGATTGACTCCACTGCTGCTTCCTTGTGTATGGATAACAATATACCGTTGATTGTTTTTAGTATTATGCAGGAAGGAAATATCAGAAGGGTTTTAACAGGCGAGAAAATAGGAACATGTATAGGAGGGAATTGTTGAATGATGAACGATCTAATCCTTGAGGCAGAGGGGAAAATGAAAAAGAGCGTGGAAATTCTCCGCAAAGATTACTCGACGCTGCGAGCCGGTCGTGCCAATCCGGCAATCTTAGAAAAGATTAAGGTTGATTACTACGGAACACTAACACCAATTAACCAACTGGCCAACATTTCTGCACCTGAACCTAGATTGTTGACTGTTCAGGCTTGGGATAAGACTGTAATGCCTGCAATTGAAAAGGAGATTATGAAATCTGACTTGGGTTTAAACCCCAATAATGACGGTAATATCATCAGAATAGCTATTCCTCAATTGACCGAGGAAAGAAGAGTTGAATTGGTTAAGGTTATCAAAAAGAAGGCAGAGGAGAATCGTGTCAGTATTCGAAATGTCAGGCGTGAGTTCAACGATAAAATAAAGACAATGGAAAAGAATAAAGAGTTTACTGAGGACCAGGCAAAAAAAGGTCAGGAAGATATTCAAAAGCTCACGGATAAATACATTAAAGAAGTAGATAATGTTTTGGAATCCAAGGAAAAAGAGATTATGGAGGTATAAAAATAGAAGAAGCAATGTTTGATACCGAAGTATTTTCAGGAGAGTTGGTAGAAGAGGTGATTAGAATACTGAAGTCCGGGCATAAGAATTACAGCCTAAGATATACTAATCTGGCCGAAAAGGAGCATAATACTGATTTTCTCTTTGAGGACAGGGTTATCTGGATTAGGACTCAAAACGAGGAAATAGAAATAATCGCAGGCTTCTTTCAGCACCCGTTAGGTTATTGAAAAATTCTTAACCCCCTGAATGGGGGTTTTGTGCGTAGGGAGGTAATAACGAGGAATGAGCGGTTTTTTAAGAAAGATATTCAAGAATGAAGAGCCCCAGGAAAACAACAAAAAAACACCGGATGTTATTTCCGGTACGCTCCCTGTGCATATTGCTATCATCATGGACGGAAACGGGCGCTGGGCCAAACGAAGAGGTTTACCGCGTACTGCCGGACACAGGGCAGGGATGGAGTCCTTAAAAAGAGTGATAAAAAGCTGTACAAAATGGGGTATTAAATATTTAACTGTTTACGCCTTTTCAACAGAAAATTGGAAAAGGCCTCAGGACGAAATTGACGGATTAATGAACCTTTTAGTTGAGTATATTACCAAGGAACTCAACGAAATGCATCAAAACGGTGTTAGGGTACGTGCTATCGGTAATATTGAGGCGCTGGCACAAAAGGCTAGACAAAGTTTGGAAAAAGCCGAGAAAACTACCGCAAATAATGATAAGATATACTTACAAATAGCTATAAATTATGGTGGAAGAAATGAAATAGTAAATATGGTAAAGTCTGTTTTGGATGACGCATCTCAGGGAATAATAAACGGTGAATGTATTGATGAGAAGTTAATCGCCCAATATCTTTATACATCCGGGATTCCTGATCCCGATTTGCTCATTCGTCCGTCCGGAGAACTTAGGTTAAGTAATTTCTTATTGTGGCAGTCTGCTTATGCTGAGTTGGTGTTTGATAATATTCTTTGGCCTGACTATTGCGAACAGGATTTATATAGGGCTATCTGCTCTTTCCAGAAACGAAGTCGCAGGTTTGGCGCAGTGGCGGATTGAAAAGTGATAACAATAATAATAAAATAAGTTGGTGTCGAATATGTTATGGCAGAGAGTGGTTGCTGCAATAGTTGGCATACCGGTTTTACTGGCAAGTTTATATATGGGAGAATATATTCTTTTAGTTCTAGTAATTATTTTGAATGTATTGGGGCTGGCAGAATTCCGAATGATTGTCAGTAAATCAGGGTATCGGGCCATAAATCTCATTTTATTGCTTTTTGCCCTTGCGGTTCCCGTCATATTTCAGGTGACCGTTAATAATATGGGGATAACGATTTTGTCCTTACTGGTGTTTGGATGCTCGTATTATGTCCTGAAATATCCTGAATATTCGCCTTTGGATTTTGCGTTAACATTGTTTGGAATCATATATATCGTGATTGGTTTTTCGCACCTGATTTTACTGAGAAATATGGCAGAAGGGTTTTGGTTAGCTGCTTACGTATTCTTGGTTGTTTGGAGCACAGATACAGCAGCATATTTCGTCGGTCTCAATTTTGGCCGACACAAATTGCTCACACTTGTCAGCCCTCAAAAATCATGGGAAGGATTCTGCGGAGGGATATTAGGTAGCTTCTTGCTTATTTTTCTACTGGCAAAATTTCTTGTTCCTACCTATGAGCAATTTTTATTGTATATGACACCGCTTGTTTCAGCGGCAGCCCAAATTGGCGACTTGTTTGAAAGCACGTTAAAAAGATATGCCGGTGTAAAGGACTCCGGGAAAATCATACCCGGTCATGGCGGAGTCTTGGATAGATTTGATAGTGCATTATGGGCTATCCCTCTCACATATCATTTATTATCTCTTTTTGAAAGGTTGTATTGAACATGAAAATCAAAGAGCATTGGTATGGACAGGTTCTGTTGAAAGCGACTCTTGTTTTAGTTATACTTATTACAATATTTTTTGCGGTGAATTATGTGGTTCCCATGTTTTTCAAACTGTCGGTCAATTTGTTTTGGGGCCTTTTTCCTTTCATTCTTGCCGTAATCATGGCCATATTAATTGATCCCCTTGTTGATTGGTTGGTAGAAAAGAAGAATGTTAACCGGGGTATTGCGGTTGCCTTGACTCTCGTTTTTTTAATATCAGGATTTACTTTGATTGTTGTTTTTGCAGTTTCAAGGCTGATTATTGAGATATCAGGTATTTATAGCAACTTACCAAAATATACTCAGGTGCTAACCCAAAAGGGCATGGAGTTCTTCGAGGGAATAAGACAATATCTAACAGATAATCCTTTGCCCCAGGAGGCCCAAGACGCTATATTTAATAATTTAAAAGTTGTCGTGGACGGCATTGGCGATGCAATGAAGTTTACTACAAATTTTGCTTTTGATTTGATGACTGCTTTACCTTTATTAGTTACAATCGTTCTCGTTGCGGGTGTTGCCACTTTTTTTATCAGCAAGGATAAAAAAGCTATTACAACCTTTATTTTCAACGCTGTTCCACAAAATAAGGTATTATCAGTCAGCGGGGTCATAAGTGATATTAATAGCGCTCTGATAGGATTCTTTCGTGCTCAGCTTATTCTGATAAGTATTTCTTCTTTACTGGCCATAATAGGGCTATCTATTCTGGGGAACAAATACGCACTGACGGTCGGTATTATTGTGGGGATATTTGATCTCTTACCTATCCTCGGTCCGGGAACGATTCTTGTACCCTGGGCAATTATGGAATTTTTTGCCGGGCATATCAATATAGGAATTGCCTTATTAGTTCTATACGGCATTATCGTAGCTGTGAGAGGAGTAATTGAACCGAAGGTCATTTCACAGCAAATCGGTCTGCATCCATTGGTAACATTGATGGCGCTCTTTTTAGGGCTTAAGTTTCTTGGGGTTGGAGGTATCATTATCGGACCGGTTCTGGTAGTACTGGCAATAGCAATATATAAAAGCTTTTACTCAAAGAGTGGAGGAACAACAATTTGACAAAAAAAATCACCATCCTTGGTTCAACAGGCTCAATAGGCCGACAGGCTTTACAGGTTGTTGACGAGCATCCGGAAGAATATGAAATAGTTGCATTAGCTGCGGGAAGAAACACCCAACTATTAATCAAGCAGATAGAAAAATATCGCCCACGATATGTTAACGTAGCAGAAAAAAGCGCAGCCCAAACCTTACAAACAATATCTATGGTCGATGCTCCCACAGTGACCGTAGGGGATCGAGGCTTGCTTGAATTAGCTGATTTAGCGGAAACAGACCTTTTGGTTGTTGCTGTGACGGGTATTCATGGTCTGCTACCGACGCTTAAAGCATTGGAAAAAGGGATTACGGTTGCCTTAGCCAATAAAGAAACGATCGTTGCCGGCGGAAGCCTCGTGATGGAAAAGGCTCGCCAGACAGGTACGGCTATTCTTCCCCTTGACAGTGAACATTCTGCATTATTCCAGTGCATTGAAGAGGATAACAAAAGCGAAATAGAGAAGCTGATTATTACTGCTTCCGGCGGTCCTTTTTTGCATTGGAAGAAAGAGGATCTAGCAGAGGCCACTCCTGCAAAGGCATTAAAGCATCCTAAATGGGAAATGGGTAGAAAAATAACTGTCGATAGTGCAAGTATGATAAACAAGGGTTTAGAGGTGATTGAGGCACATTGGTTATTCGACATGCCTTATGAAAAAATCGAGGTTTTGGTACATCCACAAAGCATTATTCACTCGATGGTCCAGTATTCAGATGGTGTTGTGATGGCTCAAATGGGTCTGCCGGATATGCGTGTTCCGATACAATATGCTATGACGTATCCGCAAAGACGTAAAAACTCTTTTCCCAGGCCTGATTTTTTCGAAATAGGAGAAATGACATTCTACAAGCCTGATTTAAATAAATTTAGGGGTTTGGTCCTTGCCTATGAAGCCGGAAAGGCTGGAGGAACGATGCCGGTTGTGTTCAATGCCGCTAACGAAGAAGCTGTTTTTTTATTTCTTAAGGAGCGAATAAAGTTTAACGATATACCCATATTAATCGAGAAGGTAATGGAAACCCATCTAACCAAGACCAACATTAGTATTGATGATATCTTGCAAGCTGACGAATGGGCACGGGAAGAGATTAAGAGATATATATGAGCATAAAAAAGGGGTGTTTGTGTGCAAACGGTATTAACTTCGATTTTTGTATTTGGGATCATTATATTTGTACATGAGTTCGGGCATTATGCTCTGGCCAAGCTCTCAGGTATATTTGTGGAAGAATTCAGTATCGGTATGGGACCTAAAATCGTCAGTAAAAAGTGGGGCGAAACCTCTTATTCTTTAAGAGTCCTGCCTATTGGTGGTTTTTGTAAAATGGCCGGAGAAGCCGGAGAGGAAGACAGTAATACACAAACAGTTCCCAGGGACAGAAGATTTGACGGAAAACCCGCTTTATCAAGGATGGCTGTTATTTTTGCCGGGCCGTTGATGAACTTCGTATTTGCTGCCGTTTTATTCGCGGTTCTCTTTAGCTTTTTAGGAATACCTGTAGACTATCAAAATGAAATCGGTCAGGTTCAGCCGGACAGCATTGCTGAAGAGGCAGGCTTTTTGGAAGGCGACCGAATTATTAAGATTAATGAGAAACCGATTGAAACATGGCAAGATGTAGTCGGCGTAATCCATAACAGTCCCGAGGAAGAATTAAATATTACCGTTGTCAGGAATGATGCTCCTTTAAACATCAAAGTCATTCCCGGGCTCGACGAGGAAACTGAGCTTGGCATGATAGGAATCGTCCCGGGAGAACCAATCCTTCAAAAGGTGGGTATTTTGACCGGCATCAAGGATGGTATTATCAACACTATGGAGCTTACGGTGCTAATAATACAAGGTTTGGTTCAGTTAGTTACCGGGGAAGTATCACCCGAAGGGGTGGCAGGACCTCTTGGTATTATCCAAATGATTGGTGAGTCGGCTGAATTCGGTTTGATTTATTTGATCAATTTTACAGCTTTTCTATCTGTAAATCTCGGGCTTTTAAATCTTTTGCCCATCCCGGCCTTAGACGGCAGTCGCTTACTGTTTTTATTGCTTGAAGTTGTTAGAGGAAAACCAATCAATCCGGCTAAGGAGAATTTTGTGCATTTAATTGGTTTTTTCTTGCTAATGCTGCTAATGGTCGTTATTACCTATCAGGATGTAGCTCGTTTATTTGTTCGTTAGAATTTGTTTTTAAGGAGAAGGTTAGATAATGGAAGGAATAAGACGGAGGGAAACAATTGATTTGTTTTTGGGCGGAATAGGTATCGGCGGGGCGCATCCCGTAACTATACAGTCTATGACTAATACAAATACCTGCGATATAACAGGGACCCTGGAGCAGATTAGGAGATTAGCGTTGCACGGCTGTGATATTGTGCGAGTCGCGGTCCCTGACGATTCTGCGGCTGAGGCTGTGGCTAAAATTGTGAGGGAATCCCCAATGCCTGTGATAGCCGACATTCATTTTGATTATTCTCTGGCTTTGTCGTCCTTGAAAAATGGCGTACATGGCTTAAGATTGAACCCCGGTAATATAGGTGCCGAATGGAAGATAAAGGAGATAGCCAAAGCAGCCCAAGAAAGAAACGTACCAATCAGAGTTGGCGTCAACAGTGGTTCCTTGGAGAAAGAACAGCTTGCAAAGCATGGTGGAGTGACATCGCGGGCTATGGTGGAAAGCGCTCTCAAGCATGTAAATATTTTAGAAAAGATAGGTTTTAATTTGATAAAAATATCGTTAAAGGCCTCCGGTGTGCCGTTAATGATCCAAGCTAATCGTGAGATTGCCGAAAAGGTCAAATATCCGCTTCATTTGGGCGTTACTGAGGCAGGCTTGTATGAAAGTTCCAGTATTAAATCTGCGGTGGGCATTGGAACTTTACTTTCCGAAGGGATTGGGGATACCATCAGGGTATCGGTAACCGGCGATCCGGTCCGGGAACTAACAATCGCCCATAGTATTTTAAAAGCACTTGGTCTAAGAAAAAAGGGTGTTGATATCGTATCCTGTCCCACCTGTGGACGGTGTCAGGTTGATTTGTTTAAAATAGCCAAAGAGGTTGAGGAAAAAACGGCCGGCATCAACCAACCACTAAAGATTGCTGTTATGGGTTGTGTTGTCAACGGACCAGGCGAGGCCAGGGAAGCGGATTTAGGAATCGCAGGCGGGAAGGGCAGTGGATTGCTTTTTTCCAAGGGCAAGATAATACGTAAAGTACCGGAAAGCGAATTAGTCCAAGCGCTTTGTGACGAAATAGATAAAATAGCCGGAAAAGAGGTATAGAGCATGTACTTTAGTAAATTATTAGCCCCAACATTGAGAGAGACGCCGGCAGAGGCCGAAGTAATCAGTCATCAGCTCTTAGTAAGGGCCGGTTTTATTCGGAAATCATCATCAGGTGTATATACTTATCTTCCTTTGGCTCAGAAGGTCATAGCAAAAATATCATCAATTATCAGGGAGGAGTTGGATAAGGCAGGATGCCAGGAATTGATGCTGCCAATTATCCAGCCCGCTGAGCTGTGGTTGGAGTCGGGACGTTGGAATGTATATGGCAAAGAGTTATTTCGGTTGCAAGACAGACATGAAAGGGATTTTTGCTTAGGCCCGACTCATGAAGAGATAATAACCGATTTGGTGAGAGCGGAGGTAACTTCCTATCGGGATTTGCCGTTGAATCTCTATCAAATACAAAATAAATACCGCGACGAGAGAAGACCGCGTTTCGGTTTGATGCGCGGCAGAGAATTTATTATGAAAGATGCCTATTCCTTTGATAAGGATGAGGAAGGTCTAGCCCAAACATATCAGCAAATGTATGATGTGTATCAGAGGATATTTACAAGATGCGGATTAATGTTCCGCGCTGTTGAGGCCGATTCAGGGGCTATCGGCGGAAGCATCACTCATGAGTTTATGGTCATTGCAGATGCAGGAGAGGCTGAAATTGTCTACTGCCCGGAATGTGACTATGCCGCAAATATCGAAATCGCCTCGTGTCAACCGAGCCGGTTCGTATCTGACGACAATCCTATACCTGGTAATCTTGAAAAGATTAAAACTCCGGGAAAAACAACAATTGAGATGGTATCTGATTTTCTGTCAGTGGCAAAGCAGGAATTGATCAAAACCGTATTTTATCAGGCAGATGATGAAGTAATTGTTGCCCTTGTGCGTGGAGACAGAACGTTAAATGAGATAAAGCTGAAAAGGCTTCATCCTTGTGTGGATTTGGAAATGGCTTCGGCAGAAAAAATCAAGGAAATTACAGGTTCAGAACCGGGTTACGTTGGACCGATCGGCCTTGATAGAGATTCTGTCAAGGTATACGCTGATAATGAGGTAAAGATGATGATAAATGCCATATGTGGGGCAAATGAGCGTAATTACCATTTTATCAATGTCCAGCCGGAAAAGGATTTTTCCGTTACCATGTACGGGGATTTACGGTCTGTGGAAGAAGATGAGCCTTGCCCGCACTGTGGCGCTGCTTTGATCAAAAGAAGAGGGATTGAAGTTGGGCAGGTCTTTAAGCTGGGGACAAAATACAGCACTGCACTAAATGCAAAATACGTAGATGAAAACGGCCAGGAAAACCTGCTGCATATGGGTTGCTACGGCATAGGTGTCAGCAGAACAATGGCCTCGGCGGTAGAGCAGAATTTTGATCGGGACGGCATTATCTGGCCTGTGGCAATTGCGCCTTTCCAGGTGGTGATAGTACCCATAGACATCAATAATGATCGGATGTGGGAGGTTGCCAAGAATATCTACAATGAGCTCAAGGAAAGTGGGATTGAGGTAGTTCTCGACGATAGGGGAGAGCGGGCCGGAGTTAAGTTTAAAGATGCGGATTTAATTGGCTATCCCTTGAGGGTGACTATTGGGAAAAAGCTTATTGAAGATGGTTTGATCGAGATTAAATCAAGAAAGGAAAAGAACGGAATCACGATCAAGCCAGAGGAGATAACGGTGTATATTCAAAGCAAATTGGGAAACATGTGAGAAGAAAGATTGTTTACAAGGGGGAATATCTATGTCTGTTACGGCAATTATTCCTGCTTATAACGAAGAAAAATATCTGGGGGGCGTCTTAAACGTACTGCTGGATGTGGAACTGGTTTCACAAATAATTGTTGTCGATGATGGTTCAACAGACAGAACATCACAGGTTGCGCGAGGATATGGCGTGGATGTGCTTGAGCTACCGTATAATAAAGGAAAAGCAGGAGCTATGGCAGCCGGTCTGAATTATGCCAAGGAAGATAATATACTTTTTCTTGATGCAGATTTGCTTGATTTGCATAAGCAAAATATTTACGACCTTGTTATTCCGGTAATCAATGATGATGCCGATATGACAGTTGGCATTTTCGGAAGCGGGAGACCGATAACGGACGTAGCTCAGCTTATTGCGCCCTTTCTGTCAGGACAGCGCTGCATTAAGAAGAAATGGCTTTCCGAAATCGATAAGTGGGCAGACGCCGGATTTGGCGTGGAGATTGCTCTAACAGCCTATGCTCATCGTAACAAACTGCGCATCAAGAATATCGAACTGCCGGGAATGTCTCATGTTATGAAAGAAGAAAAACTTGGCGTTGTTCGCGGCTTTGCCTTTCGGATGAAAATGTACTGGGAGATAGCCAAAAAAATACGGATAGGGGGTTAATTGTAAGATGGAATATGAACTAATTCTATCTTTGCGAATACTGGTTGCGGCCATTCTGGGCGGCATCATTGGGTTGGAACGGGAAAGTCTTAACAAAACCGCCGGTTTTCGTACCCATACCCTCGTCTGCCTTGGTTCATGCCTGATAATGATATTATCGATTGAAATGTTTGAAGTGTACGGTCGTGGAGAAATAGGTGATCCGGCCCGTTTGGCGGCACAGGTCGTAAGTGGGATTGGTTTTTTAGGGGCCGGTGCAATTATGCGTTCCGGGTTTGGTGTTAGGGGTTTAACTACGGCGGCAACCTTATGGGTAGTTGCCGGTATTGGGCTGGCCGTTGGGGCAGGAAAGTTTATATTAGCTGTAGGAACAACGGTTATTGTCTTTATTGTGTTAACATACTTAACATTCTTCGAAAAAGCCCTCAGTACTTCACAAAAGAAGGACAAGAGAATCGAAGCGATCATTACGGATAAGCCGGGGCAATTGGGCCTGGTCTGTACAGCCTTAGGAGAAATGGATATTCTTATTAAGAATGTAGAAATGCATGAGGACAAAGGCGATAATACGATTAAAATAGGGTTTTCCGTAAATATTCCCTATGCTGTGGATAAAGAGTTAATCATTCAAAAATTAAGCGGTGTCAGTGGCGTACACGAGATTAAAATGATCTAACAGGAGGCATATCATCAGGATGTCAATGGTATCTGGCAACGACAATAAGCATTGGATGGAATTAGTAGCTTCAGCCGATCTGCAGGACGATGTAAAGATGTACATAATGGATTGTAGCATTGCAAGAGTAAGGGTATCTCGTAAGGAAGGGAAATGGGATATTTTCTTGAACGCTAAATCCGAACCTAATGAAGATGTTTTCACCTCATTATATAAAATGTGGCATGGGTTTTTTCCCGGGAGCAAGGTTGATTTTCACTTTAATAATTCTCAACACCTTTTGGGATTAAAGGAGCTATGGGAAAAACAGTATGATGCGATCATTGAAAAACTCAGTGTTAGTAATCCAAGTCTTCGAGGCTGGCTGGGAGAAGCGGAGTATCTTATTGAGAAAGAGAGATTGCAGGTTGTTGTGAGAAATGAAACCGCTTACTCCTATCTCAACGCGCAGAAAATTGAATCTAAGCTTGAAGCTTTACTGGCTGTGGAATATAATTGCAAGGCGCAAGTAGCTGTTATCTTAAGTCAAGATAACAGTGATGTATTTTCTGACGACTATAGACCGTCAATGGAAAGAATTGAAGAAGATTACCGTCAGAAGATCCTCAAAAATGTAGAGATGGCTGCCAATAAATCGGTATCCCACGTTGTCAAAGGTAAAAATAGCGTGGTTATGGGAAGAAAGATCACGGCAGCACCTGTTCCCATTCATTCAATAGCGGAAGAAGAAAAAGATGTTGTTATTAAAGGATTTGTTTTTAATTATGAAAAAAGGCTTCTGAAAAGCGGCAGGATTTTATTGAGCTTTGCAATAACAGATAAACATGACTCATTAGCCTGCAAAATAATTGATACTGAAGAAAAGCTTGGTTCCATCGATAATCTGTTTCAAAGTGAAGAAAATAATTGTTACCTTCTACGAGGTTCTGTGCAAACAGATCGTTTCACACAAGAGTTAACAATGCTTCCTCGTGATATTATGATGACTGTCGCCGAGGAAAGAATGGACGATGAAAAGGAAAAGCGGGTTGAACTGCATTTGCATACAAAAATGAGTGCCCTGGATGCCGTAGCAGGTGTGGAAGAGGTTATTAAAAGAGTGAAAAGCTGGGGGCATCCGGCTGTTGCTATTACAGACCATGGTGTTGTGCAGTCCTTTCCAGAGGCTTATGAGGTTGCTAAAAGGATCGGACAAAAAGTTATTTATGGCATGGAGGGTTATATTTTTGATGATCAGCAATTTGGTACTGAAAACAAAAAGGTACCAACGTACCATTGCCTTATTCTCGTTCTTAATCAAGAAGGACTGAGAAACCTTTATGAGCTTACCAGCATCTCTCACTTGCAATACTTTTACAGGGTTCCTCGTATTCCCAAGAGTAAGTTAAATGATTTGCGGGAAGGGCTGTTAATCGGAACGGCATGCGAGGCAGGTGAGTTAATCAGAATGTACCTTCAGGGAGCGGATGAAGGCAAACTGGAGGAGATAGCTTCTTTTTATGATTTTTTAGAAATACAGCCTCGGGGAAACAACAGATTTATGCTGGAAAAAGGCACCTTTAAAACCGAAGAAGAGTTGCTTAAGATGAATAAAATGATCTATGAGTTGGGACTTAGGCTGCAAAAGCCTGTAGTTGCAACGGGAGATGTGCATTTTTTGGACCCGGAGGATGAGGTATACAGAAGGATTCTCATGGCAGGAAAAGGTTTTGAGGACGCTGACAATCAGGCACCCCTTTATTTAATGACAACTAGGGAAATGTTAAATGAATTCAGCTATCTCGGTGAAAAAGAAGCTCACGAAGTGGTAGTGGCTAATCCTCAAAGGATTGCAGAGAAGGTGGAGGATATTAAACCAATACCCGATGAGTTTTACCCTCCCGCCATACCTGGGGCCGAGGAAGAAATTAAACACCTATCCTTAACAAAAGCACATGAACTATATGGTGAAAAGCTTCCGGATTTGGTGCAAGAAAGACTTGATAAAGAGTTAAAAGCAATAATAGATAATGGTTTCGCCGTTTTGTATCTTATTGCTCATAAGCTTGTCAAAAAATCGAATACCGATGGATACCTTGTAGGCTCACGTGGTTCCGTGGGATCGTCCCTGGTTGCAACATTCTGCGGTATTACCGAAGTTGATCCTCTTCCACCTCATTATCGCTGTAACGAATGTTATTATACAAAGTTTTTCGAAGATAAAAGTGCCGGTTCAGGAGCCGATCTTTCGGATATGAAGTGCCCAAATTGCGGAAAAGAGCTTTTGAAAGAAGGGCACGATATTCCTTTTGAGGTTTTTTTAGGATTCGAAGGAGATAAGGTCCCGGATATAGATTTAAACTTCTCCGGCGAATACCAGCCTAGAGCGCATAAATACACGGAAGTCCTTTTTGGGAAGGATAATGTCTTTCGTGCCGGTACTATTGCAACTGTTGCCAATAAAACAGCTTACGGATTTGTTAAAAACTACTTTGATGACAGGAAACAATTTGTGCGGGGCGTTGAAATCAATAGGCTGGTCAAGGGATGTAGCGGTGTTAAACGGACAACAGGGCAACATCCGGGAGGGATCATGGTCTTGCCTAAGGGGCTGGACATCCACCGGTTTACTCCGTTACAAAGGCCGGCTGATGATGTAAAATCAGCTACCCGGACAACTCATTTTGATTATCATGCAATTTCCAGCAGATTAGTTAAGCTCGATATTTTAGGTCATGATGATCCAACGGTCATTAAAATGCTAGAGGATTTAACGGGTATTGACAGCAGAGAAATACCCCTTGACGAACCTAAAGTATTGTCTATATTCAAAGGTCCCGAGGTTCTTGGTTCCGGTCTTAAAGAAGAAGGAATAACAGTCGGTACGCTTGGTATTCCTGAGTTCGGAACAAAGTTTGTTAGACAGATGCTGGAAGATACCAAACCTTCGACCTTTTCCGATCTTGTTCGCATCAGCGGATTTTCCCATGGTACGGATGTATGGTTGAATAATGCTCAAGAACTGCTCAAGACAGGTACGGCAAAGATGCAGGAGCTGATATCGGCCCGGGATGATATTATGATTTACTTGATACGACAAGGTCTTAAACCTGATATGGCCTTTAAGATAATGGAGGATGTCAGGAAAGGTAAAGGGATAAAACCATCCTATGAGGAAAAGATGCAAAACCAAGGCGTACCACAGTGGTATATTGAGTCCTGTAAAAAGATTAAATACATGTTTCCCAAAGCTCATGCCGTTGCTTATGTTATGATGGCCTTTAGAATTGCTTATTTCAAGGTTTATCATCCCGCGGCATTTTACGCTAGTTATTTTTCTGTCAGGGCAGACGAATTCGATGCCGATATTACGGTAAAGGGTATCGAATCGATAAAGGAGAAAATGCTGGAAATCCAAAAGAAGGGCAAAGGAACAACACAGAGGGAAGATAAACTCTATTCGATACTTGAAGTGGCACACGAAATGTATTTACGCGGTATCGGTATCAAAATGGTTAATCTAGCCGAGTCGGACAGTTTTCGTTTTTTGGTAGTCGAAGACGGCAAAATGCTGTTACCGCCCTTCATTTCATTACAAGGTCTTGGTCGTACGGCTGCTAAAGGCATCGTAGAGGCCAGAAAGAAAAAGATGTTCAGCTCACGCGAGGATTTAAGCATTAGAGGACGAATAAATAAAAGTGTTATTGAGATGTTGGATAACCATGGAAGTCTGAAGGGATTGCCGGATAATGATCAGATGACATTGTTTTAAGCAGCAGTCCGCAGCTGCTGATACCTACCTACAATTAACTTGCCAAGAACAGCGGAAATATGGTAGACTATCAAAGGTAGTCGTTATTTACCATTATTGTCAACTTGTTCAGTGAGAGTGGGTACAGCCCACTCTTTCGTCTTAAAAGTGTTAAGGGAGGTATTAATTTTGAGTGAGAAAATAAAGGATATTGTATATAAACTAGCAGAACCTATTATAGAAGAGATGGGATTTGAACTTATAGATGTTGAGTTTGTGAAAGAGGGGGCCGGCTGGTATCTTCGTCTTTACATAGATAAGGAAGGTGGGGTCGATTTAGACGACTGTCAAGCCGTAAGCAACAAGGTATCAGATCTTTTGGATAAAGAAGATCCCATTCCGCAGTCCTATTTTTTAGAGGTGTCTTCGCCCGGTATTGAGCGTATTTTAAAGACAGACGAAGATTTTATAAAGTATAGAGGCAGTGAGGTGAAAATTCGCACATACACCTCGCTGCATGGAAAGAAGGAGTTCATTGGGACACTAGGATCCGCACAGGGGGATGTATTGTTGATATCTGAAAAGGGTGGCAGTGAGATTAAAATTCCAAGAACACAAATATCTCAGGTTAGGTTGTCCTGGGAAGGGATAGGAGGAAAAGAGAAAAATGAATCTTGAGCTTATACAAGCACTTAACGACCTGGGAAAAGAAAAAGGGATAGATGTTGAAATAATTATAGAGGCCATAGAAGCAGCTCTTGTTTCTGCTTATAAAAAGAATTTTGGTTCACAGAGTAATATGAGAGTGACTTTTGACAGAGAAACAGGGGAAATCAAGGTATATACGCGCAAATTAATAGTTGAGGAAGTTACCGAAGAAAGAGAAGAAATGTCATTAGCCGAAGCAAGAAAAAGAGATCCGCGTTATGAAGTGGGGGATATTGTAGAGATTGAAGTAACACCCAGAGATTTCGGCAGGATCGCGGCCCAAACGGCTAAACAGGTAGTTGTACAGCGTATCAGAGAGGCGGAAAGGGATATGATCTATTATGAGTATTCCAACCGCGAAGGTGATATAGTTAATGGTGTCGTACAAAGAATAGAAGGCAAAAATGTATTAATCGATCTGGGAAAGACTGAAGCCATTCTAATGCCGAATGAACAAATGCCCGGAGAAAAAAATAAAAACGGAGACAGGATTAAATCATATATCATTGATGTTAAAAAGACGACTAAGGGTCCTCAGATCTTATTATCCAGGACACATCCCGGCCTCCTAAAAAGGCTTTTTGAGTTGGAGGTACCTGAAATACATGACGGAACAGTTGAGATCAAGTCAGTTGCCAGAGAAGCAGGCGCACGCTCAAAAATTGCCGTTCATTCAAAAAACGAAAACATCGATCCGGTTGGCTCCTGTGTAGGGCATAAGGGCATGCGGGTTCAGGCCATAGTAAATGAACTCCGAGGAGAGAAAATAGATATTGTAAAATGGAGTTCCGATCCTGTTAAATACATTGCCAATGCGCTTAGCCCGGCTAAAGTATTAAGCGTGGATGTTTCTGCCGAAGAAAAAATGGCGGCAGTTGTGGTACCTGATTATCAATTATCACTGGCTATAGGCAAAGAGGGACAAAATGCCAGGTTGGCTGCAAAGCTAACCGGCTGGAAGATAGATATTAAAAGTGAATCGCAAATCCAATCCATTGATGCAGAAAGCTGATGGGGAGTGATGACAGTGAAGCCAAAAAGGATACCGTTACGCATGTGCGTGGGATGTCGGGAAATGAAGCCCAAAAAGGAACTTATCCGCATAGTTAGAACGCCCCAAGAGGAAATAATGATTGATGGGAGCGGGAAAAAATCCGGACGTGGCGTATATATTTGTCCCGATAAGATTTGCCTGCAAAAGGCATTGAAATCCAATAGGCTTGAAAAGAGTTTACAGCATCATATCTCAGATGAGGTAATCGAGAGATTGAAAGTTGGGCTGGGTTATGAGGATAAATCCTAAAGCAGAGGCACTTTTAGGTTTTGCAAGAAAAAGCGGGAAACTCTTAAGTGGAGAATCTGCGGTCAAGTTCGGAATAAAGACAAAAGCGGCCAAGCTTCTTTTGCTTGCCGTCGATATGCCGGAAAAAAGGAAAATTCATTGGATAAACTGGTGTGAAGATGAGGAAATACCCTATCTATCTATCGGCAACAAAGCAGAGTATGCCAGAATCTTAGGGATGTCAGCCAGAAGCGTTGTAGCCATTAAGGATGAAAAAATGGCAGCCGCGCTGCTTGAACTCCTTAACTTCGATAAAATTAATTAATATATTACTTGGGGGTGATTGGATGGCAAGTATTCGTGTACACGAGCTCGCAAAAGACATGAATATGAGCAGTAAGGAATTACTTGAAAAACTTTGGTCATTAGGCTTAAACATGAAAAACCATATGAGTACTATACCCGGTGGTGAGGTAACCAGAATCAAAAACATGGTAAGGAATGTCGATAAAATCAAAAATGAGCCGCTAAACATGCCAAAGGGGAAAGAAAATATAAGTCAACAGGCACCAAAGGAAAAGGAACAGCAAACGTTGAGTAAAAAACCCGATTCAGGCGTACAGGTTAAAAAAGAGCAAAAAAACGTTGATTTTAAAAGCAATAAAACAGCCGATATAACCAGGGAAAAGGACACTTATGTCAAAAAAGCCGAAGAAACATTCGGTGATAAAGCATATGACAGAGGTGGAAAGACTAAGTCCTTTCAGAAGAGGCCTTCACGTTTTGATGATAATAAACGTAACGGGAAAAAATCAAACAAACGCAGAAACCAAAGGATGTCTCAAAACAAGAAAAAACAACAACCGGTAGCGGTCAAACAAATCATGCTGGTAGGACCGATGACCGTGCAGGAATTTTCCGGTTTGATTAACAAAAAATCATCTGAAGTCATCAAGAAACTAATAAAAATGGGAGTTATGGCCACCATTAATCAAGAACTTGATGTTGACACATTGATATTACTAGGTTCGGAATTCGGGATTAAGGTAGAAGTAGAGATCAAAAAAGAAGAACTACTGTTGGCAGAAGACCCTGATAAGCCGGAGGAACTGCAGGCTCGTCCGCCTGTTGTAACTATTATGGGTCACGTTGATCATGGCAAAACTTCACTTTTGGATATAATTAGAGAAACAAATGTTACTGCCACTGAGGCAGGAGGGATAACCCAGCATATTGGTGCCTATCAGGTTGAGGTCAATGGCAGAAAGATCAGCTTTTTAGATACACCCGGACATGAAGCCTTTACAGCAATGCGCGCAAGGGGTGCACAAGTCACAGATATCGCCATCCTTGTTGTAGCAGCAGATGACGGTGTGATGCCCCAAACAATTGAGGCAATCAACCATGCTCAGGCTGCAAAAGTACCGATAATCGTGGCAATCAATAAAGTTGACAGACCAGACGCCAATCCTGATCGTATTAAACAGGAGCTCAGCGAGCATGCCCTTATCCCTGAAGATTGGGGCGGGGATACAATATGTGTCAATGTCTCCGCAAAAACCAAGGAAGGTTTAGACACTCTTTTAGAGATGATTTTACTGGTGTCTGAAATGGCAGAGCTTAAAGCCAACCCCCAAAAAAGAGCTAAAGGTTCTGTGATTGAAGCAAAACTTGATAAAGGCAGAGGTCCTGTAACAACATTGTTAGTGCAAAACGGAACCTTAAAATTAGGGGATTTTATGATTGTCGGTACTACTCAGGGTAGAGTGAGAGCAATGTATGACGACAAAAGAAACCCCTTGCAGGAAGCAACTCCGGCAACGCCTGTGGAGATTACCGGGTTGTCTGATGTGCCTCAGGCAGGAGACGTTTTTCAAGTAGTTGAAGACGAGCGGCTGGCTAAACAAATAACCAGTGAACGCACGGCGCAAAAGAGGGAAGAAGCCATCCAATCTCGAACTCGTGTTTCTTTGGAGGATTTATTCGATCAAATTAAACAGGGAGAGGTCAAAGATTTAAATATTATTGTTAAGGCTGATGTGCAGGGTTCAATTGAAGCTATCAAACAATCCCTGGAGAAGCTTTCCAATGAGGAAGTCAGGGTTAACATTATCCACCAAGGTGTTGGTGCGGTAAGTGAAACGGATGTTATGCTTGCAGATGCTTCCAATGCAATTATTATCGGCTTTAATGTGCGTCCTGATACAAACACCAGGAAAGCCGCAGAGAACCATCAGATTGATATCAAGCTTTACAGGGTTATTTATGACGCAATTGAAGACGTCAAGGCTGCCTTAAGCGGGCTGTTAAAACCGGAAATACGCGAAGTAATCCAGGGCCGGGCGGAAATAAGGGCTGTATTCAAGGTGCCTAAGGTGGGCACAGCGGCTGGTTGCTATGTCACAGAGGGCAAGTTCATGCGAACCTCTCATGTCAGGGTAATAAGAGACGGTATTGTTGCTCACGAAGGTGAAATAGCTTCTCTACGGCGTTTTAAAGACGATGTAAAAGAAGTTGTCAGCGGCTATGAATGCGGAATTGGGCTAGAAAGATATAATGATATACATGAAGGAGATATTTTAGAAGCATACACCTTCGAGGAGATTAAGAGGGAATTGTCCTAGAATATAACCAGACAGGGGTGTGATGCGTTATGTCAGAACGCAGAACCGCAAAGATTTCTGAGGAAATAAAAAGAGAACTTTCCTCGATGATTATGAATGAATTAAAAGATCCGCGAGTGAAAGGTTTAGTCAGTATAACCCATGTGGATGTGACTAATGATTTGCGTTTTGCAAAAGTATATGTAAGTGTTTTCGCAGATGAGGAGAGTAGAAATTCTGCTTTAAAAGGATTGAACAAGGCAAGTGGGTATCTGCGCAGCGAATTAGCCAAAAGACTGCGTTTAAGATATACACCGGAGTTAATAATTAAGATTGATAATTCTATTGAGTACGGTTCGAAAATCAATAAGATGCTGTCGGAAATCGGCAATGATGCGGGAGATAAGGATAAGAATGTCTAACTGGAAGAATTTCATCTCGGTATTAAAGGATACCGTAAATACAGTGGTGCTTGTTCATGAAAAGCCTGACGGAGATTGTCTCGGTTCAGCATTAGCTCTCTGTCAGGCCTTGGATAATATGAAAATAAAGCCAGTATTGCTGTTGCCGGAGAAATTGCCTTCGCTATATAGTTTTTTGCCGGGGCAGCAATATATTGACTACAGACCTGCAGGCAAACTTGATGAAGGTCTCATGACGATTGCCGTTGATTGTGCAGAGCCACAGCGCATACCATATGAATTCGGCAAAAATAGCGTTATCATAAATATTGATCATCATATCAGTAATACAAACTTTGGTCATTTAAATATTGTCGACCCTGAAGCGGCCGCAACATCAGAGCTGCTCTATCGTATGTTTGAAGAGGGCGACATTGAGATAACCAGGGATATGGCCACCTGTATGTATGTAGCATTATCAACGGATACCGGCTCTTTCTCTTACAGCAATACAACATCCGAAACTTTAAAAACGGCTGGGGAGCTTTTATCTCTCGGTGTAGATATTGTACAGGTAAGGAGCAAAATACATGAAAACAGGCCTTTTAAGGAACTTTTATTGGCGAAGCTGGGATTAAATAATATTATAAAACCGCCAAACAAGAAAATTATTGCCTCTTTTTTGTCGTATGAAGACCTGAAAAAGCATGATCTGCTTACCGCCGATACGGACGGGCTCATGGGAATGATAAGAGCAACGGAGGGCGTAGAAATCGCCGTGCTTTTCAAGGAAGTTGAACCGGAAACGGTAAAAGTAAGCCTGCGTTCAAAATCCTACGCAGACGTAAATGAATTAGCTTGTGGATATGGAGGAGGAGGGCACTCACGGGCTGCCGGCTGTACACTAAAAGGCAATTTAAATAAGATTGTAGAAGAAGTGTTGGAAAAAGCCGGCAAATATGACGGGAGTGTATAGTGCCACATGGACGGCCTTATTAATGTTCTGAAACCTCCGGGGATGACCTCCCATGATGTGGTTTCTTTTTTAAGAAAAACTTTTAAACAAAAAAAAATCGGGCATGCAGGGACTCTTGACCCACAAGCTGCCGGTGTATTGTTGGTTTGTATGGGTCAGGCCACACGTTTGTTGGAATACATGAGCGTTTATGACAAAGAGTATGTATGTCGTCTTACCCTGGGTATTACGACAACCACTCAGGATGCTTGGGGTGAAGTGCTCCAGCAGCAAAATGCTGATAATATCACTCTAGAGGATGTGCAGCAGTCAATTAATGCTCTTACAGGTGATATAGTGCAGACCGTACCCGTCTATTCTGCAGTAAAGGTTAATGGGGTACCCCTTTACAAAAGGGCACGCAGGGGTGAAGAGGTACAACCTGTTACGAGAAAAGTTACAATTCATGAAATCAGATTACTTAAATTTATTCCACCTGTTGTGGTATTAAGTGTTAGATGTTCAAAAGGAACGTACATCAGGACATTATGCCATGATATAGGGGAAATGCTTGGTACTGGGGCTCATATGTCGTTTCTGTTGAGAAAAAAGGTTGGGGCGTATGATATTGACAAAAGCTACACTCTGGAAGAAATAACCCAGAGAAAAGAGAAGGTGTTGCTTCCTGTCATAGATTGTATTAGGGGAATGAATAGAATTGTTTTGGACGGCAATGCACTGCATGCTTTGAAAAACGGTCAGACGGTATTTCTGCCTCTAGATGAATTGAGAAAAACAATCTATGATAAATATGGCGAAATAGCAGTATTGGATTCAGATGGAGATCTTCAGGCTATTGCCGTTTTCTGGCGTGAAAGTGACGGTAAGCATTTTTTGAAGCCAAAAAAAGTTTTTAATATGGAGTGAAATATGCGTCTATTAGAATCTATTGAAGACATACAGAAAATTGATCAGCCTATTGCGGTTGCTTTAGGTAATTTTGACGGTGTTCACAAAGGACATCAGGCCTTATTGCGTCAATGCGTAAATGAAAGCCATGATAATTCTTGGACTTCCGGCGTTTTTACCTTACATCCTCATCCTGCACAAATTATAAATAAGCATAATAATATGATGTTTATAAATACCCCCGATCAGAAGAGATGTCTTATAGAAAAACTGGGGATTAATTACTATATGCAACTAAGCTTTACAGAGGAAATGGCCTTTCTTGAACCTCAAGAATTTATTAAGAACTACCTTTGCGAATTGATTTGTGTCAAGAAGGTTTTCGTTGGCTATAATTATACGTTTGGTAAAGGCGGAAAAGGAAATCCTGAGCTTTTACAAGAGGCAGGAAATAAGTACGGCTTTGAGGTTTTCGTTATGCCGCCCTACAGTGTTAACAATACTGTGGTGAGTAGCTCACTTATCAGAAAAATGTATCTTGACGGTAATATATCCGCAGCAGCTGAACTTTTAGGGTATTGGCCATATTTTGAAGGGTTAGTTGCACCGGGGATGCGTCGAGGTCGTGAAATGGGTTATCCGACAGCAAATATTGCAGTAGCAGAAAATACACTTTTGCCTGCGCTGGGGGTTTATGCGGGTATACTTGTTATAACGGGCGAGAAAAGTATGAAAGAGGGCACAAGCTTCCCTGCAGTGGTCAATATTGGCAAAAAGCCAACCTTTGGAGGGGATGAGATTACAGTCGAAGCCCATGTGTTGGATTATACGGGAGACCTATACAAAAAGAGAGTTAGGCTCCATATTATAAATTATCTTAGAAATGAAAATGTTTTTAAAAACCCGACAGAACTATCGTTACAGATTGCCAAAGACGTCGAGAAGGCAAGGAATGTGATAATCGACACACTCGGCAAAACAACGACTTGCATATCTGTAGCCGATACCTTATAATTGGAACTGCTGAGTTAGCGTATTCTAGGCCGGACGAGTCACCGACGTCCTGACTTGGTTTACGCCGAATATAATAAGGAGGTGAATGTAGAGTGTCTCTCGAAAAGGACAGAAAGAATGAAATAATCGGCAAATATCGTCTCCATGATAGCGATACGGGTTCTCCTGAGGTACAGGTAGCGATATTGACCGAAAGGATCAACTATCTGACAGAACACCTTAAGATCCACAAGAAAGATCATCACTCGCGTCGTGGATTATTGAAGATGGTCGGACAGAGAAGACACCTTCTGAACTACTTAAAGTCGAAAGACATTAAGAGGTATCAGAATGTGATAAAAAGTCTTGGTATCAGGAGATAGGGCGTTTTTAACGCCCTCTTTCTTATGCCTTGTATTTTCATTACGGTATGAAGGAAATAATAAATATTGTGTAGAATAAAGTTAGGTTAGGAAAAGAACTTAATGATTAGGAGGTTTATCAAGGTATATGGACTACATACAAAAAATACTTACTAGAAGTATTGTCATTGCCGGAAAGGAATTAACACTAGAAACAGGAAGGATGGCTAAGCAGGCAGGTGGAGCGGTTTACGTCAGATATGGCGATACGTGTCTTATGGCTACTGCAACCTCCTCAGCGGGGCCACGGGAAGGGATAGACTTTTTCCCTTTAACAGTTGACTACGAAGAAAGGCTCTATTCGGTTGGCAAGATCCCAGGAGGTTTTATAAAAAGGGAGGGCAGGCCAAGCGAAAAGGCGATTCTTTCGGCAAGATTGATCGACCGCCCGATTAGGCCCTTATTCCCGAAAGGTTATAGAAACGATGTGCATGTGGTGTCAACAATAATGTCGGTAGATCAGGATTCGCGTCCGGATATAACTGCTATCATAGGAGTTTCAGCCGCCCTGCATATTTCGGACATACCTTTTAATGGCCCTATTGCTGCCGTTGAGGTAGGATATGTTGATGGGGAGTATGTCATCAATCCTAATCTTGAACAAAGCGAAAAATCTCTTCTCAGTCTTATCGTAGCAGGTACGAAAGATGCAGTTATGATGGTTGAAGCCGGAGCATCGGAGGTTTCTGAAGATATTATCCTGGAAGCGATTATGACCGGACATGAACAAATCAAAGAAATTGTAGCTTTGATTGAGGATTTTAGAACAGAATCGCTAAAAATGGAATTAGCGAAAGAAAAAAGAATTCTCCAACTCAATGCTACTGATGAACAACTCGAAAAAGACGTACGGGAATACGCAGAAGGCCTATTGCTTGAAGCCGTCACTGTCAGAGAAAAACTGGCGAGAGAAGAAAAAATTGATGCTGTTAAAAACGAAGCATTGGAAAAATATGCTGAAATCTATCCTGAGCAGTTGAATGAGGTCAAGAGTGTTTTGGATGCAATCGTGAAGGAACATGTCCGTAAGCTGATAACGATAGATAAAATTAGACCGGACGGCAGAAAGACCGATGAAATCAGAACTATAACCTGTGAAGTAGGGGTTCTTCCGCGGACTCACGGCAGCGGCCTGTTCACCAGAGGGCAAACCCAGGTTATGAACGTATTGACATTAGGAGCTGTCGGAGACGAACAAATTCTTGACGGCTTGGGAGTAGAAGAAACAAAACGTTATATGCATCACTACAATTTCCCTCCTTATAGTGTTGGTGAAACCAGACCAATGCGCGGACCTGGCAGAAGGGAAATCGGGCACGGAGCACTGGCTGAAAGAGCCCTGGAACCAATGATTCCCAATGAAGTGGAGTTCCCTTATACGATTAGACTTGTATCTGAAGTCTTAGAATCAAACGGTTCAACATCGATGGCTAGCGTTTGCGGCAGCACATTGTCTCTGATGGATGCAGGTGTTCCGATTAAAGCTCCTGTTGCAGGTATTGCTATGGGATTGGTAAAAGACGGTGACAACTATACTATCTTGTCAGATATTCAAGGTATGGAAGACGCACTTGGTGATATGGATTTCAAGGTTGCGGGAACAAAAGATGGTGTAACGGCAATACAGATGGATATAAAAATTGCGGGTATTAGTAGGGATATTCTTAAGGATGCCCTTGAGCAGGCAAGAAACGGACGTCTGTTTATACTGGATAAAATGCTGGCGGCGATTGATAAACCAAGAACGGAATTATCACCTTATGCTCCCAGAATAATCACGACGGTTATTGACTCTGACAAGATACGTGATGTAATTGGGCCAGGTGGTAAAACAATCAAAAAAATTATTGAGGACACTGGTGTCAAAATCGACATTGAGGACGACGGACGTGTTTTCATTGCCGCGGTAGACGGCGAAGCAGGACAGAAAGCGCTAAGGATCATCGAAGATTTGGTAAAAGATGTGGAAGTCGGCATAACCTATGTAGGTAAGGTAACCAGAATCATGAATTTTGGAGCCTTTGTGGAAATACTTCCCGGTAAAGAAGGACTTGTACACATCTCACAATTGGCCGAGGAGAGAGTAGCTAAGGTCGAGGATGTGGTCGCGGTTGGTGATGAAATAATTGTGAAACTCACCGAGATCGACAGACAGGGCAGAATAAACCTGTCGCGTAAGGAAGCCTTGCGCGAACAAAAAAATAGCAATGACACGAAATAAAGCGGTTAAAAATCGCTTTATTTTTCTTTTTAGCTAAATCCTCGGCAGATAGAATTGTTCCGCTGAAAGTGCATATATATTAAATAATTCTTATCTGTTTTGGGGTGAAAAAATGAAGGTATATTTCATCAGCAAAGAAAAGGTTTTATATTATCTCGTGCCATTGTTGTTGCTTGTCTTTTTTCTGATTCTTCTATTAAGGTATTGCCATAATGTAAATGAAGTTCCGGTGATAAACCCAATTTACATCGGCAACACACAAGAAAAGGCCGTTGCTTTTATGATTAATGTCGACTGGGGAGAAGATATTATACCGGGCATGCTCCAGATTCTTTCCGAGAATGACGTTAAAGCCACATTTTTTGTTACCGGCAGGTTTGCAAAAAAATTTCCGGATGTAGTATTAAGTATCTATGAGCAGGGGCACGAAATAGGTAATCACGGTTATTCCCATCCCCATCCGGACAAAATTACCATAGAAAAAAATCGTGAAGAAATATTGAGAACCGAGGAGACATTTAAAGAAATAGGAATCGAATGTAATAAGATATTTGCTCCTCCCTATGGGGAACATCAGGACCATGTGATCAAAGCGGCAAATGAGTTAGGTTATAAAACTATTATGTGGACTCTGGATACTGTTGATTGGCAGGAACCGGCGCCGGAAAAAATAATAGAAAAGGTTATTTCCAAGTTAGACAGCGGCTTTTTGATACTGATGCATCCCAAGGAATGCACACTCCAAGCTTTGCCTGTATTGATAAACAGAATTGAAAGTGAAAATTACTTTTTTAAAACGGTTTCTGAAATCATCAGTTAATTTTCTTAAAAAAAGCCATAATATATAAAAGGTGATTGCACATGACTTTACGTAAAAAAATATTTTACTGTCTCTTGATTTCTTATTTAGCAATTTCTGTTCTGCCGTTTACCGCAACAGCAGAAATATCCATATCTGCCCGTTCTGCAGTACTGATAGACAGCGAAACCGGAAAGGTAATTTATGCCAAGAATGCCGATGAAATACTGCCTCCGGCAAGTACGACTAAGATATTAACAGCTCTACTGGGAGCAGAATCAGACAGGCTGGAGCAGGTATTTAGGATTAGCAAAAATGCTGCCTCTGTAGGGGAAGCCTCTATCCACCTTCATGAAGGTGATGAGATGTCTCTTTTAAACATCCTGCATGGGGCATTAATAAAATCCGGCAACGATGCGGCCGTAGCGATTGCCGAAGCTGTAGCTCCCAGCGAAGAGGAATTCGTCGGCATGATGAACCTCAAGGCCAAAACAATCGGGGCATACGATACACAATTCTGTAATACCAACGGATTGCCCAATGATTATCACTTAACTACCGCTTATGACTTAGCTCTTATAGCCCGCTGCGCATTAAAAAACGACACCATTGCGGACATTGTTAAAAAAAGATATTATCGATTGGCGTGGGAGACACCGAAACGTTTGCAGCAAATAAAGAACACCAACATTTTGTTGTGGACGTATCCTTATACCACCGGAATAAAAACCGGCACTACATTTAAAGCCGGTAAATGTCTTGTTTCTTCCGCGAAAAAGCAAGAAATAGAAATGATAGCGGTTGTATTAAATGCGTACGACAGGTATAATGATGCGAGAAGTTTATTAGAATATGGCTATAATATAATGGAGGGGACTTATGCACAATAATATCGCCAAAATACGCCTTAGTAATGGTATCAGGATCGTAACAGAAGAAATACCGGCTGTTCGCTCTGTAGCCATAGGAATATGGGTTGGAGCCGGCTCACGCCATGAATGCGAAAAGAATAAGGGGATTACTCATTTTATAGAGCATTTACTATTTAAAGGAACGTCGACTCGTTCTGCCTCAGACATTGCCGAATCACTTGAATCTGTCGGCGGCCAGCTTAATGCCTTTACGTCAAAAGAAATTACATGCTACTATGCCAAGGTGCTGGACGAGCATTTTGATTTAGCGGTAGATGTCTTGTCTGATATGTTCTTTAACTCTTTGTTTGCTGAAAAGGCGATCGATAAAGAACGGGGAGTTGTAGAAGAGGAAATAAAAATGTATGAAGATACGCCTGATGAGTTAATTCATGATGTTTTTGTGCAGACTGTTTGGCCAAACCATCCACTGGGTAGGCCGATTCTTGGTACAGTCGAATCTCTCAGTAAGATAACACGAGAGGACATTATTACTTATATACGTGATAATTACATACCTGAACGTATTGTCATAGCCGTAGCAGGTAATATCAAACATACAGATGTACAGGATAAACTTCGTCCGCTTTTTGAAGGAATGAAAAATGAAGCGGGAGCAGCTATTGATATATCAACGCCGCATCATACAAAACCAAATGTATCAAATCTATACAGAGAGACAGGCCAGGTCCAGATTTGTCTTGGCACAAAAGGCCTAAGCCAAATCGACGAAAGGATATATAGCATTTATATTCTTAACAGTATTCTGGGGGGAGGCTCATCTTCGCGTCTGGTACAATCGATCAGAGAGGAACGTGGCTTGGCCTACTCGGTTTATTCATATCATGCCGCTTTTCATGATACCGGCCTTTTTACTTTCTATGCCGGGACAAGCCCCAAAAAGTATGATGAAGTTATAGACTTAATTATTAGAGAAACCTCGAGTATAGTTAAGGACGGTATTAACTCAAAAGAACTTGAAAGAACAAAGGAACACCTCAAGGGTAGTCTTTATTTAGGCTTAGAAAGTGTCGGCAGCAGAATGACAAGACTTGGCAGGACAGAACTGTCTCTCGGTAAAACAGTAACGGCAGACCAGGTCGTGGAAAAGCTAACAGCCGTGACACGAGATGATGTCCAAGAGATTGCCAAGGAGCTGTTTGGAGAAGGCGATTTTAATCTAAGTACCATTGGTCCCTTAAAAGAGCAAGTTAATATTGAACCTTATTTAAAACAGTTATTGTCATAGCAACACTCCTTTCCGCATAAAAATATTGTGGGAAGGAGGTTTTTTTATGTTTTTCAAGCTGATTATATTATTGGTGACTATCGGTTTCGTCGTTTGGGCAGTTAAATCAAGAATAGAGATAAGGAGAAAAAGGGTCACCGAAAATGTGGAAGTTGCAGAAGCTTCACCGATGTCGGTTGCTATAGGTGAGTTGGTAGCAATAGCGGGAGGTATCTATATTTCCCTGGTATTAATAGTATCCTTCCTTAAAATGCAAATACCTGAAAGAGTGTGTTGGTTCAACGTTTCTTTGGATCCTTTAGCTATGATCGCCGTCATTGCGGCGCTTCTTCAGCCGATAGTTATTTTATTCTATTGTAAGATTAAAAAATAAGATTAAACAGGAGTGGAGTGATTTTGGATAAGGTAAGACTTAGTGATTTAATTGGCAAGGATATTGTTAACATCCAGGATGGTTGCAGATTGGGGACCGTGGCCGACTCCGACCTGGTCATACAAGCAGAATCGGGGGAAATTGATTCGATAATTTTACCGAGCAGGAATGGTCTATTAAATATGTGGAACAGAAATAATTTTACTGTACCTTGGAGTGCCGTAAAGAAAATCGGAGCTGAAGTTATAATTGTTGATCTGGATGATACTCACATGCGATATAAGCTCTCTTATTAAAAATAAACTAATAAAAATCGCCTAATCCTTGACAAATACCCGGGATAGACATAAGATTATATGTAAAACAGATATATTACCTCACTCTGGCGGGTGGGGTAGGGGTGCGGCATTTATCAGTAATCCGGGAAGCTCAGCAGTGATGAACCGGACGAAAGGACCTGTCGCCGAAGTGCACATGGTACTGGCCTTGTTGCGCTGGGGTTGCATTGAATAAGTGCAACACTGTCAACCGTTTTTGGCCCTATAACGGTTGGAGAACTATCTCACTGTGGGCATGAGGAGGGTAGCTAGAGCTTATGACAGCTGAAAGTTACGCTTTTAGCTGTTTTTGTTTTTTTCATAACTACTCATTGATGAGCAGTTATGAAATCATTAAACGGAAAGGGATTGGTAAGTTATGGATTTACTTGGAGTTGTTGTTATTGGAGCAACCGGAAAAATGGGAAGGGAAGTAGTCAATGCCGTTAATGAAGCCGACGATGTTTATGTTGCCGGTGCCATTGATATTTCGAATCAAGGTGCAGATATAGGTGAAATGATAGGAAGTAAACCATTAGGTGTTTTTATTTCCGATGACCTTGGGACGGTTTTAGATAATGCAAAAAAGCCTTGTGTGGTGGTTGACTTTACCAGAAAAGACGCGGTTTTAAAAAATATTCCTGTTGCTTTAATGAAAGGGGTATCTGCTGTTATTGGGACAACAGGATTTACAGACGAGGAAATAAGTGAGTTTGATAAACTAGGGAAAGAAAACAATGCCGGAATAATGCTGGCACCTAACTTTTCTCTCGGTGCGGTACTGATGATGAAATATGCAAAGGAACTTTCTCGTTTTTACGATCAAGCAGAGATCATTGAGTACCATAATGACAAAAAAATCGACAGTCCTTCCGGAACGGCAAAAACAACTGCCGATGGTATGACAAAGGATGATAACTCTATCATAACGGGTGTTGGCAGTTCCGATAATCATCCCTGCCGCGGTGGTGACTTTAACGGTGTACGGGTACACAGTGTCAGATTAAAATCAATGATTGCCCACCAAGAGGTGCTTTTTGCCGGACACGGTGAATTACTTACTATCAGGCATGATTCATTTTCACGCCAATCCTTTATGCCGGGAGTACTGATGGCTGTGAGAAAAGTTCGGGAATGGAACGGATTGAAATATGGTTTGGATTCAATTATATAAATGACGTTATTTCAACAATAAATTACAGGGAGGATAAGTTTATGAAGGCATTTCCAAGGTTGTTTACAGCTATGATCACGCCCTTTAAAGAAGATATGAGTATAGATTTTGATGCTGCGCAAAGGTTGGCCTTAAAGTTGGTGAATGATGGAAGCGGCCTTGTCGTTTGCGGAACCACCGGTGAATCCCCAACCTTATCTATCAAAGAAAAAATCGATTTATTCAAGGCAGTGAAGGAAGCTGTAGGGGAAAAAGGAACCGTTCTGGCCGGAACAGGTACTAATTCTACCTCTGATTGTATAGAAATGACACAAGCGGCGTGCAAGCTTGGGGTTGATGGTGTAATGGTTGTTGTACCATACTACAATAAACCCAATCAGGAGGGACTCTATCAACATTTCAAAGCAATTGCCGCTGAGTCTTCTCTGCCTATTCTGCTTTATAACGTTCCGGGACGAACCGGTATAAATATGTTGCCGGATACGGTGAAAAGACTAGCGGGAATAAAAAATATCGTCGGTATTAAGGAAGCTTGTGGCGACATGGATCAGGTGTCCTTACTAAGATCAATACTTCCTAAAGACTTTCTCATTTATAGCGGCGATGACAGCATCACATTGCCGATGATGGCTCTTGGATGTTACGGTGTTATCAGTGTTGCAAGCAATATCGCAGCTAAGGAGATCAATCAAATGCTTAAGGCATTTACAACAGGACAAACAGAAAAAGCCTTACAAATTCATTTGCGCCTGTTCGACTTATTTAGGGCAATGTTTTTAACAACTAATCCCATTCCGGTTAAAAAAGCTGTCTCGCTGACAGGTATGTGTTCCGATAAATTGAGGCTTCCTATGGTAGAAGCCGATTCAAAACAGGAAAAGGTAATTAGTAATGTCCTCAAAGATTTATCTTTGATTTAAATTAGTTTGAATGATTTAAAAAGGGGATAACCGTTGTATATCTGCGGTTATCCCCTTAAAAATTATATCGATGCAACGTATAGAATATGAAAAATAATGTAACAATATGAAAAAGCATATAAAAAAGCTTGCCCTTGTCATTTGATAGAGTTTATCTTATAATATGCATTGAGGGTTTAGGTTCGGAATGCTCTGGGTTGGAAAGAAACCTTCGGCACGGAATGGAAATGTGAAGGTTTTTTTTTGTGTCAAATAAAAATTAAAGGAGGACAGTAATGTCGGATAAAGAAACTAAGTTGCAGATTATTCCTCTGGGCGGTTTGGGGGAAGTCGGCAAGAACATGACGGTATTGCGTTACAAGAACGAAATTATGATTATTGATTCAGGTTTAATGTTCCCCGAGGATGAGATGCTGGGAATTGATGTGGTTATACCTGATATAACTTACTTAATGGAGAATAAAGGTTTAATAAAGGGAATAGTACTAACCCATGGTCATGAGGATCATATTGGTGCTTTACCTTATGTTCTAAAGGAAATAAATGTACCTGTATATGGGACAAGGTTAACCTTAGGTTTGGTGCAAGAAAAGCTTAAAGAAAATGGTGTATCCGGCGCTAACCTTAGTATTATTAAACCACGCGATACCTTTAAATTAGGGAAATACTTCTATATTGACACCTTCAAGGTAAGTCATAGTATCCCGGATGCTATTGGCTTGGCAATACGTACTCCCCTTGGTGTTGTTCTGCACACAGGAGATTTTAAGTTTGACCAGACTCCTGTTGACGGGGGAGTAATGGATTTCGCCAAAATAGCCGAGTACGGCGAGAAGGGTGTATTGGTTATGTTTTCCGACAGCACTAATGTGGAAAGACCTGGCTTTACTACATCGGAACGTACGGTCGGTAAAACCTTTGAAGAAATGTTTCTTCAAGCCAAGGAAAGATTGATTGTAGCAAGCTTTGCGTCAAACATTCACCGCATTCAGCAGGTCATCAATGCCGCCAATAAATACAATAGAAAGGTAGCAATTGTTGGCAGAAGTATGCTTAATGTTGTAAATATCGCTCATGAAACAGGGTATATAACGATACCAAAGGACACGCTGATAGAAATAGAGCGCATTGATAAATACCCTCGGGATCAAATTGCCGTTATTACTACCGGGAGCCAAGGCGAGCCCATGTCGGCTTTAACCAGAATGGCAAGAGGCGATCATCGTAATGTAGAAATTGTTCCGGGAGATACGGTAATCATTTCAGCCAGTCCGATACCGGGCAATGAAAAACTGGTAGCTAAGACGATTAACCAGCTCTACAAGTTAGGGGCAGAAGTTGTTTACGAGGCAATGAGCGGTATCCATGTTTCCGGACATGCCTGCCAAGAAGAATTAAAAATGATGATCAACTTGGTTCGCCCAAAGTTCTTTATTCCGGTGCATGGGGAATACCGACATCTCGTAAAGCACGCCAAACTGGCCCAGCAAATGGGTATTCCTGAGGAAAACGTTTTTGTTGCGGAAAACGGCTCTGTTCTGGAATTCGGCAGAAACAGCGGAGCTTTTTGCGGCAAGGTCACATCCGGGAGAGTCTTGATTGACGGCTTGGGTATTGGAGACGTTGGCAATATTGTTCTGCGAGACCGAAAACAGCTATCGGAAGAAGGAATCCTTATTGTTGTCATGACAATAAATAAGGAACAGCGTATATTGGCGGCAGGACCTGACATTATTTCAAGAGGCTTTGTTTATGTAAGAGAATCGGAAGAGTTGATTGAAGAAGCACGTGAAATTGTTAAAGGCGTCTTGGATAAATGTTTTGAAAAAAAACTGCACGAATGGGCTGCAATAAAGTCCCAGGTTAAGGATGCCTTAGGGAAATACCTTTATGAAAAAACAGGAAGAAGACCTATGATCATTCCCATCATTATGGAGACATAAAAATGCGCCAAGAGGCGCATTTTTTTTGACACTATCGGAAAGTATATTCCTATCAGAACATAGTATAAGTGCAACTAAGGAGTGGATCTTTTTGTGGCAAGAACAGGTGTGACAATCAGGAGTTTAAGACCGGATAAACCGGGCCAGAAAAAAAATGACGGAACAGATCTCATCAAGGAATTGGGTACCATTCAACTGCCAGATCAAACGGCAACCAGCAGCATACACTGTTTGACAATTGTAGGGCAGATTGAAGGCCATATTATCCTGCCTCCGCAAAACAAAACGACAAAGTATGAACATGTCATACCTCAGCTTGTTGCAGTAGAACAGAATACAAATATAGAAGGCTTAGTAATTATTCTTAATACAGTCGGCGGAGATGTAGAGGCCGGGTTAGCTATTGCGGAAATGATTGAAGGATTGTCAAAACCAACGGTATCAATAGTGTTAGGCGGAGGTCATAGCATTGGTGTGCCAATCGCCCTGGCAGCAGACTATTCGTTTATCGCAGAAACAGCTACTATGACTATACATCCCATCAGGCTGACGGGACTTGTTATCGGCGTTCCGCAAACCTACGACTATCTTGATAAAATGCAGGATAGAGTGGTAAATTTTGTTATGAAACATTCTAACATCACTGAAGAAAAGCTACGACAATTAATGTTTCAAACAGGCGATTTGGCCCGCGATATAGGTACTGTACTTGTCGGCAAAGATGCGACGGAGGTTGGATTGATAAACGAAGTAGGTGGGTTATCACAGGCTGTTAAGCGTCTGAATGAATTGATAAGAGCACGTAATTCTCAGAGGGGGCATTTACAATAGTTATTTACTCTCCTTTACCGCCGGAAATAATATGGGGTGATCCAGAACAAGGTAATTTTGAAATAAAGGAAGAAATCATTAACGGTCAACCTGTGCAAGTTATGATGACAGCAGATAATTGTGTTAGATTAGAACGAATCTTAGGTACTGATCCCGCCGTTTATCTTGACAACACGTTTCAACCAGGAAATCTATTGTCCTACAAGGTTAAATTAGAATGATGAGCCTTTTTAACATATTTCTTAAATATTTTATAGTTGCAGCTCAGAAATCCATTGCTCGGATGTCCCAGTCATAGTAAACTAATTATGGTGGGGTGAATGAATGAAAAAGAAGGAAAATGTTAAAGAGGAAATAAAACACGAATTAATAGGTATGATCTTAATTGCCTTAAGCTTTTTTATTGTCTTATGCTTTTGGCAAGGAACCGGTGGAAACGACATTAGCACGATTGGTGCAGTCGGAAGCTTTTTTTACCGAGTGATGACAACCTTTTTCGGCAGTGGGAGATATCTTATCCCGCTTGTACTGTTTATTCTTGGAATAACAAGGTTATGGACTAGGAAAAAGTGGAGTAAGCAGGTAATCACTTCCTGGTTCGTGATTGTTTTGTCAATACTGGCAATACTGCATTTGCAATTACCGGAATCTCAACAAAACCTAGCTGCAGGAATGGAAGGAGAAGGAGGGGGAATTGCCGGTGCGTTAGCGGCACGCCTTTCTTTAACTTTATTCGGTAACGTAGGGGCTTATATATTTTTAATTGTCTGTATTGGTATTTCGATTGTTGTAATTGCCCAAAAACCATTCATTGTTCTCCTGAGGAATCTATATAACCAGGTGTGTGACTTCCTTGGCAAAACTCGCCAAGAACTGGTCGACTTTATTTTTCAAAAAGAGGAAGCAAAAGCCGTAAAAAAGAAAAAAAGTAATAGGCAGATAAAAATAGAATACGAAGAAGATGTTCATGAAACACCGCTAATAGTAGATCATACAGAGACGGTAGTCGAGGAAAAAGAAATCAACGCGATGTCTTCTCCTGCGGTGGTAAGAGGTCATCTCAGGCTTGTAGAAAAAAAGGATAACGAGAACGAAAAACAAAAAGAGGATGCGATAGAGGAAACCTTAAGTACGGATTATGTGAAACCTTCTTTAAGCCTGTTACAGTTTCCTACGTATGCCAAAAGCCGAAGATTGAATAAAAACATAACCGATAATGTCAAAATACTCGAAGAAACTCTGGTAAATTTCGGAGTTAAGGCAAAAGTAACTCAGGTTAGTAAAGGTCCTAGTATAACACGATATGAGATACAGCCCCCTCCGGGTGTAAAAGTCAGCCGTATTGTTAATTTAGCGGACGATATCGCCCTTTCCCTGGCCGCACCACAGGTGCGGATTGAGGCTCCCATACCTGGGAAAGCCGCTGTCGGTATCGAAGTCCCTAACGAGGAAATTGCTGTTGTTACACTGCGCGAAGTACTGGAAAACGATATATTTCAGAATTCGCCTTCAAATCTTTCTATCGCGCTGGGAAAGGATATTGGCGGAAATCCCATTGTAGCGGACTTAAGTAAGATGCCGCACCTGCTTATTGCAGGTGCTACCGGTTCAGGCAAGAGCGTCTGTATGAATGCCATCATAGCCAGTATTTTGTTTAAAGCATCTCCGGATGAGGTAAAGCTATTAATGATCGATCCTAAGGTAGTAGAGCTATCAAATTTCAACGGTATTCCGCATCTTATATCACCTGTTGTTACTGATCCCAAGAAGGCAGCAAGTTCATTGCGATGGGCAGTACACGAAATGGAAACTCGCTATGAGCTTTTTGCAGGATTGGGTGTAAAGGACATAATCCGTTATAATCAGGCCAGAAAAGCAGAGGAACAACCAGAATTTCCTACATTGCCCTACATTGTTATTCTTATTGATGAGCTTGCGGATTTGATGATGGTTGCACCTGCAGATGTGGAGGACGCCATCTGTCGTCTTGCTCAAATGGCCAGGGCGGCAGGTATACATTTGGTCGTCGCCACGCAAAGACCCTCTGTCGATGTTATTACAGGTATCATCAAAGCAAATATCCCCTCACGCATAGCTTTTGCTGTCTCCTCCCAGACAGATTCCCGCACCATACTGGACATGGGCGGTGCCGAAAGACTCCTGGGGAGAGGAGACATGCTGTTTTATCCGACGGGAATGGCGAAACCGATTCGGGTACAAGGTGTATATATTTCAGACCAGGAAATGGACAAACTGGTAACGCACCTCAAAAATCAAATCACACCGCGGTATATTACACCCTGGGAAAATGAAGAAAGCAATGCTCGCGAGGAAACCGAAGAAGATGAACTACTGCCCCAAGCCGCCAAGCTATTTATTGAGAGTGGACAGGCTTCAATTTCTCTTCTGCAGAGAAGGCTGCGCATAGGATACACCAGAGCAGCACGTATTATTGACCAGCTTGAGGATAGGGGTATTGTCGGTGCTTATGAGGGAAGTAAGCCGCGTTCTATTCGTATGAACTGGGAAGAATATGAAAGAGTTTTTGTTGAAAACAAATAGAAAGAGGAAAATGAAGGATTGTATGGAAAATATTATTATGGCTCATGAGGCTTTGAATATGCAAGAACCGCTGTTTGTGGATTTGCGCTCACCGGCAGAATTCCTGGAGGCAAATATCCCAGGGTCCGTTAACTTGCCTTTACTTGAAAACGAGGAAAGGGCTATTGTCGGAACCATCTATAAAAAGGGCTTAACCCAAGAAGCTTTTGATAAAGGTTTTTCTATAATTGCTCCGAAATTACCTGAAATGTATGGGAAGATAAAAGAAATCAGCCACGAAAAAAACATCGTTTTATATTGCTGGCGGGGCGGTATGCGCAGTCAGTCAATGTCTAAGCTCTTAGATATTTTGGGAATCAAACACTTTTTGTTGCAAGGTGGCTATAAAGGTTTTCGTAAGTTAGTCGTTTCTTATTTCTCAGAGCCTCTTAAACAGCAATTTGTCGTTTTAGATGGTCTTACCGGGGTAGGGAAAACAGAAATCATTAAAAAACTGCGTATGGAAGGGATGCCGGCTATTGACCTTGAAAAACTGGCTGACAACAGAGGCTCGGTGTTTGGACATATTGGTCAATCCCTACCTCCTTCACAAAAACAATTTGAAGCCAGATTGTTTTTGGAGTTACTGAGATACAAAAATGAAAGCCGCATTATAGTCGAATGTGAAAGTAAAAGGATTGGGTCTGTTACTTTACCGGAAACTTTTTTTCAGGCGATGCAAGAAGGTGAGAATGTTTTAGTTTATGATACCTTAGATAACAGAATCAAACGTTTAATTATGACATATCTTGATGGTAATGAGTTCATTCCACCAACAGATATGGAATTGCTAAAAGATGCGGTTTGTCATTTAAAAAAGCGATTAGGTCATAAAAGAGTTAATTATTTGATACAATTATTAAGTGAGGGTAATACGGATGAATTTGTTCGCACGCTGTTGCTTGACTATTACGATCCGATGTATAAATACCCTCCAGGTCCGTCACAGGACTATGAGGTAAATCTAAATGCTCAAAACATGGCAAGGACGACAGCAGTACTGAAAGAACTGTTGTCGAAACAATAAATATATCATAAAAGGAGGTGGAAACATTGGGAATTGGTGATACTCTTAAAAAAGCGCGGTTAGAAAAAGGACTTTCATTTGCGGAAATAGAAAAAATCACAAAGATAAGAACACGCTATCTTGCCTCAATGGAAAACGAACAATGGGATCAATTCCCCGGCAGGGTCTATTTAAGGGGTTTTTTACGGACATACAGTCGCCAGCTTGGCTTGAACGATGATGAAATTGTCACCGCATTTGATGAATTGCAAATAAAAGAAGCCAAGACAGAACCCCTTCCGGAGAAAATAGAAATCCCCGGCAAGCCACGTAAAAAACTGGGTATTATCCTTGCCGTTATTGCAATCGCATTGTTAGTTGCCCTACAGTTTGTATACAAAAACTATGTCTACCACGTAATTCCTGAAAATAATCCTTCAGTGGGCCAAACAGAAAATGGCGAGTCGACCACACCTGAAATTGAGGATGTTCAAAATCCTGAAGATGTCGAAAACGAAAACGGCCCAGGGGATGAAGTACCGGAAATAATTGAATCGATTACCTTCAAAATCGTTGCAAATAGCAAGTGCTGGGCTTCAATCAGGAGTGGTTCGAGACTTTTATACGAAGGTACATTGAATAAGGGCGACGAAAGAACATTCAGTGACTTAACGCGCGTTTCATTTCACCTCGGAAATGCCGGAGGAGCAGAGGTGTTCTTAAACGATGAAAGTCTGGGAGCACTAGGGGGTATTGGCGATATCGTACGTAAAACCTATTTGTTAGAAGATAATGAAATAACCGAAAGGTAGGCATAACGTTAGGATTGGCTTTGACACGGTTTGCGACGTATTATATACTATTAGCGATATGTAACCAGATTACCGAAAAAGACGGAGGATGCTGATGTCAAAGTCCTTTCATATAGTCACCCTCGGCTGCCCCAAGAATATAGTCGACAGTAAACAAATATACGGTTATTTAGTTTCTTTAGGGTTTGTGCCTGAGAAAAGGGTAGAACTTGCGAATATCATTGTGGTAAATACTTGCGGTTTTATTCTTGATGCTAAACAAGAGTCTATTGAAGAAATACTCAGACTGTCACAATGGAAGGCACGAGGGAAATGCCAATATTTAATTGCAGCAGGATGTCTTGTACAAAAATATGCCGAGGAACTTAGAAAGGAAATCCCCGAAATAGATGCGTATTTAGGCACTGGAAGTATTCACCGCTTACCGGAGTTGATAAGTGAATGGCATGAACAAAAAATTAAAAGGCCAATCCTTAAATTAGGTCCCCCTGATGATTTTTTGTATAATGAAAAATTCAGTGGAATTAGTACCTTGCCCGAGTCTGCAGCACATTATGCTTACATCAAAATAGCAGAGGGTTGCGATAACAGGTGCTCATACTGCGTAATACCTTCTCTGCGCGGTGCGTATAGAAGCCGTAAGATCGAGAATATTGTCACGGAGGTTGGTTTACTGGCAAGTAAAGGTATGAAAGAGGCTATTCTTGTCGCTCAGGATACTACAAATTATGGCATGGATATCTACGATAAACACATGCTGAGTCCACTCATAAGAAAACTCTCAGATATATCCGAATTAAAGTGGATAAGGCTTTTGTATTGTTATCCTAACCATATTAATGACGATTTAATAATGACCATCAAAGAAGAAGACAAGGTATGCAAGTATCTCGATATTCCTTTACAGCATATTGCAGACAACACTTTAAAAAGAATGGGCAGACCGTTTTTAAAAAATGATATTATAAGGCTATTAGAAAAGATAAAAAGCCAGTTGCCGGAAATAGTCTTACGCACAACCTTTATCGTTGGTTTCCCCGGAGAAACCGAAGATGATTTTCAGGAACTTCTTGCCTTTATTCGCGAATTTGAATTTGATCGTGCCGGTTTCTTCACTTACTCTCGGGAACCGGACACCAAGGCATATTATTTGCCGGAACAGGTTGAAGAGCAAGAAAAAGAAAGAAGGCTTTTTTTAGCTTCTTCCTTACAAAAAGAAATTTTGGCAAAAAAACAGGAAAAGTTTCTCAACAAAACAATAAAAGTTATCGTAGATGGACCAAGCTCAGATTGTAATGAGCATTGGGAAGGCAGAACAGCGGGAGATGCCCCTGAAATAGACGGTATAGTTTATTTCAATCCGCAAAAAAGGATAGAACCAGGTAGTTTTATCAAGCTCAGGGTTACTCATTGTCAAGAATTCGAATTAATAGGAGAGATAGTTGATGAATCTCGCCAATAAGCTCACTCTATCAAGAATATTTCTTGTTCCGGTTTTTATGTTTGTTCTCTTGACACGAATTAGTTTCGGAGAATACATAGCTGCAGCAATATTTATTATCGCTGCCAGTACAGACGGGTTAGACGGTTATATTGCCCGTAAGCGCAAAGAGGTCACGAACCTGGGGAAATTAATGGACCCTCTAGCCGACAAATTACTTATATCTGCAGCACTTATTTCACTTGTCGAATTAAAAGCTGTTTCGGCGTGGATAGCGGTGGTAATAATCGGCAGGGAATTTTTCGTTACAGGTCTACGTGCTGTTGTAGCTTCAGAAGGAGTAGTGATCGCTGCCAGTAAACTGGGCAAGATTAAGACAGTCAGCCAAATCGTGGCAATATCTGCCTTGCTTTTAAATGATTTCCTGCAGAGCCTTCTGAATATTGAATTTGGCAAATACGCCATTTATGTAGCGATGCTGTTTACTGTATGGTCCGGTATTGACTATTTTTACAGAGCCAGAAAGTCAACAAGATTGTGAATCCCGTAGTGCTGCGGGATTTTTTCCATCCTTTTGCTAAGGAAATACCTCACTCCCTGTGATATAATGTGGCGCAGAGAGAGGTGTTGAGTGTGGATAAGATAAAAAAAGCGTTGACAATCCTGATTTCAGGTCTTGTTATTTTTGTTGTCTTAGCCGGCGCAACCGGCTTTTATAATAAAACCTTTTTACGAGCGCCTTTAGAAGATGCGGTGCAAAAATTGCAGGGCGTTGAATACTTTGAATATCAAAGCGCAAATAACCGTAAAAAGGCAACTGTGCAATTCAACGTAAGGAGTAATTTAAAATCTGTATTTTATTTGTTTTTGGAGGAGCTTGAAGGAAGAACCAATAGCCGAAATCCTGAAATCATAGTGGAAATAAAGAATCAAAGAAATCCTGAACTATCTCTTTTTTTCAAAAAAGCAAATCTTTTTATATATGAAGCCATAGATACAGGTGAGCTTTCAAAGTTACCTGTTCGGCTTGATAATATTTCTGATGGTCAGAATATTGCTTACGATATTGAAATTGACAATAATTACATTTTTCTCACAGCCAATAAGGAAGATGATACCGCTCATCTCGTTATCTGTAAAGAGAACGGCACTTTACAGATCATCAATACCATGGGAGGTGATTATCTATGATTGGACGCGAGGCAATTATAGGCGCAATTATCGGTGTTGCCGCATTTTTGGTATATCTAGGATTTGATATCACACCCCTTATCTTATTTGCCGCATTTGGTCTTGGCTTATATATCATTACAAAAAAAAGAGGCCTTTTAAAGCTGGATTCCCATCAAAAGATTGTTGCAAATAAAAAGTTCAAGTTCGAGGATATCGGCGGACTTGAGGTTGCAAAACAGGAGCTCAAGGAAGCCTTAGAATTTCTGCTGGAGGCCGAAAAGATAAACAAGATGGGGATAAGACCCTTAAAGGGAATTCTTCTCACGGGTCCACCCGGTACAGGAAAGACTCTTTTGGCCCGGGCAGCCGCAGGTTATTCTGATGCTGTCTTTCTTACCGCCTCAGGAAGTGAGTTTATTGAAATGTATGCAGGGGTTGGTGCACAACGTGTCAGAAGTTTGTTTAAATCCGCGCGAGAAATGGCCAAAAAACAAAAAAGAGATAAAGCAATAATTTTTATCGACGAAATCGAAGTTCTCGGCGGAAAAAGAGGCAGTAACTCAAGCCATCTCGAATATGATCAAACTCTTAACCAGTTACTAGTAGAAATGGATGGTCTGACTAATGAACGTGAAACACAGGTTCTGTTGATTGCCGCAACAAACAGAGCCGACCTTCTTGATCCGGCTCTCCTGAGGCCCGGAAGATTCGACAGACAGGTCAGAGTCGATCTGCCGGATAAAGAAGGCAGACTGGCTATTTTAAAGCTTCACGCCAAAAATAAGCCCCTTGCTGATGATACGAGACTTGAAGAAATAGCAGGAGGAACCTACGGATTTTCAGGAGCTCATTTAGAAAGCCTGATGAACGAGGCGGCAATACTTGCCTTAAGAGACGAAAATTTAATGATACAGCAAGCGCATCTTACGGAAGCAATTGACAAGGTAATAATGGGTGAAAAACTTGACCATCAGGCCAATCAAGAAACACTGCGCCGTGTTGCCGTCCATGAAGCCGGACATGCTGTAGTAAGCGAGGTTTTAGAACCTGAATCTGTTGAGCAGATAACTGTAACGTCACGGGGCGATGCTTTAGGATATGTCCGTCACAGTCAATCTGAAGATACGAAATTGCTTACAAAATCATCATTGGAGAATAAGATAATTATCTTATTGGCCGGAGCTGTCAGTGAAGAATTATTTTTAGGAGAGAAAAGCACAGGAGCTATTAATGATTTTCAAAAGGCTATGGATTTGGCTGAAAGGATAATAAATGCCGGCCTTTCAAGGCTAGGTATTGCTTCTAAGGGGAATTTGCCGGAAAAGGAATTCCATCACGTTTGTCGTGAAATCATGCAAAACCTTGAATTCAAGGCAGAAGAAATCCTTACTGGAAAAAGAGACGTTCATGAAAGGATAGTAAAAGAGTTAATTACACGAGAAAAGTTGAATGGACCAGAACTCAGGCAATTACTTGAGACAAGCCAGGACAAGGCAGCTATGTCAGCATAGCTGCCTGTTGCTTTATATCCCTTTTTTCTGTATAATAATGCAAGCGAAATCCAGGGGGATGCACATTATGAATGCAGAAATAATTTCGGTAGGAACTGAGCTATTACTCGGTCAGATAGTAAACACCAATGCAAAATACCTTTCGGAAAAAATGGCAGAAATAGGTGTTGACGTATACTACCATACCACTGTGGGAGACAATAAAGAAAGATTTAAGAAAGCATTACAAATTGCCGAAAAAAGAGCAGATTTAGTAATCACAACGGGAGGGCTTGGTCCCACAAGCGACGACATAACGAAGGAAGTCGTTGCAGAGTACCTTGATTTACCACTTCTTGTTTCAGAGGATGATGTTTCGCGGTTTAAGCGATATTTAGAAGAAAGAAATCGTGAATGGGTGGAATCCAACTTGCGCCAATTCATGTATGCTAAAGGTACTGAGATATTAAAAAATGATCTCGGTTTTGCTTTAGGAATGGCTGCCAAAAAGGATGACAGCTCGTACATCCTATTGCCGGGCCCACCCGGCGAGATGAAATGCATGTTTGAAAGATACGCAATCCCGTGGATCAATAAAAATCTGCTTGGACACACAAAGATAACCCTGTTTTCACGTGTTTTGCGTTTCACTGGTATTCCTGAATCAAAGCTGGAATACGATTTAAAGGATTTGTTCGATGAACAGCAAGACCCTACCTTGGCTCTTTTAATCAAACCTGGGGAGATAACACTGCGCTTATCAGCTAAGGCTAAAAAACAAGAAGATTTTAATGCCAAAATCGAACCGCTACTGTCCAAAATCGAAAGCAGAGTTGGCAAATACCTCGTTAAAGAAGACGAAGGGCCTTTACTGGAGATTTTGGCAAAACGGTTAACAAAACAGAAAATTACACTCAGTACAGCAGAATCCTGTACAGGAGGAATGGTAAGCGGGCATTTTACCTCAATACCGGGTTCGTCTCATTTTTATCTAGGCTCAATAATTGCTTACAGTAATGAATTGAAGAAAAGTCTTTTAGGTATTCCCTCCGAAATGTTGGATGATTATGGCGCAGTCAGTAAACAAGTAGCATCTGCTATGGCCGAAAATGTCAGAAGGGTGACCGGTAGCTCGTTGGGAATAGCTGTCACGGGAATCGCAGGCCCAGATGGCGCAACAGCAAAAAAAGAAGTGGGTTTGGTATATATCGCTTTAAACGCCCCCGGATTTGCAGTGACACAAAAATTCAATTTCACAGGTGATCGTGAAAATGTCAGAATGAGTTGCGTTAATTCCGTACAGCACATTCTGTGGCAATACCTTAAAAAAGCGCCTAAAATAGGCAGCACAAATATATATAATGAAGGAGCTAATAATGAGCATCGAATTTAAAGACTTATCAATAACAAAAAAAGTAATGGCGGCTATATCCGAGATGGGGTTCGAAGAACCAACCCCGATTCAGGCTAAAGCCATTCCTTTAATCATGAGCGGGAATGATGTAATCGGACAGGCTCAAACCGGAACAGGTAAAACAGCCGCATTTGGTATACCTATTGCGGAAGGAATTGATAGTAAGGTTTTTCAGGTACAATCACTGATAGTCACTCCGACAAGAGAACTTGCCATCCAAGTTGCAGAAGAAATGGCTAAGATAGGTAGGCAAAAGAGGATTAGGGTGTTGCCTATTTATGGCGGTCAACCCATTGACAGGCAAATACGTGCGCTTAAAAAAGGGGTTCATGTTGCAATAGGGACCCCCGGGCGCCTTATTGACCATTTACGCAGGAGAACCCTAAATTTAGATAAAGTAAAGATCGTCGTGCTTGATGAAGCCGATGAAATGCTGGACATGGGCTTTGTGGAAGATATCGAATCTATTCTCAAATGTACAGATGAAGGTAGACAAACCCTGCTTTTTTCAGCGACTATGCCATTTCCAATCCGCCAACTGGCCGAAAAATATATGAAAAAACCACAATTAGTTACAATCGACAAGGAAGCAATCACTGTTCCTCTTATCCAGCAGTATTATTATGAAATATTGACCGGCACCAAAACAGATGCCTTGTGTCGTATTCTTGACTTCGAAGAATATAACTCAGTCATTATTTTTTGCAGAACAAAGAGAAGCGTTGACGAATTGGCTGTAACATTACAAACCAGAGGTTATTTTGCCGAGGGCTTACATGGTGATATGACACAAGCCCAGAGGGACAAAACAATGAACAGCTTCAGACGGGAAGATGTGGAGATTCTTGTTGCTACTGATGTGGCTGCAAGAGGACTCGATATCGGCGGTGTCAGTCACGTTATTAATTATGATATTCCACAGGACCCTGAGTCCTATGTGCACCGTATTGGCAGAACAGGACGTGCGGGTAAAGAAGGTAAGGCTCTGACTTTGATAGTTCCTAAGGAGTATCGACAGTTGAGAATGATCGAAAGGTTAATCAAGACACGCATTGATAAAGCGAGCCTACCAACCTTTAAGGACGTTCTGGAACATAAGCAAAACATGACCTATAATACCATATGCGAAATAATCAAGATGAATGAGCTGGATGACCAAAAGAAAATCGTAGAAGACCTAATGAAGGAGTTTGATCTTTTAGATATAGCTTCGGCTGCAATAAAGCACGCTTTTGTACAAAATGGTCTTGAATATGACGACCGTCCGGAAAACAATGAACTTACTAATACAGGCGCAAAAAACGGCATGGTAAGATTATTCATAACCATAGGCAGGCAACAGAATATCAAGCCTATTGATCTCGTAAACCATATTAGTCGGGAAACCGGTATTAATGAACGTTCTATTGGGGACATCAGAATCTATGATAAGTTTTCTTTTCTTGAGGTCCCTGAGGATGTCGCCTCCCGTGTGATCAATATTATGGATAGAAATGATATCAACGGAAAAAGAATTTCTGTTCAACCGGCTCGAGCCAGGCGCGAATTTTAGTAAATATATTTTTTTGGATTGACAAACCATTCCCAAAATTGTACAATTACATCACCGAACAAATGTTTTGGGTATAAGGAGGTTTCTCATGTCTGATAAGAAAAAAGCGCTTGAAATTGCTCTGGCAAATATTGAGAAAAGTTTCGGAAAAGGTTCTGTAATGCGTTTAGGTGAAGCGTCTTCTAAGCTGCATGTTGAAGTAATTTCCACAGGAGTCCTATCGTTGGATATGGCCCTTGGCGTAGGGGGTGTCCCACGAGGTCGGGTGATTGAGATATACGGCCCTGAATCATCCGGTAAGACAACAGTTGCTCTCCATATAATAGCCGAAGCGCAAAGAAGAGGCGGAGAAGCAGCATTTATTGATGCCGAACATGCCCTTGATCCGGTATATGCCGGAAATCTGGGAGTTAATGTGGATAAATTATTAGTCTCTCAGCCGGACACAGGAGAACAGGCCCTAGAAATTGCCGAAGCACTTGTCAGGAGCGGGGCAATTGATGTTGTTGTTATCGATTCTGTTGCGGCCTTGGTACCTCGTGCGGAAATTGAGGGAGAAATGGGAGACTCACACGTAGGTTTGCAGGCACGTCTGATGTCACAAGCCCTGCGGAAATTGACAGGCGCTATCAGCAAATCACATACAACAGCAGTATTCATCAATCAAATAAGAGAAAAAGTAGGCGTCATGTTTGGCAACCCGGAAACCACCTCAGGGGGACGTGCTTTAAAGTTTTATTCCTCAGTACGTATTGATGTCCGAAAAATAGAAACACTTAAGCAGGGTTCAGATATGGTTGGAAACCGAACACGGGCAAAAATTGTTAAAAACAAGGTAGCACCACCTTTTAAGATGGCAGAATTCGATATCATGTATGGTGAAGGGATATCAAGAGAGGGTGATATTTTGGACCTGGCGGCTGATATTGATGTCATCAAAAAGAGCGGCACTTGGTATTCATACAATGAAGAACGGTTAGGCCAAGGTAAGGAAAATGTAAAAAAATATTTAAAAGAACATCCTGAGCTCACATCAGAGCTAGATGCAAAGGTACGGGAACACTTTTTTGGACCCCCGAAGGACGCTGAGGTCAAGTGATTGATGAGAAAAAACTGCTAAGCTTTGCGTTGAAAAAGCTTGCCAGAAGGCAATACAGTGTTTGCGAGATGGACCGACTTATGAGGTATAAGGGTTATGAAGGAAAAGAGATAGAGACGGTGATAAATAAACTGCTTAGTCTTGGTTATCTTAACGATAAAGTCTTAGCGGAAAGCCTGCTTGAACTTTATACCCTCCATAAGCCTCATGGAAAAATGAAGTTAAAAGCAAAACTCTTGCAAAAGGGGATACCTGAAGATATTATTTCAATACAGATGGAAAAATATGACACGCCTATGGAAAAAGAAACCGCGTTAACGGCGGCAAGAAGGTTTTTAATAAAGAATGAGCCCGATCAGCAAAAGCTGGCAAGATTTTTAGCCCGAAAAGGGTTTTCTCAGGAGGTTATTGAGGGAGCAGTCTGGGATTTGCTCCAATCTTGACAACTTTTATGTTTAATATTAGAATTAAAATCGGGTAAAAACGGTTTGATTTTTCTACCACAACGGATTTAGCATATATATAATGGTGTTTTGTTATATTTTTGCACTGAATCCCAATGAGGGTATTATTAGATATGAAGTGAAAATTTAAACATGATGTTGTTGTCATGATAGAATTAGTGTATCTAATATCACCTCGTTCAATTAAAGATGGTGGAAATGATAAACCGGCTCTTTTCCGGTTTTATTTTTTTATCAGGGTGCTATTTGCCCGCCTTGACTAGCTAATTTTTAATGAAGTTAGGTTATATTATCAAAATAATGGGAGGTGAAAAAGATTAAAGAGATAATAATAGCAGTTGTCGCCAGCTTAGTTGGAATACTGGTTGGCTACATAATTCGCAAGAAAATTGCTGAGGCAAAGATTGAATCAGCCGAGGATGCTGCAAACAAGCTTATTAGCGAAGCAAAGAGAAATGCAGAGGCGAAAAAGAAGGAAGCCATACTCGAAGCAAAGGAAGAGGCCCATCGCCTGCGTGTTGAATGCGAAAGAGAAAATCGGGAGCGGCGTAATGAACTGCAGCGTATGGAGCGTCGTTTGGTGCAGAAGGAAGAAACCCTTGATAGAAAATCTGAATCTATTGAGAGAAAGGAAGAAAATTTCCATAAGCTCGAAAACGAATTAAACAATCAAAAAAAGAACCTGTCTGAAATAATGAAAAGACAGATGTCCGAACTTGAAAATATATCCGGTATGTCTTTTGAACAGGCGCGAGAAATACTCTTGGCTCGTGTTGAAAACGAAATAAAGCACGAAACGGCAATGATGATTAAGGATTACGAGAACCAGGCTAAAGAGGAAAGTGAAAAGAATGCACGTAAAATTATCTCATTAGCCATACAAAGATGTGCGGCCGACCATGTTGCCGAATCAACGGTTTCTGTTGTGTCCTTGCCCAATGATGAAATGAAGGGACGAATAATAGGGCGTGAGGGTCGCAATATCAGAACCCTTGAAACTCTCACCGGAATTGATTTAATCATAGACGATACGCCTGAGGCTGTTATACTGTCTGGATTTGATCCTATTAGGCGGGAAGTGGCACGTACTGCCTTGGAAAAACTAATCTTAGATGGTCGTATACACCCGGCAAGAATTGAAGAGATGGTTGAAAAAGCACAAAAGGAAGTAGACCAAAAGATAAGGGAAGAAGGAGAACAGGCAACATTTGAAACCGGAGTGAACGGACTGCATCCAGAACTCATTAAATTACTTGGCCGTTTAAAATATCGGACAAGTTATGGACAGAACGTCCTGAAGCATTCTATTGAGGTTTCACATCTAGCGAAAGTAATGGCTTCTGAAATTGGTGCGGATGTGACACTTGCTAAGCGTGCAGGACTTTTACACGATATTGGCAAGGCGGTCGACCACGAGGTCGAGGGGCCTCACGTAACTATCGGTGCCGATTTAGCCAAGAAGTACAGAGAATCTCCTGAGGTTATACATGCGATTGCTGCCCATCACGGCGATATATCTTTCCAGAGTGTTGAAGCGGTGTTGGTAGCGGCCGCAGATGCAATGTCGGCGGCAAGACCAGGTGCCAGGAGGGAAACCCTAGAGGCTTATATTAAGAGACTTGAAAAGCTGGAAGAAATAGCGAACCAATTCGACGGTGTAGAAAAGTCATATGCTATTCAGGCCGGCAGGGAAATACGGATAATCGTCAAACCGGATAAAATAGACGATGCTACCTCTGTCGTTATGGCACGGGATATTGTTAAGAATATCGAAGATAGCCTGGAATATCCGGGACAAATAAAGGTTGTTGTGATAAGAGAAACAAGATCGGTAGAATTTGCTAAATAGAAAAAGCGGTGAATAACCGCTTTTTCCATATCTGTAATTTATTAATATGGTTGATTTGTCCCGGTAAAAAGGATTTTTGCATTTGATGAAGAATAAAAAAACCTATACATATATTAAAGACAGGATGGTTATGCTGTTGCAGAAAAAGACGTTTAAAAATGATGAGGAAAGCATAAACTTATTAACATCTCTTATGTTGCGCTTTCCCGAATTATGTAAAATACATTACACACCTAATGGTCACTTATTAAAAATGAACTTTATTCTACAGGGAGAAATAGACTATAAATTACTTACATGTTTTAAAGAAAGATTGGAAAACTGTGTAAATGTTTTTATGTATTATGAGAACAAGAGAATGCCAAAATGCATAAACATAGAATATGCTATGAATTCCGGCATAACTGTGATTCAAATCACCAGAGACACAGTCACCCTTACTCCAAAGGAGATTACTTTAATTGTTGATATTTTACACCAACAGTTTGAAAATATAATTGTAAGCGATGGACAATACATAGATGATGAAGAATTATTAGATCATGACGATTATATCGGTAATATGCTGGATAATTTAAGGATAAGGAAACCTAAGAATAAATTTATTGCCCTAAGAGAAGAAGGACGGGTTCTCGTTTTCAAAAGATAGTATTCGAACGTAATTCAGGGAGGACATTAATGCTAAACATACTATTTATTGGTGATATTGTTGGAAGACCAGGTCGCAACGCTGTTAAAGAATTAGTCAAGGAATATAGAAATAAATATAAGTTGGATTTGGTTATTGCAAACGGAGAAAATGCAGCCGGAGGAAACGGTATTACAAAAGCGATTGCAGATGAACTGTACGATAACTATATCGACATAATTACAATGGGGAATCATACTTGGGATAAAAAAGAGATTTTTGAATTTATCGATCACGAACAATACCTGATCAGGCCGGCAAATTACCCGCCGGAGACACCGGGCCGTGGTTACGGAATAGTTAAAGTAAAAGGAGGAATAAAAGTTGCCGTAATAAATCTTTCAGGCCGTGTTTTCTTACCTCCCCTTGATTGTCCTTTTCGTAAAGCTATAGAACTGCTCGATGAAATAAAAATGGAGACCAAAATCTCAATTATTGATTTTCATGCTGAGGCAACCTCCGAAAAAGTAGCATTTGGTTGGTATATGGACGGACTAGTTTCGGCAGTTATTGGTACACATACTCATATTCAAACAGCTGATGAAAGGATCTTGCCGCAAGGAACTGCCTATATAACAGATGCCGGGATGACGGGACCTCGCGATTCTGTTTTGGGGGTTGAGAGAGAAATGGTTATAAAAAAATTCATTTCCCAAATGCCTGTAAGATTTGAGACAGCTAAAGGAGATTCTCAATTGAACGGAATACTTTTGGAAATAAATGAAATGACAGGAAAGACCGAAAGCATCAAGCGAATCCAAGATTATATTTAGCTTCCTACATCTTCTTGGAAAAAAAAAAGAGAAATAGAAAGGTTTATTTTTGGATTTAAAAGGAATTTTTTAAATTTTGTAGAATAAAAATACTAAAGGACTCATAAATATAGGATACGAAGGAGGTTACAAAGTTGGAAGTATTGAAGGTCTCAGCAAAATCTAGTCCAAATGCAGTTGCAGGTGCACTGGCAGGTGTAATCCGCGAGAGGGGTTGCGCAGAAATACAGGCTATCGGTGCCGGAGCATTAAATCAATCTGTTAAAGCCGTTGCTATTGCTAGAGGGTTTGTTGCACCGAGTGGTATTGACCTGATTTGCATCCCTGCGTTTACAGACATCGTCATTGACGGAGAAGAGAGAACAGCAATAAAAATCATTGTCGAACCCAGATAAATGGGAAATAATTTAAATGCCTGTTACTATAACAGGCTTTTTTATTGCCTGAATTTAATAACAATGCTATCCAAAACTACGAAGGCGGTGGTTTTTTAATGATGAATAGAGACGAGGACATTCATAGAAGTTGTGTCGTTATAGATGGGCATTGCGATACTTTACTGGAGCTTTACAAGCATAAACGATCGTTCTGGGAGCAAAATAATCATTGTCACCTTAATTGGCCTCTTTTGCAAATGGGAAAAGTAAACCTTCAGTTTTTGGCTATTTATATTGAACCCGAGTATAAGCCTTATGGAGCCTTGTGCAGGGTAATGGAATTACTTGATCACTATCACACGATAAGCAGTGAAGGGGAAATACAGTTAAAAACAATCCTAAAAAAAGAGGATTTATCCTTGCTTGCTCCCGATACCAGTTGCATGTATTTACTGGCTATTGAAGGAGGAGAAGTGCTGGAAGGTAAAATAAGCACCTTGCGAATTCTATCTAAACTCGGCATACGTTGCATGACACTCACCTGGAATCAGAGGAACAAAATCGCCGACGGGGTTTGGGAAAAAGACAGTCAAGGTGGTTTGACTACTTTTGGCCGGGAAGTTGTTAAAGAGATGAATAGAATAGGTATGTTGATTGACGTATCCCACATTTCGGAAAAAGGTTTTTGGGATGTCATATCTCAAAGCAATAAACCTATTGCGGCGACACATTCTTGTTGCGCTGCCTTGCATAAGCACCCCAGAAACCTGACTAACGAGCAATTAGCAGCAATTAAAGCTAATAAGGGGATAGTGGGAATCAACTTTTATCCCGGTTTCCTGGGCGAAGGTGAAATAACAATAGATACGGTTATTGAACACCTTGAGTATGCCGTGTCCGTTGCCGGAATAGACCACGTTGGTTTGGGATCGGATTTCGACGGTATTGATAAAACCCCTCTTGGTTTGAGTAGCCCGGCGGATTTGCCACAGATAACAAAAAAGCTTATTATAAAAGGGTGGAGCCGGGAAGATATTAGAAAAGTGCTGGGAGGTAATTACGTTCGCTTATTGCAAAACACGTTGCCATGATGCCAAAACCCTGATAAAATGCGACTTGCACCTTCATACAACTTTTTCAGACGGGAAGTATGATCCAGAGGTTCTTATTGATTTCGCGCATAAAAGTTATATCCGTTTTTTGTCCATAACAGACCATGATACTACCGCAAGCTTACAAGAAACGGCACAAGCCTGTGAACAAAAGGGAATTAGCTTTATACCCGGAATAGAGCTCAGTACGGTTTATGAAGGCGTAGAAATTCATATTCTGGGTTACAATTTTGATCCCCATAATGCCAGCCTGCAAACAGAAATAAAGAAGATGCGAAATTATCGCTTACAGCGTGCGAAAACCATAATTGAACGTCTGAATAAGCTGGGAATAGAGGTACAACTGAGTGAAGTTTTAGATGTGGCCGGGAGCTGCGATAACATCGGACGACCCCATATTGCGCTGTTATTAAAAGAAAAAGGATATGTAAAGACGATTGCCGAGGCCTTTATTAAATACCTTGATCCCGGACGACCAGGTTATGTTGAACGCTATAAGCTCAAACCTTCAGAAGCAATTGAGTTGATTGTAAATGCAGGGGGGATACCGGTTTATGCACACCCGGGAATAAATTTTTCTAAAAATGTCTTTGATACTGTGTTAAACATGGACATAGCAGGAATAGAGGTATTTCATCCCAGTCACAGCAGAGAGGTCTGTAGTTTCCTTTCTAATACGGCCCAAAAAAGAAAACTGATAATAACTGGCGGTTCCGATTTTCACGGACATGAAACCCATGATTTCTCTAATCTCGGAGCAATGAACGTACCTTATGCAACAATTGAGAAACTTTTTCAGGATGTGATACGATGAGTGCAGGAAAGCTTATTTTGATATCGGGAGCAGTAAGAAGCGGAAAAAGTTCATTTGCCGAAAAAATTGCCATACAAAAGGACGAATCAGTGGCTTATTTGGCAACGGCACAACCTTTGGACGATGAAATGGAAGAAAGGATTAGGCAACACCGCTTAGTTCGTCCGGACAAATGGCAGACATTTGAAGAGCCTTACGACATTTCAAGCGTAATTAAAAGAAACCATACTGAGTATGATACTTGGCTTTTGGATTGTGTAACGATGCTGATATCAAACTTATATCTCGCAAAGATTGATAATCTGCCACAAGAAAAACTGACAGCAGTAAAAATCAATGAAATTCAGGGCTTTATCATAGCGCAGTTTACAGATATAATTGATACTGTTATTGAAACGGGAGTCACAATGATTGCTGTTACAAACGAAATCGGTTGGGGAATCGTTCCTGCCGACCCTTTGACGAGGGGATATCGTGATATTGTCGGTCTGACTAATCAAATGCTAGCAGCGAAGGCCAGTGAAGTGTACCTTGTGTCACTTGGTATACCTCTAAAAATCAAACCGAAAAGAGATTATTAATGAGAAGCTTCATAATTGCTCTTCAGTTTTTAACTATTATCAGGATTAAAAAAAACATACCCTTTACCGAAAGGGACTCCAGCAGAGCAACCGTATATTTTCCGTTTGTCGGGTTGCTCATAGGAGGACTATTGGCACTTTTGGCTTACTTTGGTAGCCATCTTTTCTTGCATTCAACAACAGTTATCTTTGTCATAATAGCTGAAATAATAATTACCGGCGGTTTGCATCTTGATGGTTTTATGGATACTTGTGACGGCATATTAGCGCGCCGGGGACCGGAAAAAGCCTTGGAAATAATGAAAGACAGTCGTGTAGGAGCAATGGGTATCTTAGGTTTGGTTGTACTGCTTTTACTCAAAATATCTTTATTGCTCGAGGCTTCCTATCCGGTGATATTGGTACTTTTAGTCCTAATGCCCTTATGCGGACGCTGGACAATGGTCTATTTAATTTATTTTCATCCTTCCGCCAGAAAATCGGGTTTAGGCAGCCTTTTTAAAAAGCATATTAAAAAAGTCGGTTTTTTCATCGCAACAGCATATACCCTCATCGCTTTGGTTGTTCTTTGGTTTTTTTCGGTTAAATTACTCATGGCTATTCCCTTGACAGGTATTTCCATAGTATTAATCGGCAGAAAAATCAACGAGATATTAGGTGGACACACCGGTGATACCTATGGAATGATGAGCGAGCTAACAGAAGTCCTTTTTTTATTTTGGTGTATATTGCTTCTCAAAATATAACAATTTCAGGAGAATTAATATGGTACAACGAATTTATCTCGTAAGACACGGTCAAACTATTTGGAATTATGAACACCGCTATCAAGGACATACCGACACTGAATTAAGTCCTGAAGGCATAGAACAAGCAATAGCCTTACAAAAACGTATGCTTCATAAAAATCTTACTGCCGTATATAGCAGTGATTTAAAAAGGGCTTATGAAACAGCCCGAATAATTGCCCAGCCGCACAATATTGATGTTAAAGTTTGTTCAGGCTTAAGAGAAATAAATTTTGGTGTATGGGAAGGCCTAACTTACACAGATATTGAACAAAATTATCCTGACTTGCTAAAACTCTGGTTGGAAACACCCCATCTTTTACATGTTCCTCAAGGAGAGAGTTTCCCGATTGTAAAAGAAAGGGCTTTGAAAAGCATAAAAGAAATAATTTATAGTAATCATAAAGACGACGTGCTTATCGTATCCCACGGAGGTACTATAGCGGCTTTGATCTGTTCCTTAGAAGGGAAATCATTAATGGAAATGTGGCAGTATAAGCAGAGTAACACATCAGTAACCACCCTAATTATTAATAAGGGAAATATCACTATCGAATCAATAAATGATGTTTCACATCTTCAAAGTTAAATTTAATGAGGTGACTAATTATGCCGAACGGATATCAGAGATGGAGAATGATCTGGAATATTCCCCGGCTATTAAAAAAAAGCTGGAGATATCTAAGAGACGACAGTGTTTCCTTTTGGCACAAAACGCTGTTGCTCTCGGCTGGTATTGGCTACATCCTTTGGCCCCTTGATTTGATACCGGATGTTCCGGTAATCGGACAATTGGACGACATCGGCATAGTGTTTCTGCTCTTGAATTGGTTTGTGAACCGTTCTGAAAAGGGATTCATAGAAGCGGAATATCGCATTCATGATATGGAGGATGACATTGAGGATGGCGATGAAAAATAATATAACATATCCAGTTAGAATGTGTTATAATGCCAATAATAATATTTTGCTGATATACTTAGCGTGATAAAGGGGGTATGTTGTGATGCCAGATAAATTCTGCCAAGAAGGATTAACTTTTGATGATGTTATCCTGGTTCCGGCAAAGTCGGATGTCCTACCGCGAGAGGTTGATGTCACAACAAATCTTACACAAACGATTCACCTTAATATACCTATCATTAGTGCAGGTATGGATACTGTTACTACTGCTAATATGGCTCGTGCAATTGCTCGCGAAGGTGGAATAGGCGTAATACACAAAAACATGACGATTGAACAGCAAGCCATGGAGGTTGATAAGGTTAAAAGATCGGAGCATGGAATTATAACCGATCCGGTGTATCTTAGTAAAGACCATGATATATTTGAAGCCTTGAAAATCATGGAACGGTACCACATCTCAGGTATACCAATTACAGAAGGTCCCAGGCTTATCGGTATTTTAACAAATAGAGACCTGCGCTTTGAAACAAACTATCGGAAAAAAATTGCAGAGGTTATGACCAAGGAAGGGTTAATCACCGCACCTGTTGATACTACCCTGGAAGAAGCCAAAAAAGTTCTTGCCAAGCATAAAATCGAGAAATTGCCCCTAGTTGATGAGAACTTTAATCTTAAAGGACTTATCACTATTAAGGATATTGAAAAGACGATTAAATATCCAAATTCGGCTAAGGACGCAAACAGTCGATTGCTGGTAGCAGCTGCTGTAGGAATAACCTTTGATACCATGAAGAGAGTCGAGACCCTGGTTGATGTAAACGTTGACGCAATTGTTGTCGATACTGCTCATGGCCATTCTTTGGGCGTTTTAAACACTGTGGAGGAAATAAGAAAGATGTTTCCCGAGCTAGAAATTATTGCAGGCAATGTCGCAACGGCCGAAGGAACCAGAGATTTAATATCTGCCGGAGCAAATGCCGTCAAGGTAGGAATCGGTCCGGGATCAATATGTACGACCAGAGTTGTCTCCGGTATAGGTGTACCACAAATCACTGCAATACACGATTGCGCCAATGAAGCAATCAAGCACAATATTCCCATAGTAGCCGATGGCGGTATCAAGTATTCCGGTGATATCACAAAAGCTATTGCCGCAGGCGCGGATGTCGTAATGATCGGCAGCTTGCTTGCCGGAACAGAAGAAAGCCCCGGAGATGTGGAAATCTATCAGGGAAGAAGCTATAAAGTGTACCGTGGTATGGGTTCAATAGCAGCTATGAAAGATGGCTCAGCCGATAGGTATTTCCAGGAGGACCTGCCCAAACTTGTCCCTGAAGGGGTAGAAGGGCGTATTCCCTATAAGGGTTCTGTGGCCGATACAATACACCAATTGATTGGCGGCCTCAGGGCAGGCATGGGATACACCGGTTGCAAAACTATATACGAATTGAAAACAAAGGCAAAATTTATTCGTCAATCCGCAGCAGGATTGCGGGAAAGTCATCCCCATGATATCCAGATCACTAAAGAATCACCCAATTACAGTATGTAAGTTTTAATAGTTATTACTATGTCAACTATTCACAGAGGAGCAATCCTCTGTTTTTTTATTGTGGTATGTGACAAAATAATTTACATTATTTGATAAATTGGTCTATATTTTGTCTTATATGTATGTTATAATAAGTAAAACAATGTATATATATGCTATTACTTGTATATATTGCTATCATTTTATAGCTTAGAGAGAGGAGGGAAAATAGGCGTGATTATTCCACTCATAAATACAATGCTCGTCGGAACTTGGTTTGTTTTTGCCGTACTCTATCTGAATCCGACAGCGAAAAAGCCTTTTACCTTATTCTCAAACCGGGATTCTTTGAAAAGATCATCCTACAGATTTAAAATAAAAAAAAGATTACCCCTCATCACTTCCGCCAGCTGGGTATCTGCCATATTGATATCCATCATGACAGAAAATATTTTTCTTTTAGCGGCAGGGTTGGCTGCAGGAGCCTATTTGCCGGGTTTTTTCATAGAAAAAAAGAGAAGAGGGCAAAGAATAAGGATTATCACAAAGCTCGTTAGTCCTTTAAGGCTACTGATATCACGTTTGCCGGATCAGAACAACATAACAAAAGCCATTGAACTTACCCGCAATGAAATCATAGATGATGAGATTCGCAATATCTTTTCAAATTATCTCAAAGATGTTAATATTTGCGGAAACGTGCATGATGCCCTGCTGAATATGAAAGACTCAGTAAGCCTAAGTAAGTTTGATGTTTTTATTGAATACTTGCTGCAAACACACTATGAGGGTTTTACAAAAGAATCGCTTAATGCTTTGAGCAAATCCGTCGAAGCAATAGAATTTGATTTAAGAGCCATTGAGATTGTCAACGAAAAAAGCCGCACTAAAAAAAGAAATCTCTATACTGCCTTGGCGGTATCCTGGATGTTTCCCGTTATTCTTTCTTTTGCCAATACAGGTCAGCGCAATGTTTATCTTCATACCACAGCCGGAAAGATTCTAATTCTTTTCTATGTTGTCGGATCCCTGTTTGTTTATCTCAAGGGTGAAGAATACCTCACCTTAAACCTTGATGAACTTTAAGGAGTTGGTATCATTGCTGATGATAGTCTGGTCATACATAATGCCTTTCATCCTTGCCGCATGCCTAACAGGCCTTGTGGCAAAAAAACTACTACCTGACAAAAAAGCACATCAAGCGATAATAAAGGCTAGGCAGGCAATTATGTCCGAAACCGAATTAGAACTCGCTGCTGAGGGACAAGCAATAAAAACAGTATCGGCCTTATTAAGAGCTATACGTAAGTATGCAGAATTAGACGATCTATTAATTGTAGAAATGGGAAATATGCTGCGCTTAATGGGTTCATTGAATAAGCCGGAAAAGGAACTGGCACGCTATATCGTTCGCGCTATAGGTGGTGCTGTTCCAATTATCATTGTTCCTATTTTAACAGGCTTTGAAGGCTACCTTCTTCTATATCCGCTTGCCGTGGCTATATTGGTGCTCCATCAATATAAGAGCCTAAAAAAACAGTTTAATCAGTGGCAAAAGGATATAATTGTGGATCTGCCCGCCCTGATCGATAAACTGAGGATCAGTTTTTCCTGTGGTAAAGATTATGTTTCGGCATTTATACAGGTTCGTGAACTATCAGGTTTGAGGATGAAAACCGTTATTAACAACTTAATAAATGATTTGCAATATTTAAGACCTGCCTTAGCTCTTGATTTTTTCGCGGAATCCTTTAACCTGCCTGTTGTAAATAAGTTCACCTCTGCCGTTAAAATAGCTGTTGAACATGGTTATGAGGCCGCAGAAAGCTATTTTGCCGCAATTGAGGATGATATTTCAGAAATTAGGAAGGTTGCTATTGAGGAGAAGACAAAATCAAAGCCGGAAAAGGTCGTTCTACTCTATTTGATTATTATCAGTTTGTCTGTAGGGTCATTACTGATTAAAGGATGGGAAATATTTAACGGGTTAAATACCATAATGTGAAAGGGAGGAAAAAAAATGATTAACATGAAAAATTTCATCGCCGACGAAAGGGGAGAAATGCTGGGAACTGTGGGATGGATGGCAATTGTTGCGACAATTCTGGTGCTGGTCCACGGACTAATTGCAGGATGGCTGCCGGGCTTCATTCAGAGGATTTTTAACCAGATGGATGCCCTTGTTTAGGAAAGAGGGAGGTAGTGAAAATTGCGCAGATTGACAAGAATAAAAATTTTTAAGACCGTCTTGCTCATAGCCACCTTTCTAATGGTGTTCACTGTTACTTTTATGATAAACAGAACATATATCAGAAAACACACCGAATTAGTAGAAGTTGTGGTTGCCGCCAATAAGCTTCCACCATATTCTTTGGTAACTAGGGACGATCTCACTTTATCTAAAAGACCGCGTTCTGTTGTCAGTACTGAAGCCGTCCGTGATTTAGAGTTTTTTAGAACCGAAAAAAGCTACTATATAGAGGAACTGGGATTTGGCAAGGGTGATATTATATCCCAGGACCGCATTTTCGAAACAGAAACCTCGGAACTAGGCAAAATCGTCAAACTGGTGAATGAAAACAAGATGCTATTATCTGTCAGTACTAACCTTGTCAGAAGCTGTGCAAATATGGTAACCACAGGTACTTATGTTGATCTTATTGTTTATCTCGATGGTAGAGATCAGGACGATAGTGATACTATTATTAGCCCAGCGGAAGACGCCCGTCTTTCTAACTTGTTAGTTGTTGCCACCAAGAATTCCGAAGCCTCCGGAATCGAAGAGGAGGGACGTAATGCTATTCCTGCCGTTGTTACCTTTGAATTAACAAGGGACAAGATGGATGTAGCAAAAGTGTTGGTTAAATATAACGAGAAGGGCAGTATTTATCTTCTGCCTGTGGGCTATAGCGGAGAAACTGACAAAGGATGTTCAATCGGAAAAAAATCATGAGAGAAAAACCGTCTACCAGACGGACATGTAAACCATGGGAGGTATGTATTATGAAATGGAAAGTCAAAGAAGGACAGATTGTTATTGCTGGAAGAATCGGAATGATTGAGAAAAAAAGCGACAGTTTTTTTATTGTTTCCATTGCCAATAGGTTTAACAAAGATGATACCAAATGGGAGCATGTGGCTTTTGCCAGCCCAAAAAACGGGGATGGCTATAAATACGCTGAACTAGCGGAAAAGTATATGGTAATTGGACAATATATTACAGTTGTCTGCAATGAAAGAGAAAACGGAGAGTACAAAAATCTCTACGCCACTGCTGTTGAATTGGGTCCAAAACCATCAAAAAATAAAGAATAGGTTATCTATATGTTAGATTGTCGGCATAGAATTTTTGCTCTTGAATAAATATGCTTACAAAAGAACGCTCCTTTTAAAAAAGGAGGAATGCCTTATTTCTGTTTTAATACTTTCCAAGAAGAATCTGGCAAGATATCTACTCGTTCTGGTTATAACAATAACAGCCATCAGCATATTCAGTCCCTCTCTTAAACAAACAACGCAAGAGGTTATTGCTGTTTTAGTCTCAGGGCAAAGACTTGTACCTATATATGCCGTAGAAACGAAGGAAAAAGTTGTGGCCATATCTTTCGATGCAGCTTGGGGCAGTACAAGGACGCAAGATATATTAAAAACACTGGCCGAAAATGATATCAAAACAACTTTCTTTCTCACGAATATCTGGCTCAAAAAGTACCCCGAATTAGCCCGGCAAATTGTTGAGGAAGGACACGAAGTTGCACTGCATTCAGCCTCTCATCCGGATATGAGCAAACTGTCTGTCGCCGAAATAAAAAAGGAACTACAGGATAATGGGAGCATGATTAAGGATATTACAGGCCAGTCCCCTGTACTTTTCAGACCGCCCTTTGGCGCGTACAATAACATACTTCTTAAGACCGCCGAAGATTTAAGCCTCATCACAGTACAATGGAGCGTAGACTCACTTGACTGGAAAAACTTATCGGCAGATGAAATATATACACGAGTAACTGAAAGAATAACACCAGGGGCCATAGTTCTTTTCCACAATGATGGTAAAAACACGCCCCAGGCTTTGATATCTATCTTAAATCACCTGAAAAATGAAGGATATTCGATTGTTCCGATTTCACAGCTTTTACATAAGGATAACTACTATATCGACCATCAAGGGCTTCAGCGGCTCAAGGAGTAAGAAACCTGTTTCAATATTGCCTTTTTCTTTTTCCTCTAATATGTTAAAATACTTGTCGTAGCAAGTAAGGAGGATTTATATGCGTGATAGTATCAGCAAGATAATACCCTATGATCCCGGAAAATCTGTCGATACACTGGAAAAGGAAATAAACAAGCCCATTATCAGGTTTCATGCCAATGAAAGCTTATGGGGTCCTGCCCCTGCTGTTTTAAATTTTTTACAGGAAGCTATAAAAAATATTATGTACTATCCTGACGGTGGGGCTCAAGAATTAAAGGATTCTCTAAGTGAATACTGGGGCTTTGAAAAAAACCGTTTCTGCATCGGAAACGGGACAGATGAAATAATTATGATGCTGGCTGCTGCATTCCTAAATCCGGGAGATGAAGCACTTATTCCGATTCCTACTTTCAGTCAGTACGCCACGGCTGTGACAATTGCAGGAGGATACAACAAATTCGTTGAACAACCATATTCTTCTTTTAAGCTTGAGGAAATACTTTCGCAAGCATCTGAAAATACTAAGCTTGTCTTCTTATGTAATCCTAACAATCCCACAGGCACTATATTTACACATACCGACCTGGAATCTTTCCTGGAGAAATTATCTCCCGAGACGCTGGTGATTCTGGACGAAGCGTATTGCCAATACGCAAACGACCCCGATTTTCCGCGTTCCGAAAAACTGCTGGCTAAATATGATAACATGATGGTCATGAGAACCTTTTCAAAAGTTTATAGCCTTGCTGCACTGAGAGTCGGTTATGCAGTAGCGTGTCCGAAGATTATTGAAAAGCTTGAGAAGGTAAGGCAGCCATTCAATGTCGGTATGCTGGCACAAGGGGCAGCTTCAATCGCCATCAAGGAAGTTGAGTATACAAACAACGTTATCAAAGAAACAATCAAGGAACGTGATTGGCTTTCAAAACAATTAGCAAAATTAGACCTGCTCGTTCTTCCTTCGCAGACAAATTATCTCCTTGTACAATTCAAAACAAAATCTGCAGCCACAGTTGCCGAGAAACTATTACAGGAAGGTATTCTTGTCCGCACTATGGCCTCATTTAATCTGCCTGACTGGTTAAGGATTTCCGTAGGAAAAAGATCGTCCATGGAAAAACTCATTTCCGTTTTAGAAGACATTTTAAATTAGTTAACAGCAAATTTCCTTAAAAGCCCTATTTCTTCAAGGGCTTTTCCTGTTCCCCGAACAACACAAGTTAGAGGGTTTTCGGCAATAAGTACCGGAATGTTAGTTTCTCCGGAAATAAATTTATCGATGTTTTTTAAAAGGGCACCACCGCCTGTTAAGACCATACCTGTATCGATAATATCTGAGGCCAATTCAGGCGGTGTTTTTTCCAGCGTTATTCGCACTGCTTGAATAATCGATTGTAAGGGTTCATGAAGCGCACCGCTGATTTCCGCTGCGGTGACATTTATACTTTTGGGCAGTCCGCTTGCCAAGCTTCTGCCCTTTATTTGATATGTTCTGCCTTCAGGTGCATCAATGGCATAACCTATTTCGATCTTGGCCATTTCCGCTGTTCGTTCCCCTATATCCATGCTATATTTATTCTTTACATGCCTTACGATAGCAAGATTCATTTCATCCCCTCCAAAGCGGAGGGACTTACCGACAACAACACCACCCAAGGATAACAGCGCTACTTCGGTCGTACCCCCGCCAATGTCTACAACCAAATTCCCCTTTGCCTCAGCAACAGGAAGACCGGCGCCAAATGCTGCTGCTACCGGCTCTTCAATTAGATACGCTTCTTTAGCGCCAGCCTGTTGAGCAGCCTCCAGCACCGCACGTTTCTCAACCTGTGTTATGCCTAAGGGTACTCCGATTAATACTCGCGGCTTAACGAGACTCATCCCTTTTAGTGTTTTAGAGATAAAATATTTAAGCATTAATCTTGTGGTATTGTAGTCAGCAATTACACCGTCTCTTAACGGTCTGATGGCAATAATGTTTTGTGGCGTTCTGCCAATCATAGCACTTGCTTCACTGCCTACCGCAAGCACATCTCTGCTTTTTGCATCTATAGCCACAACGGACGGTTCTTCGAGGATGATGCCTTTTCCCTTCAAAAATACAAGTGTATTGGCTGTTCCCAAATCAATACCAATGTCTTTATATATTCTGAGAGAATAAGAACGTTTTCTCTTTCTTGGTCTCATTAGTCTAAAACCTCTTCTTGTCTTAAAAAGTGCATATAAGTATTATTTTCTTTTTTAAAAAAAGAATACAAGGTTGAACTTTTCTATTGCTAATAATCTCAAATGCTTTTATAATGGTTCAGCAGGCATCTTGAAATTAATTATAATTTGTGCTTTATTATACATCCGTCTAGAATGGTGGTGAGTGCAATGCCAAAAAAGATTCTCAACCAAAATCAAACACCGCTTTATTCCGCTATTATTAACTACACAGCGGAAGGCACAATCCCTTTTCATGTTCCGGGTCACAAACAGGGCCGTGGGAACAAAGAATTAACAGATATATTGGGTCAAAATTGCATCAACATGGATCTGACATGCATGGAGGATTTGGATAATATCTGCAATCCTGTTAGTGCGATCAAAGAAGCAGAGGAGCTAGCCGCACAACTTTACGGGGCTGATAAAGCATATTTTCTTGTCAACGGAACCACAAGCGGTATTCAAGCTATGATTATGAGCGTTTGTGAGCCGGGTGATAAAATAATTTTACCTCGCAATGTTCATAAATCAGCTATTGGCGGGATAATTCTCAGCGGCGCAAAACCTGTCTATGTCCATACCGAAATAAACGAGCAATTTGGAATTGCCATGGGAGTCAAAACAGAGGATATTGCCGCAGCACTAGAGAGTAACCCCGATGCTAAAGCCGTATTCCTGATGAATCCTATCTATTATGGGATTGCCTCCAACCTCAAGGAAATCGTGTCTCTTGCCCACTCATATAATATACCTGTTATTGTTGACGAGGCTCACGGGGCTCATCTTGTATTTGATGAAAGGCTCCCACAATCATCAATGGAAGCCGGTGCCGATCTGGCTGCCAGCAGCACTCATAAACTTGGAGGTTCTCTGACGCAAAGTTCCTTGTTGCTACTGCAAGGTTCATTAATAAATCCACAGAAACTCAAAGCCACACTGAATCTAACCCAAACCACCAGTCCTTCCTATATTTTACTGGCTTCCCTTGATATCGCCAGAAAACAGCTGGCCTTAAAAGGGCAGCAAATGATTGAGGACACTTATGAACTTGCGATTTGGGCCGGTGAAAGAATAAAAAAAATAGAGGGAGTACAGGTCATGGACGAGGAAGTTTTAAACTACCAGGGTTCTTATGCCTACGACCCGACCAAAATTGTTATTAACGTCCGTGATTTAGGTCTTTCCGGATATGATGTCGAAAAAATCCTGCGGAAAAAATACCATATTCAGGTTGAGCTTTCCGATCTTTTCAATATCATAATACTAGTATCACTGGGTGACAATAAAGAAACTCTGAGTATATTGATAGATGCTCTTGCGGAAATAGCCAAGGGACAGAAGCTGCATAACGTGTTTAAATATTTTGTTCCGCTTCCTGCCATTCCTGAATCCGTAATATCACCACGAGATGCTTTTTATGCTGAAACAGGGCCCGTCCCGCTATGTGAAGCAGAGGGGGAAATAAGTGCGGAAATGATAATGGCATATCCGCCCGGTATTCCCATTATATGCCCCGGTGAAAGAATAACCCAGGATGTTATCGACTATGTCAACATCTTAAAAAAGGAAACTGCAGAATTGCAGGGAACAGAGGACCCGGACATGGTAAACATCAAGGTTTTAAAGAATCGTCTGGTATTGGTACAAAACGAAGAAAAATTGAATCAAGAAGCCATCTAAGTATAACCCGGCAAAGCCGGGTTTTTCATTGTGAATACAACTACAACAAACCCAGCAGTTGGTACTCCTTATAGCCAATCTGTCCGGTTTTAGCCAGACCATAATATTTCTGAAACTCTAAGACAGCTTTTTCCGTATAATAACCGTAAATGCCGTCGGGGTTACCTTCATAAAATCCCCTGCGCATCAAGATTTCTTGAATATGACTAACATCTGAACCCTTATCGCCTTTGTTAAGCCTTTTTAATCCCCCCGACATATAACCGAAAGGATTGCCGACAACAATAACCTCTGTCCCGCTTTTGACCCATGGATAGATTTTCTCAACGTCGGAATTATTCATGCGAAAGCAGCCATGGCTTGCCATCGCTCCTATAGACCAAGGTTTATTTGTACCATGGATCCCATATGTGCCCCAAGGAACGCTTAATTGCATCCACCTGGTGCCAAATCCTGTCCCCCAATTCGTAGCCTTCCCAACCACTTTCCAATTGCCAATGGGGGAAGGACTTTCTGATTTGCCGATAGCAATTGGAAAATCTGCAAAGGCAGCATTATCATCCATAATAATCAGCCTTCTTCTGAAGGTATCAATTAAAACAGTGACCTTTCCTACAGGTTCACTCTTTTGTTGTTCGGCGTTGACAACGCGGACTGAAGCAATAATACATATAACAGTTAACACAGATACTACAAGACAATAGAGCATTCTTTTATTCGACATTTTTTACCTCCGAGTGAATTGTTTTGATTTCCCAGGAAATGTAAGTCATGCACCATTCACCCCTAGTACCTCATATAGTGTGGTAAGGGAGGAAGGAAACATGGCTCTGGGATTAGTTCTATCGGGTGGGGGTATCAAAGCTGGTGCACATATCGGTGTCCTCAAGGCCTTGCATGAAAATGGTATAAAACCGGATGTTGTTTCCGGCACGAGTGCGGGTGCAATTGTAGCCGGTTTGTACGCTTATGGTTACACACCTGAAGAAATAGGGCTCATTGGTAACAGATTGGCCAAGAGGTATTATGATGTTGACTATCCTGGTATCTTATCCTCAATTTTTTCTTTTATGTGCCAAGGTACACTCACGATCGACGGATTGATTAAGGGTAATATCATAGAATCTTACATGCACAGACTTACTAAGGGAACAAAAATTCGCGACGCAAAAATTCCTGTAGCGATAACAGCTGTCGATATCAACAACACCAATATTGTCGTGTTTACTTCCTGTATGGAAAGATTATTATGGAGAGATGACTTTTTATTTGTTACCGATAGCTCCTTTGCCGAGGCTATACGCGCAAGTATCGCCATACCCGGAGTTTTCAAGCCAAAAATCTACCGGAACATGAGGCTTGTGGATGGCGGAATAAGGGCAAATTTACCGGTAGAAATAGTTAGAAGGATTGGAGCGGAAAAGGTTATTGCCGTCAATCTGAGCTACAGCGGTTATCCAGTCCCTGGGGTAAGTGATATCTTAGAAATTTCGCTTCAAGCCATTGAATTGATGGTTTTTCAGATTACACGACCAAGCATTGAATCTGCGAATATTATCATCTCGCCTGTAATACATGAAGTAAAGCAACGAGAAATGGGGAAAATAGACTATATCATTGATTGCGGTTATCGGGCAACAAAAAGCATCATGCCGAAGATAAAGAAACTTATCAATTAATAACTGCAATTTTCAACACACAAAGAAGGTTCACTTTTACCGATGTAGAAGGTTATAATAATAGTATGTCCCGGTTAATAGTCCAAATTTCAAGGAAGTGAACAGTGTTGAAAAAGTACCATATAGAAACTTATGGATGTCAAGCCAATGAACACGATTCGGAAATAATGGCAGGTATCCTGCAGGAAATGGGTTATGAGAATACAAAAAAGGTAGAAGAAGCCGACATCGTTCTTTTTAATACTTGTTGTGTAAGGGAAAAAGCAGAAAACAAGGTATTAAGTAGAGTAGGGGAGATAAAGGAATTAAGAACAAAAAGGCCCGATGTCATCATTGGCATTGCCGGTTGTATGACGCAACAGAATAATATGCCCCGTCATATATTGCATCGCGCTCCTCACGTAAATCTTATCTTTGGCACTCATAATATCCAGGATTTGCCTCGTTTAATAAACAACCTGCTCGAAAAAAAGGAAACACCTCAAGTTGCAGTTCTTCCTGATAGCCAAGAAATTATCGAGGGTCTTCCTACCTGCAGACAATTCCCTTATAAGGCTCTGGTGCATATCACCTACGGCTGTAATAACTATTGTTCATATTGTATTGTTCCTTATGTAAGAGGACGTGAGAAGAGTAGAGAGCCGCAAAACATTCTCCAAGAGCTTTCGCTTCTTGCCAAAGACGGTGTCAAGGAAATTATGCTATTAGGACAGAACGTCAACTCCTACGGCAAAGATCTAAAGACACCTTTTGATTTTGCCGATCTTTTAGAAAAGGTTCATAAAATCCAAGAAATAGAGAGAATCCGTTATATGACGTCACACCCGCGGGATTTTTCGGACAAGCTCATCGATTCCATTAAAAATCTGCCTCGTGTTTGCCGCCATTTCCACCTACCGGTCCAGTCGGGAAGCGATAAAATATTAAAACTAATGAACCGTGGTTACACCAGAGGTTATTACCTGAATCTAATCGATAAAATCAAACATAATTTTCCCCAAGCCAGTATTACCACTGACATAATAGTTGGATTTCCGGGTGAAGAGGAAAAAGATTTTGCACAAACATTAAGTCTTGTTGAAGAAGTAGGGTTCGATTCCGCCTTCACATTCAAGTATTCACCTCGCAGCGGCACACCCGCAGCTAGAATAACAGAACAAGTAGACGAGAATATCAAAAAGGACAGGCTGCAAATACTAATGGATGTCCAAAACAGAATAAGCCTCAAAAAAAATCTTCTTTTAGAGGGAAAAAACATGTCAGTCCTTGTTGAAGGCCCCAGTAAAACCTCCGGCCAGATATTCTCCGGTCGGTCGGATACCAATAAAACAGTGTTGTTTGAGGGCAGACAGGAATTAATAGGGGAATTAATCACCGTCAGGATACAAAAGGCCCAAACATGGATCTTAAAAGGAGAAGTAATTTAAGAGAGTATGGTATAATGAAAAGATAAATTATTAACGGACAATTAAGCGCATGTATAGATTGGAGTGCAGTGAACCGATATGTTGGCAAAAACCCCGATGATGCTCCAGTATCAACAAATTAAGGAGCAGTACCCCGATACAATACTCTTTTTCCGCCTGGGGGATTTTTACGAAATGTTTGGAAAAGATGCCGAATTGGCTTCCCGAGTGCTGGAAATAACCTTAACAGGACGTGATGCAGGTTTACCCGAACGTGTGCCTATGTGTGGAATTCCTCATCATGCGGCCGACAGTTATATAAACAAACTGATACAAAAAGGATATAAAGTTGCAATTTGCGAGCAAGTTGAGGACCCCAAAAAGTCAAAGGGTATCGTGAAACGAGATGTGATCCGAGTCATAACCCCCGGGACAAACCTTGACCCGCAAATTATGAAGATTAAAGAAAATTCATACCTGGTAGCTCTATCTCAACATCAAGGGACTTGGGGTTTAGCATTTTGTGATATTTCCACCGGCGATTTTAAAGTCAGCGAATTCACGGGTCCTAATTGCGAAAGTGTCTTACAGGACGAATTAGTACGCTTGAACCCGTCGGAATTGCTCCTCAACGGTGAATGCAATCTTGGTTTTTTAAGAAACAATGGCAGGACAATCATAACAAGATGTGATAACCGTCTATTTTCCTTTGAAAAAGCTAAGGAAATGCTATTTAAACACTTTAAGGTCACCGGCTTAGAGGCTCTCGGCCTTCAGGACATGAGACAGGCTGTCATTTGCGCAGGTGCCGTAATATCTTACCTGCTGGAAACGCAAAAATCTCCGCCCCAACAGCTTAAAACCATCGAAATCTACCATCCTGACGCTTTCATGATGATTGATGCCACAACGTTTCGTAATCTTGAAATCAAGAGGACAATTCGCCGAAATGAAAGAAAAGGCAGCCTTTTTGATATCATGGATAGAACGAAAACCGCTGCAGGGTCACGTTTGCTGCTCAATTGGCTGCAGTGGCCTCTGACCGACATTGCAGAACTAAAAAGAAGGCATAATGCAGTTGAAACACTATCCGGCAGTTGGGAAATACGTCATGAAATAAGAAGTGACCTTGAAAAGGTATATGATTTGGAAAGATTAATGACAAGAATCCTCTATATGAGGGCGCAGCCTCGTGAATTACATGCCTTGAAAGATTCTTTGGCAGTAATACCAAGTATTAAGAAAGCGCTGGCAACATTAAAAGGTTCTGAATACCTTGACGAGCTAACAGAAAAAATAGATACACTTGAAGATATTCGGACATTACTGGAACGCTCAATTGTCGCAGACCCGCCCTATACTCTTAAGGAAGGCGGAGTTATCAAGACCGGTTTTAATCCGGAAATAGATATACAGCGTGAAGCGAGTACCCATGGTAAAGAATGGATTGCCCGGCTTGAAACGGAGGAAAAAGAGAAGACCGGCATCAAATCACTCAAAGTGAGCTTTAATAAAGTTTTCGGCTACTACCTTGAGGTAACAAAAGCCAATCTCTCCCTTGTTCCGGAACGTTATCAGAGAAAACAAACACTGTCAAATTCCGAAAGATATGTTACGGAAGAGCTTATCCGTCTTGAAAATCAGGTACTGGGTGCCGAGGAAAAACTTTTGGCTCTGGAAGAAGAAGTGTATTATAGCTTATTAAGAGAATTAGGCTTGGCTACCGACCGGATCCAACACACCTCTCAGATATTGTCACAAGTAGATGTCTTACAATCTATGGCCGAAATAGCCGTTAAAAACTCTTATACCCGCCCGCAAATGATCGATTGTGACGAAAATGTTCTCTTCTTTAAGAACTTGCGCCATCCCGTAGTTGAAAGCATCATGTCGGAACCGTTTGTACCTAACGATTTAGAAATGCCAAAATCCACTGATCTCTTCATTATCACAGGACCCAATATGGGCGGAAAAAGCACTTATTGTCGCAGTGTTGCCTTAGCCGTAATTATGGCTCAGGCAGGAAGCTTTGTCCCGTCTCAAGAGGCTAAAATATCTATCAGGGATAAGGTTTTTGCCCGGGTAGGAGCTAGTGATGATTTAATGAGTGGACATTCTACCTTCATGGTAGAAATGAACGAGGTCGCAAATATCCTTCGTCATGCCACAGAATACAGCTTAGTCGTATTGGATGAAGTAGGCAGGGGGACAAGCACCTATGACGGATTGAGTATGGCCTGGGCCGTTAGTGAATATCTCGTTAAAAAATTGCAGCCTAAAACACTTTTTGCAACTCATTATCATGAATTAACGCAGCTGGCGGATATCTTCTCTAATATCAAAAATCTGTCTCTTGCAGTGAAAGAAAAGGGCGACGACATTATCTTTCTTCACAGGATAATCAAAGGCCCGGCAGACAAGAGCTATGGAATTCAGGTGGCACGACTTGCCGGTCTGCCAATCACAGTAGTCTCACGTGCCAAGGAAATATTAAGATTGTTGGAAAAGGGTCACCTTGGAGGCAATAGTCCTGACGATTTGCCACAGAAAAATGAAGAAGAGACCTCCGGAAACATACCGGGAGAAATATGTAAAGTTATAGAAATGATTCAAGACATTGATATCAACAGACTGACACCTCTGGAATCAATTAACTTGCTCAATCAAATAATAAAGCAGTGTGAGAAGCTAGATACCTAAAGAACCTATTTATTAATAAGGGGATATCTTTTTATGTATATCGGAATTGATGTAGGCGGCACATATACCGACGGAGTGTTAATCGATGATTCTAAAGTAATAAGGTCAGTCAAAATTGAAACTGAAGATAATCTTTCAATCTCAATCCAACAAGTTCTTGCCAAGCTTTTACTCAACCGAGGGAACAAAAACATCTCCCGGGTTGTCCTGAGTACAACCTTGATAACTAATATGCTGGCCGGGGTAAAAAAACCACCTGTAGGTATGCTTCTTCTCCCCGGACCGGGAATAAATCCACAGTCCCAGGATTTTTGCAGCGATTACATTCTGCTAAAAGGCGCTGTTGACTACAGAGGAAGGGTCATAGAGGAAATTGACTTCGGTGAGGTAGATAGTGCCGTAAGACATTTTCTTGACAAAGGCATCACCTCCCTGGTAGTGGCTTGCAAATTTAGTCAGCGCAATCCCTCCCTGGAAAACAGGATCGAACATTATATAAAAGAAAGGTATCCCCAAGTAGATGTAGCACCGAGCAACAGAACAAGCGGTCTTTTGAATTGGATAAGACGGGCAAACGGTACAGCATTCACCCTATTTGTAAAAAACGATTATAATCAATTCGTGCAGAGATTTGAAGAGACAATTACCGAATATGATATAGGCTGTCCCGTCTATATACTAAAAGCAGATGGCGCTACCCTGCCCCTGGAAATAGCTCGGCAATATCCTTTGGAATCGATTTTTTCCGGGCCTGCTGCCAGTACCTTCGGCGCACTTGCCACTACACAACAGGATATAACAGGCATAATGCTCGATATAGGAGGTACCACTACCGATATTGGCCTTATTCTTAACGGTATACCCCTGATGGCTGAACGGGGAATATATGTAAATGGATATTTAGTGCCTGTCAGAGCCTTGGCTTTGTCTTCTCTCGCTCTGGGAGGTGACTCTGCTATTACTCATAAAAACGGACAACTAGTGATAGCACAAAGAAAGGGAAAAGGCTGTTACCTGGGAGGTAATTCCATAACCTTTACAGACATCTTGGTCTATTTGGAGAAAAGTAAGCTTTCCTCTCATCCAAAAATTGAACTTGCTCTCCAGGAAATATCCAAAAATATCGGAAAGACAGCAGAAAATATTGCTGAAGAGATTCTTAACCAGTTCATTGCAAGAATTGATGAGAAAATAGAGGAAATGTTTTTGCGCTGGGAGGAGGAACCTGCCTACAGGATTTTTCAAATCATTTCCGGTCAGGAAACGAGACCTCAGACCATCATCTGCTTGGGAGGTCCCGCCCAAAGTATAGGAAGTATTCTTGCTCAAAAAAGAAGCTGGGAGGTAATAGTTCCTCAGCATGCGGAAATTGCCAACGCGATTGGTGCCGCCCTAGCTAAAACAACCTTAAAAATGGATGTTTTAATAGATACCGAACAGGGTAGATATTCCACTAACCTTCCCGGTCTCAGTGGAACGTTGTCTGCCAGGTTGTTGTCCCTTGACGAGGCTAAGACCTTCGCTTTGGAAATATTCAAAGGAAAATGCGCTGAATGGAAGCTTGTGACCGCAGGCAAAGAACTTGAAGATATTGAAATTGTATATGAGGAAGGTTTTAATATTGTTAGGAACTGGCAAACCAAGGGTAAAATATTTCAAATAGGTCTGCAAATAAAGCCGGGGTTGGTAAACCTATTAAACGAAGGGACTGATGCAATTGAATAAGACGGGACTAATATTTTTCCCGGCCTTTGATTGGTCCATTTCGCCCACACATCCGGAACGTGAAGAACGTTTATTATACACTAGAGACCAGATATTCGAAGAAGGCATTCCCGATAGTTCATATATACGCGAATACAAACCGAGATTGGCTGCCAAGGAAGACATCCGGCGCGTGCACTTCTGTGTACCGGATGTGGAAGACCAAACAACAGAGGCTCACCTAATCTCTGCCGGCAGCGCCTTGAAGCTTGGCGATGCCTTAATGAAAAATGAAATTGCCAACGGCTTCGTAATGGCAAGACCTCCCGGGCATCATGCCATGCGTGTTGTACACGGCAATAGAGGGTTTTGCAACACCAATAATGAAGCCATCTTAGTTGAATACCTGCGCCGTAAATACGGACTTAAAAGAATTGCTATCGTCGATACGGATGTTCATCACGGAGACGGTACACAAGATATTTTTTATCATGATCCTGATGTTTTATGTATTTCCCTTCACCAGGATGGACGAACCATTTTCCCCGGCACTGGTTTTGTACATGAAACAGGAGGACCGGGTGCATATTTAAAAAACATCAACATCCCTCTCCCGCCGGGAACGGGGGATGAAGGATTCTTAAGAGTTTGGCGTGAAATAATCAAACCGGTTTTAAATAAATTCGACCCTCAACTAATTATCAATTCCGCCGGACAGGACAATCATTTCACTGATCCCCTGGCAAGCATGAGGGTCAGTGCACAAGCCTATGGCAAATTGACGGAAGAACTTCAACCGGATATCGCCGTATTAGAAGGCGGTTACGCTATTGAAACCGCGCTGCCCTATGTCAATTTAGCAATACTTTTGGCATTGGCCAAACAAGACTACAGCAAGGTAATAGAACCACAATTTACACCTGCTGCCGTAAAACAGGATGAAGGTATTACGCTTTATATTGACGACCTAATCAGATATTGGCAGGACGCTCTTAGTGAAGATGTCCCTTCTAAAGAAGATCTCTTCGGCGAAGGGAAGGTATATCAGAGAAAAAAATCCATTTATTATGATACTGATGGAATAAGGGAGAATCAACAGGAAACCGTACAGTATTGTCCTAATTGCCCGGGTCTTTACCAGGTATCTTCTACCGCAAGGGACCAGGTCGGCCAGGGAAATAGTATCTGGGGCCTGTCAATTCCGCTTTTTGCATGTGACAAATGCCTTGAAAAGGGCTACAAAATGTGGGAACAGGCTATAAAAGAAGGTAAGGAACAAAAGACCTTCGCTTATTATTACTTGCAGGATAAAAAGAACGATAATTATCTCAAAGAATGAGAGGATAGATGATGTCACGAATACACATTCTTGATGAATTGACAGCAAATCAAATAGCGGCGGGTGAAGTTATTGAGCGACCGGTTTCCGTCGTAAAAGAACTGGTTGAAAACTCCCTTGATGCCGACTCCGGCTCTATCTCTGTCGAAATATCCGATGGCGGCTTAAACTCCATCAAGGTTAGTGATGACGGCTGCGGAATGTCGGAAAGCGATTTGTTGTTGGCTGTACAAAGGCATGCCACCAGCAAACTTACCGGCATAGACGATCTTAACAAATTAAGAACACTTGGTTTTCGCGGCGAGGCCTTAGCTAGTATTCTCGCAGTTTCAATGACAGAAATAATAACCAGAGAAAAAGACAGTGAATCCGGAATCAGACTGTTAAGTGAAGGAAATCGTCACAAGCTGCTTGAACCGGTTGGCGCTCCTGTAGGAACGACCTTTAAGGTTGAAAAGCTTTTTTTTAATACACCGGCCCGCAAGGAGTTTATGCGTTCATCACGTTATGAAGGAGGTCTTATCCATGAGCTGATGATGCACTTTTCCTTAAGCTTTCCCCAGATATCTTTTAAACTCACCAACCAAGGAAAAGAAATTCTCAATACAGCAGGAATTAATACTATTCCGGAACTTTTAGCAAGCTATTACGGACGAGATATAACAGAATCCCTCCTGAAAATCAACGAAAATTTGACAAAAGTAAAGGTTAACGGATATATAACCGGACCTGCAAAATATAGAGCTAACAGAAAGGGGATCCACTTTTTCGTTAATAACAGAAAGGTGAGTTCTAAAGAGCTTTCCCTTATGATTGACGAAGCCTATGCCAATATTCTGCCGAAAGGTCGTTTTCCTGTAGCTGTTTTTAATCTTCACATTGAACCTTCCTTAATTGATGTAAATGTTCATCCCAGTAAGCTTGAGATACGTTTCCGCGAAACAACGTTCCTTTCTGAGGTAACAGAAATAGTTAAAGCTACCCTCAGCAAGGGAAAAAGGATCCCTTACTACGATATTGGCAAAAAACCATTCTCGTCAAACAGTTTTCCTAAAATATTTACATCTCCCCCTAAGAACGAATACCTTCAAGAAGAATTGACTTCATTTGGCGAATTGCCTCTAAATTCTAGTGTGCCTTCGAAGCTTAGTGTACCAACGAAATCTAATACACCAACGAAAACTGAATCTCAGGCGTTAGCAACACCAGCAGAACCGGAGATGGTCGCAGACATAATAGATAGTTCTGCAGAAACTGCAGAAACTAAAAATACTCCTGATATGCTGTCAGATTTAAGAGTTATCGGACAGTTGGACGCGACCTTTATTCTGGCTGAGGGAAGAGACGGTCTTTATATCATCGACCAGCATGTAGCACATGAAAGAGTTATTTTTGAACAACTCCTCAAGGAGCATTCACAACAAGGAAAGCTCCAAAGCCAACTTCTGCTGACGCCCATAACTCTGGAGCTATCTGTCCTCGAAGAGGAATTGGTGGTAGAACACATTCTCCCACTAACAGATATGGGACTGATTCTCGAACACTTCGGGCAAAGAAGTTATCTTATCAGAGCAGTTCCGTCCTGTCTCAGGGAAGATCCGTTGGATTTCTTTCAAGGACTCTTAGAAGACTTGAATAACGCGGCAAAAAAAATATCAGGAATCGATATTAAAAGAGAATTTCTGGTTATGGCCTCCTGCAAAGCGGCCATAAAAGCCCACCAAAAATTATCGATATCTTCAATGGAAGATCTCATCAGAGACTTGCTGCTTACGGATAATCCTTCGACCTGCCCCCATGGCAGACCAATTATCTATAAAATCTCCTACCAGGAGCTTCTCAAGGCCTTTCACAGGATATAATTATTCATATGATACTGAGGGGGGTTTAAAGTGAAAATCGCAGTAACCACCTCCAGGGAAAATCAAGAAGTAATAAAAAAAGCCGAGGAAATAGCAAGGCAGCTTAATTTAGTGTATTTGCCTCGTAAAAAGAGATGTATTGATTCAATGCGCTCGGAATATGGCCTTTCATATCTGCTTGTGGTCGAAAAAGAAAGAGTTATACTCCAAGGAGATACTAGGGTCTTTTGGCATCCGAACATGGCAGTTCCACGGCTTAAGTGCCTTCGTCAAGGGAAAAGCGATAATATGATAGAAGCGATGCAGTTAAAACCCAAAGATAGACTCCTCGATTGCACTTTAGGGTTAGCTGCCGATGCCCTCGTGGCAGCATATGTTGTTGGTATAGAAGGTTTGGTAACAGGCCTGGAAGCCAGTAAATATCTATCCTTTTTAACGAAATGGGGAATGGAAAACTATCGAGGACAGAATACACACGTCAGAAGGTTACTTAAACGTATTACCGTACTTAATGTATCCTACGAAGAATACTTAAATACTTTACCGGAAGGATTCTATGATGTTATTTATTTTGACCCGATGTTTAATAGAGGCTTAAAAAATTCCTCCGGTATTAATGCCATCCGTCCACTGGCGTGCTATAAGCCCCTCAGCCGCGAAATTATCGATAAGGCATTAAAAGCAACTAGACGTCGTGTCGTTGTAAAATCTACTCCTACAAGCGATGACCTTCATCTTCTTAAAGCAAACTTCATCGTAGGAGGAAAACACAGCAGTGTTCTGTATGGTGTCTGGGAAAAAGAAGGATAGAGGAGTAAAACTCCTGATATTGGCAATAATAGAGCAGAGGGGGTTTATGTTTGTTACCCTTAGTTGTCATCATAGGCCCGACGGCTGTGGGCAAGACAAAACTCAGTGTCGACCTTGCTTTGAAAATTGACGGCGAGATCATCTCCGGTGATTCAATGCAGGTTTATCGCCACATGAGCATAGGTACGGCAAAGGTACGGACTCAGGAAATGAGAGGCATTACCCACCATCTGCTCGACATCTTGGAACCTGACGAACCTTTCAGTACCGCTGCATTTCAAACATATGCCGATTGCAAGATTAAGGAAATCGTTAGAAAGGGCAGAATACCCATAATTGCGGGTGGAACAGGCTTGTATATTCAATCCGTCGTTGACTCATACGACTTTCAGCCTCAGCAAGACACAACGGAATACCGCCGGGAGTTACTGGCTATCGCTGATACAAAGGGTAAGGAATATTTACATCAGATGCTTGAAGAAGTTGATCCAACCGCAGCGAAAAAGATCCATCATAATGATGTTAAGAGAACCGCCAGAGCACTTGAGTATTATCACTATACAGGAAAAAAAATATCGGATAAGGCCGGTGCTCAAAAAGGGAAAGGAAGCAGCAAATATCAAACTGTCATGATTGGTTTAACAATGGCGAGAAAAAACCTGTATGAAAGAATAAATAAAAGAGTAGATAATATGATGGAAGATGGCTTCTTAAATGAGCTTAAGATTCTTAGAGAAATGGGGTATTCTCCGGATTTACCGGCAATGCAAAGTTTGGGATACAAACAACTGAATTGCTATTTAGACGGGAAATATGATCTTGAAACCGCGGTTGCTTTGATTAAAAGAGACTCTCGTCGTTTTGCCAAAAGACAAATGACCTGGTTTGGCAAAGACTCAAGAATTAATTGGTTTAATGTCGATCGATATCAGGATTGCTCACAATTGCTTCCCGAAATCATCGCTATTATTGGCAGGACAATCAATATTGGTGTAGAATATGATAGTTGATTACATAGAATCGGAGGTACCAAAAATATGACTAAGCAGCAGATAAACCTGCAGGATTCTTTTTTAAATCAAGTCAGAAAGGATAATGTGGCGGTAACTATCTATCTCATAAACGGATTTCAGATCAAAGGAAGTGTTAAAGGCTTCGATAACTTTACAGTTATACTGGAAATTGAAGGTAAGCACCAATTGGTGTATAAGCATGCAATATCCACAATTGCACCTTTTAAACCGATTAATTTGAACCCCGAGAACAAAAACTAAAAATGGGAACTTTAAAGGTCCCTGTAATGGGGACTTTTATAATTCCAGTAAATGGTACATATGGGGTATTAGTACATCCTACTCATCAAACTCAGTCTGGGAGTTGATAAAAATACATCCTTTGGAAACAAAAAACGAAAACACTCTTTTAGTTGGGTTCCGGAAAAACAAAAAAAATGAATGCAACGATATCGAGTCGTTAAATGAACTTCATCAGCTCGCCAAAACAGCAAAACTCAATATTGTTAAGCAACTGCTTGTGAGCCTTAATAAGAACACTCCTGATTCGGCTTTGTACATCGGCAAAGGAAAGGCAGAGGAGCTTTTACTGCTGTGTCGTGAAGAAGGACTGGATTTAATAATATTTGACAACGAACTAACTCCCCGTCAACAACGTAACTTAGAGCTTATAACCGAATGCAGGGTTGCGGATCGTACCGCGTTAATCTTAGAAATCTTTGCACAGCGGGCCAGTACAAAAGAAGGAAAATTGCAGGTAGAACTTGCCCAATTGAACTATTTGCTGCCCAGGTTAACAGGTTCGGGTAAAGAGCTTTCGAGACTTGGGGGAGGTATCGGCACAAGAGGACCCGGAGAAACAAAACTAGAAACTGATAAGCGTCGTATTCGTAAAAGAATAACTGATCTACAAAGGGAAATAGAAAAAATAAAAATACAAAGGACAGTAACCAGGAAACACCGCAAGGAGAGCCTGATACCTGTTGTTGCCTTGGTCGGTTACACAAATTCCGGTAAATCAACCTTGATGAATGCCCTTACAGATTCAGGGGTAACCTCCGAAGATAAGCTTTTTGCCACCCTGGATTCTACCATACGCCGTATTCCTTCAAAGAAACAAGAATTATTATTAACCGACACCGTTGGTTTTATCCGAAAACTGCCCCATCAGTTGATTGCAGCCTTTCGCGCTACCCTTGAAGAAATAAAGCATGCGGATCTTCTACTGCATGTTATTGATGCAGGCAATCCTTTCTATCATTCACAAATCGATGCTGTGAACAATGTACTGCGGCAAATCGGTGCGTCCGAAAAAGCTACGATAACAGTATTCAATAAATGGGATACCGTCCGAGATGTTACGGAAATGAGCTCAATCGTGAATCGTGATAGTTATTCCCTAGCCATTTCCGCTTATACCGGGTATAACATCGAAGCCTTGCTTGAAATGATAGAAAATTATTTCCTCGAACGCAGACACAAGCTTACATTGTTAATACCATTTACTGAGGCTTCCTTATTAAACTCTTTACATCAAAAGGGTACAGTGATAAATGAAGACTACACAAGTGATGGCGTTTTATGCACTGTAGAACTTGAAGAATTCTGGTTGAAAAACATAGAACGTTACATAACAAAAATGATTCCCGGCAAATAAGGAGTAATTTATGTTAAGCTTATATGAAAGTCTAAAGAAAATATATAATGTTAATGATGCCGTATTAAGAAGGCTGGAAATATCCTCTGATGATTGCAAAGATATTTTTAATGATATCGACAGAAAAATAGAATTAAACCAGTTAAAGGTCTTAAAATCTTTTTACGATAACGACATCAGTGACTATCATCTTAATGGTTCAACAGGATATGGTTACGGTGATAGCGGCCGAGATGCGCTGGAAAGGGTATTTGCTTCGATATTTGAAGGTGAGCGCGCATTGGTACGTTCGCAAATAGTATCCGGCACACATGCCATCGCGATAGGACTTTTCGGGAATCTACAAGACGGGGATGAATTAATTATTGCTACGGATACACCGTATGATACATTGCTGAAGGTAATCGGAAGCAAAGAAGCACCCGCTCCCGGCACCGTACGGGCTCACGGCGTCAGATGCCTTGAAATACCTCTCAGAGAGAATAACAAGATTGATTTAGAGGCACTAGATAAAAAAATCACCTCACAAACTAAAATGGTATATTTTCAGCGATCTCAAGGCTATGCCTGGAGGCCTTCCTTTAAAATATCCGACCTTAAAAAGGCTATTTCTTACATAAAGAAAAACCATCCTAATGTAATATGCATGGTGGATAACTGCTATGGAGAATTCGTAGAAGAACAGGAACCACTATCAGCCGGTGCTGATTTAATAGCAGGTTCCCTCATAAAAAATCCCGGCGGCGGGCTGGCTTTATCAGGAGGCTATCTCGTGGGTAAAACCGAACTCATTGAAAACGCCGCTAATCGTTTGACTGCTCCCGGAATAGGCTTGGAAGTTGGGGCTAGCTTCAACTTCAATCGGTCGGCTTTTCAAGGAATATTTCTATCTCCCAGTGTTGTCGGGGAAGCTTTAAAGGGAGCCGTTCTCGCCGCACGGCTTTTTTCGTCGTTAGGCTTTGAGGTACAGCCTCTCTACCAGGAATTCAGAACGGATATTGTGCAAGCCATTAAATTAGGCCATCCTGACCTTATGATTGCTTTTTGCCAAGGTCTGCAAAAGGCCTGTCCCCTTGATGCCAAAGCTTCTCCTGAACCTTCCTTTTTGCCTGGCTATGAACATCAGGTTATCATGGCAGGAGGCACCTATATCCAGGGCTCATCAATAGAACTGAGCGCAGACGGTCCGATAAGACCACCCTATATCATTTACGTACAAGGCGGCATGTCACTTTCACACATCAAGATAGGGCTTGCCTTAGCGGCGGACAAGGTAATATTAAAGGGATTTTAAGCATATTATTATAATATTATTCATTTACAAAATCTCAAATGAAAGGCGGATATCAGATATGCCAAAGTTAAAAATAGCCGTTCTATTTGGGGGACGTTCGGGCGAACACGAAGTCTCAAGAAATTCCGGCGCTGCAATATCCAATGCATTAAGCGTTTCTTGCGAGGTTTTTCCGATAGGGGTAGCAAAAGACGGTCAATGGTATGGGCCGATACCGCTTCCAGAAATAACTGCATTTGAACCGCAAAATCATCCGGAAAAGAAAGTCACTATTTTACCATTCCCACACAGCAGGGGGGTAATATACAGTTTGCCTAATCTAGATAAAATAGAGGAGGTAGATGCATTTTTCCCTGCTATCCACGGAACTTTTGGCGAGGACGGTACATTACAGGGTTTTCTGGAACTTTCTCAAGTCGCATACGTTGGTTCCGGTGTTCTGGCCTCGGCAGCAGGAATGGATAAAGTAATCATGAAGAGAATATTTTCCGATGCCGGTCTGCCTCAGGTGCCATATCTCAGCTTCTTAAGAAAAGAAGTAGACAGTGAGCCGGATAAGATAATAAAACTAATCAAGAAGGAACTGGGGTTCCCTTGTTTTATAAAGCCTGCCAATATGGGCTCTAGTGTTGGCATATCAAAAGCAACTGATGAGGAAGATTTGAGGCAAGGCTTGAGCAAAGCTGCAGAATACGATAGAAAAATTATTGTCGAAAAGGGTATTAACGCCCGAGAAATAGAAATAAGCGTATTAGGAAATGAAAATCCCCAGGTATCGCTACCAGGGGAAATTATCCCTTGCAATGAGTTTTATGACTATAAGGCAAAATATGTTGACGACCGCTCATCCCTACGCATTCCGGCGGATCTGACATCAAATCAGATTAAAAAGATACAGGAGTACGGAACTATTGCATATGAAGCAATTGATGCTGCAGGTCTGGCACGTATCGACTTCTTTATAGATAAAGATAACAACGAAATATTGATAAATGAAATAAATACGTTACCCGGTTTTACCGTTATCAGTATGTATGCAAAACTCTGGCAGCACTCAGGTCTAAACATGGAGGAGCTTACAAAGAAGCTCGTTGATTATGCTCTGGAAAGAAACGCAGAAAGCAGAAGGAATAAAACCGTATATGCGGATTAACGCTATCTAGTACCTTCTAACCAGTGCCGTTACCTTTCCGAGAACCATGGCATCTCTGGTAATAATCGGCTCATACAGTTCGTTCTCAGGTTGGAGGCGAATATGATTCCCTTCTCTGAAGAACCTTTTAACTGTGGCCTCGTCTCCCAGCAAAGCCACAACAATATCGCCGTTTTGAGCCGTACTTTGCTTTTTCACAACCACAAGGTCTCCGTCGATTATTCCGGCATTATTCATGCTGTCACCCTGGATTTTAAGAATATAAACGTCATCTGTATTTAAAAAATCTAAAGGAAGAGGGAAGGTATCCTCAATATTCTCGACGGCAAGTATCGGCAGCCCTGCGGTTACACGACCCACAATTGGCACATCAACCATTTCCCTACTGTGAATATGTCCGTCATACACCTCAATTGCTCTTGGTTTTGTAGGGTCTCTTCTAATATAGCCCTTTTCTTCAAGTTTATTAAGGTGAGCATGAACCGTTGAACTGGAACTTAAACCTACGGCACTCCCGATTTCTCTAACCGACGGTGGGTACCCTTTAGTCTTTATTTCCTGTTTTATATAGGTTAGAATCTCTAATTGTCGCTCAGTAAGATTTTTATACATCTCAAGGATTCCTCCTTATGGAACATATTAAAAATATTATACCATTATTTTCTCATATTAGCAAACGAATGTTCGTAAAAAGGTGTTGACTCCAAACAATTGTTCGTATATAATCATATTAGAACATACGTTTGGAGTGATGTCTCGTGAGGATTATACGGAAAAGAAAGCTTAACAACCACAGGGTATTTCTAACCATAGCAATGCTTTTGCTGACATTGATTATTATCGGTCATTCTCTGAAGCCCAGTTCATTAAAAGCTTATGAGCCAATTACCTATGAGCCTGTTAAGATCGTGACTGTAAATGTAAATAAAGGCGATTCGCTCTGGAAGATTGCCGGTATATACAGCAATAACAAAATGGATTTAAAAGTGTATATCAACATCATACAACAGTATAATAATCTCAGTAATACAATTATCCAGCCAGGCCAAGAATTAGAAGTACCGATTTATTAGAACCGTTTAAAATAATTATATTAAGATAATAAGAATAATAAATAGCGTAATAATAGCCCCTGTATAAGAAAAGCCGGTGAAAATCCGACACAGGGGCATATTTAATAATTAATAATACTTCCGATAATGGATATTATGTAAACTAGCTAAATTTTAAGCCATAAATCTATACCCAAATGTAAAATTATCCCCTCTACCACTTTACATAAATACATTTGTATGGTAGTATACTAAAGATACAAAAAAGTTTTCAAACGCAAACCGTTTTTGGCCTCGATAATTTGATTGGTCAAAGGTGTTTATGTTTTAGACTTTTTGATCAATCTAATTGTAAAAGGAGGTTTTTTACTATGCAAGGTAAAGTAAAATGGTTTAACTCAGAAAAAGGTTATGGTTTTATCGAGTCTGAAGAAGGCGGCGACGTTTTCGTTCATTTCACCGCAATCCAGGGTGAAGGCTTTAAAACCCTCGACGAAGGACAAGACGTAACTTTTGATGTTGTCCAGGGCAACCGTGGACCACAGGCAGAAAACGTAACTCGTCTCTAGTCACCAATTAAGAACCTTGAAAGCCGGTCAATGCGACCGGCTTTTCTTTATGCTCTTTCAATACTGTTATTTGACTAAGACCTTTTGAAAATATGGATTGAGAATTTCCGCAAATTCATGCAATTCCCCTTCTGTGTATGAAGTAAACTCTCTTTCTGTCAATTGCGAATCGCTTGCCCTATATTGCTGTAAAACATACCTCCTACTCCCTTTCAACCACTTCCCGATCTCGCGGAGGTCTTTTTTTGTATGTAATTCTTTAGTAACGGTTGTTCTAAACTCATATTCTTTGTTTGATTCCTTAATGATTTTTACCGAAGCTTCTATCCTAGAAATATCCATTACACTCAAGCCGGCCGTAACGGCATACTTAGCCCCGGTGTTTTTAACATCCATTGCAATATAATCAAGCAGATCCCGGTTAAGAAGCTTTTCTATGAAACCCGGATTGTAACCGTTTGTATCCAGTTTCAGCAAAAAACCCATTCTCTTGACCGTTTCCATGAAGGGCAGTATCTGCGGATAAAGGGTAGCTTCCCCTCCGGAGATAACCACACCGTCAATTAGACCACGTCGTTTCTCTAAGAACCTCAAAATTACGTTCATATCAAGGCCCGGCATTGTTTCATGATTTGTAATGAGTTCACCGTTATGACAATAGGGACAACGGAAATTACACTTACCGACAAAAAGAATCGTAGAAATAACACCGGGGTAATCGATAAATGAATTCTTAATCCATCCTTTAAACATATCTGCTCCTTATACGGCAAATGTCCGACGGTCCTTGAATTCTTCCTGCTTCCCTTTATTCCAGCTCTGCATTGGACGGTAATACCCCACTATTCTCGACCATACCTCTGTTTGAGCATTACAGGTAGGACACTGGTATTGCTCACCACTTATGTAGCCATGGTTAGGACAAATACTAAAGGTTGGAGAATGGGTGAAATATGGTATTTGATACTTCTCCATCACCTTCCGAATCAAGTTCTTCATGGTATCCAAATCATCAATGTTTTGACCGGTGAAGGCATGAAATACCGTCCCTCCCGTATACTTGCACTGCAATTCTTCTTGTAAATCCAAGGCATCAAAAAGGTCTTCTGAGTAATCAACCGGTAGCTGGGTGCTGTTTGTGTAGTAAACTTCTTCCTTTCCGGCTGTGATGATTTCAGGGTACTTTTCTTTATCCATTTTTGCAAAGCGATAACTGGTACTTTCGGCCGGTGTCGCCTCTAAGTTATAGAGGTTCCCCGTCTCTTCCTGGTAAGCAACAAGTTTATCCCGCATGAAATCCAAAACCTTGTTTGCAAAATCCTTTCCTTGCTTTGAAGCGATTGTCACATCGTGGCCAAAGAAGTTCTGCAGACACTCATTCATACCACACAAGCCAATCGTAGAAAAATGGTTTTTCCAATAATTAGAGAACCTTTCGTGTACAGCAGAAAGATAAAATCGACTGTAAGGATACAAGCCCATCTCCGTATTCTTTTCTAAGACCTTTCTCTTCGTTTCCAGACTTGATTTTGCCATATCCATCAGGCGATTCAAGCGTTCAAGAAACTCATCCTCCGATTTGGACAAATACCCCAGACGAGGCAGATTAATAGTTACCACACCGATGCTCCCGGTTAAGGGATTGGCACCAAATAAACCTCCGCCGCGCTTGCGCAGTTCCCTGTTATCCAGGCGCAAGCGACAACACATGCTGCGTACATCATCAGGTGACATATCACTGTTAACGAAATTTGCAAAATACGGGATCCCGTATTTTGCCGTCATGAGCATGATTGAATCCGTTACCGGGCTGTCCCAATTAAAGTCTTTTGTGATGTTATATGTCGGGATGGGGAAGGAAAAGATTCTGTTTCTGGCATCCCCCTCCATCATAACCTCACAAAACGCCTTATTGATCATATCCATTTCTTCCTGATAATCACCATAGCATGTATTCTGCGGTTTCCCGGAAATAATGACGGGTTGATCCTTCAACACGCTTGATACCTTCCCGTCAAAAGTGATATTGAAAAATGGCGTGTGGAAACCTACCCTTGTAGGAACGTTCATATTAAACACATACTTCTGGACGTTCTGCTTGACCTGCTTGTAGTTTAGACCGTCATATCTGACAAAAGGCGCAAGATAAGTGTCAAAACTGGACACAGCCTGGGCGCCGGCAGCCTCACCCTGTAAGGTATAAATAGCATTAGATAACTGCAAAAGGGCTGAGTCAAAATGTTTTGGCGGGTCGCTCTCAATCTTGCCATAAGCGCCTTTGAAGCCCCTTAATAAAAAGTCTTCCAGGCTCCATCCGCAGCAATACGTTGAAAGCAGATTTAAATCGTGAATATGATAATCGCCATTAAGATGAAGTTCCCGAATAGTTTGAGAATATACCCTGTTAAGCCAAAAATTTTTCGTAGCAGCCGATATTATGTAGTTATTGAGGCCCTGCAAAGAATAGCCCATATTGGAATTCTCTTTAATCTTCCAATCCATCTTTTCTAAATAGCTGTCCACCATTTCCTCGGCGTTAATCAACAGCTTGCGTTGTTCCCTTATTTCCTCATGTTGTAAGCGATAACGTATGTACTCACGAGCGATACTGCGTTCGCCAAACTCCATCAAAACGAATTCAACAACATCTTGAATCTCTTCAATATTGGGATATTTACTTGCAAAGTCCCCCATCTGTGATTTCATTTCCAACTCATAAACAACCTTATCGGTAATCACATAGGCCAGGCGCTCCAGCTCTTTTTCCCGTCTATCCTTGTATACGGCTTTAGCACCCTTACAGATAGCATCGGCAATCTCGAGTTTATCAAAGTTAACTATTCTTCCGTCCCTCTTGATTACCTTTTCCAAAGTACTCTCCCGACTATCGTTAATTAATCCCTTTTGAAGATCCTCCTGCAATTCGTTCCCCCCTCAAAACAAAATTGACTACCTACATATAGTGTTATTATAAATTATAACAACTATATATAGTATAGTCAATCCAAATATTTCTACATTTTTTATTTTGTATTTACTTCAATCTATCTTATCAATATCTTAATTCTGGATACCTTAAGGATAATCCTGCTCATCTATCGTAATTACAAAAATTTATATTATTATTGCTATTAAAAGCGTACTAATAACGATTCAACGCTGTTTTTTGCCCGGTCTTGAAGATTGCATGTTTTATAGATCTGGCTCGCCTTTTTTTGAAGGTTTTCGTCTCCCGTAAGCAAATATGCCCGCCTGATATAGTCAATAGACAACAAGGGGTTCTTTTCCAGTTCCTCGGACAATAAAACATAATGATCGGCACGTTCTTGCAATGAATCAATAAAACCGCAAAAGTGTCTGGCAAAATCATCATCATATTCTACATATTCCGTCCTGATAAAATCCGAAGGTATTGATATTTTGCCCGTTTTGATTATGATGGTCTCTTTCCCGTAAGCATGCATAAGCCCTAACTCATAGAAAATATTAGCCATTGTCTGGTACGGCATGTCTTCATAAATAATTGCCACTCCTATTGGGACGCTGATGATAAGCTGCCATATTTTGAATAAGTAATCCCTCCCGGTCGTGATACTGTCGGCATCTATACAGTCTATACCATTCTCATCTAAAATCCTTTCCACTTCACTTCTAACCTGCTTGGCAACTTGAGGGATAGGCTGCCCAAGTTTTGTCATCAGAAAACATGTTCGAGGCCGATGCTTGATTGTCGTACTATATACATCACCGTCACTGGGATGATAATATATCATTTATTCATATCCCCCGCTGATTTTCTGGCAATAGGCACATCTTTATAAGGTCCCTCACTCTTCTTGTGCCCGATGATCTTTCCCTCATCACGGTCTATCTTTACATAATGGCCTGATTTTGGATTCCTGACCTGCACAATATCTTTCTTTTTGCTCATAACATTCAATCTCCCAGATACAGTTCATTTACTAGTATTATATTCTATTACACCAGTAATAACCAAGCCAAAATAACTTTTATTAATTTCTCCGCATTAATTTACCTCCTGCAAAATATAAAGTAGAAAAAGATATTATGGAGGTATTCTAATGAGTGATATCAATTACGAATCTCATCAGCGGGAAAAATACGCAGACCCTTCCCCTTATCCTGAAATCAAGGTTGTTAGTCCAAATCCATACTACGCTGAATTATTAATGGACGATTACGCAGGGGTGGTCAGTGAGTTTACCGCAATAAGTCAATATCTATATCATTATTTTCATTTCAAGGTTTTTGATAAAGACCTGGGAGAATTACTTGAGAATGTTTCAATCAATGAAATGCTACACATGGAAATACTTGCGGATACAATAAAGATGTTGGGCGGCGACCCTATTATCAGGGGTTCCTTCAGCACATACGGCAACTACTGGAACGGCAGCTTTATTTACTACGGTACCAACCTTTGCGAAAGGCTTAAGGCAGATATTGATGCCGAATATAAAGCTATTGAGGCATATCAGAAGCACATATACTACATTAATGATCCAAACGTTCGTCAAATCCTACAACGCATCATACTTGACGAAAAGGTTCATATCCGCCTTTTTAATCAGGCCCTTCGTAAATTCTGCAATTATGAATACAGGCCCCTCTGAAGACGCTTGAGAGTCATCCGGTATTCCTCCTCCAGCCTTTCTTTTTCTGACTCAGGTGCTGAAGAAATTCTCGTTACTATCTCTGCCATCCTCATTTGTACTATCATCCGCTCTGTTTCTTCATTATCTGCCATTGATGATCTTTGCCTGCTTGCCAAATAATCCCTGAGAGTTCCGGTAAACTCAATTATTCTTTGATTCTCAACAACAAGCAGTTTGTCGGCCACCGAGTTTACAAAGGCACTATCATGGGAGACAAAAAGAACCGTCCCTTCGTAGTCACACAGGACATTTTCCAACGCCTCTATGGACTTCATGTCAAGATAATTCGTTGGTTCATCTAAAAGCAGAACATTTGCATTAGAGACAAACAGCTTGGCAAAAGAAACCTTTATTCTTTCTCCACCGCTTAACATTCCAACATTCTTAAAAACATCATCTCCTGCAATTAGCAGTCTGGCTAGTATTGTGCGGACTACAGTCTGTGATTGCACACTATCTTTCATCACATTTTCCAAAACTGATTTGTTATATTCAAGGTTCTCAAAGCCCTGGTGAAAATAGCCAATCCTGGCCCTGGGCACGACAAAAATATCTTCCCTTGGCTCATCGCTAATCAAGTTCAATAAAGTTGTCTTACCTGTTCCGTTCTCACCCCAGAGAACCGTTTTTGACCCGTTATACACCATAAATTTCGCTTCATCAAACAGTTTCTTACTGCCGTAGCTGAAAGATAATTTTTCAGCGGAAATAACGATCTTATTTTTTGGCGGATTGGTCAAGGAAAAATCCAGCTTAATACCGAATTCCTCCCGCGGCCTCTCTTTAACTTCCAGTTTTTCCAGACGGGTCTTCAGGCTGTTAGCAGCATTATTAATTTTCTCCTGTTTCTCAGTCGCTTCTCGTTTATGAAGTCTGGCCTCGGAATTACCCATTCTCCGGGGGGCTTTTCTGACGGTTTTGGCTCTGTTTTGCCTGTTTCTTATCCCTTCTTCCAGTTTGGTCTTTTCCGAAACATAATTTCTATACTCCTGCTCTGCACGTTGCTGCTCCATTTCATTTTGTGTTTTATAGAAGGAATATCCGGCGTTATAAAGGTTAAGGCTACCCTCCTTGATTATTAAGGTTTTATTACACAGGCAGTCCAATAAATCTCTGTCATGGCTAATCAGTATAAAAGACTCTGTCTTTGAAATCTTTTGTTTAAGAAGCTCAATTCCTTTGTAATCAAGATTAGCCGTAGGTTCATCAGCTAATAACAACAATTTCTCCTTGCTTAGGGCATTAGCAATCTTAATTCTTGTTTCTTCTCCCCCGCTGAATACTTTCTGATGTTGTTTGTCAGACAGGTTAAATTCCTTTAAAGCCTTAGGATTTGCTTTCATTTCTTCTTGAGAAAATTGACGAATATAGGACAGGTCACAATACTGTTTGACAAACCCTTCGTCTGGCTCAATTTCCTTTGCTAAAATATTCAGCAAGGTTGTTTTACCTGAACCGTTTTTTCCTATCAAACCTATCTTGTCTCCCTTATAGACCTTGAAATCCTCGAACCCGATTATCAGCCTATCACCGTAGTATTTTTTTATATTTCCAGCCTCTAAAAGCAACATAAAAAAATCTCTCCTCTCACATCAAGTAATGTGCCGGAAAGACTCAAAAACAGGCGCAGATAGATATATCACTAGCATTACCCATTGCCATTATCTTTTGCTAATCCAGCACAATCAAGAGTACCACTGTACCCCTGCCAAAAACCAAATTGTTTTTGCTGAATTAGCCAATCCTCATCGATAAAATACCTTGCCCTTTCATAATATGGCTCTATTCTACCTCAATAATCCTCAGAAATCAAATGGTACGTCATCACAAATATTGCTTTATCTCTACAATCTCCACACCTTAATATTAAACTTTGAGTAATTCTCTGCACAATCTGCTATATCTATTCCTATATTATTAAGACCCATTGCTAAGGTAGCAATAACTGTTTTATCTGTAGGTAAAGCACTCCACGCACCGCCATTTATTCGGTAACGTAAATTAGTCATATTGTCATTACCGTCAATCAATATGCTTATATTATCATTGCTTGTTGCCCTTGCTTCCCCAAGAACGCTTACCCTGACATTTGGAGGCGTTTTATCTACAGCGACCCTCAACGTCTTTACAACTCCACCTACCCCTATAGAATTAACCTGCCTGACTTTTATCACATGAATTCCTTCAAAGCCCAGACATATTTCTAAAGGCTCTTGCTTATCAAAAGCCGGTCCATAATCTGCTCCATTAATTGCTACTTGATAACTATTGCAATCTATTTCCGACATATCTATGACTATAGAGCCGGTATTACTAAAATATACGTTGTTTCCATTTACTACTCCCTGACTCATAGCTTTGCCTGTCTCTGCTGTTACAATTGAATTAATAACAGGTTCTTCAGGTTTTTCAGCTGAGTTTTGATAATAAACCCTGCCACTGGCAATTCCCGCATTGTTGTCAGTATCGTACACCCTAAACTGTACAACTACACTTCCGCTTGATAGTAACCCATGCTCAATTTCCATGTTAAGTATTCCACTGGTTGAGGAATACATCTCCCTGGGTGTCCATTCTCCATTGTTGATAGAGTATGAATATCTCAGCATTTCCGGCGCTGTTCTGTTGTCTGCTGCGATTAACTCTACAGCAATCATTGAACTGGATATTACGTCTTTTCCGTTGTTTAATTTTAAACTGACGACAGGAGCTACAGTATCCGCTGCTAAAGTTTGAACTCCTTTAATTGACGAATAATCACTCCATTCATTAGACAAATTCCTTGATCTAACTCTGTAATAGTATGTTGTCTTAGCCGCTAATCCAGTGTCTATACATGTATTTTCTTCTCCTATGTAAACACTATTCCAGTCAGAGCCGCTAGGGTTACCGCTCATGCTTCTCTCTACTTCATATACAGTTCCTTCTCCGTTATTACTAGTGTCAAAACTGATTTGTACTTGTGTTGAGTCTACACTTGGTATCTCAGGCGTTCCCGGGATTGCCGGAAGCGTGTAGACTAATATCGGATTAGTACTTACTGTTCTTGTCCCGTCTGTCGTGGTATTCTGCACGTAGTACCCAGTGCTAGGTACCAGGTTATCCGCAGTAATATCATAATTTGTACCTGTATATTGACTATTATTTGTTACTACCTCTTTAACAGTTGTTTCCATATCATCATTTAAAGAAAACTTTGTATATGTCCTTGAAAGATTCGTATTCTGTCCTTGTGCAAACCGCATGGTTAATGATGTTATTGTTTTACCTATTAAAGATAACTGCTGTTTTTGTATATGATCTACATACGAGTAGCTTAAATAGTAATTCGACCCACTATACATGCCACCGAACACTATAAATCTACCATCGGGTTCATTAAGCTTTCCTATCACCCGCATATTATATTCAGTTTGACTCCAGTTATACAAACTTATATAATTTCCTATTACCAAACATCTATATGTATCACTGTCATATGAATAATTTGCCACCGCCGCTACTCCCGATCCTCTCCATATAGAATGAGCATTATAATAATTACCAAGACTCACTGAAACTTCTAAGTTCGGCATAAAACCGTACCCCGGATAGCTCGAATTGCTTGAATAAGTTGTTCCTTGATTAAATCCCCATGTCCCTGCGTTATTATCCCAATATATTGTATCTGTATAGTAATCATCAAAATCATCATAGACGTCGACCCTTTGCCCCCTAAAACCTGTTCCATTGTTCCACACGTATCCCATGTAATACGGCAACCCAGTAGCTACAGTCGTTTTAGTGAAACTTCCTCCATAATTGTGATATACATAATAGCCATTAGGTTGCTGTTTATTGTATCCTATAGCAACTCTACCATCGCTACTAACCTTCAAAGCCGCATAGGTTACTTGATTATCCACATCTGTTCTAGAAAACGTTACCCCATCTCCAGATTCTCCATAGCGTAAATAGCTGCCCCAGTAATAATCCACAAGATAAAACGTTCCGTTTATGTATCTCATTGCATGCCTAAGATAATCTACCCTTACCCCTCCCATGTTTACATACTGAGGACTGCTCCATGTTTGTGTTGATTGGTTAAATTTAATTTGCTTTAATGCATATCCAGACGCCTGTGTTGTATAAAATAGATAAATATTATTTTCATCGTCAGCGTAAACGTACCCTGCATATATTGCCTCATTACCAGCAGTAGGTATTATGTTCCAATTGATACTAGGATTAAAACTATTATACGCTTGTGCGGGCATACACCATAATAACAAAAGTATTACACTAATTACTATCGCACTTATCTTCTTCTTCATGTTTAACACTCCTCGAATTGCTTTTGTTTATAACTTCCAGACATTTAAACTCGCTTGCTTGGATTCTACTTCTGCTTCGTTCCTTACTTTTACGAAAATAAAATTAATGCCTGAAAAGCTGATAGGAATTGTCACAATATCATTACCGCCGCCCGACAACTCCTGCCATGTTGACCATTCTCCTGTATTGATACGATATGAATATTCCATGTTATCTAAATCTTCCCCATAATCATCAGTGTAAGTTAGCATTACAGGAAAATGCATTCCAGATGTACAAGTAGCCATAGCAGGCGACTGTACTGTTACTTCAGGTCTAACTAAATAGTTGAGAGTTTTTTCAGCTGCCATTTTAGCAGCTACAGCTGGCTCATATCCTTTGATAAAAGGCGTAAGAGCTGAAACCGCACTGTAAATTCCGTTTGCCTTTGCGTAACAGAATACATAAATTTCAGTGTCGTCAGGTATTTCCTCTGGAATATTCCACATTAAAGTTGATGAAGTAGTATCTATATAAGTACCATTTACACTCCCATCCAACGAATAATACCAGTCATAAGTTATAGCCGATCCATCTGCTACTGTGCTTGAGGCAGACAAAGAAACAGAACCTTTATTATATGAACCTGCGGTAGGAGCGTTAATCGTTGGTTGCAACGGTTTATATTGATAAGTTATCTGAATATAGCTTTGTGATGGCTCATAATAAAAATGAGCTGAATCGTATGAAGTTACATCTAAAACGCTGCTGAAGCTAAAACTCGGCGATGAATTAGTAAAATAATTTGTCACATTGAAATTGTAAAAACACGGTGAGTAATAATTACTGCTTCCATTTGCCCACCAAGTATTACGAGTGCCAGTAAAATGTTTCGGACTCCAAAATGAAATACCTAAAAATGTTGCCGGATAATACTCATATTCCCAATGATTATTTACCCATAGACCACCGTACATACGAAATGTTGCATTTGTAATAACAGTATTTGACGGCAAATTACAATTCCCGGAAAAGCCCACTGTCGGTCTCACAAACACGTAATCGTCGGCATATTCGTAATAATAAGCTGATGCCCCATATCTATTAGTTCCGGAATCATAATCAAGACCTGAATAACTCATACTTGAACCTGGTATTGTCATAGTTGCTGCGCTGGCCGTTATTCCGCTAAATAAAAATAGTATTAGAGTAATAAATACTGTCCTTTTTACCTTCCCCATTTAAATTCTCCTCCTCTATAATGCACATCTTTACAATTTCCACATATTCAGTACTGCTGGTTCAGATATATGTCCCAATTCATTCTTCACCTTAACTTCTATTACGTTCAATCCCACCTGTAAAGGGATATCTATCATCATTTCTCCTGTATCATATAAACTGTTCCATTCGCCCCACATATCGTAATTAATACGATATGAATATTCCATATTCTCTAATGTACCTATTTTGTTCGTATAAGATAATGCTGTTGTAATAGATGTGTCTTTTGTGGCTGTTGCCTTGCTAATAGCTGCTATTTTTACTGTTGGATTTCCTATGAACTCAATCATCTTATCAACTGATTCTTTAGCTTCTTCTGCAGCTATCTTAGCGGCTACAGCAGGGTCGTATGAATTATTAAAGGCTATTGCTGAGGAATAAACGCTGCTGACTCCATTTGCAACAGCGTTACACCTTACATATATCTTTGCGTCTTCTTCTATTTCTTCAGATATCTCCCATTCATAACCACTTGTTGAACTTCCTATATTAGTCCATCCCGTCGAACCATCTAAAGAATATTGCCAGTTATATGTTATCGTCCCTGACGTCACTGTACTTGTTGCAGCAAGGCTTACAGTCCCTCTGTTATTTGAATCAGCTAAAGGTGAATTTATTATTGGAGTGCTTGGTTTATATTCATAGTTAATAATTAATTGAGGTTTATAAGTTGATCCATTCATGTATATACGAAAATCATTCTCCACAAAATTATCATTATAATGGTATACCTGAAAATTAGTACTCATTACATCCGATTTACTACCACCGTCGAAGTTATTTAAATATGAAGTTACATCAAACTCATGCCAACCTATTGTAAGGTGTGATGTTATAAGTCTGTTAAAAAATATAGCCCCCGCCACACTGTGACCGTAATCATAATAACTGCCATCAGTGTAACCATAAACCCTAAGTTTAGCACTTATCACTTTTATTCCGGCAGGAACTGCTATATTATATCCTATATCAACATGTGTCCTATAAGTAGTGCCATAATTATAATACGCATAAATATTTGCAGTACTACTATTTATGCAATCACTTGGATTTCCAGAAGACGTTCCATCACCGTAAAACCCCTGTTTTACAAAAGATGTTATGCCATAATTAGATGTCATGCCATATACCTCATTTGTACCTACTAATATGATTGATATTATCAAAAATAATATAACTGACACTTTTCTCTTGAATTTTTTCATTTGTTATCAACCCCCTTTTTCACATTGAGCCTATAACCCTATATTTTAAAAACTCCCATACTATCCAAAGCTATATTGCCAGCCAAATCCTTAACTTCCAATGTTATTTGCTTATATCCATTAGTCGTCCCTAAATTTAAGTCGACAACTTGATTTTCTAAATCTGCCCACTCCGAATAAACTCCAGCTCCTACCTTGTATCTATACTGCAGCTCGTTATTTGCTGTCCTATTGTCTCTTGCTATCACATAGAATTGCTCTATATTGTTTCTTACTACCATTACTCTGTCTATTATAGGGCTGAACCTAGTTATTACCGGCGGCTCCACGTCTCTTTCTAATATATCCTTTATTTCATTGACAGCTTCTTTTGCTTCTTCTGCGGCTATTCTGGCAGCCTCTGCAGGATCAGGCCCTACTTTAAATACTTCGCTTGTCTCCCAAACTGAATATCCGCCATAACAATCTATAGCCTTCACTCTAATAACATAATCGCCCCATTCTAATGATGAAATATCCCAACTATAATTCAAACTATTTCCCGATGAAGTATATCCTGTTGTCACCAATTGATTCCATGTATCTTCATTGCCCTTTTTGTACTGTACTTCAAATTTAATAGTATTACCATCTGACTGAGTAGACCTCAAAGTTATTGGCATATTCTGTCCTTCATATCTAGTACTTGTTGGACTGCTTATTGTAGGTATTGTTGGTCTTGCTCCATATGTAACGGTTAGCTCCGGGGAATATCCTATATAAGAACTATTATAATTAGCCCCTATCTTGCAATAACCGCTTGAATACATACCTATTGAGAAGTTTCTGTTTCCCCCATTTGAAATATGATTCCTTACTATACTTGTTATGTCATAGTACTTTTCCTGACAACCAGCTTGTGTCACTCCCGTCCCTACAGAACCTCCATTAGGAGTACTAAAAGTAAAACTTGTTTCGTATACTCCTGTAGTAACATATAATTCATAGATTGCCTCCCTTACTCCAGCACCTTCAGGTATTACTGAGCTAGCATGTATCGGAAATGACGGTAAAGTACCTCCATAAGTAAATGTCATAAAATAGTACCCAAAATTACTGTCGTAACTACTAGTACCAAATTCACTTGGATATGTCTGCGAATTAAATGTCGATGTCGTGTATGCAAATACCGTTTTGCCAATTAAAACACTTAACACCAACACAAGCAACACAACTATCACTACATATTGTTTAAAGCTTTTCATTTGTTATCAACCCCCTTAAACTTAAAACTCTCAAATACTCCAAAGCAAAAAAGCCGAAAAAACAAAGGGTACCAAAGGTAACGATATCTTTGTGCTTCTGTAATACAAAAACCCTATCAAAAACCCCAGGCAGGAAACAAATGAAAAGTATCCTAAATAAAAAACGAACTCTGCTCCCAAATAAAAAGCCAAAGCCGCTAGTAACTTCACATCACCACCGCCGATGGCACCCTTGGAGATAAAGTAGACTAGACTTAAACCCAAAAAAGCATATAGGCACCAAAAGAAAGATGAGGAATAATCATCCACCGCAACCAAAGAAAACACAAAAAGTATCAGTACACCCCAGTGAGGTACTTCTCTCTTCGTTATATCGATGATACTCAACGCAAACAGTAACAGCAAAACCGCCACATTCTCATTCATACCTCATATACTCCTGGTCAGATATTTCGGTCCTGATTTTGTTGAACTGACTGCCGACAACTTGGATTGTTACAGTGTCTTCTGCCTCATTGCTTCCACGATAGGCCTTAATCGAAATAAGGTATTCTCCATCAGCCATATCTCTGGGAATAATAACGACCTTGTCATAATCTCCGGGGTAATCATGACGCGAATACCAAGTATTTAAATCATTAGAAACCGGCAGCTCCGGAACTAAATCAGTGGTAGAATCCGTTGTAAAACCGTTACCTCCTGTCCACCACATGATGGTTTCAACAGAATCCGCAAAGCCTTCCGTATCGGCATATATTATCATGGCTTCCCCCGCTTTATACTCGCCCTTATCCGTATATCCGGAAACAGATAAGGAAGAATCGATCAACTGAACATCTAAAACCTTAGGCGTAACGGCAATATCATCCGTATGCAACCTTGCGCGATAATTAGGATGCGTTCCGGCAGAAGAAAACTTCACAGCATCACCGCCCGGTATGATGGATTTCCAGACTGCTCCATCAACTGTTACCTCCCAAGTAACACTCGTACCGGGTGGAGTATCTACATTAGCCAATAACTTAATTCCCGTTACACCATAACCAGCTGTGGCCGCCCTACCGACAAGCAATTGATCGTTGGCGAAACCGATACCATCCAGGCCTGTTATCCGTAAATCCGGGATTTCCTCCATGCCGGTTCCGTTGAAGGCATAATATGATACCTGAGGATTTCCTGTGTTTTCTTCTAGAACGGCATAATCAAAAGAGCCCGGTTTTAAAGCCACAGCTAAAAGGTTATTCAGCCCGGCAAGGGACAAAGCCCCGTTATATATCATGCTTGAACCGTCGTAGTTATAGGCCTTGACATCATTATCATCTATAACTAAATAAAACCCTCCGTCTTTGCTGACGGAAAGGCTTTGGGGATTGGTTAATCCACCCGGCGTTTGTATACTCTTAGAGGCATCAAGAACCATCTCGCTGCCGTTGTATGAGTAATATCGTATTTCCTTCCTCGCTTTATCCAGTATGACACAAGCGAAATTTTCATCTTCTAGTGAAAGGCTAACAGGGTTGCCGGAAGTTCCGGTATCAAAGCTTAAAAAGTGATTAGGCGCCATGCCTATGGTGTCATAGCTATACCAATTAAGATTAGCCTTATCAAGCAGGGCAAAATCGTATGTGGCGGAATAAACATCTATAGCCCGAGGATCCTCCAAGGGCCCAATGCCTAACGAGCCGTTTTGCACCATTCCAATACCGTCATAATGGTACCAACATGCCGTCTTTGAGCCCCGGTCCAGGACAATATACTCGCCAGGTCGACCGGCTATGCTGACCGGTTCAATAAGTCCACCATTAATACTATTTCCCACGCTTAAAACCATTTCAGCTCCGTCGTATTGATACGTTTCCACCGCATCGTCATTTATTAGCGTCACATCATAGCTATCAGGATACAAAAGTAATGAATTGGCAAGATTCTTTTTGGCCAATGTGACCCAGCCGTTTGTGACATCCACCCGGGCCGTAGTTTGGGCCAAATCGATCTGGTCTGTATTTAAGAATGTATCATCAATAAACATTTCGCTTCCGTTAGCCGGTACACAAGGTAGCAGCACAAACAAGAAGACAACCAAAAATCTAAATAAACGCTTAATATTAGCTCACCTCCTTAATACCCAAGCAGAAACAGATGACCTTTTGTTTCGTATCGCTTTAAATCAACGGCCTCCTCTGGCTTTAAGATAACTGTGACAGTGGCCGGTATCACACCTGTGATATCATATTTATTGCTGCTCTTATCCGAATTTAAATCATAGCCGGCCTTATCTGTGATTTTTGTTATCGGTACATCGGAATACAACTGTTCTGATGTACTTCCGTCATTTGATGCATATCCAATTCCGACAAGATCCCCGGGCAAAACAGCACCGGCCAACGAATCAGGCAAACTGATGGAAAAGGATACCCTGACCATCCCCTCCGGCACTATAATTGCTTTTTCCTCCGCTATATCTGATTCAAACAAAGGAGTCCCCTCTTTAAATTCCCTTAAAGCATATTTTCCTTCCGTATCCTCTAAACTCTGAACAAATTCTGAGTTAACAATGCTTTCGGGATAATCCTTGATCTCAAGCTTTCCTTCCTCCAGGAGTGAATTAACAGGAATATCGCTTTTGGCCACAACCACCTGAGCGTATTTTACTTCCTTAGTACGAATAAATGTGGTTTCCTTGTATGAAACTATCACACCTAAAACAAGACAAATAAAAATCAAGATCAGTTTTTTCTTGTTAATTAACAACTAAATCACCTCATTCCAATACAACATCACTGTCTATATGAATCCGGAAAGGATAGTTATCACCTAACAGGCCGCCTAAGACTGGCCTTTTCAATGTCATTCTCACAATCGTATGAATTGCGGGAGACTCTAAAGAATTCCCGCAAGAACACACAGCAGGCAAGTCATCCTGGTTGTATACCTCGAATTCTTCTATCACCGGAGTCTCAACGCAAATCCCCTGTATATTGTCATGCAGATACGCGACAAAGGTTGCTTCGGCCTCATTTTCATCTATTTCAAGTACGTTATAGCTTAATGCCTCTTGATCGATTTCACCTGAAGCAGCTAAACATGAGGCCATGACAGCATCCTTGGCCTTTTCCATATTTGTTTTCAACACCATATAATCTAAGACCATCATACTTAAAAGAAAAAACGAGAAGATGAAGAGCAGGCCCAGCAGCATCACTGCCGAGCCCCTTTTATCTTTCATAATGCTTACTGGTGCTTTTGAGTGGTCCACAGGTCATCACCTCAGCTTCTTCTATCCTATCCAGGCCGGTCAATGTCAATGAAAATCTAGTCCTTGTGTAGTTGTAACTGATTGATATAATCACATCTTCTCCATATTCCACCGGATACGGAGTGTAATCGATTGTCAGATCATCTTCAATAAAGCCTTTCTCAGTTAAATACAGAACCAAATCCCCATGATCGGCAGTGGTAAGCCCACCTTGCGACTCCATCCTAAGAATCGCTTGGCGGGCTGCTTGCTTTATTATGTCGTATTTGTGTATTTCCTGAAATATGTAAAACCCGTCCCAGAGAGGCAAAAGAAAAAGTGGCAGGATAAGTAGGATAGCAATTATTTCACTGCTGCCACGGCGGTTACGAAGCAAATTAAACATCTCAATCATCATTTAAAGTTTCGGTAAGTTGTGTATTCAGATCGGTCGCTCCGGAAACCATGGTCTCTCCAATATCCTGAATGTAAGGAGCCACAGCCAGGATAATAAAGATTATCAACACGATCCAGCCCACCGTATTTGTATCCCCTTTCTTCTCTTTCAAAATCCTTTCAATCAAACCAAACATTTTTTTCAACACAACAATCATCCTCCATTCTATTAATTGAAAATGTTATGCAAACCAGCATCCAAAATCGAAAAATATGGATAGAAAACCAAGGCAGCGATAGTAACCGCCATAAATGAACAAGCCAGTAAAACCCGATATTCAACCGCCTTCCCTTCCTTTTCTATAACAGCAAGCATTTTATTTGATTGGGAATGAGCAAGGGATTGTAACATCTCCTTGGCTTTGCCCGTTCTGGTATCCTGCAAAAGAGCAAGGACCAAAAGGTCAACGTCATAGATATCAGCATTATCTTTAAAATCCAAGAGAGCATTTTCTTTGTCTTTTGTCACTGCATATCTGGCGGACAATAAGGATAATTCTTTCTTCAACGCCTTGCCGGTAACGTATTCTGCCGCTAAATTAAAGGCAGTGCCAACATCTATCCCAGACTCGGCGGCTGATTCAAAGATGTCCACCACATCAGGTAATTCCTTATTAATCATCCTTTTACGATCATTAGTAACCAATACCAACAACACATCAGGTAAAAAGAAGCAAAAAAAAGACACTACCAAAAGATAGTAGAGATTTGCCCTGAGATATAACTGGATACCTGCCATTACACAAGGCGAGAGTATTTTAAGGCCTACAAAACTGTCAATACTCAGACCCCATGGATTACCGGCCTGGTTCAGCCTTTTTTCAACCTCCTTTCTATTAAAATATTTTAAAAACATCTTCCCTAAACGACCAACCCCCTTTCTGAAATCAACACTCGTCTTATATCCTAAGGCCCTCCTCAACTTCTTATCATGAGAAAAAACGATGTACTCCAGAACTAAAAAGATTAAGCCGGCAAAGAAAGCAACTTTTAGAAACAATGCTATGCACCACCTTTAAAAAGCTGAAATGATGTGAAGACACCAAAAACAACTGCTATCAAATTCAGCAAGATAAGACCGTTGCCCATGAGAGTCGAGCTCAACACATAAGCGGCATTATCATCTATTTTAAACAGTGATACCAAGCAAGCAACATCTACAAAAGTCATAATTCCAATAGCTATTATCCCAACATAGGCTGAGGAATAAAGAGACAGCCTCGCAGATTCCATGCGTTGTGATTGGGTGTTGAGCTTATCAAGCATAATGCCGTAATCGCCTCCATGTAAAAGATATAGCTTGGTAAACTTCAGAAACTTGATCAGTTCTCTTTCCCCTACCCTATCCATCAACGCATCTAAGCAAACAGTAAAATTGATATTAGATTTATCGTACTTATACACGGCTTCTTTAACGTACGTTTTTAAGGGTTCTCCGGTATAATCGGCGGCATTTCTATAGGAACCAACGATATCACCGGACAACGAGTAAAATCCGGCCAGAGAACAAAGAAAACCATGGTAATTATTCCGTACCCGGCGGATGTTATAAATCCGCAGCAGTTTTAATGCTAATAAAGGAATGATGCTGGCTATCAGCCCACAACAGACTGACGGAATGATGCTTTTCATCATCTGATATGAGAAAAAGAAAAAGGTAAAAAATACAGCACAGGATATTGTTAAAAATGAATACGTATTAATAAAGGGCATCCTCATATCTATGGCCGACGACTTAATCAGTACTTCAATATCCCGGAGGAACTTGACCTTGTTGAGGAATAAGGTAAACTTTACTTTTTGTTTCTCCCTAATACCTCTTAAATCTAACGATGTAAAAAGAAGATAAAAAAGAAGTGTGAGAAACAGTATCTTAACTAATATCAACTTTAGATAAACCTCCTTTCTCCTCACTTGGAAATAGTCTCTTATACAGTACTTTTTTGCTTTTCTCATCGTATCCCATGATACGGACAATTTCTTGTATCCGATAATTCCTCATGAATATAATCTGGTTTAAAGAAGATACCAACAGTTCTTTCAGATATTCACCGGTGAGGTTGGTATCGGCTCTTTTCATTAAAAGGATAAGCCTATCCACCGTTTCTTGAGCGCTGTTGGCATGGACGGTAGCCATAGACCCGAGATGCCCGGTAAAAACGGCATTAAAGAAATCAAAGGCTTCCCGGTCCTTCAGTTCACCGATAAACATCCTATCCAGGCTCATTAAAAGACCAAAACGTGTCAGGTCAAAGAGGGTGTAGTTTTTGTTTCCTGAGACATCCGAAATTTTAACCAGTTGGCTGATGATGTCCGGATGTGTGACTGTGATTTCATTTGTCTCTTGGATCAGCAGGCCTCTTTCGATGTTAGGGACCTCATTAATCAGAGCACCTAAAAGAGTGGTTTTCCCACTCCCGCCTTTTCCGGCAATTATTATCGTGTCTTTGGCGGTAATTGAGTCTTTGAGATGCTTGTACATAGCTTCGTCAATCATCTCGAGTTGGATGAGTTCGGATAATAAAAAGCCCGTGGTGGGCTTTCTTATTGACAGAGACGGACAGCCTACATTGATAGGTTCAATAGAGATTACGATACGAAGGTTTCTTTTTCTGTCGGTTACTATTACCTCCGACTCGTTTTCGTTTATCCGTCCTCCACAGATAGCCGCCACTTTCCGGCAAAAGGCCAGCAGTCTTTGATTGTTTCCAAAGTCTACTGAAACACGCTTTTTCACACCTTTTACGACCGTGTAAACAGTATTAGGGTTATTAATATATATGTCAGAGATGTTACCGTCATTTAACAAGGGCTCTAATGGCCCGTAACCAAAGATGTTATCAAACACATTATTGATTATCGTCTCCCGGGGGATAAGGTTTTTTTCAAGCTTATCAATCAGTTTTAGTATTTCTGCTTCCAGTACGGCTCTGGTAATAGCTCCGGTCTCAACTTGCGATATTAATTTGTAATGGTTATTAACCAAGCTATCCGTTACTTGATCAACGATGATGTTGATATTCTCCGTTTCTGTGCCTCTTGCTGTGGCGTTCCTTACTTCAAAAGGATTATGTTGCATCTTTTCACCTCTTTAAAAAAGAAAGTATATTATTCTTTTTCTTCTCTTGGATAAAAAGCAAGTCATTCAGCAAGTTCTCAAAACCTTTTTCCACAGGGATGCCTTTATTTAAAGCCTCTATTACGTTATCGGTATATTTGTATGTCCCACCGATTTGATATTCATTAAAAGCCTTACGAAGAGTATCTTCATCCAGGCTTTTAAAAGAAAGCTTATTAAAATGTATCCTGAAATGTTCCTTGGGTATTCCCCACTTATCCTTGATAAAGTCTAGCCACCGTAGGGTTTCCTCTATTGATTTGTATGTTGGTTCGACAACCACACTCACCATATCCGAACCCTGCAGAGCTGATACCGTCCCGCTGAAAAACAAACCGGCATTTGTATCAATGATGATATATGGATATTTCAAGGTGTTTTTCACAATATCAAAGTACTCGGGACCCCATGAATTGATCCTGTATAAGTCAATGCCTGTGAAAATTTTAAGATTTGGTATTTTGCTGTATGTAACCATATTGTTTTCAATGACTGTTTGATTCAAAAACCTTTTTTCTATCGCATCAATTATTTCCAACGTGTCCTTGGGCATTGCATTGAACCAGTAATGGCAGGATGGATTCGCCTCCTTAAAATCCAGGAGGGCCACTTTTTCTCCAGTCTTTTTAGCCAATTGATAGGCTTGTGAAGCAGCCATGGTTGTTTTCCCTTCACCGCCGGAAGCCGACCACCAGGTTATTATCCTCTGCCGTTTGACTTCTTTGATCTCTCTGATTACTATTTTTTCAACCTCTTTTTCAACGATCTTCTCCTTTACTTCTGAAACAAGAGGCATCCGTTTGATCTGGCTTTCCGCCTCAGGTGCAAGCTTAAACCGAGCAACATCCGAATAGTTCCCCGGCCTGTAAATCTTTTTGATAATATCGATGGGATGAATATCTTTACCGGCAATAATGTCCCATATGCCTAATTCAACGGCCTTACGAAGCAATGGGCTTCCCTGTTCAAGGGATGTTATGAATATGATGCGGGTGTCTTTCCCAGCCTCGTTTTTAACCTCTAACCTTATCTCTTCGAATAGTACTTCTAATTCGACTGTGCCGGGTAGTTTATCATACAAGATAGTCACATCCGGTCTGCATACCTTGGCTTTCTCAATGAGTCTTTCCCTATACTTTACCTCATCGACAATTAAAATGGGCCTAACCCATCTAGGCAACCCGTCATGCTTAAGTGATTTCTCTAATTCTTTTATACCGGCCTCGCTCTCCAATTTGAGAATTATAGAATCGATGGCCGGGTGATTTGTAGCAAGTAGTAATCGCACACCTTTACCCCCTTATTCGTCTCTTCTGGCTATACGAGTGGATGAATCATCGTACATATCTCCATAAATGGCCACTTCTTTTGGCCTGATCAAGCAAAGATCGTGTTTCCCGACTTCTTCTATGTAGACAACTACTTCGTAGTACCCGTCTTTGTTGTTTATATCAGTGTAGTGCTTCCTTTCCCAGACACGCGTTCCGTCGTGGAAGTCTAATCTTTTCTCCGGCAGTTCCCAGGTTATATTCTTATCCTCTGGTTTACCTTTTGTGGCAACCATAGGTACACTCTCGACAAACCTGCCTGCTGTGTTATAGAAGTAGGCGGTAACCTTGGTAGGCCCTTGATATTTACCACCATGAGCCGAAGCCCCGTCCGGCACTTTTGTTTCCCAGTCGTTGGTGTATTGTGTTTTTACAGTTACTTCAAAGCCATATCCGGCTCTGGTTACTTCGTTAGGATCCCAACCGTATATACTTATATCCTTGTATGGTGTGCCCTGCCTTCCTGAATATTTTGGCGTCCTCTGCTGTGTATCAGGTATGATCTCCCAGGAGCCTCTGCTTTCCCGATCAGACTCTTTGGGATTATCCGGATCTGTAGGTATTCCTTGTTTGGTATTAACAGATATACTTGCACTTAATGTTTCGGAATACGTTGGCATGGACCATTTACTCTCCGTCCAGGAACAGTCGTATTCCTTCCCTTCTTCATCGTAGCAGGTGTCAGGATGGTAGACCTCCCATGTATAAAGCTCTTCCCAGGTTTGTGTTATACTTGGCTGTTCCAGGCAGCCTAGTTTGGCAGATGCCGTTGATGTGTTTATGTTAATCACATCAACACTGCAAGTTCTTTGGTTATTATCAATCTTCGTTTCTTCCGGCAAAGGAACCGCATAAGCCTTTAGCGTCACCTGTTGGGCTTCCCCCGGAGCATTCCAGTTAAAGCTTTTGTTTATACTCTCTCCTGGTTTTAATGTTATAGCCTCATTACCCACTTGCGAATCATTTACAAAGTATTGAGCTTCGAAAGTTCCTTCAATATTTCCGTTATTCCTGAATGTTACGCTTGCAGTCTGATTTGAGTTTGGTTTAACAGGATTCGTATTCGAAATATTAATCACTGCTATATCAACCCTTTTAGGCAATTCAGTTGGCAACACTACTGTTATATACCAATACGAGCCATTCCATAAGTGCCACATACGGCCCAGGCCGGGCGTAACGCTCGTACGCGGCTGCAAGATTTTTGTTACTTCATACCAGTTATCAGCATTTTTAGGTAAAGTAGAGTATTGAAATAAGCCGCCGTATTTTTCATCTAAGGCAGCTTTGATATATGCTTCGTTTTCTTTTTGGTTATCCCAATTACTACTAGGCTTACAAAGATCGTTATTCCCGTATGCCCAAGGCCCTTTTTCCCAACTCCAATTATTAATCGTGGTAGTTGCGTTGTGATCGGGTGGAAATTCAGGGTTTGTCATTAAATCCCCCGTTGGCGTAAATCCAAGATACCGGCATTGACCATAAACAACATCCTGGTCTTTCACCGAAACCGTCTCTGGTCCTCCATAAACCAATACTTTATAGTCATTCCATATTTGTTTGTTTACTTTGTCAATTTCGAAGTGTTCCCAGCCGATTTCCTGGTTGGCTATTTGTACAGCTTTTTCTAATGATACATCTGCCCCAAAAAGAGGCAAAGCAAAAAGAAAACAGCTCATTAATAGAGCTATTAACAAAACAAGTTTTTTCATTTTTTTTAATCCCCTTAATTCCAAATGGTTATTGATACTTCACCAATAATATCACCTAATCGAATATGCTTCCCATCAATAGTCCAATCTTTAGTTTCTAAAAGAGTATTAGTTCCATCTTTCGTTCTGATATATTCCATTATTAGATTTGCCTTATCTCCAAAGCGCTTCTCTAAAATCTTTTGAAGATCAACCAGCTGTGGTTCAACTGGGGTATCATAGTGATATAGTACTATGACGCTTAAATTGACATTATGAGGATTATCGCCAGGTGAAGGAGTTCTTAAGGTTAAGTCACTATCAATAAGGGCCGCATCAGAAGCATAACTAGCAGACTCAATAAATATCTCCCTGGTATCACCTTTCCATTCTACGGTAGCACCAAGACACTCACTGACAAACCGTAACGGCACCATAGTTCTGCTATTGGTTATGGCGGCATTTGTATCAAGAGTGACAACGTCGGTATCTACCTGGGCTTCTCTTTGTCCAATGGTAAGTTTTATTCCCTTGCCCTGGTGGGATATATCGACACGCTGCTGCCCACCGTTCCACTCAACATTTGCCCCTAAAGCCTCGGAGACAAATCTTACAGGCACTAATGTCCTGTTGTCAGGGTTTATAAAGGGAGCTTGATCCGGGAAAGGGAGTTTTTCTCCATCCACATAAACCGTCACTGTGTTTTGAGTACAGGGGCAAACCGCCAAAACGTTAATTGATAACATCATCAATATTGTTGTGAGAGTAGCAATAGCAATACCTTTTTTC
>JAHDSQ010000060.1 GCA_018432615.1 Clostridia bacterium
TCTTGTATTTTTGGTAATGAACTTGGAGAAAAGGTTAAGAGCCTTTTTACGCTCATTTTTGGAATCAATATATTGGAGCTGGTTAAGACCTGTTTTTTTGACTTGATGGAAAAACTGCGTTATTCATCAGCCCCTAAATAGTGAAGTCGCTTCCTTCGAAAAATGTTGCGGCGGGTTAATTGCACCTGATGCACAGCGTGTGCTTGGGAAATTAGGGTTGGGCATACCGCAAAATGTACTGGTTGGTCCACAGCTCTTCACTGTGAGAACGATAGATATGCAGCAAAATATTGAGAGGTATTATCAGAGAAATTATATAAATATTAACAGAGAAAAGTTTGATAGATGGATGGTTTCGTTACTGCCGCCGTTAGTTCATATTGTGTGCGGCGCATTATTTACAAAGCATTATTTTGAAGATGGAGTATTTAAAATTCATTTTAGGAACAATGGTAAGGAGTATATAGAAAGAGCAAAGTATTTAATAGGAGCGGATGGGGCATTTTCGATCTTACGAAGGCAGTTGCTGCCGGAACCTTTTCAGAAGACATATATTTCAATCCAGGAATGGTTTAAAGTAAAGAATCAACAACCCTATTTTTCCGCTGTTTTCGATGGCGAAATATCTGACTTCTATTCGTGGACTATCCCGAAAGAGGAATATATTTTGCTGGGCACAGCAGTTTTGCCAGAAAAAAATACAACTCAAAAGCTTGAGTTGTTGAAGAAAAGGTTAATTAAATATGGATTTGAATTTCAAAACAGAAAAAAAAGGCACGGGGCTTTTATTTTGCGCCCCATCAGTTCAAAACAAATATGTCTTGGAGGGGGTAACCTTGCTCTAATTGGTGAGGCGGCAGGTTTGATAAGCCCGACATCTGCCGAAGGATTTAGTTATGCATTCCGTAGTGCTCTAGCCTTAGCGCAAAGTATTCAGGAGAGTCCCGATAACTTGGCTAAGCAATATCTAAAGAATACCAAGGAGCTTAGGATGAATATTGTTTTTAAGAATATGAAAGCACCGTTTATGTATAATGCTTTTTTAAGAAAAGTAGCAATGAAATCCGGATTACTGAGTATGGACATTCATGCGTAAGCAGTTCAAAGCGGAGAGAAATCACCTAATATGAAGGGAGTATAGCGATGGAAAGAAACACAACCATGCGGAAAAGAGAAAGGATTATTTGGCTTTCGGCATGTTTTCTAATTATAGTGATTGCTGTACTCGTTATACTGAGCTATCAAGAAAGGTTAAAGAATTTGAACCAGAGAATTACAGTTCTTGAAGACAGTGAAACCATTTGGCTAAAGAGAGAAGCGGAATTAACTACAGAAATTGCGAATCTTGAAGAGAGAATAAAACAGGCAAACAATCCGCAAATTATTGATAATTTGCGGCGACAGGGGTTTAACGGGGAGGTCCAGGAAATCGTGGATGACCTGGAAAAACATGATGAATTGATTCCTTATGAAGGTGTTTTAGGTGGAAAGATGGGTTTCTATGATAAAGATCATATTTTTGTGATTTCTGATAGGTGGGTTTTGGCATATTTCGAGGATGGTCATATAGGCGGGAACATGTTGCTTCGTTACAGCGTGAAAAACGAAAATATTTCCTGGGAAGTAATTGATTCTTACATATTGGGGGAATAATCCGGTGTTCCAATTTCAGCTCAGATTCAACTTTTTCATTCTGCGCCAAAGTGTTGAACGATTAACTCCCAAAATGGCGGCTGCCTTTCCCAAGTTACCGTTAGCTTGCTGGATTGCATCCATTATTTCCTTTTCCTGATTTTTTTCACGTATTTGAAAAGGCGTAGGCGAAGCAGTGACCGGTTGTGAGGAAAAGCTGCGGGAGTCGAGTAACCGTTCGACCTGGCTTTGTGTAATGACTGAGTTTGTTGTGGTTGCAACGATACGGTCTGCAAGGTTGCTGACTTCTCGGACATTACCGCGCCATTGGTAGCGGTTAAGAAAGGAAACAGCATCGCCACTGAGCGAAATATTGAGACCGGCAATTTTCAAAAAATGCTTTAACAGTATTATCGCGTCTGCTTCTCGTTCGCGAAGGGGTGGTATTGTCAGGTTCAAGACATTAAGGCGATAGAAAAGGTCCTCTCGGAATTTACCCTGTTCTACCAGTTCTTGCAGATTACGGTTAGTGGCTGCAATAACTCGTACATCAACAGGGATAATTTTTTGGCTTCCCAGCCTCACAATATATTTTTCCTGCAATACACGCAACAGTCTACCCTGGCTGGAGTAGCTTGTTTCGGAAATTTCGTCAAGGAAAATGGTGCCGCCATGGGCCGCTTCAAAAAGACCAGCCCTTCCCTTGCGCTTTGCTCCGGTGAAAGCGCCTTCAACATAACCAAACAGCTCGCTTTCTAAGAGAGTTTCCGGTAATGCAGCGCAGTTAACTGCTACAAAAGCACCCTTGCGACGATTGCCGGCGTTATGGATGCTTTGGGCAAACATTTCTTTGCCGCTGCCTGTTTCTCCAATAATCAAAACACTTGCATCGGTTTTAGCATAGTTTTTGCCGATACGAACAGTTTCCTGCAGCGCAGAGCTTTGCCCAATGATGTCATTGAAGTGAAAACGAGCAACGTGGCTGTTGCGGACATTGGTTTCTCTGCGAATATGTGTTTCCAGGGATTCAATGTGGGATGGTTCGTGTAATGTATAAATGACTCCGTTCTCCCGTTTCCCTTGTATAACAGGAGTGCGGGTTACTAAAATCTGATTACCGTTGATGTTGATTAGAGTGTCTTCTCCATCCGGTGTGTCTTCGGGGAAATAATCATTTATTGCTTTCCCAATAGCAAAATGGGGAGGCACTTGCAGCATCCGAGCTGCATTTGTATTGACCAGGGTAATTTTACCTTTTAAATCTACAGATATGACACCTTCGCCGATACTATCAAGCAACCGGTTTAAGAAACCCTGCCTGGCAGCTTCTACTTCAACAGCATCCTGTACTTGTTTAATATCGTGGATCGCATAACTCATGCTTTCAGGTCCCACAACAAGAGGAATCGCCTTGGCGGGGATTCCTAACTCATTGGCCATTCGGCAGGTGAGGGCACCGCCAAGGATATACTGGGCACCTCGCAGCACGGCATCTCGGATGGTATTTTCCAGTTTTGTGAACGGAACCATAAGATAGCCAATAATACGTATTGAATAGAGTTGCTCGAAAATACTCAATCCGGAGATGTCTACGTTATTTGTAATAACTGCTACTGTTGCTCCGGAAAGATCGGTCTGTTCGAGTGAGCGGATAACATCATAGCCGGTTACCTGGATTTGTACGACATGAAGATTTGGAAAATTCTGACGTATGGATGCTGCCGTATTACCTCTTCCTGCTACAATTTCGATACCATCCTTCAGTTTCCGTTCTACTAAAGTAACCGGATCGTAAGGGTCAGAAAACTCAAAGTCTATCTCTGGATAGACTCTGTTATAATACCTGCGCTGTTCTTCATCCATCGAGTCTCGCGGAATCAAAAATAGTACCTTCTTAGCCATTTTGAAAACTCCCGTTTTTTATTCTCGTACCGACTTCGTTAGATAATACTGTATCAGAAAAATGATGCAGTTGCAATAACATGCAACAATAAATGCAATAAAAGCAACAAAATTTCCTGTGGTTACAATTTATAAGCAACATTGAGTAATCTGCTAGTATCCTTATATACCTTTGCGTTTTTTGCTGTAAGATTCAACATAATATTGTATTTCGGCCCTTTCTTAAGTATGGCATACAACTTGCAATACTCTTAATGATGAGGAATATCTTCTGCAGAAGGGATGTTCGATGATGGATGAAAGGCTTGTGATTAGAGATTTCATGCCAACGTTAGAAAGTGACCGCAAAATTCTTTCTCTCTTTCTGGCGCGACACAAACTGCGTTTTGAGGAGGATGTTGAATATGCGGTGGGGCTTTGTGAGAATGACAGATTAGTGGCTTGTGGGTGTTGTACCGGCCCTTTGTTAAAATGCTTTGCCGTGGAGGAAGATTTGCGGGGAAAGAATGTTTTAGGACGCATTGTCTCAACACTTGTTGCAAATCGTTATTCTGCCGGCTATTACGAGCCAATAGTAATTACTCCCCCATATAACCGTTTGCTTTTTCTCAACTGTGGTTTTTTCCCTGTGGCTGAAACAGAAGATTTAGTTTTCCTGGAGCAAAGTCCCGATGGTATCGAGAGGTATTATGCTAAGATGCAGCACCCGGAGGATGAAGGGGAAGATGTCGGCGCAATTGTGGTCAACTGTAATCCGTTCACGCTGGGTCATCGGTATCTGGTCGAATACGCAGCAGCCAATTGTGGTTTGCTGCATGTATTTGTAGTTCAGGAAGATCAATCCGTGTTTCCGTTTAAGGTTCGTTTAAGCTTGGTTGAGCAAGGGGTTGCCGATCTTCCCAATGTTCGGGTGCACGCCGGAGGTATCTATATCATTTCATCAGCCACATTTCCTACCTATTTCCTAAAAAAGAAAGACGATGCGGTAAAACTCCAGGCCAAGTTGGATGCAACAATTTTTGCGACACGCATTGCGCCTCTGTTTTCCATTAAGGTAAGGTTTGTTGGCTCAGAACCAAAGTGCCCCGTTACCAGCCAATATAACAGGATATTGCATAAGGTTCTTCCCCCTGCCGGCATCAAGGTTATGGAGATCCCACGCAGGACAACTGAGGATGGAGAGGTGATTAGCGCGTCCCGAGTACGCAATTTGTTGTCAAAAGGGGGTCTTGATTCATCGTTACTTGAGCTGGTCCCGGAGACTACCTACAAATATCTAGCAAGTGAAGACATCGTCCCCATTATCAAGGCGTTGCAAGAGACGGGGTAAGATTTGTAAAACAAAAAAATTCTAATTCTAATAATTGAAAGGGGTGTTTTGAATGCAATTAAAACACCCTGCGGTCGCAGGTACGCTTGAGTCCAGCGATGTGCAGGTGACTATTCATCCCAACAACGGAATGGGGCTAGATATTCGTATCGAGAGTATTGTCAAGGCCCAATTTGGGGATGCGATTCTGGAAACAGTTAGGGAAGTTCTGGCAGCATTTGGGGTTACGGATGCCTCGGTTCAAATCAATGACAAAGGTGCTCTTGATTGGGTCATTCGTGCACGCATGCAGGCGGCGATATGTCGAGGAGTAGAACGCAGCTTCGATTGGGAAGGGGAAGGTGTATAATGGAGCAAAGAGTATCACTAAAACGCACATCCTTATACGTCAGCGGTTCGAGCCCCGCTAACATTATAGAAGCGGTTTTTTACAACCAAGACTGTATAGTTTATGATTTAGAGGACTCGGTTCCGACATCGGAAAAAGATGCGGCACGGTTGATAGTATATAATGCTTTACGTCATCAACGTCCTGCGGAAAAATACGTTATAATCCGTGTTAATGGAATCTATTCAGAATTCATTGATGAGGATCTTGAAGCCGCTGTGCGTGCGCGCCCTGATGCATTACGTATTCCCAAGGTTGAATCTGCCAAAGAAGTTCAAAGTATTTCAGCCAAGATGGCGGCAATTGAGCGTCAGGCCGGGATAGAGGTTGGAAGCATTGAGCTCTGGTGCAACATTGAATCCTATCTGGGGATACTAAACGCTTTGGAGATAGCTACTGCTGATTCTCGTGTTGTTGCCTTAGCTTTAGGGGCTGAAGATTATACCGCCAGCATGAAAGCCCAGCGTACCAAAAAGGGCTTGGAAATGTTTTATGCCCGTAACGCTTTATTAATGGCCTGTCGTGCGGCCGGCGTTGACGCAATCGATATGGTGTTTTCAGACATCAATGATTTAGAGGGATTACGAGAGGATGTTGCCTTGGCAAGAAACCTCGGTTTTGACGGAAAGACTGCCATACATCCGCGCCAAATCGATATAATCAATTCTTATTTCACACCAAGTAAAAAGGAAATAGATTACGCCCTGAGAGTTTTAGCTGCCGTGGAAGAAGGGAAGCGGCTGAACAAAGGAGCCGTTGCTCTTGATGGCAGTATGATTGATAAACCGGTAGAACTGCGTGCCCTTACTACGATAGCCCAGGCTCGCGCAGCAGGGATCAAGATTGGAGGAGAGAATCATGCCGGTTAACGCAGTCGGAAGGGAGTTACCCGAACGTATCGGTAATTATATTGTCAAGCCGTATCAAGGTATAAATGCCCCGGAGCCTACGTCAAAAAAAGTAGTATCCAACCGGGTGCTTACTCTGCGTCCGGCCGGAGGCAGTAAGGTAATCGGAACATTAGAAGAAGCCATAGAAGCCAGTGGACTCCAAGATGGTATGACTATTTCTTTTCACCACAGTTTTCGCGAAGGGGATTTAATTGTTGGGCAGGTGCTGACCGCTATCCGTAATCTCGGTATTAAAGATCTTCGATTTGCACCCAGTGCGGTGGTCAATATTAAGAATCCTTCGATTGTTGATTTTGTACGCGATGGTACTATTACCCGCATTGAAGCAAGCGGTATTCGCGGTGAACTGGGTGATGCTGTTATTAACGGACTGATGGATGAACCGGTCATCTTGCGAACTCACGGTGCCCGGCCCCGGGCGATAGAAGCCGGAGAATTGGAAATAGATGTTGCTTTCATCGGCGCTTCGGCGGCCGACGAATATGGCAACGCAACCGGACAAATCGGTCCTAACGCTTGTGGTGCATTGGGATATTCCTTTATTGATGCCACATCTGCAGGCAAGGTAGTTGTAATCACTGATTATCTGGTGAATTATCCTTGCGTTCCGGCCAGCATCTCGCAACAATATGTGGATTATGTAGTGGTAGTAGAACAGATTGGGATTCCCGAAAAAATCGGCGCCGGAGCAACCCGTATGACCCGGAATCCGCGTGATTTAATGATTGCCAAGAGGATAGCAGATGTTATTGCCGCTTCTCGTTTGTTTGAAAATGATTTTTCATTTCAAACCGGCGCAGGTTCCATCAGTATCGCCTGTACCAATTATCTTGCCGAACGGATGGAAGAACGCGGTATTAAGGCGCGTTTTGCATTGGGTGGTATTACTGCGAATATTGTTGAGATCTTCAATAAGGGTCTGGTCAAAGTTTTGGAAGGCTCACAATCTTTTGACGCGGTGGCAGCCCGTGCTATTGTGGAACATCCAAACATTGTTGAAATAGATAACGCTGTTTACTCTAATATATATGGTAAAGGCTGTATGCTCGATAAACTCAACTTTGGCGTATTGACGGCTTTGGAGGTTGATGTAGATTTCAACCTTAACATACTGACCGGTTCCAGTGGCGAGATGATGGGAGGACTTGGAGGCGGCCCCGATGTAGCGGCCGGTTCCGATATTTCTATAGCTGCCTTGCCAATTGTTCGCGGGAGAACCCCTTCGGTAGTCAATAAGGTGTTTACCATCTGCACTCCGGGTGAAACTGTAGCGATGGTTGTCACAGAAGCGGGAATAGCCCTTAATCCTCGACATAAACACTATGAAATGCTGCGTGATGACATGGGAAAGACCGACTTGAAGATAGTATCCATTGAATCGTTGCGTCAGTTGGCAGAATCCTTCACCGGAAAGCCGAAACAGATTGAATGTACCGACAAGGTCGTGTGTATTGTAGAGTACCGTGACGGCACGGTAATTGACGTTATCCGCCAAATCAAACGATGAAATAAAGCTGTACTACTTTAAAGGGGAGACTTTGCAATGAAAAAACAGTCCTGTGTGGTTCAGCCGCAAGAAATTCTCGATGCCAGAGAGCGCAGAGCAAAACGGCAGCTTAGTATGCTGGCTTGCAACGGAGATTGTGTTATCAGTTTTACTCTTAACATCCCAGGCCCCGTTAAACTGAATTCTCTGATTCGGGAAAGCTTTACAGAGGGGCTTGAAAAAATCGAGAGAAAGCTTAAGAAAAATCATATTGATGTGGTCCAAAAAGAGCAGAGAGTTGAGGAAACGGGATGTGAAGCCTTGTTTTCTGTTGCTTGCGATGATGTGCTGAAGATTAAGGGGATGATGGTTGTAATAGAGGAAAATCATCCTCTCGGCAGACTGTATGACATAGATGTTATTTCCAAAGAAGGGGTGCCCGTTTCACGAATTATGCTGGGTTATCCGGTGCGTCGGTGTCTGCTCTGTGACCGCATGGCCCATGAATGCGCTCGCTCCCGGCGTCATGATTACAAGCTGTTACAGGGGAAAACCGAATCTATGATGCAAGAGTATTTTTCTTCCCGTCGTGTTGTGCTGGAAAAATGTAAGCAATATATCTGCCCGGCCGGGTATTACGATTGTGCAATATAGCAAAATATAACAAAGAGGTAATTATTCAATATAGTTTAATTATATAATAAAAGCATTGGAGGGGTTAACATGCCGGTTATTCTTTTGACAAATCATTACAATGAGGGTCCGTTTAGTATCGTGCAAGAAGCAGTTCCCGAAGGGTTTAGCTTGGTAACTTTAGATGAACCGACTAAAGAGGAGTTAATAAAAAAAGCGAAGGAGGCCGAGTATTTTTTGGTAAGCGGGCGTTTACCCATTGACAAGGAAGTCTTAGATGCCGCTCCCAAGCTTAAGATGATTCAGAGAACAGGTGTTGGCACAGAAATGCTGGATATGGAAGCCCTTAAGGAAAAAAACATTCCCATCTATGTGAATCCGGGGGTAAATGCCGTAAGTGTGGCAGAACATGCTGTGATGCACATTCTTGCCGCTCTTCGTCGAATAACTATAGTTAACGGGAATGTTAAGAAGGGGATTTGGGCAAAACAGGATACCGGTGTAAAAAGCAAAGAGTTGCGCGGGAAAACCGTTGGCATGCTGGGCATGGGTAATATCGGTCGCAATGTGGTTAAAATGTTGAGTGGCTTTGGGGTTAATATCGTGTATTACGATATGTTCAGACTAAAAGAAGATCAGGAAAAAGAACTTGGCATCACATATTATTCACAGGAAGAAGTATTTAAGAAAGCGGATATTCTGAGTCTCCATTGTCCGTTAACTCCGGATACAAAGGGCATTATCAACGAAAAATCAATAGCTTTAATGAAAAAGGGTGTAGTCATAGTTAACACCGCCAGGGGTGGATTGATAGATGAGGCTGCCTTAATAAAGGCTCTGGAATCAGGACAAGTCGGCGCGGCAGGACTTGATGTTTTTGCCAAAGAACCGCCGGATAAAGCTAATCCCTTGTTCAGCTTTGAAAATGTCTCGGTTTCACCTCATGTGGGCGGATTAACTTATGAAGCATTCAAAAGCATGATGGTAGAAGCTACGCACAATATGAAGCTTTTTGAAGAAGGCAAGGTCGAAGAGTTAGAGAGTAAGAAGCTAAATAAATAATAAGAAAAAAACAAGGAGTGGTAGAGTTGAAAGAGACAAGAGAATTTCTGAAGAAGATTGGACAGCCAGAGGGGGATTTATACAATCTGCCGACATCCCAGAAGAGGTTTCCCGACGGCGGTCAGTACAGGTTTGAGGTGCCTGGGATTCAGGGCCCCGGAACAATGAAAACACTGTTGGAGGAACTTGACAGATATAAAATAGCTATTCACCGCGTAACCCAGACCAAAGGTATCATGTCACTTACGGATGATGAAATCAAGACGATGGTAGAACTGGCAAAACAATGGCAGGTGGACCTGATTTTAGCAATCGGGCCGAGAGCTACTACCGACACCAGCGCTTCGGTGCATACACCGGAAGGACAGCGCATGGGTTACCGTTTGAGAGGGCAAGAACAAATTGTTCGTGCTGTAGAAGAAGTAAAACGTGCCAGTGCCCTTGGTTGTCATACCTTCTTAGTATACGACGAGGGAGCTCTGTGGGTATTGGGTAAGATGCGCGAACAAGGCGAAATCCCGGCAGACTGCAAATTCAAAGTATCGGCACATTCTGGCCACGGTAATCCCTGCTCGGCTAAACTTCTGGAAGAGCTGGGAGCAAACTCCTTTAACCCGGTAAGAGACTATCAGCTGCAAATGCTGGCTGCCATCAGATACGCCATAGATATCCCGATAGACGTTCATACAGAGAATCCTAAATCCTCCGGCGGATTTATCCGTCACTATGAAGTGCCGGAAATAGTACGGGTTGCCGCACCGGTATACCTGAAGACCGGCGGTTCAGTTGCCGCAACGCATAGCTGGGATTCAACCGATGCAGACGCTAAGAAGAGAGCCAAGCAGATTGTTCTCGTTAAGAGAATGCTTGATGTCTACTATCCGGAGGCCGTAGCATCTCCTAAAGGTTCTATCGCCCACTAAGAATATCGATATTAAAAGAGATTGGATGATAATAATGAAAAAGAATCTTACGGATATTCTGATAGACGATCTATATAAACAGATGAATGAACAGATTCCGGAAGCCGTTGTAATGCAGGCCAAAAAGTGTTTCCTTGACTATTTGGGAACGGGATTGGCTGGCGCAGCTATGGTTCAGGATAAGGCACAGAAATATCTGGACTTCTTTGATACAACACAGAATGAGGCTACAGTAGTGGGTTTTAAGAGGAAAGCATCCCTTCATAATGCAGTATTTGTAAACGGATATGCCGCACACTTAACAGAATTGGACGACGGACATCGCTTTTGCAATGTGCACTTGGGAACCACGATAATTCCGGCTGTTTTGGCAGTGGCGGAATACGAGGGATTAAAGGGAGAAGATGTATTGCGGGGTATCGTCATCGGGTACGAGGCTGCAATCCGCTTGTTACGCGCAATCCAGCCCTCACATAAAAATCGTGGATATCATGCTTCAGGCACCGGCGGGACGATTGGTGCCGCCATGGGTATTGCAGCGGCGTTGAAGTTTTCCAAGTCGCAAATGAAGGATGCTCTTTCCGCGGCAATCGCCAGTGTTGTCGGCTTTCTGGAGGTTCTGGAAGACGATTCGGAACTTAAGCCCTATAACGTGGGGAGAGCCGGGCATGATGGTTTGACAGCAGCTTATGTGGCACGTGCGGGATTCAAAGGACCCAATGATATGGTAGGAGGCAAGAGAGCATTTTTTGCCCTTATGTCAGATGAATATGACGAGACCAGTCTAAACAGAGAAAAAGACGGTGCTTACGGTATTGAAATGGTCTATAGAAAGCCATATGCTGCGTGTCGACACTGTCATGCGCCGATTGAGGCGGCTCTTAACCTCAAGAAAAAGCATAACATTGAGATTTGGGACATCAGAGAAATTGATGTGTATACCTATAAGGCGGCGGTACTCGGGCATGAATATACGAACATACAAGGTATTACATCGGCTAAGATGAGCACTCCGTTTAGTGTTGCTGTAGCCCTTGCAACCGGCAGAGCCGGGCTCAATGAGTTTTTGCCGCAGTATATTGAAGACAAAAACATCATTGCCCTGAACCAAAAGGTCAAGGTTGAAGAAGACAAGGAACTTACGGCCCTCGTACCCAACAAACGTGGTGCGATTGTAAAGATTGTTACTAACGACGGTAAGATATATATCGAAAGGGTCGATTATCCCAAAGGTGAGCCGGAGAACTCCATGTCGGTTGAAGATATTGAAGAAAAGTTCATTTCTTTGGCGATGTATGGAGGAAGAACAGAAGAGGAAGCCAAGAGGATAATTCAACAGGCCTGGAATATTGAGGGCGGTTTATCAGAACTATTCGCTATGCTGTAAAAATGCTGCAAATCATGCAAGGGCCGGCGGTTGCCTTAATGGCTGCAATGCGGTCCTTGCATGAAAAAAGAAAAAAATATAAGGAGTGGTTGAGTTGAAAGAGACAAGAGAATTTCTGAAGAAGATTGGACAGCCTGCAGGGGATTTATACGATCTGCCGACATCAAAAAAAAGGTTTGACGATGGTGGTCAGTACAGGTTTGAGGTCCCCGGAATTCAAGGGCCAGGAACAATGAAAACACTGTTGGAAGCCCTTAGCGATTACAATATATTCATTCATCGTGTAACCCAGACCAAAGGTATTATGTCACTCACCGACGAAGAAATCACAAAAATGGTAGAGCTCGCCAAAAAATGGCAAGTAGAATTGATTTTAGCAATCGGACCAAGAGCTACTACCGATACCAGCGCTTCAGTGCATACCTCAGAAGGACAGCGTATGGGTTACCGCTTGAGAGGGCAAGAGCAAGTCGTTCGAGCCGTGGAAGAAGTAAAACGTGCAAGTGCCCTTGGTTGTCGTACCTTCTTAGTATACGATGAGGGAGCTCTGTGGGTATTAGGCAAGATGCGCAAAGAGGGCGAAATCCCGGCAGACTGCAAATTCAAAGTATCGGCACATTCCGGTCATGGCAACCCCTGCTCGGGCAAGCTGCTGGAAGAGCTGGGGGCAGACTCCTTTAACCCGGTAAGAGACTACCAGCTTCAGATGCTGGCTGCCATTAGATATGCCATAGATATCCCGATAGACGTTCATACAGAGAACCCCAAATCCTCCGGCGGATTTATCCGTCACTATGAAGTACCGGAAATAGTAAGGGTTGCTGCTCCTGTTTATCTGAAAACCGGCGGTTCTGTTGCCGCGACACACAGTTGGGATTCAACCGATGCAGATGCTAAGAAGAGAGCCAAACAGATCGTTTTGGTTAAGAGGGTACTTGATGCCTACTATCCGGAGGCCGTATCATCTCCCAAAGGTTCGATAGCTCACTAAAATTACGTTATAAGGAGAGGGCATTCCAATGAAAAAAATAGTTACACCTATTACAGATGAAGCGATTAATCAAATCGCAGTGAATGATATGGTATATTTATCCGGCTACATCTATACCGGGAGAGATGCAGTGCTACCAAAGGTATTAGAATTGATAGAGTCCAATGGATTGAAGGAAGCCGGTATTGATTTGCAGGGCAGTGTGATTTTCCACACAGCTGTGAGTCCTGCAGGTGTTGGTCCTACATCAAGTAATAAACTTGAAATTGAAAGCAGCATTCCGGTTCTTTCCAAAGCCGGTGTCAAACTGCATTTAGGCAAAGGCGAGCTGAGCAGTAAAACAATCGAAGAGCTTGAAAAGTATAACTCAGTGTATGCCGTTATTCCTCCGGTTACCGCGTTGTTAGAAAGCAAGACACTGGAACGGAAGGTGGTAGCTTTTCCCGAACTTGGGATGGAAGCGCTACACCTGTTGAAAGTAGATGGCTTTCCGGCCATTATAGCCGCAGCTCATGGTAAATCCCTATATTAATAAATAGAAAGAGGAATGGTGGCAATGACAATGAAACAGCAAGAAATGATCATTAATAAAATTAAAGACACCCTGGTACGGGCAGGATCAACCTTTAGGGAAGACCAAAAGGAAATCTATCGTCAGGCCATAAAAAAAGAAACTCTGCCTAGAGCAAAATGGGCGTTGGAAACGATATTGGAAGACGCAGAGGTTGCGGAAAAAAATCGCAGCCCCCTGTGTGATGATACCGGAATTCCTCATGTGTTCTTAGAGGTAGGACCCAACAAGAGCGTAACCGGGGCAGACCTTGAAGCAATCAGGATGGGTGTAGCCGAAGGTTTACGTGAATTGCCGGGCCGTCCGATGGGAATTAAGGGGGACGACAAGCAAAGGTTAGACCAATCAGGTGGATTAGATGAAGACTCCGCAGGCGTATTGCCAGCCCCGATACTTATTAAACAAGTGGAAGAAGATGTTCTCAGAGCCCATGTTCTGATGCTGGGGGGCGGGCCCGCCATTAGAGGTATAACACATCGGGTTTTCCATAAACACAGTGTATCTGTAGTTACAGATGAAATCGTAAAAAGGGCGAGTGAAGCGGTCGCTTTATTAGGATGCTCACCCTGCGCGCTTTCGGTTGGAATAGGCAGATCGCAGTTTGAGGCTACGGCACTGATGATTGAAGCCATGGTATACAGTGACTTCACTGTTCAGAGTGATCTGGAAAAAGAGATAACTGACAAGGTTAATGAAAGTAATGTCGGCCCACTCGGGTTGAAAGGCGCCACTTCGGTCTTAGCCACGTTTATGAAGGTAGGTCCGCAAAGGGCAAGCGGTATCAGAGTTGTCTGCCTACGTCCCAGCTGCTGTTTCGAACCGCGGATGGCAAGTGTGGAATTGTAAGGTTGTTACTTGCCGAGAATGTGATAATAAATAGTAGAATGGGGGCGGCAAAATGACAGAGGGAAAAAGAGTTGATTGGCAGAAGGCAAGGGATCTTTGTGCGAAAATCTATATGGCACGAGGTATTCCGGAGGCGGATGCGTATATGGTATCTGATAATTTGATATCCGCTGAGCTTAATGGAGTGTATTCCCACGGTATCACCAGAATGAAAATGTATATGAGATATATTGATAATGGACAGGCTAACAGTAGTGGTGAAATCAAAATAATCAATGAAGGTCCTGCTACGTTGCATATTGATGGTAATAACTGTTTAGGTGCCGTAGTTGCTACTAAGGCTGTCAAAAAAGGTATAGCAAAGGCTAAAGAAATGGGTGCCGCTATTGTCAGTGTGCGCCGCTCGAATCACTTTGGCACTGCCGCCTATTACACGCAAATGATTGCCGAACAGGGTATGGTTGGTATAGCCGCAACCAATGCTTTTCCCCATGTTGCTCCTTTGGGCAGTTCTAAGGAGTATCTGGGGACTAACCCGATATCTTTTGGTGCGCCGACAGCCTCGGGCAAGCCGATGATACTGGATATGGCCACCTCAGTAGTAGCCAGAGGGAAAATATCGGTCGCTGCCGAAAAGGGTGAGCCGATTCCTCTCGGTTGGGCTCTGGATGCCGACGGCAATCCAACTACTGATGCCAAAGCGGCTGCTAACGGAGTCTTATTACCAATTGCCGGTCCCAAGGGATATGGATTGTCACTGTTTATCGATGTGCTTTCCGGAGTGTTATCCGGTGCCAAGTTTGGTGGACATCTAGGACCACATGCCGTTGGAAATACATCAAAAGATACCGACGTCGGTCATTTCTTTGTAATTGTGGATATTTCCCGCTTTATGCCTCTTGATGAGTTTAACGAGCGCATGGGTGTAATAATCAGTGACATTAAAGCCTTACCGAAAATCGAAGGCGTTTCTGAAATATTCATGCCGGGAGAGATTGAGCAACGCAAGGTTGATGTTAATATGAAGGAAGGTCTGCTGCTGAGCGAGGCGCTGTTAGGTGAGCTCCAAAAGATGTGTGAACGTTTCGGCATTGACTTCAATCTATAAGGGTTCAGTCAATGCGTTAGAGGCTGTCTTGCTAGGGATAATGCAAAAATGGGTATCCTGGGTAGGACAGCCTTTAAATTAAAGTGTTTAAAAGGAGGATTTGGGATTATGGAAATAATTGTTGCAAAAGGCAACTACGAAAGAATGGGATATGAACTGGGGATCAAACTAGCGGAGGCTATACGACACAACATTTTCTTACTGAATCAGGGTATCGTGGCTAAAGGGATTGAGAAGAAAGCAGTATATCGCTTGATTAGCAGTTATACAACATTACTCAGTAACACTTCCATCCAATTGATGGAGGGTCTAAGCCGGGGGAGCGGCGTACCCTTTGAATCGATTCTCCGTTTTAATGCTTTGCAGGATGCCTTTTTTCAGGAAGAATGTACGACTTTTGCTGCTATCGGGAAAGCTACGGCTGATGGTAAGGCCTTTTTATTGAAGAACAGGGATACGAGCGGAAATCGTGAATTCAATGGTCCGGGGTATTATAAGAATAGGACGGTTAACGTAGCTTTGGTTCTTGGAACAGAAGATGGAAATGTAATGATTGGCGTAACAAACGCCGGGTCGACCGGAATTATGATGGGAATGAATAAACATGGTGTCGCCGTAGCCAGTAACATGGGGCAAACTAAAGAAATCAGTAAAGTACCACCCAAAGAATGGCAGGGCATCAGCGGGAGGCCTCAAATGTTGCGGGAGAGCTTAGAGTGTCCTACAGCTCATGATGCTGTAAATCTTATTCTATCCAAGCTGACAAAGTCTCTGATGAGAGTACCGGGAATCCTATGGTTTGTTGACGCTAATAACATCTACGTTGTTGAAGGTAACGGTGGGCAATTTGCTGTCCAGCATGTCACTGATGGCGCCGTCTCCAGAAGCAATCACTTTGAGTTAATGGAAAAGTTCAATAATGAAAAAGAACCTTCTCCAATATGTCGTAAAATTCGCGCCAAAGAACTTCTTGAACAAAATCATGGGCATATCGACAGAGAAAAGCTGATAGAGTTTTCGATGGATCACAAAAATGGACCGGGTGAGAATTCGATATGTCGTCACAGTAAAGACCCGGAAAAGAGTGTGACCGTGTCGGCAGCAATCATGGAGATTGATAAAGCAAATCCTCAGAAATCGAAAATAAGCATTGCCTTAGGGACTCCCTGTCAAGCCTGGGGTGAGGAAGGTGGCAGTATTACGATTCGGTTGGATGAGGATGTTGAAGCGATACCACAGCGTTTTCTCGATAATACTGCCTTTACGGAGTATTTTAAGCCTACCAGTCTACTTAAGAGTTAACTTAGAAAAAAGAGGTAATAAACATGAGAAGTGTCAATCCAAATCAAAAATTTAGTTATGACGAGTTTAAAAGGGATTATGTTGAGAGAAAAATGATGTTTCATAGGAAGCCTTCGATTGCATACTGCAAACCCTTTCGCATTTTTGGCAACCTTTACTATATCGGCGACAAAAGGGTATGCTCCCATCTTATTGATACCGGCGAAGGATTGATTGTTTTCGATAGCGGTTACCAGCACACGATTCACTTGTTGGTACAGTCGATATGGGAGATGGGCTTTAATCCGGCTGACATTAAGTATCTCATCCATACACATGGACACTTTGATCACTTCGGTGCCAGCAATGAATTCCGCGCACTCTATAAGTGTACGACCGTTATGAGTCGTGTGGATACGGAAATGTTGCGGGATAAACCCGAGGGTGCTCTGATGGAGTTAAGTTCAGATCCTGATGCTGAACTTCCCATAATAGACAAAACCTTCGAGGATGGAGAGATCATTGCTCTTGGCAACACTTCGATCCGGTGTGTTCTTACGCCGGGGCATTCGCCAGGCAACTCCGCATTCTTTTTTGATGTGCGGGATGGGAAACAGACATATACAGTTGCCTATTTTGGTGGCGCAGGGTTCAATTGGGTGCGCAAGGGATTTTTGGATAGATATAACTTTCCCTATTCCTTACGCAATGATTTTATTAAATCTATTGATAAGGTTCGAGGCGAGAAGGCGGATATTGTTTTAGGGAGTCATCCGGGACAATACAACTTGTTTGAGAAAAGAAAACGCATGGAGGAAAACCCGCAAAGCAATCCGTTTATTGATCCCGGTAAGTGGGAGAGGTATTTGACCGGACTTAAGGCAAGATACCAAGAATTCCTGGTTAATGAAGAGTAAGGAACGCAGACATATAAAATCCTTGCAGACGTATGAAACACGATGCAATACAAACAACACAACCGCTACGAAAACGCAACAAATGCAACAATTATTGCATGATGCCTTTGCTTTGATGACAAGCTTGAAACTATTATGCTCCTCGATATATCAATGATACCAAGCTTTATAAGTAGAAATACAGGTTTAATTCAAGATAAGGAAAAAATGGCACGAGAATTGCAAATATTATTGTATAAATCACCTTAAAACTATATGGGTATTTGTATACCGTCAGGAAGAAATATGTCAAAGGAGGGATAATAACTAAAATAAGGAGTTAGAAGTAAAGAGAAGTAAAGAGAAGTAAAAAAAATTAATAGGGAGGAAAGATAAAAGTGAGAAAACAAAGGAAAATAATTGCATTGTTATTGGTTGTTATGATGCTCGTAGTATTAATGGTCGGCTGTTCACCAAAAGAGGAAGAAGAACCTGCAGCAAGTGGCGGAGGCTATGCAGAAGAGGTTATCGTATCTGTTGGCGCAGCACCTCCTGCCCTTGACCCGAATATCTCCACGGCTAATGCTTCGCGCAGATTCTATTGCCACGTATATGAACCGCTGTTGAAATTTGATCCTGCTACAAAATCGCCACAACCCTGGTTGGCAGAGTCTTGGGAAGAGCCTGCACCTGGCGAATATATTTTCAAGCTTCGTGAAGGCGTAAAATTTCATAACGGTGAAACCTTGACTGCCGCAGATGTAAAGTATACCTACGAAAGATGTTTGACATTACCGGCGCCTCTTCCTTTTGTCGAAATAATCGACAAAATCGAGGTTGTGGACGATCTTACCGTAAAGATAACCCTCAAAGACCCCTCACCGATATTCTTGGGCAATATCTGCCATGATGTTACATCTATCGTCAAAGAAGGTTCAGGCGATGGGCTGGCCGATAATCCTAATGGAACGGGTGCCTACATTATGGTAGAACACAAAGTTGATGACTATGTATTATTTGAGCGCTTTGATGATTACTGGGGTGGTGTAAAACCCACAAAGAGAATTAGAATGCGGATTATCCCGGACAACAACGCCCGCAACCTGGCCTTAGAGGCTGGCGATATTCATGTCGGTGTCATGCTTCACAATGCCGACCATAGCTCGCTGAAAAATAATCCTGATTTTATAATATTTGAAGAACCTACAAATGTGTCTGAGTTTTTTTCCATGAACGTTTCCAAGCCGCCCTTTGATGATGTTCATGCTAGAAGGGCTGTAGCTTATGCAATGAATAAGGAAGCAATAGTTAATGGTATCTATGAGGGAGACGTCGTTAATATCAAATCGCTCATAAGTCCGAGTGCATTTGGATACGATCCCGATGTAAAACACTACGAGTATAACGTTGACAAGGCTAAGGAAGAATTGGCCAAGTCCAAATACCCAGATGGGTTTGAATTCGACTGCTATACCACATCCTCCCGTGGCAAATACACAGAGGCGTTGCAGTATGACCTGTCACAAATAGGCATTACTATGAACGTTGAATTTGTGCAGAACGTAGACGCAGTAATAGATGGCGGTTATAAGGGTGCTTATATTACATCCGGCTCATTTCCTACGTATGACGGTGATCTAATCTACAGATTCGTGCACTCCAGCAATCTTGGCGCAGGTGGGAATCGGGCTTTCTATGAAAATCCTAAGATAGATGAATTGATGGATGCCACCAGAGCAGAAATGAATACAGCCAAACGAGAGCAATTATTCAAGGAAGTCCAGGAGATTTTGTATGAAGATGCCGTCTACCTCCCTATCTTATCCAAGATAAATAAGATAGGTGCAGTTAAAGGAATAGGCGGAATCAAACCTGATCCGGCAACGATAGATTACTTTGGTGATGTTTACCTCGAGCAGTAAGGACCTATAAAAAAACAGTGCTGTCTTATATTGGGCAGCACTGCTTTTTTGATTCAGTGTTTTTAAATATTTTTAAGAGGGTGTTAAAATGGCAACTCAGAAATTCCATGAAAACACATCAGAGTATCTGCATAAGATTGCTTCCCAAGCCCTTGTCGTTATTCCCGTTGGCGCTGTTGAACAACACGGACCCCATCTGCCTGTAGGACATGATTCGTTTAATGTACAACAAATAGCTGAAATGGCAGCTGAGAAAACGGGAAACGAAAAGATTTTGGTGGCCCCAACTATATGGTATGGTAGTTCGCACCATCATATTAAATTTACTGGAACAATGTCGCTGCGAGGACAAACGCTCTTGTCAGTTCTTTGTGATTTAGGGAACTCCCTTGCTATGGGAGGATTTAAGAAAATACTTTTCCTTAATGGTCATGGAGGGAATAGGTTCATGGCCGGTGAGGCGGCCAAAACATTAGTGACTGAGTATGACAATGATTTGATAGTAGGGGCAGCGGAATATTGGGTAATTGCCGGTGAAGCCTTAAAAAAAATGAATATCAGAGTTGGACACGCCGGGAATTTTGAGACCTCAGTGCAAATGGCGAGGGATGAGAAACTCATTGATTATGATGGCATAGAGTATTTGAAGAATGGCAGTTGTCCTGGCTGTAAGGATTATCAGCATCGTTTTGTTACGCAAGAGGAAAGAGAAGCTTTAAGATTGAAATCCCTTCGTGGGAAGGGTTATTTTCAGAGAAAGGATCAATATGTGGTAACAGGAGGTGTTTCTGAAGTGCCGGAAAACGCCTCGGCGCAACTTGGGGAAAAGTTGATAAAGATTGTTGTTGATGAAGTAGCAAAGTTCTTTGTCGAGTTTTGGGAGCACTCTTAAAAATTTAACTATAACATGAAATATTTAACTATAGTAGGAAGTTTCAACAACAAAAAAGAATTATAAGTTTTAGGGCAGAAATGCACTAAATATGCAACATGTGCAATGGTGCGCAACAGAATAGTGCAACTTTGCATTAGAATAGGCAGAAATATATATGATGGTAGATATTTAAAAGGCAGTATGTGACTTGATAATTCAAGAGATATCACGTGATAAGGCAATGTCTATGAAGATATGGGAAATAAAGCATTTTCTAAATAGATTGGTATAGAAATTGCATATAAGAATATGATGTTAGTTCAAAAATTTAATTATCAGTATCGGCAGCGGAATTACAGCCAGAGTTAGGGGGGATAATCAATATAAAGAAGTTGCGGCAATGGTTACGTAGAGAAATCCAAAAGGGCTATGTTGAATTTGAGAATACAGCAATAGTGATTGTAATAAGAAGTGTAGGAAGACATTCCTTAATGAAACAAGGTCATAGACAGTATGACCATTCATATGACTATTCAGAGGAGGTATAATGCATGTCAAGGTACATTTTTAGGCGGGTATTGCAACTGATTCCGGTCATACTTGGCGCTTCGGCGATTATATTCTTTATACTAAGCTATAGTACACAAGATCCTGTAATGATGCTACTGGCAGGGACCGATCCGACTCCTGAACAGATTGAGATGACCAGGCAACAATTGGGACTGGACAAACCGATAGTGGTTCAGTTTTTCAGCTATATGGGAGGTCTTCTTAGAGGCGATTTGGGTGTGTCATACAACTCTGGTAGGCCGGTTTTTCAAGAATATATAGCTCGTTTCCCTGCGACATTGAAACTGGCTTTTTGGGCTTTGTTTGTTTCCGTCTTAATATCAATACCAATAGGCATCGTCTCTGCAATTAAGCAGTACTCATGGTTTGACAACTTTGGGATGACTTTTGCAATGTTGGGTGTGTCGACACCGAACTTTTGGCTTGGATTGATGCTTATGCTATTATTTGCAGTCAAATTAGGGTGGCTTCCTTCGGGGGGTTATGGAGGGCTAGAATACCTTATTATGCCGGCCGTCACTTTAGGTACAAGTCAGGCAGGACTAGCCACTCGCATGACCCGCTCAAGCATGCTGGAGGTGATAAGACAAGACTATATCCGCACTGCTCGTGCTAAAGGGTTGTCAGAAAGGGTTGTTATCATCAAGCATGCGTTAAAGAATGCCTTAATACCCATAGTGACGGTTGTGGGGTTTCAGTTTGGGCATGCCCTGGGCGGTGCCATGATTACCGAAACGATATTCTCCTGGCCGGGAGTTGGACGTCTGATGATAGACGGTATACATAAGGGTGACCGACCGGTTGTAATAGGTTGTGTAATAATGTTATGCATTATGGTTTCCGTTGTAAATCTTGGAGTAGATATTTTCTATGCCTTCCTTGATCCGCGCATCAAAGCAGGCTATACAAAATAAGATAAGGAGGTGGTATGATATGTCAAAGAACGTTGTAACCGCAAATAGTGTCGGCTCTGTTTCACTGAAACGTAAAAAGGTCTCCCGATCATCAGAGATATGGATGAGGATGAGAAGTAAAAAATCTGCAATGATCGGATTGATAATATGTTCTCTTCTAATATTGGTTGCCTTGTCTGCCGGGTTCTTGGTTGATTACCAGGAAGACGTTGTTACTCCTAATATCCCGGAAAGGCTACAAGGACCGAGCATGGAACATCCGTTCGGAACTGACAGTATTGGGCGGGATATTATGGCCCGAATGATTTACGGGGCACGTATATCTTTATGTGTTGCCTTTGCAGCGGTTATTTTTCAGTTGATTGTCGGTACTCTTATCGGTGCGGTATCAGGCTTCTACGGTGGTAAGGTCGATGATATAATTATGCGTATCAACGATATATTTGCATCAATACCAAACCTACTGTTGGCCATAACTATAGCGACTGCACTTGGGCATAGTATCATCAATATGGTTATAGCCATAGGGGTTGCCGGAACTCCGGGGTTGGCAAGATTAGTACGGGCGACCGTTATGTCGGTAAAGGACCAGGAGTTTGTAGAGGCAGGCAGGGCATTAGGCGGAAATGACAGGCAAATAATCGTAGCTCATTTAATTCCTAACTGTATTCCACCCATGATTGTTGAGGGCACACTTAAAATTGCCAGGGTAATTTTATCCACCACGAGCTTGAGCTTCTTGGGGATAGGAATTAAACCTCCCACACCTGAGTGGGGCAACATGCTTTCCGGGGGACGGGAGTTTTTGCGTGTTGCACCGCATATTACGGTTATTCCCGGGTTGGCCATTGTGATAACTATTCTTTCTATAAATCTGATGGGTGATGGATTACGCGATGCCCTCGATCCGAAACTAAAGAGGTAATACCAAGAGGAGGTAAACCATGAATATAAATAATGATCTAATTCTGGATATTAATAATTTAGTGGTGCATTACGAAACAATGGAAGGCACTGTTCAAGCGGTCAATGGCATTGATATTCAACTTCCTCGCGAACATACACTGGGGATAGTTGGTGAGACTGGGGCCGGCAAAACAACTACCGCACTTTCCATCTTGCGCCTTATACCCGATCCTCCCGGGGTAATAAAAAGTGGAGAGATTCTGTTAGACGGCGAAGATATTCTCAAAAATTCCGAAAAAAAGATGAGAAGCATTCGCGGACGCGATGTTGCAATGATATTCCAGGATCCCATGACGAGTTTAAACCCGGTGCATACAGTAGGAGACCAAATTGCAGAGGTAGTACGATTGCATGAAGGTTTGTCGCGCAGCGATGCCCTCAAGCGGGCTGGTGAGACATTGGAGATGGTCGGTATTCCTGCGGAAAGGTCTACAGAATACCCACACCAATTCTCAGGAGGTATGAAGCAAAGGGTTATTATAGCTATTGCCCTTGCTTGTAATCCTAAATTGCTGATTGCGGATGAGCCTACAACTGCCCTTGATGTGACAATACAGGCACAAGTGCTTGAACTTATGAAGGATCTCAGGGACAGGTTGGGCATGTCGATGATCATGATAACCCATGATCTTGGCATAGTTGCTGAGGTGTGTGATGAAGTAGCGGTCTTGTACGCCGGTAGGATTGTTGAAAGCGGCACTGTACGTGAGGTGTTTAAAAGTACTATGCATCCCTACACGGAAGGACTCTTTAATTCGTTGCCTGTGATAAATGACAAAGGGGCAAGAATCAAGCCGATTCCCGGGTTAATGCCCGATCCTATAGAATTGCCGGAAGGTTGTGCATTTCATCCAAGATGCCCCTATGCTTTTGATAAATGCACAAAAGAAACTCCCGAGCTGCGGTATTTTGGCGAAACCCACGGCGTTGCCTGTCACGCTTATGATCAAGACGGCTTTAAGCTGAAAAGGAGGGGTTGAATATGGCTAAGGAGATATTACGAGTTAATAATCTTAAAAAGTATTTCAAAACAAAACGAGGACTTCTCCATGCCGTTGATGGGATAAACTTTACAATAGAAGAAGGCAAAACCCTTGGCTTGGTTGGTGAATCAGGCTGTGGGAAGTCGACTACCGGACGTCTTATTCTTCGTTTATTAGAACCCACAGACGGAGAAGTGTTATATAAAGGGAAGGACTTAACTACAGCGAACAAGAAAGAAATGCACGAGTTACGTAAGGAGATGCAGATTATTTTTCAAGATCCCTTTGCCTCTCTTAATCCGAGAAAGTCAATCTACGAGCTCATAAGCGAACCTTTACGTTGGTTTAAAGTTTACGATAATAAGGCTCAAACACTAAAAAAGGTAGAAAAACTGATGGAGACGGTTGGACTGGCTCAGCGTCTCATCAATTCATATCCCCATGAACTTGATGGTGGACGGCGTCAGCGTATTGGAGTTGCCCGGGCTCTTGCTTTGGAACCGAAGCTTATCGTATGCGACGAACCGGTTTCCGCTCTTGATGTCTCGATACAGGCACAAATACTCAATTTGCTTGAGGATCTACAGAAGGAGATGGGACTTACCTATCTGTTCATAACCCACGATCTCTCTGTTGTTAACTACTTTTCCGATGACATTGCTGTCATGTATCTTGGCAAGCTAGTCGAAAAAGCTCCGTCCATAGAGTTGTTCAAGAACCCCATGCATCCGTACACGCAAGCACTTCTTTCGGCGATTCCCAGTATAGACATTGATAACAAAAAAGAACGGATACTGCTCAAAGGCGAGATATCATCGCCAATCAATCCCCCCGAGGAATGTCGTTTTGCCAAGCGTTGCAATTATGTCCAGGACATTTGTCTTAAAGGACAGCCTGAATTGCGTGAGGTTTCACCGGGTCATTTTCTTTCTTGTGCCGTTATGTAATAATCTAAATATTTTTTATGGATTACAACAATACCCCAGCAATACTTCATCGCTTATCAGGAAGATGCAGGGTATTGTTGTATATAAAAATAGAGCAAATCCTATTGCAAATAGGACCAATCTTTGTTAAA
>JAHDSQ010000065.1 GCA_018432615.1 Clostridia bacterium
CCATTAGAACATCACCTCGTTATGTGTAGTATATCACATAACGAGGATTAAAGCAACTATTCGTGTGCCAAAAAGCAAGTTATTTTAGGGTTTTTCTGTCTTTTTGTCGCTGGCTCGTTATGTGTCAGCGGGAGTGCAGGGAACAACACTCCACGCAGTTAATTTGCTGAATGTCGAGGACGAAGGACACAGACGGTGTATACTTGTGACCAATAACGAAGTTTCTGCAGCCGAATCGCGGGAGCTAAAGGCGGCGGGCTACCAACCTGGTGATCCCGAATGGGAAAGCCATGGTATTTGCCGTTCAGTTACATGGCCCCGTACAGAATATAGTATTCTCGGCAAGAGAGCCGATGGCACAACACTGGCGGGCGAATATCACACAAACCTAACTGTTATAAAGGAGATAGACCGTACATTTTATCAAATAGGGTATGTTGAGAATCCGTCTAAACTCACTACTGCAGAGAAAAAACAACTCATCACCACAATTGGTGGTTTGGTAACTTCTATGCAGAAAAAAATTAACCGACTACCCGATCCTCCAAAGAGCGTCAAGGGTATTGTTAGTGAGTCAATATTGCCTCAATCCCTCGTCAAAGCTAATAGCCAGTTCATAGTTTCGGAGAAACATACGACATCTGTCCTGTTCGACCCTGATGCAGCAGAAGATTGGCTCGCTGCACTTGAAGAGCAGGATCATATTACAGAATTCTATATCGTGGCAAAAGAAAGCCGCGTGTTTAACAATATAAAAGCAAAGGTAGTTGACACACTTGGAACAGTCTCTGTAACCGAACCATTAAAGCGCCCAATGAGTGAAGGATTTCCCGCTAACGTGGAGTATTTCAAACTCGGCTTCTTGGACAAAAATAGTGTGTCTCTTGGTCAGCAGTTCCACGAAATATTACCACTATTGTGGCTGAAAGCTGGAGCGATCGGCGAACGCCCCGAATTACTGGACGAGGAGCTGCCGCCGTGGATGATTCTGCCTAACAACAACTTTGCCGTCTTGTTGGACGAGGATAGATATGGCGAGTTTTCCATAGCGTTGAACGAGACAGATAACATAAGTACCATTTTTTTCGTTACAAACTCCGAAGAGGCATTCAGAGAGATGTCGGGTGGAATAGGTATAGAGCGGACATACCAGCTTTACCGCGACTATATTGATAACTTTGTTATTGGAAGCAGGAGGAACAAAATATGAGAGTAAAATTATTTACGTTCCAGGAAACGGCGCTTGCCGACTTGCACGATAAAATCCAAAAAGCACATTCAATGTGGAGCGAGAGGGATCCTCAGGTCATCTCGTTTACTGCCCCCACCGGTGCGGGTAAAACTATTATAATGACAGCACTGTTTGAGGACATTATCTTCGGCAACCCCTTTGTCGTGGCGGAGCCGGATTCAGTTTTTGTATGGCTGTCGGACATGCCTGAACTCAATGAACAAACACGAATGAAAATTGAGAGCAAGTCTGAGAAGTTCCGTGCTCGTGATATGCATATTATAGATTCAGACTTTGATGCGGAGTTTTTTGCTCCCGGAAGTATAAACTTCTTAAATACACAGAAACTCGGCACGGATAAATTACTAACAGTTAAAGGAGACGATAGAAATTATACGATTTGGGAAACACTTGCCAACACAGCCAAACGGCAGCCCAAGTCGTTCTATGTCGTTATTGACGAAGCACATAGAGGAACAGCTACGCAGCGTGCGGAGCAAACGGCGCAATCCATTATGCAAAAGTTTATCAAAGGTAGTCCGGAGGACGGACTTCCGCCTATGCCGCTTGTCATCGGTATGACCGCCACGCCGCAACGATTCCAAAACCTCGTAATTGGCATGAACCGAACGACTCAGTATGTGACTGTGCCGCCGGAGGATGTAATTGAATCTGGCTTATTAAAAGACAGAATCATAATTCATTTCCCCGAAATCGCGATAAATGCTGATATGACGATGTTCAAAGAGGCTGCAATCAACTGGAAAAAGAAGTGCGAGCATTGGGCGGCTTATTGTGAGCATGAGGATATAAAAACGCCTGTTCATCCCATTTTTGTTGTGCAAGTGGAGGACGGAAATGAACGTGAAGCCACTCAGACTGATTTGGGGGCTTGTATTGATATACTAGAGGAAGTCCTTGGACGCAAATTTCAAGCTGGAGAGTTGGTGCAGACATTCGACGGGCGTGAGACAATAAAGGTGCGTGATTATGAAATTCACAAAATCGAAGCCTCGCGTATCCAAGAAGACCAGAAGGTTATGATTGTCTTCTTTAAAATGAATCTCTCTACCGGATGGGACTGCCCACGTGCCGAAACGATGATGTCGTTCCGTCACGCTCACGACTATACTCACATCGCCCAGTTGCTTGGACGTATGATTCGCACTCCGCTTGCCCGTAGAGTAGAATCTAACGCCGAACTTAATAATGTTGCCCTCTATCTTCCGTTCTTTGATGAGGAAACTGTCAGATCAGTGGAAGAGGCTCTGCGTGACAGTGAAGCGATCATTCCATCAGAAACAGGCTCTCATAAGGAACTGGTCACTTTAAAGCGCAATCCCGCATTTGCAGATATATTTACCGATATGGAACTGATAACATACCGAGTTAATTCGGCACGTAAGCAGCCCTCTTTGCGCCGGTTGATGGCACTTGCTCGCGCACTTACACAGGATATGATTGCTCCGTCAGCGCGTCAAAGAACTCTTAAAAATGTACTGGATGAGTTTGATAAAGAAGTTGATACTCTAAAAGAGTCCGGTAAATTCGATGAGATTGCTAAGGCTATCACTGCGTTGGCCCTGAAAACACTTACCATTGATTATTACGAGAGTGATAACGAAGGCGCTGCTGAGGGCGCCGAGACTGTGGAGCTGTCCGAGTTTGACTTAAACAGTCTTTTCGAACGGGCAGGTAAAATCTTAGGTGGCGATCTTCACAGAGAATACTGGGGACGCCACGCAAAGCGGGATTACATGATGGTAAAGACTGAAGCTATCGTGTTGGCAAATGACAACGATGTTATGGAACGGTTGGAGCGGTTTGCAGACAAGTTGTTCAATGAACTATATGACGAAAACCGTTCAGCTTTCCGTAGGTTAAGGGAGGAGCGTAAAGATGTCTACGAAAAACTGGCTCTCTCTTCACCTACTCCTGTTCCGCTTGATTGGTGCTTGCCACAAGCCATAGACTTCTTTGTAGGAAATGATGCTGTAGTTTATGAAAATCATCTTTATATTCCGAGCGAGGGTGGGGAGTTCAAAGTTAACCTCAACGATTGGGAAAGTGGTCTGATAAAGGAAGAATTAGCACATGGTGCGGTAGCTTGGCTTCGTAACCTTGACCGTAAAAAGTGGTCGTTGGAAATCCCGTATGAGGTGGACGGCATCGCAACACCTATGTTCCCCGACTTACTTGTTGTCCGGGCTGATGCCCATGGTTACATTTTTGATGTGCTTGAACCCCATGACTCAAGTCGTAAAGATAACTACCCAAAAGCAGTAGGTTTGGCTAAGTTTGCCGATAAGCATGGCGACCGTTTTGGGCGGATCCAGCTTATCCGAAGGGTACACAAGTTTGGACGCGATATCTTCTATCGTTTGGATATGAACAAATCGCACATAAGAAATAAGGTGCGTGGAGTGACTTCAAATGCTGAACTCGATAGAATTTTTGAAGAGCACGCGGTGTCAGAAGAATAGAAAGTGAGTGAAGTCACAAGTCTTTATGATAATTGAAGATAAGGATAATGGATAATGCATGCAATGGGTGCCGTTTTATGAGGCACTCGCCGATAAATTGCTTGTATACAGTGATAAGCGGGATGAGACACCGCAGTTGATTAGGAAGGCGAGGCAGGGATATGCAAATTAGAGAGATTTGGCCGTTTCTGCTACCGGGGGTATTGCTTCAGTTATTGATGCAGATCCTCTGTATTGCGGAGGGCGTGAGAGAAGATAATCGAAAGCCATTTCATCGCACCTTGTATGTTTTGTCTATCGCCATTTTCGGGTTGGCCGCCATTGCCTTCCACCTACTCCGCGCAGAAAAGACACCACCAAAGGATACCACCACCGCCGAAGTGGAAAGGGCGAACCACCTCACAAATAAGGGTATCTTTTTCCTGCTGCTGATTGCTTATCAAGTGATGGGGCTACATATGCTAGCAGAGAATTTCGGTACTCCGATGTACATCCCCTTGATTTGGCTGCTATCAATTTCTTTTCTCATAATGCTACTGTATAATCTGCTCCCTGAGCAAAAACGCTTCAAAGCCGAACCGCTTTTGCCAATGCTGCAGATAGCTCTATGCATACCAATTCAATACCTAGATGTTTCAGGGGATAATTTATTTCTTTCCATCATTGCGGGGTTCAGTGCAATCAACCACGCATCGCTATCCCACGCAAAGGCATATGGAATAGGTGCGTTGGGTGCTTATCTTTTGGGCAGCACGGCAAGAACAATACTTTTATCCGAAAGCGCTGAACTGGCGGATCTTGTACGCTATTTTTTCGTCAACACGATTGTGGTTCTACTTGCCTTGATTGCTTTTTACACATTAAAAAAGCAAATGATTACAAGTGTTAAGTTGGAATCGGCTCTCCGTACGGTGAATGAGCAATCCGAGAAGCTTAAGGGCTTAGCAGTCGTGGAGGAGAGAAACCGCATTGCCGCCGAAATGCACGATACAGTCGGTCATACACTGACTGCCGCCGTCCTGACATTAGAAGCGGCGGAGGGACTTGTATCAGAGCCGCAAGTGGCACAAAAGCTACATCAAGGCAAAGAGCAAGTACGGCGAGGACTTTCGGAACTTCGCGCTTCTGTTAAAATAGTTAGGGCAGGAAACGAAACCAATTTTGTCGCTGTCCTTGAGCAGCTTTTGCAGGAAATCCGTTCTGACACCGGGCTTGATATTCATCTTGTTATGGAATCAGAAATTGCCCTGCCCCCGCTTGAGGTCGGCATACTGCTCTCGGCGGTAAAGGAATGTATAACTAACGCAATCAGACATGGACATGCAACGCATGTGGACATCCTGATTGGCGAGCATAAAGGACAGCTACGCATGGCTTTTACAGACAATGGTAGCGGAACGGATGATATAAAGTCCGGCTCCGGGCTATCCATCATGCGAGAGCGTGTGCAAAGCGTAGGCGGGACACTGAAAATAGAAAGCGCACTGGGAGAAGGGTTTACCGTCAGCCTCATTATCCCCGCCATGCAAAGAAAGGAGGATGTACAATGAATCAGATCACTGTTCTGTTGGCGGACGATCAGACAATTATCCGAGATGGGTTGCGCGCATTACTTGAAATAAATCCTGATATTAAGGTAGTTGCGGAAGCAAAAACCGGTATGGAAGCCTACGAACAGACAGAAATCCATCACCCGCAGGTGGTTCTCATGGATCTTCGAATGCCGCAAATGGGTGGAGTGGAGGCTACACGGCTGATCAAGCAGGATTTTCCCGAAACATCGGTTTTGGTATTAACCACATTTGATGATGATGAATCCATTCTCGGCGCCATCACCCACGGCGCTTCGGGATATCTTTTAAAGGATATCAGCGGGGTAAAGCTGGCCGAAGCCATCCGTGACACCGTGCGAGGGAGCATCATTTTACCGGGAAATATCGCGGCCAAAATCACAAGGCACATTAGCAAACAAAGCAAGCCTGAAGCTACTCTTACCGATTTTACGCAGCGTGAACAAGATATAATCCATCTGCTTATGCAGGGAAAAAGTAATCAGGAAATCGCACAGACGCTTTTTCTTACTGTCGGTACGGTCAAGAACTATATCAGTCAAATCTACAGCAAAGCCGGAATTACCGACCGAGCAAACGCCATATTGCACTTCAAACAATTGGGATTTTAACGATTAGGCTTTTAAGAGCGGGAGCTGCGGCTTCCGTTTTTTATTACCCTATATATGACTCCGGTAACTTATCATATGACCGCCTTATCTTCTATACTGAACATGGTAAAACCAGAAACCGTATTAGGAGAAAGTATTAAATGAGACTGATTAAGTGTATTATCAAAAAAATAATCCGATTTCTGCAACATCTGTCGCAGGAATATGCCCATCCATGTTTCTATGATGCCGAGGCGCGTGAAGCGCAACGTAAAAAGGAGCAAACATGCTGTGAAGCCAGTGAGGCAATTATAAGGCATCAACTATGGTGACTAAAACTCAATTTAAGGAGGTCGAATCGAATGAGAAACCGGAAAATATCAGATTATTGGAATATGGAGACAGCTATCGGCATGTGTGCTGCTGTCGGCATAGTGCTCGGGGCACTACTTCAGAACGTGGTTCTATGGTTGTGCATCGGAGCCGGTGTGGGTGTAGTTCTCGGAGCGGTTTCTGCAAATAAAAAACCACGAGACAAGTAACCCATCAAACAAACAGGAGGTGTAACGTTATGAACGAGTTTGTACTTACAAAGGATATGCTCCTAATCCTCTCCCCGCTTATTCTCCTTCAACTTAGTCTGGCGGTATACTGCGGCATCAAAATCTTCAGGGAAGGCGTTCAAAATTTAAACAAATGGACATGGTTTTCAATTTGTCTGTTTGTCAATGTGATAGGCCCTGTTTTGTTCCTCTTGGTGGGAAGAAAGAAGGAGTTTAAATGAATACGGTAAAAGGGCTTGTAAAAAATTTTATTGTTGAAAATATTTAAATTGTGGAGGCACTATATGAAAAAGATTATTTTGATTTTTTCCCTTATAGCTTTGGTAATTTTCATAATTTTGCTTATTGGACAAAGCAGTTTTTTCTTGCACTCAAACATTATTAAGGATGATTCAAATGATGCGGTAAAGCAACAGGAAGAGATGCAGACATCTCAAAATAAATACGAGTATGCATCGCCATCTGATACGCTATCAGACAAGGCAGAGAGCGGGAAGGAATTAGAAAGAGACCTTAAGGTCGATACAGGAGATTATCAGGGGCAAATCGACAGTAACATAATAGAGATAACTATTTCGGGCGTTCCTGAAGAAAAAGCAACGAGGGCATTTATGTTGTCTGATGAGCTTAAGGATGAATTCGAAAATATTCAACTTAGCATAGGCGAGACCATTAAGTTTCGGTATTATATCGATGAATATGAGCGCAATGTCATTGTGGAAATTGAAAATTAGCATAGAGGCAATTTTATGTTAAAGGAGAAGGCGGGATATCAATGATAACTGTAAAGGGACTTCAAAAGAAGTTTAAAAATTTTTATGCCCTCAAGAACGTGGATATGCACGTAAAAAAAGGCGAAATATACGGCTTTATAGGCCCAAACGGCTCGGGCAAAACCTCGACGATGAACATTCTCGCTGGCCTCTCCCGCCCCGCGCAGGGTGAATGTACCGTGAACGGATTGGATGTCACAAAGCTTACTCATCCCGGTGATCTCAAAATCGGTTACCTCCCCGAGGATCCTAAATTCTATCCATGGATGACCGCGCATGAAACCCTTGACTACTTGTCCGGTGGGCGGAACACTGGACATACTGGAGAGATACTGAGGTGGACGGGATTATTGGATGCGCGGAATCGCCGTGTGGGCGGATTCTCTCGTGGCATGAAGCAGCGCCTGGGCATTGGTGCCGCTCTCATACGCAACCCGGAGTTGCTTATTCTTGATGAGCCATCCTCTGCCCTTGATCCTGAGGGAAGAAGCGAGGTGCTGCGCCTTATCAAGGACCTGAAAGGCATGGGTAAAACCATTCTGTTTTCCACGCATATTTTAGACGATGTGGAGCGCATCTGCGACACGGTCGGCATGATCGATGCAGGACAGATGCTATTTGAAAAGCCACTTGCGCAGCTTCAAAAAGAGAACACGCAGCCGATTTTTGACATCACTCCTGTTCATCCAGTCGAATCGAGTATATTGGACGCATTGGAGCAGCTGACCGGTTTAGTATCCTTAGCAAAATCGGGAAAGTCCTTCACTATCAAAGTGGCTGATAATGGGGTTTCCGTGTCAGTGATGCGATTCTTGGCAGATAGTGGAATCTTGATAGAATCCTTTTCCCTACGCAAGGCTCGCTTAGAGGATTTGTTTTTGCAGGGGGTGAACACGAAATGAAAACTGAGATTATCAAGGAACTGCGTTACGCCATAAGAAGTGGTCGAGCTTTGATTCTATTTGCGAGTTTTCTATTTTTTGCGTTGCTTACCCCCGTGATGCTCAAGGTGGTACTTCCAATGGTACTATCCGGTCAGCTTGGCGGGGAAACGACGCAGGGTATCAGCGGCCTGACCGATATGACCCAGCTTGACTGCATTCGCAACTATATGGACGATGTACTACAGATCGGAACAATCATCATTGCTTTTACGCTGTGCGGACTTACTGCGTCTGAGATTCGGGATAACACATGGGTATTGCCCTTGTGCGCCGGCAAACGATTCGGGCGGATGGTTGGCGCGAAACTGCTGGTTTTCGGTGTTCTGATGGTACTAATCCCCATCATCGCGTTGCTTGTCGATTACGGTTATTCTGGGCTACTCTTTGGCTTTGAAATCGGAGTTATCCCTATTCTATACGGCGGACTACTGCAGGGGATTTATGTTTTGTTTTTACTATCCTGCCTGATGACGTGGGGCGTCATAATAAGAAGGCCGATTCCCGCCGGGTTTTTGACGTTGGTAACGGCATTTGGAATACACTTCATTTCTTCCTTACTCAATATCCAGAGATGGACACCTTCCGGATTATTGGTTGAAGCCCAAAAACTTATGCCATCGGTTACTCCATCGTTACTTATCCCGATAGCGGTGACAGCGCTAATTATCGTTTTTATGACCGTTCTCACCTTGTCAAGGCTCAGAAATTTGGAGTGGAATGTGCGTGCCGCGCAGTGAGAAAATTATGAGGTATGAGTATGAAGAACGCAAGAATTCTTGGAGGTCACAGGATGTGGATATGGTTTATCCTTACATCCATAATAATTAGCTTGCTCGTCATGCTGTTAACCGGCAGTCTGCAAATGGGGCGGAATATGCGTGCCGATGCCCCGCTTGACGAATTTGAGGCACATATGGATGAACGCATTCCCACCATGATGAAGCTGTATGGGATTCCAGGCTGCAACATCGCACTTGTGAAGGATGGCGAAATCGCATGGATTGAGGGCTATGGTTATGCAGATGTTGAAAGCGGCAGGGCGTTGACAACCGATACGCCCATGAGTGTTCAATCCATTACAAAATCTGTTACGGCTTGGGGAGTTATGCGGCTTAGGGAGAGGGGTCTCATCGACTTGGATACTCCGGTGTCGCAGTATCTGAAAAGCTGGCAATTTCCGTTGAGTACCTATCCGGCGGAAAAAATTACGGTACGGCAGCTTTTAAGTCACACATCTGGGATGCCATTGGGGGATTTTACTAACACCTATTACCCCGGCGAGGACATTCCCTCCAACCGGGATGTGATGACCGGGGAAGCGGTGCTGATGCGCAAGCCGGGGACAGAATTTTCGTATTCTAACACAGGCTATAACATATTAGAGATATTAATCGAGGATGTCACTGGACAAAGCTTTCCCGAATATATACGCACAGAAGTTTTACTGCCGCTGGGCATGGATAACGCTGCCTTTGATATAGACGAGGAAGTGACGCCTTACCCACCTACGGGGTATAACCTCAGAGAGGAGCCGGTTCCGGTCTATCTCTATCCCTCAAAGGCTTCAGGAGGTCTGTTTGCCACAGCTCACGATATTGCTCGCTTTGCGGCGGCGGGTATGCAAGAAAATCCTGTTCTAAGTGTCGAGAGCATTAGTCGGATGTATCAACCTGAGTGCCGTAAAGTTGGCATTTACGGTTTGATATTTGAGGCGTATGGATTTGGTCACTATATTGAAAAGCTGCCAAACGGTGCGCTCTCAGTTTCTCACGGCGGCCAAGGCAACGGCATCATGACGCATATGCAGGCTGTGCCGGAGACAGGCGACGCCATCGTGATTCTCACAAACAGCCAACGAAGCTGGCCTTTCATTGCATATGTTTTAAGTGATTGGGCGCAGTGGCGAGGGTTTCCTTCTGTCGGCATGGGAAGGATTATCTGGGGGCATTACGTACTCTGCGCTGTGATCGGTATGTTGATCTCGGCAAGCCAACTGGTGATATTGAGGCTGGTCTCGACCTTTTATCAGCAAAAGCGAACGGAGTTCAAATTGCTTCGAGTTAGTGCAGCATTTATTCTGCTCGGAGTTCTAATCTTGTGCGCTTGCCAGAGATACTTATTTATAACTTCGGTTTTTCCGGTTCTGTCTGTGTGGCTTGGGGGTACAGCATTCGTGTTCTCTATAGTACTGCTTTTGTCCGTAGTGTTACCCACATGCCCAAGAAAGAAAGATAAACTCTAATGATAAATTTAGCATCGGATATGTGATTTCCGTTTTTGTTACCTGATATATTACTGCGGTCACTTATCAGATAACAATTTATTTTTTACAATAAACATGAAATACGATAATGGTTCAGAGGAGGATTGATCATGAAAAAAACAATAAACCAGCGCCCCGTCATCCCATTTACTCTGCGGTTTGTTGCAATACACACGCTGACCTATCTGGTCTTCGGAATTTTCTTTATGCTGGTCAGTAGATATTTTGAATATTTCAAAAGCGACCCGATATTCGATTTGGTGATGAAACCATCTGATTCGTTGTCCGTAGGGCTTGCGCCCCTTGCACAGGTATTGCGCGGTGCGCTTTTAGCGCTTGCAATTTTTCCGTTCCGTGAGGTCATCATCGGGCGCAGATTGGGCTGGATCAAGCTGTTTTTTTTACTGTTTGTTCTCACCAGTATCGGCGCGGTGATTACAGGCCCAGGGTCGATTGAAGGCTTTCTGTATACCCGATTCTCGTTCAATCCGTTGATCGGATATCCGGAAATCGCCCTGCAAATGCTTGCGTTTTCTTGGCTATTCTGCCACTGGCAGGGGAAAAAGACCGCAAAAATAAACACAAAATAAATTAATTAAGGGAGGTTTGGCTTATGGATCATGTTGTATATCTTGATGCGAAAGAAAAGGAACTGGACAAACTCAGAAGTGGCCAGAAAAGTATGATTATCCGGGGTGCTGCCGGAAGAAAACTACCACACGGACGGGTTCATCCCGGCGAGGTTTTATGGTTTGTTGAAAACAGCGGCGATGGACTGGTGCGATGCTGCGCCACGGTAAAAAAGGTATTTAGCTCAGAAAAGTTGACCGAGGAGGAATCTCAAAAGCTTATTTCAGATCATCAGACGATGCTTTGTCTTACCCCTAATCAGATTAAGCGATGGGGCGGCAAACGCTATCTTGTGCTAATTGAGGTGGAAGATTTGCAGGAAATTACTCCTTTTGCGGTTGATCGAAGTAGCTACGGAAATATGGATGACTGGCTGCCTGCCGAAGATATTGAAAGCATAAAAAAACAACCTCTCTGATCTGTGTTGGAAACAGAGAGGACGAAGTGGATTGCTACCGGTGGAAAAAAGTAGCACAAAGCACAATTGTTTTGCATGGGCATTAAAGAACGAAATCGTTAGAAGATGCACCGATACAAAATAGTGGGGTGCAAATTTTAACGATTTGCTTTGGAGCGGTGCATTTTATCAATAGTTAGTTCCTTTGCCACCGGAGATGACAGGAATTAAACCCCATGTATCGACTTGTTCCCTCGAACGGACAAAAACTGTAGAACTGTTCCCGCGAACAGAGGGTACCCATAAAAACCATGCTCGACATATTCCCGCGAACGGACAAAACGAAAAATACAGACCAGACATCGAGGTGAGCCTATCGTTCCATATAGAAACTGTTTGCTTGATAGAGAGGGCATAAAGCCTTGTAAATAAAGGGTTTAAGCGGTTTGAAGCTTCGAGGATTGTATAGGTATCCTTGAGGAGATAAAAAAGATGACATTGAGATTAAATACATGTATTTTAAAGCTTCAATAAATTTGAATATATCCTTGTCTTATTATTTCCCGAATATTTCTTGATTCTATATTAAACATATGATTATTGAGTGCAAAATGATAGAGTTTGGTACTAATCGCTTGTGCGATAGCGGCAAGGAAAAGCAAAAACAACTAATATATGGAGTACCTCTTCTACTTTAATTATAACACGATAAATACTTGTATTACAGGCTGTTTGTTTTTCATGTGAACCCATATAATATCACCATAAGTTCTGTCAAAAGTCCTTATTAATAAATATTTAAAGGGGAGAATAGAATCATGGATATTAAGCAAGTTTACGATGAAGAAAGCGTTCAAAATGTTGGCCCTTCGAGAATCAAAATAGTTTACCAGCGTTTTGGTAATCCTGCCCTTACACCTGTCTTATTGATGATGGGTGCCGGCGCACAGATGATTGCGTGGCCTGAAGGTTTCTGTATAGAGTTGGCTAGCCATGGTCTGCATCCCATAAGGTTTGATAATAGAGATACTGGACTATCTACACACTTCGATAATGCTCCAATACCAGACTTTTCTGCGGTACAATCCGGGGATTTTTCTACAGTTACCTATACGCTTTCAGATATGGCAGCAGACACAGTTGGTCTAATGGATGCACTTGGATTCGATAGTGTACACCTTGTTGGTGCATCAATGGGCGGAATGATTGCCCAGACTGTTGCTATAGAATATCCGGAAAGGGTTAGGTCGCTGACTTCTATGATGTCCACTACCGGAGATCCTTCCGTGGGGCAGCCCGACTACGCAGCTTTGGCTAATTTAGGAGCACCTCCAAGTAATGACAGACAAGGCTTTATTGATTTGCAGGTTCGATCGCTAAAAGCGATTGGGTCTCCGAAATACCCTTTAGATGAAATTGTTGCTGCCGAGAATGCAGGTCGCGCGTGGGATCGTGATCATGATCCACTAAGTATGTTACGACAGGCTGTGGCGGTTCTAAAATCAGGTGACCGCACAGAAAAGCTCCACTCTTTACGTATACCTACGCTTGTAATCCATGGTGAAAGTGACAAGATGATTGATGTTAGTGGGGGACGGGCCACTGCGGAGGCCATTACAGGCGCAGAACTGATAACCTATGAAGGGATGGGGCACGGCCTACCAAAGCCTTTGTGGACAGAGTTCGCCAAGCAAATTGCCAATCTTATACACCGAGCAGAGTCATCCCGATAAATTTCCTGCCGCCAAGACCCCACCAGGTTCAAACGACATCTTTTTTGTATCCTCAAGGCATGTTGAGACCGTCTGTCTGCTGACAAGGAAATAAATGTATAAGCCCTTGAGAATGGCGTATTTACGGTGTTCCAAGGGTTAATTGTTTTTTGACGGCGGGTAAAATGATAGATTTTGGGTGTGTTTTAGATGATATGAAATAAGTGGGAAGTTTGAGTCACCCATGTAAATGTGGTTTTGCTTTAATGGTTTAACCGTTTAGCAAAACAATGTAGTTTATGTGCTTTTCGAGAAGGAGGCAATAAACACACTCGATGCCAAAGGAGAGGTGCTACTCACAATACTCTCATCCCTTGCCCAAGATGAAAGCAGATCCATCAGTGAGAACTCCACCTGGGGGATTAGAAGACGCTTTGAAAATGGACAGTTCAAGATAAGCACTAAACGCTTCTTGGGCTACTACACCGATGAGAATGGAACGACCAAGTGGCATGCAAAGACGATACAAAGCATGCTTCAGAATGAAAAGTACAAGGGCGATGCCATTTTGCAAAAGAGCTACACTGTTGATTTCCTGACTAAAAAACGAGCAAAGAATGAAGGCCATATTCAGCAGTACCACATTGAAGAGAACCACGAAGCCATTATTGACCCGCTGATTTGGGAAGCGGTCCAACTTGAATATGACAGGCGAAGTAACTACATTGAGGAACATGGGACAAACTCTTATTCACACAATCCAGAAAGAAACTTCTTTGCGGGAAAAGTAGTCTGCGGCACCTGCAATCAGGCATTCACAAGGAAAGGCTGGAAGCCAAAGAACGGCTATAGAAAAGTATGGCAATGCCAGGAACGCTATAAGGTCAAAGGGGTACAGGGCTGCACCAACAGGCACATTGATGAGGTGATTTTGATTGATGCCTTCATCTTTTCATGGACGGAACAGAGATGGAGTGTAATGGGGAATAATAAAATGTAAAATCAAAGAGTTACTAGATTGACTAAGGATAAACCTTCGCCAATCTTTTTGTTAAATCCAAGAAATTTAGTATTGACCTAATAGGTAAATGAGATGCATAATGGAATTGACCTGTTAGGTAAATGATATAAAACAAGAATATAAGAAGGTGATCAAAGTGTTCTCAAAATTTATGAGTTTAGAAACTGAAAGACGGGATGCAATTATGAATGCTGCTTTAAGAGAGTTCGCAAGCAAAGGATTTGATGAGGCTTCTACAAATGTTATTGCCAAGGAATCCGGGGTTTCAAAACCTCTAATGTTTCATTATGTAAATAACAAAAAGGACTTTTTTTTGTTCTTGTATGATTACTGCATGGAAATTCTTGAAGCAGAGTATTTTTCTAAGGTGGATGTTGATGAAAAAGACTTATTTGAAAGATTAAGACAGACCTCTCTTCTTAAAATGCAAGTGATGCAAAAACATCCATGGATATTTGACTTTATAAGAGTTGCTACCCTTACAGATTCAGAGGCAGTAAATAATGAATTGATTGAAAGAAGAAAAAGAGTTGAAAAAAATAGCTTGGAAAGGTTTTATAACGATATTGATACTTCGAGGTTCAGAGATAATCTGAATATTGAGAAGGCGAAAGAGCTTATTTTCTGGGCGGTTGGTGGCTACGCAGAAAAGATATTGAGTAGGGTTAAGGGATCTGAGGTCGACAGTATTAACTTTGATGATATACAAAATGAGTTTGATGGTTATTTGGATGAATTAAGAAAAGTCTATTATAAGTGATTGGAGGTAGTTTGATGAACATTATTGAAATCAAAGATTTAAGTAAATCCTATGGAAAGCAGGTTGCTCTAGAAGGAGTGAACCTGAATGTTAAGAGTGGGGAGGTTTATGGATTCATAGGTCCTAATGGAGCTGGTAAGTCCACTACCATACGGATCCTGCTTGGAATGCTTAAAAAAGATGGCGGAGAAGTAAAGATCTTTGGTAAAGATCCTTGGGATAATGCTGTTGAAATTCATAAAAAAATTGCTTACATTCCAGGGGATGTAAATCTATGGCCGAATCTAACAGGCGGTGAAGTCATCGACTTTCTTGGAAGATTAAATGGTCAAGTCAATTCTAACTTAAAACAGGAGTTACTTGAAAAATTCCAGCTTAATCCAAAGAAAAAATGTCGTAGCTATTCTAAAGGAAACAGACAAAAAGTAGCACTTGTATCAGCCTTCTTGTCTGATGCAGAAGTATTTATTCTAGATGAACCGACAAGTGGGTTGGATCCGTTAATGGAACAAGTTTTTCAGTCCTGCATTTTGGAAGCGAAAAAACAAGGAAAGACAATATTTTTATCCAGTCATATCCTAGCAGAAGTAGAAGCTTTGTGTGATAAAGTTGGAATTATCAGACAGGGGAAAATTGTAGAGGAAGGAACGCTGGATGAATTAAGACATTTAACTCGTACCACAGTTACAGTACAATTAAACAATCAAGATGATATTAAAGATATTGAAGGGATTTACGATCTTTCAAAGTTGAATGAGAAATGGAGATTTTCTCTTGATACCAATGCGATGGAATCTGTCATGCAAAAACTTGCCTCTATGGGAATAAAAAGCTTGGTTGCAGAACCCCCAACATTAGAAGAGTTGTTTATTCGCCACTATGGTGAAAGCGATGATGGGAAGGGGCTGAAATGATATGAAAAGAAATAATTTTCAAGGGACAATGAAACTCCTTAAATTATACTTGAGAAGAGATAGATTTATTTTACCGGTATGGATTCTATTACCAATGATACTTTTAGTTGGTCAGGTATCCTTTGTAGGAGCAATGGAAGATTGGAGGGAGTTTATCACTGAACTTTCATCCAGTCCATTGACACAAGCCTATCTTGGTTCAATAGTCCCTCTAAGTAAGGAGGGAGCAGTATTATGGAGAGCTATGCTACAGGGTTCCATGGCAGTAATGTTGGGTGCTTCTCTTACAACGATACGCCACACAAGAACGGAAGAAACTTCTGGAAGAACTGAACTTATTTTTGGTAAATCTGTGGGAAGGTATGCGGGGATAACCGCTGCACTGATTTTGTCTTGTATGGGTAGTCTTGTTGCAGGATTAGCTGGAGTAGCTGCTCTAATTGGAGGAGGATTTGCCCTTGATGGAGCACTTTTGGCAGGCTTGACCCTTGGATTTTCTGGATGTTTATTTGCTGGAATAGGTTCACTTTTTGCTCAAGTTTTTGAACATAGTGGTGCTGCAAGAAGCAGTATATTTGCTCTTTATGGATTTACGATGGTTCCGATGGTATTAAATAATATTGCTGGTGGGAGAACATTATGGGCATGGTTTGCGCCTGAATCCTGGTTTCGAATAACAGAACCTTTTGGTGGTAACTATTTCTGGCCACTGATTTTTTTTGTTCTGATATCATTAGTTCCAATGGTTGTTTCAATTAAACTACTAGAAAAGAGGGATTTGGGATTTGGCCTTCTAAGGCAAAAGGATGGCAAACCTAATGCAAAACCAGGATTTAGTACTCCTATTGCTCTTGCCTGGAACCAGCACAAGAGAGGAATAATGATATGGTCTCTTGGTATGATTTTTCTTGGAGGATCAATGGGAATTGTAGCACCCAATATATCTGAGTCCATAAGCCCTCTGCTAACAGAAATAAGCTCATGGGCAGCAACTATGCAAAATTTAGGCGATCAAGAAGGATTTATAGCAGCACTAATCTATATTCTTGGACTTATGCCCGGTCTTTCTGTGTTTGCAATTTCTGGAGTGCTAAGTTTGAAAGAACAAGAAAAAGAGCATTATGCAGAATTGGTACTTTCTAGAGCAGTTAGTCGCGGAAGATGGATGGCAAGCTATTTGGCAGTGGTTTTCATAGGAAGTGCACTAATATTGCTATCTCTCGGCATATCAACAGGTTTAGGCTGGAGTATAGCAGCTGGAGATCTCAGTTACTTGATAAGAGTATTGGGAATGAGCTTATCTAAACTTCCTTCTGTATGGATGATAGTAAGTGTTTCAGCAATGCTTTATGGTTGGGTTCCAAGATTTTCAGGTATATTGAGCTGGATGATTCTTGGGATATTTATTCTGATTGAGATGATGTGGGAAGCCGGATTGGTTGGATGGTCTGTCTTGAAACTCACACCATTTGCATATGCTCACTACACCATACCTATCGAGAAAGTAGCTATATTCCCATTGCTAGTATTAATACTCATCGCTATTCTTACAGTATGGGTTGGTATAAAGGGATTTAGCAAGCGAAGTATTCAGTAGATTGGAATGATTATTTTTATGTACCCTTATCGCAAACAAAAGCTGGCTTGGAGCAATGATCTGAGTTGGCTTTTTTAGTTAACCCGGGTTTACATTGATAAATATTTAGAAATATCTTATAGTTATAAACAGGACAATGTGCAAATATTCAAGCAGCCTCGAGTGCATATATTTGAGGTTTTTGTTTGATAGAGTAATGCCGGAGGTGAGATACATGGAAAGTTATTCACAAAAAGAACTAGATGATGCGTTAAAATTGATATCCTCTACGATTAGTAAGTGTGAAAAGATGCAATTCAAGTTTGCACAGGGTACATCCCAACATTCTCTACTAATAAATAGAATTAAAGCTTTGGAAATTTCAAAGTCTTTGATAGAGAACGATAGTAATGTTGAGATGTATAACCAATTGGATTTAGAAAAATCATTACCACCGGTGATCACAATAATAAACAAAAGTGAAAAAGCTCAGAGGAAGTATGCTGAAGGTACTGTTCAATACAGGAGATATGTTCCTATTATAAAGGCAATGAATATTTCCAAGGCATATATAGAAAATGCAAAAACGGAATTAAAGTAGTAAATTTTAATTTGTAGTCAACTTCATAAGCGTAGTTTATATAATGTGTAGCAACAAAGAATTCCTTGACTTATTAAAATTTCTATCGCATTACTAGATACCAATCAAGGGATTGGAGGTAATGCAAATGACCAATGAGCAAAAAGAGAAAATCATTGAACTCAGGAAGTTAGGTATTGGCTATCGCAGCATAGCCACTGCTATGGACCTAAGCAGAGATAGTGTCAGGAATTTTTGTAAGAGTCGAGGGTTAGATGGCTTTGGGCAGGATTACAGTAAGCCAAAGCCTGAAAAGGTAATCAGAGAACATTGTAAAAATTGTGGAAAGCGGATTAATCAGAAGAAGCTGAAAGGGCGTCCAAAGACATATTGCTCTATAGAATGTAAAAGAGAATGGGAACATAAGAATCCAATTATCTACCAGCATGTATGCTTTTACTGTGGAACTGAGTTTGAGAACAAATCAAAGAGTGGCAATTACTGTACACCGTCAGCGATATGATGGTACACAAAGTCAGAGAAGTACTTTGGGAAAAGCCGGAGATGATAGACGAATATATTGGTGAAGCAGAGCTTCCGCAAGAGAAAATCGACATTTTGAAGCTGTGGAGGAGAAACCATAAAAAGGGAATGTTCTTTATTTTAGAGTATCAGCCGGAATATGCCGTTGTAATAGCTTCGAACGAGCAAGGAGAAGATAGACTTTACGGGATAAAAGGGATAAGCAATTCGGTGGCAAACACGTTACGACGAGGTTTGCTCGCTCAAATTGAAACGGTTTTGCTTCCGTTCAAGGGCAAGATTATCTATGACAGCTTTATAAGCTCTATGCAGATAGGATATGCGGAAGGTGCAAGGGCGGTTTTCCAAGAGATGTATGACAAAGCGATAAAATACGGGATTATTACAAGCTTGGAATAAAACAAAACTCTGTCCCCAAGGGGGTACCAGAGGGGTGCAACATTGCCATCTGTCCGGCAAATTGGAACCATAAAAAAGATATCATATGGGATTTGACTTCAAATGACGAATCGATTTTATGACAAATCGGGAAGTATATATTTGACAAATCCGGAAGCGGGACATATAATAAATTACAAAATCAAAAAAGAGGTGCTGTATCGTGGGTAAAAAATATTTACCGCGAATTGTAGATGAAAAACTGAAGCTTTCGCTGGCAACGTCCGGAGCGGTTTTGATTGTCGGTCCCAAATGGTGTGGCAAGACCCGAACCGCCGAAGAAGTGGCCGCCAGCATTTTATATATGCAGGATCCCGATCACGCGGAAGAATATAAATTGCTTGCGGACACAAAACCCTCAAAACTGTTGGAAGGAGAAACGCCACGACTGGTTGATGAATGGCAGACAGCACCGGTTTTGTGGAATGCTGTGCGATTTGCCGTTGACAAACGCCGTTCACGCGGGCAGTTTATTTTAACCGGATCGGTTGTCCCTCCTGAAACAAAGGATATGCATACAGGCACAGGGCGAATCAGCCGAATGGCTATGCGTACCATGTCATTATTTGAGTCGGGCGAATCCACAGGGGAAATTTCGCTGAAAGATTTGTTTGAAGGCAAAAAAGATATGTTCGCCGAAAGTAAAATGACTACCGAACGCATTGCTTTTATTCTCACACGTGGCGGTTGGCCGGAAGCGGTGGGGGAAGAAAACGAAAAATATGCGCTAAAAATGATATATAACTACTTGGATGCGGTTGCGTATCAGGAAATGTCCCGAATTGATGATGTTGAGCGTAACCCAGATAGAGTGTATGCGTTGCTGCGCGCAATTGCCCGGAATATTTCCACACAGGCAAATACGCAAACACTGTTGCGTGACCTTGCTTCCAACGATGAGGGGCTTTCTGATAAAACAATTAATGATTATATTTCTGCAATGAAGAAACTATATGTGGTAGAGGATCTTCCTGCGTGGAGCCCGCACTTGCGTTCCAAACGCGCAATTCGTACTACCGCTAAACGGCACTTTACGGACCCGTCTATTGCCACCGCCGCTCTTCGCGCCGACAGCGGAAAACTGTTGAGTGATTTTAAGACATTCGGATATCTTTTTGAATCATTATGTATACGGGATTTGCGGATTTATGCAGACAGCTTGGACGGTTCGGTCTATCACTACCGAGACCAGCTTAACTTTGAAGTTGATGCAATTATTCAACTGAAAGACGAACGCTGGGCGGCTATTGAAGTAAAAATGGGAGCGGGAGAGATTGAAAAGGCAGCTGGAAACCTTATTAAATTTAGCGAAAATATTGATACCGCCAAAACGCCGGCTCCATCCTTTTTAATGGTACTCACCGGCACAGAATATGCTTTCCAAATGAAGAACGGCGTGTGGGTTGTCCCGATTGGGTGCTTGAGGGATTAAGTGCTGTGCGAAGGCTGCTTGGCTGCAGACTACTGTTTAGACGTGCGTATTGATGTCAAGGGTGGATAAATAAGTGCGCAGAAAAGCCTTGAAGTAAAGGCTTTTCGAGATTTTAGAGTAAAAATTTGATGTGTGAAAATCATGAGAATATCGCTTAGTGGGAACAAGTCCAAAGGCATGATTTTGAACGTGACTGTTTCATTCAGCCACTTAGCAATGCCCTAAAGCTGACATGAATGCCTGTCCATGATTTACCCGAATTCATGTTAAGAGTGGGATCAAGCATTTCTATAAATTTAAATTGAAGACCCGTTATATAATCCGAAATTCATACCCCTAAACTGCCTGATTTAATATTTGCAACTCACAGTTGCGGATATTCAATGCCTAATAGGTGGAATGCAACTACAACAAATATTAAAATGACTAAAGAGGATAGGAGGTGCTATATGCTTCTTGGAGAAAAACTACAATCGCTAAGAAAACAAAAAGGAATGTCGCAAGAGCAGCTTGCCGTGCAATTAAGTGTATCAAGACAAGCTGTATCGAAATGGGAATTGAATGATTCAATTCCAGACACTGAAAAAATAATTCTGTTGAGCGACTTATTTAACGTATCTACTGATTATCTTTTAAAAGATGGTATTGCAAATGTAAAGGAATGCCAAGTTTCAGTAGTCAGTAAAACTGATAGATATATAAACTGGCTTGGAATTGGTTGTGTGATATTTTCCACCATAAGTTTTTTTGTGGTATGGATCTTAGAAAAAATTTATCCTGCACCAATCTGCTTCTTCAATACAGAAACACAAAAATGGAAAGTCGGGTTAGACAACTTTATCTGGGTACATGGATTAGAAAGCTTAATGGACATTTTACTCATTTCACTTATAGTTGGTATCGGATTGATATTTCATAAGCAAATAAAAAAATATTATGGACTTATACAGAAAAAACTTAAGCGTGCAAAATGAGTATAATAGCTGTATTGCAAAATATGAATTTTCAAGGAACCTGCAATCAAGGAGGTTTTGATGTGGCTGAAAAAAGAATTGAATATATCCCACCATATAATCTCAATAATAGAGTCAATGGTACAGGCAGAGAATGAATCACGCAGCGATAATATTAAGTGGGGTATTAAACAACGTGCCGCACAAAGAACCTCTAAGCTATATAAAAGAAAATGTTATGGATATTTCAATGATGCAGATAGCAATCTGGCTATTGATGATAAAGAAGCAAAAAATGTCAGGCTGATTTTCAATATGTATCTTCAAGGCAAAAGCGTGATAGGAATTGTAGCCGAATTGGAGCGACTGGGAATTAAGTCCCCTACCGGAAAACAAAAATGGGCAAAGCGGACAGTTGACGTAATGCTCAGCAATGAAGAATACATAGGAAATGTCCGATTGTTAGATAACGGAAAACATGATTTATGTTATTTAGCCGAGGGAAATAATCCGTTAATAATATCCAAAGAAATGTATCAAGCTGTGCAGCTCGAAAAACAGCGCCGAAGCAATGTGATAAAGAGCAAAGAAGGGGACCGGCGGAAGAACACAAAATATAGTTCAAGAGAGCAGTGAACACAAAATAGCCTATCGAAAATTATTTCGCGAGTGGTCAAGATGGATTTCAAACCCTTATAAACACAGCTTTTCCGCTATGTTTCCTCGGAATGTGAAATAGCCTCCAAATTTCAAGTTGAGGTAATAATCCTGTTGCAACCATTAAGAACAGCAATCTTGACTTAGGAAGGATTAGTGTATAATAAAAGTACTAAAGGAGGATTGATACATATGAATTATCAAGCAATTCTGGTTGAAAAACAGGATCATGTTGCACTATTACTTTTAATCGCCCGGAATTTCTGAATACTTTCAATGTGCCACTAGCCACAGAACTCAATCAAGCTCTAATTAGTCTCGACGATGATGAAGATACTCGGGTAATTATTATCAGGGGAGCCGGCAAAGGCTTTTGTGCTGGAATTGATGTAAGGGATTTGGAAGGCAAGAGCCCTTTGGAATATTACGATTGGATTACATTATTGGAAGAATGGGCCCTTACTATTTCTAAAATAGGGAAACCGGTTATTGCATCGGTCCATAATATTGCCGTGGCTAATGGGATCGGGGTAGTAGCCTCTTCAGACTTGGCCATTGCCGCTGAGGGGACCAAATTCGGTGCTACAGCTGTTAATGTAGGCTTATTCTGTATGGGACCTGCTATTCCCCTGTCCCGATGCCTAGGTAGAAAAAAAGCCTTGGAACTGCTTCTGACCGGAGATTTGATTGATGCAGAAGAGGCTTTAAGTATTGGACTTATTAATAAGGTAGTACCCAAGGAACAGTTGGAACAAGAAACCTTAAAACTGGCCCAGGAGCTAGCGGCTAAAAGCCCGCTCGGGATACAGTTAGGCAAGAAATCGTTTTACAAAATGGCTGATCTTGCATATGATAAGGCTTTCGAAGTAACAGGAAATCACTTTGCCATACTGTGTACTACAGAGGATGCTCATGAAGGAGTACATGCTTTTCTTGGTAAGAGAGAACCTGAATGGAAAATGAAGTAGAGCGGCAAGAAATACAAGAAATGCCGTGCAATGTTTGATACCGCCAAAACGCCGGCCCCATCCCTTTTAATGGTACTCACCGGCACAGAATATGCTTTCCAAATGAAAAACGGCGTGTGGGTTGTCCCGATTGGGTGCTTGAGGGATTAGGTGCTGTGCGAAGGTTGATTGGCTGCAATCTACTGCTGAGGTGTTCGTATTGAAATATAGTTTATTCGAAAAAACGAGGAGGAATAGCGTTGAAATTTATTTCTTGGAATATTGATTCAGTTAATGCGGCATTAACGGGTAATTCAGCACGCGCTTTATTATCTCAATCTGTATTAAAGATGATTATCGGACACAAACCAGAAATTATTGCCATACAAGAAACCAAATTATCAAGCAACGTTCCTGAAAAAAAGCATTTAGAAATTTTAGAAGATATTTTACCTGATTATAAAGTTGTTTTGAACAGCTCAGTAGAACCAGCACGCAAGGGCTATGCGGGTACCATGTTTTTATATAAAAATGATTTTAACCCGCTTATTACGTTCCCGACAATCGGAGCACCGGGTACGATGGATCTGGAAGGTCGCATCATCACATTAGAATTTGAGGATTTTTATGTGACACAGGTTTATGCGCCGAATTCAGGAGATAGATTGGATCGTTTGGAGGAACGTCAAATTTGGGATATAAAATACGCTGATTATCTGGTAGGTCTGGATAAAGAGAAGGCGGTTATTGCAACAGGTGATTTTAATGTCGCACATAAAGAAATCGACCTAGCCCACCCTAATAATAACCGCCGTTCGGCAGGTTTTACAGATGAAGAACGTCAAGGGTTCACAAATCTTTTAGCCAAAGGGTTTACAGATACCTTTCGCTACATTCACGGTGATGTGCCGGGTGTATATTCCTGGTGGGCGCAGCGTGCTAAAACAAGTAAAACTAATAATTCCGGCTGGAGAATTGATTACTGGCTGGTAAGTGATCGTATAGCAGATAAGGTCCTCAAATCGGAAATGATTGATTCGGGCCCCAGACAAGATCATACACCATTATTATTTGAAATTGTTTTTTGACATTACCAAGAACAACCATATTCTACAAGGGTTTCAAACAGCTTTGTTGAATTATAAGTGAAAGCAAAGGGAAATATCACCACACTTTATAAATAAGACTGGTTTTTATGAAAAAGAGGAGAATACTATGCCACAAGCAAGAAAGATGTTAAATGACTGGAACGCACCGTATATTCGGTCGCTCATGAAATTAATCAAAACACAGAGCAAGGCAACGCTTGCACATTGGGCAGTCAATTATTCTCTAACAGTTATCTTGCCGTTGTGGAGCAAGTATTACCCGAACGACCTGCGCCCGCAAAACGCGTTAACCGCTGCCCGCGAATGGCTTGCGGGTGCAATCAAATTACCTCAGGCAAAAACGGCGATATTAGAGTGCCACGCGGCTGCTCGCGCAGCAGGCGAAAATCCTGTTGCACAGGCGGCGGCAAGGTCAATCGGTCAATGTGCGTCGACCATCCATTCGGCAAGACATTGTATAGGGCTTGCCTTTTATGGAGCGCTTGCGGTCGCCTATGACCGGCTCGGAACTGATGTAGCCTGGGGGCAAATCGAGCAATGTGCGGCCGAGGAGTGCGAACGTATGGAAGCCGCTCTTCGTGCCGTTGCCGTGGAGAACGAAGATTTCATTATGATCAGAGAACTGAGGTGAAGCTATGAAATCCGAACTAACGAAAATTCCAGGTATCGGGATCAATATGGCGGAGCATTTGATTCGGGCAGGTTTCCCGACGATAAAGTCTTTGCGCGGCAAAAGCCCAGATGACATCTATGCCGCTGATTGCATCGCCCAAGGTATGCCCGTAGACAAATGTGCTTTGTACTGCTATCGACTGGCGGTATATTACGCTGATCATGGCGGGAAATTGCCAGAGGGGAAACAAAACTGGTGGAACTGGAAGGATTGATAATATGACTACGAAAATAATCGACAATGGGAGATTATACAGAAAGAGGTTACGTTTATGAAGCAACGCCTATTGGAACAATTGCTGGAAGAAAAGGAAACGAATATGGCGGATATCGGGTGTCATTAAGTGTGGTATACCCGCCAATGGAGGTAGCGTTTAAGATAGACATTACTATAGGTGATAGAATTACGCCGAAGGAAGTCAGCTATGAATTCAAGCTCCTTCTAGAAGACAGGAGCATTCAGGTATTGGCATATAACCTGGAGACTGTTATGGCTGAAAAAAGGAATTCTACCGGGATTTTGGAACAATCCTGCTTTAAACGGATTAATAGTTGGCATGCTGATTCATGCTCGGCAGTCCTGAGTGTCGGAGTGGGTGAGGATAAAGACATTTGACCCGCCTTTTAAAATTGGCTGTTCGTCTTCTGACAAGATGGTCAGTTTTTTATTGTTATCAATTACAAACAGGGGAATGGTTTTCTGCCCTGATTTCAGGTAGTCGTAATTGGCATATTGATTGAAAAGCATTCTGCCTCTGAGATAGACCGGAACTTCGTAGCGGGATCTCAGCGGCAGTTGATACAAGTTGTTTATGCCCATTAACTCAGTAAAATTAAGCGCTGCCAGGCAACCGAAAAAGATATAGGGAATAACGCTTGATATTCTTAGTTTCCAGGCTAGCCACTGGGAGGCGATCCCCAGTACGATGATGCTTACCAAGGCTAATATTATGTGCTCGTTCATATTGGGACCTCAGGAATTCATTTTCTTGCACACTTTTGGCTACTATTTTGCTATAACGACTCTTGCGAACCTCATCTGTTCCGAATTATAAAATGTTGTATAATATAAGTGAATTTAAAATTATAGTATTAAAACAGTGAATAATACAAAGCGGAAGAGATGCTTGAGAGGATAAGCGATACAATTAAGCGGGGAATTATCAGCGAGGGGGGGAATGAGCTTGTACCAATTTTTCCCATATATAATACTATTGATTTTTTCCTTTTCCATGCTGATATTTCTTGCCATATACGGATTTCAGTACAGGCAGAACTTAGGCGTCAATGAATTCATCTTTGCTATGCTTACATCGGCATGGTGGGTGTTTTCTCAGGCCTTTGAGCTGATGGCGGTTACATTGCCCGTGAAATTATTCTGGGCGAATATAGAATACTTAGGTACTGTATCAACCTTTGCATATTTTATGCTTTCTATGAAATTTACAGGCTATGATAAATATTTATCAAAAAAAAATATAATTATGGTATTTTCTATCTTTGCCTTCTTTTATATTCTTGTTTTTACCGACCCGTATCATGGGCTGATGAGGACGAATTTTTTACTGGATACATCGGCTGTTCCATACACAATAGATAAGGATTATGGTGTGCTTTATCCTGTCTATATTCTATTTACGTATTCCATGAACACTGCTTCGCTGGTTTTATTGGCTGTAACGGCAATAAAAAAGGACTCATTATACAGAAAGCAAGCGGTAATCCTCTTTGTAGGACTGGGGTTTATTGCTTTAACCAATATTCTATACATCCTGGGGCTATCTCCTGTCAAGCGTTTTGATGTGGCACCCGCATTCTTTGGTATATCGGCTCTGGTGTTGTCATGGGGCGTATTCCATCATAAGCTTCTGAATATAATGCCTATCGCCAGGGATCTTCTTGTCGAGAGACTGAGTAGCGGGGTTATAGTGGTTGACAGAGATAACGTGATTATCGATATCAATCATTCGGCATTGACAATGTTTGATCTTCAAAAATCAGAAATGATTGGAATGAATATATCGGAAATCCCGATTATTCCCGAAGACTTATTACAAAACGAAGACTTATTACAAAGCAATGATAATGAACGGCAAACGAGGGTTGTCGTATCCAATTCCAATGAAAACAGGGACTTTATATATGAAATAAAAAAGCACCTTTTTAAAGATAAAAAAGAAAAGACCGCAGGAGTTTTGTACGTTTTTAATGATATAACAGAGCAGCAAAGAAATCTGGAAAAGATCATTCAGCAGCAAAAAGTTTTGAGTGTCATGAGTGAACGGGAACGGATGGGAAGGGAGCTGCATGACGGTTTGGGGCAAATGTTCGGGTATATTAACGCCCAGGCACAGACAGTAAAGGAGTATATGATACAGCAAAAATACAGTAAGGCAATGAACCAGATGGAAGCCCTTATCAGCGTTTCAAGAGACGCTCACAGCGGGATACGGGATTATATATCAGAAATACGGGGAATTGCGCCGAGAAACAGGAGTTTTTCTGCGGCATTGAAGCAATACATATCCGCTTTTACTGAAAGGCATGGCATTCCTGTAGCCATAAGCTTTGATGAAAACCTTCCTGAAAATTTCCCGGAGGAATCAAAGGCGATACATATAATGAAGATTATTCAGGAATCCCTTAATAATGTCAAAAAGCATGCGGGAAAATGTACGGCAAGTATTTCGTTTGTAAAAAAAGATGCTTTCACCGAAGTGAGTATATGTGACAATGGGATTGGTTTTGATATTCATATGCAAGACGGCGTGGATAAGTACGGATTGTCTATCATGCGCGAAAGAGCTGAGGAAATCGGAGCCGGTATCAGTATACATTCCGAAAAAGGCGTGGGTACTGAAATCAGGTTAAAAATAAGGGATGGTGGGGTATGAAGATTGTAATTGCGGATGATCATGCGCTTTTTGCGGAGGGATTGAAAAATCTGCTGGAGACCCGTGAATATAATGTAGCAGGTATAGCAAAAAACGGCCTGGAGGCTTTTGAATTGGCAAAAAAGCTACAGCCGGATGTCATGCTGATCGATATATTTATGCCTTTATGTGACGGTCTTGAGGCGAATATGCTCATTAACGCCAGGTTTCCCGAAATAAAGATAGTAATACTGACTTCTTCGGAAAATGAACAGGACATGTTTAACGCGGTTAAATTCGGTGCTTGCAGCTACTTTATCAAGAACTTTGAGAGTGAAAGGCTTTTTGAAATCCTGGAAGCGCTGAAAGACGGCGAAATACCTGTATCTCCCGGTCTGGCAGGCAAGATCTTGGAAGAAGTGAGGATGGGGAATAAAAATCAAAGGGACAATCAAAACAATCCGGTTGATTTGACGGAACGGCAGAGGGAAGTACTTTTTTTGGTAGCGCAGGGATGTATCTATAAAGAAATTGCCGATAAACTCGGGATAAGCGAAAGAACGGTAAAATATCATGTGCAGAATTCAATAGATAAGCTGCATCTGCAAAACAGAAGCCAGTTGATCAATTACGTGAGTAAATTTGAACTTTTGGAATGAGTTTATTTATGTCCTGATATAGCAATAAAACAAGATAACGCCTGCCTCCCTGTTTGTCAAGACTGTCTACCCTGTACTTAAGTACAGGGACGGGAGGCGTTTTTTTGTTATACAATATATAATATTCATACAGGTTAAAAAATTGGCAAATTTTAATCCGAGGTGGTCTTTAATGATTAATTTATCAAGAAGAAAAATGAAATTTCCAGCCTGTCTGGCCCTGGTGGCATTTCTGGCATTAATGCTGCCGGTGGCGGCATGGGCGGAGGGAAACCCGTATACGGACAACTCGTCTGTTTCGGCGACCACTGCTCCGGAGAGCCCGGTAGTCGATCAGGTCTTCACCTTCACGGCTTCAGTAAGAGATGAAGCCAACAATCCGGTTCTAAGCCTGACCGGCACCGACTTTACCATTACCGGGGGGGAGGGAACTACCACAGTAACTGGTGCCGTGTATAATGAGGGCACCGGACAATACACCGTAACGTCCGTCCACGACACGGCGGAAACTGTGACCATGGTGGTTTACGCTGTTGGTGTATATATCGGAAGCATTCCGGATGTGGCGGTCGTAACTGGCTTTGCGGGCGGTGACGGAACGGCGGGGAACCCTTACCAAATCGCGGATTCCGACCAGTTGAATATAGTGCGCAACTACCTGGATGCCCACTTTGCCTTGGTAGCGGATATAGATCTGGACAAGGCTCCATACAACACAGGCGAAGGCTGGGAGCCCATCGGCACAGGAAGTAATCCGTTTACCGGTTCCTTTGACGGCTCTTATGGCGGCAGCGGGCATACGATCAGCGGCCTCTACATAAACAGGAGATTACATTCTAACCAAGGTCTGTTTGGAAAAATAAACGAGGCCGTCATCAAAAACGTAAAACTGGAGAACGTGACCGTGACCGTGACCGTGACCGGCCACGGTAGGGTCGGTGGTCTGGTAGGGAGTGCTATCAATTCTGACATCACTGATTCTTATGTTGTAGACTCCGTAGTAAGTGTCGAGGGAAATTTTTCTTATGTCGGCGGTCTTGTGGGGGAAAATAATGGTACTACCATCACTGGCTCTTACGCCATGGCAACGGTAAATGGGAATGGCGAAGATGCTAATATTGGCGGTCTTGTGGGGTATAACACAACCGGCGGTATCATCACCAACTCCTATGCCACAGGCGATGTGAATGGCGAAGGTAATAGTGTAAGTAAAGTCGGTGGCCTTGTGGGG
>JAHDSQ010000049.1 GCA_018432615.1 Clostridia bacterium
AATGTACGGAAAATCCTTTAAGTATTGCATGAGTGCGGCAGGCGGAGTACTCTCCTCTATATTCTTTTTCGGCCTGTAAATTCCCGCAAGGGATAGACAGTTTTCCATCTGCCAGTCCCTGCCGGAAAGCAGTTTCAGTGTGCCATAGGATAACAAATCAATAGCGCTTTCAAACAGATGCAACCTGCAGCACTGCTTACTGGCCGGTATGAAAAAAGAAAAGTGCTTATTGCTCCCATTGGCTTCACCCATATACCGCCTGTTGGTCGTACCCCGGAGTGTCGCATATTGTGGTGTGCCCTGGCGGTCAAAGCCCACGAAGACGGCATTATGATAATCTCGACTTTCGTATAACCGTCCGGTTTTGATACAGTACTCAATTAAAGTGCTATGAATACCACGTCCCATAAGGTAGGCAATAACACGGTCATTGTCTTCATTTTTCTTTGGTAAAAGCAGTTTCTTCGGTTCAGTATGGTTCTTCACCTTTGACTGAATAGGTGGCGCGATGGTCGCCTGTCCGTCAATCTGAATAACTGCTTCGGGGAACGTTAAGCCCCGTACCTTGATGAGATAGTCAAGGGCAGAACGCCCCCCGATACCACGTGACCACCAGCACCATTTTCCGTTGGATATTTTCAGGCTGTCATGGGTACGTGTAGTATATACATTGCCTGAGAAGTGCACCAACTCGTATGGTTCATAGTATTGCAGATAGGTTAGCAAATCCATTTGCTTTGTACGCTCAATCTGCTCCGGTGTTACATAGGGCATCTTCATCACCTCTGAAAATGAAAAAACACCGGAGTGTTTCCGATGCTTTTCCATGAATTTTGGGGTACAACTATATTGCGCCGATTTTTTTAAGATAAGAAAAGTTGTCCGCATGTCCGCGGAAATAAAGCTGCACGCGCTCCATATTTTCCATCCGGCTGACCACATTCAGGTAGTCCAGAAAGATTTCATGTTCCTTTGTGCTTATCGTAATCTGTCCTTCACCATCAACAACATCCTGGATGAAAGAGTTCTGCACCAACATTTCCTTCTTCTTATCGTAGAGCTGCTTGTATTTAGCATTGTCATGAAGAAGATTAACGGCTACGTCACTGTCAATTTCGGGAAATAACTCCTCCAAACGTATGGCTAAATCCTGAAAAGCATATGACTGTATATTATCTGACTCGTTCATACCATTACCCCTTTTTTATTTTCACTATAATCATCCAATTTTTGAAAGTCAAAGATACAAAAACCTTTCACTTTTACAGGTTATCTTTCATATCCCACGGCCTTCCTTTCGGGCACATCCATATCCTCGTCCGGCTCGCCATCCATTATCTCGTTTTCTTGCTTATCCATGTTGAGCAGAATATTCAGTTCCGCCAGTCTTGCAGACTTTGTTTGCAGTTCCTGCTCTTTCTCAAAGGGGATGTCAATCTCCTTCTTAGCCGTTTCCATCTGCTGGCGGAGTGTTTTTAACTGTTCTTGGCAATATTCCAGCTTTTTTGGTATTTCGGCCAGCACATTGTTCAGGCGGGTGATATTGCCGTGGATGTCTGTGCCCAAAGTCACCGTATGGCTTAAAGCGCCACGTAGAGTGATCTGGTACTGCTTATTGAAGCTGTCAAAGGAAAACAGCATCGGAAAGCCCATGTAGTTGCCCAGCTCCTGCGGCTCCGGTGAGGTCATCAGCTTGCAGGCTTCCAGGATAGCTTTGCCTGCCTTTGCTTTTTCGGTGTAACGGATGTCTTTGACCGTCATACCTGCAAATTTACTGTCCTCCGCGCTATCCCTGACAAGTTCCGGTGTACTGTACCGTTCAAACATGGCAAGGTCTTTTTCATAGCCTGTAATGCGTTCCTCGGTGGATTTGATCTGCTGCGGATAGTGCTTGAGCAATCTGTCCTCCAAAGCGTAACGCTGGCTCAAATGGTTGGCTTTCAGCAGTTTGAGTTTGGAAACCTGAATATCTATATCCATCTTTTCCTTGATATAGGGATTGCCTGTGGCCAATGCTTTCACCTCGGCGTAGGAGAGTGCCGTCTCATCTATATCCTCAGCAGAACGTACAGGAGACTTGCCGGTCATAATCTGGGAAATGAAGCGCTGTTTATTCTCTAAAATCTGATATAGGTAGGCGTCAAAGGTATTTTCGGTGACATACCGAAAGATATGCACCTCATCGTTTTTATTACCTTGGCGCACTATACGTCCTGAACGCTGCTCCAAATCGCGAGGCCGCCACGGGCAATCCAGATCATGAAGGGCAATCAACCGGTCTTGGACATTGGTTCCGGCTCCCATCTTGAAGGTGGAACCTAACAGGATTCGTACCTGTCCTTTACGGACTTTGGCAAACAGCTCTTTTTTTCGGGTTTCCGTATTAGCATCATGAATAAAAGCAATCTCGTCGGCTGGAACTCCACGGTCAATAAGCTTTTGCCGTACATCCCCATAGATATTAAAGTTCCCGTCATTTTTGGGAGTGGACAGGTCGCAGAATACAAGCTGTGTTAATCTCTGATCACGGTTTTCCTGCCAAAGTTGGAAAGTATTGTCCACGCAAGCGTTTACCTTGCTTCTGTCGTGGTCAGGCAGCATGGGATTTGCCAGCCGCTGGTCGAGGGCCAGTTTGCGCCCGTCGTTAGTTATTTTCAGCATATTGTCCTCATAGGGTTCCACCATCCGGTTGCGCACCCGTTCGGCACGTTCCGCAAGCTCGGCCACCATATTCTGTTGGAATTCACTGGGCTTTACCGCCACATTATGATAGTTGGCTTTCGGCACCGGCAAATTCAGCATATCCGCTGTCTTAATGTCCGCGACTTCCTTGAACATATTCATGAGTTCCGGCAGGTTATAAAAGCGGGCAAACCTCGTTTTGGCCCGGTAGCCCGTGCCTTCCGGCGCAAGCTCAATGGCGGTTACGGTTTCTCCGAAGGTGGAAGCCCAGCAGTCGAAATGCTGGAGCCCATTTCTGCGCAGTACTTCATATTGCAAATAGCGCTGCATGGTGTACATCTCTGTGATAGAGTTACTGATCGGCGTTCCTGTGGCAAAGATGGTTCCTCGTCCCTCCGTCCGCTCGTCGAGATAGCGGCATTTTGCAAACAGGTCGGAGGACTTTTGTGCGTTGGTCTGGGACAGCCCGGCAACATTGCGCATTTTCGTATAAAGAAACAGGTTCTTGTAAAAGTCCGCCTCGTCCACAAAAAGACGGTCAACGCCCAATTCCTCAAAGGTTACCACATCATCCTTGCGGCTGGTATCATTGAGCTTATCCAGTCTTAATTTTAAAGTCTTCTTTGTTTTTTCAAGCTGCTTGATGGCGTAGCGTTCGCCGTGCTCTTCTTTCAGCTCCCGGATACCACCGGTGATTTCGCTGATCTGTTCCTCAAGCTGCCGTTTTTGCCGTTCCTGGGAAATGGGTATTTTCTCAAACTGGCTGTGCCCGATGATTACCGCATCATAGTCGCCGGTAGCAATACGGGCACAAAATTTCTTGCGGTTCTTGGTTTCAAAGTCCTTTTTAGTGGACACTAAAATATTGGCGGATGGATAAAGCTGCAAAAACTCCGCCGCCCACTGCTCGGTAAGGTGGTTGGGCACCACAAACAGACTTTTCTGGCAAAGTCCCAAATGCTTGCTTTCCATAGCTATAGCAGCCATTTCATAAGTTTTTCCTGCTCCTACACAGTGAGCCAAAAGGGTGTTGCCACCATAAAGACCATGAGCCACTGCATCCACCTGGTGCTTACGCAGGGTAATTTCCGGGTTCATGCCGGTAAAACGGATATGGCTGCCGTCGTACTCACGGGGACGGATGGAATTGAAACGGTCGTTATAAATTCGCGTCAGCCGCTCCCGGCGCTGTGGGTCTTTCCATATCCAGCTTTGGAATGCCTCCTTGATGGCTTCTTGCTTCTGTTGAGCAATAGCAGTTTCCTTTTTGTTCAATACCCGCTTCTCATTGCCGTCCTCAATGATTGTATCGAAAATGCGTACATCTTTGAGGTTTAATGTTTCCTCAATAATCTTGTAAGCATTGATACGCTTGGTACCATAGGTTACATTGGCCTTGATGTTGTCACTGCGGTCGTCGTTTTTACCTTTTACGTTCCAGTTAGCGGTATAGGCAGAATATAAAACACCAATATAGCGCCTGTACATATAAGGGGTTTCCAGCAACTCGAGCATAAAGTCTTTGATCACATCCGGGGGAAGCCAGGTTGCGCCAAGCCGCACGTCGATTTGAGAGGCATCCAGGTCCTTCGGCTGTACTGCTTCCAATGCTTTAACATTCACGCCGTAAAGGTCTGGGTACATTTCGGCAAACTGCCGAGCTGTTTTCAGTTTTTCCCGCACATTGCCGGACAGGTATTCATCCTCAGTTTCATAGCGCGGGTTGCCTTCGTTGTCGGTTTTTTCAGGATTACGGAATACAACGCCTTCCAGCTCTTTAAGGATTTGTTCTTCGGATAGTCCCGTCAAGGTCTGCATAAAGCCTATATCCACACAGGCTTTTTCCCCGATGGAGATGGCCAGTGCTTCGGTGGCGGTATCTACATGGGTAACGCTGGTGCGCTGCCGGATGGTGCGCTTTGTGAACATATCCGCTTTGCGCTCCAGATTCCCATCCTCGTCCAATATCTCCAGAGAACAGAGCAGACAGTAGGAACTGTCGTCCGAAAAGGCCATATTGTTGCCCCGGCTGTTTAAAAGCCCGTATTTGGCGGTAAAAGCATCATAAAGATTATTCAATTTTTGCTGCTGTTCCCGGATTATTTCGTCGCTGTAATCCTCAGTCTGATATTCAATGAGCTCCCGGACACAATCCCGGATGGCAATCATGCCCTTGATGCGCCCCTGCGCGGTGACAGAGGTTTCCACGCGGTTCATCCGGCTGTTTTCCCTGTAGTAGATTTCACCGTCCATCAGACAAAAACTAAAATTACGCACATCCGAATCTGCCGGAATGGAGGTGTCCTCGTCGTCGGACAATTCGTCCAGCTCGTATTCGGTGATTTCCGCATGAATGTTTTCCAGCGCTTCCCGGAGCAGTTCAGAAAGATCGGTGTCCTCATGGGGAACACAGGTGGTTTCGTTTTGATTACCGTACATCCTCTCATCGTAAGCCATTGTGCCCAGCACCATGTCGGGGTTGTCGGCAAAATACTGATTGATGGAGATACCGTCCCCGATGGTGGAAAGATGAACCCAGTCCGGTTCAATGTCGATTACCCGGTCGCGCTTTTGCAGAAAGATTATGTCGGTGGTAACCTCCGTGCCGGCATTGGCTAAAAAGGCATTGTTGGGAAGCCGGACGGCCCCCAAAAGCTCTGCCCGCTGCGCAATGTATTTGCGTACTTCGGGGTTTTGCTTATCCAACGTGCCCTTGGAGGTAATAAAGGCGATAATACCCCCAGGCCGCACCTTATCCAGTGTTTTTGCAAAAAAGTAGTCGTGGATGTAAAACTTGTACTTGTCGTACTTCTTGTCCGCCACACCGTAGCTGCCAAAGGGCACATTACCGACGGCCAAGTCAAAAAAGCTGTCAGGCAGATTGGTTTCCTCAAATCCTTGCACTGCGATGCTTGCGTTTTGATAAAGCTGTTTGGCAATCCGTCCTGTAATGCCGTCCAGCTCTACACCGTACAGCTTGGAATTTTTCATGCTCTCTGGCACAAGACCGAAAAAGTTGCCGGTTCCGCAGGCAGGTTCTAAAATATTACCGGTTTCAAAGCCCATGTTGGCAAGGCAGTCATACATGGCCTTAATGACAATGGGGGAAGTGTAATGGGCGTTTAATGTGGAGGCCCTCGCGGATGTATATTCTTCATCAGTGAGCAGCTCCTTCAGCTCAGTGTATTCCTTGGCCCACTGGCTGTTTTGTTCATCAAACACCTGTGGCAGACCGCCCCAGCCAACATACCGGGATAGGATTTCTTGTTCCTCCGGTGTGGCTAAACGGTTTTGTTCCTCCAGTTGGTTTAAGAGACGGATGGCATCCACATTCCGGCCGTATTTGGTCTTTGCACCGCCTACGCCCAGGTCATCATCAGTTATATGAAAATTCACACGGGGCTGCTTGGGTATTCCCTGTTTTTCCGTTATTTCGACCGGTTGCTTTTCTGTTTCTTCTGCTTGGCTATCCGGCGGCTCCAGGTCAAATTCCACATAGCTTTTTTCGCCTTTGTCTTCGCTGTCAATGGTGACGGTATCGCCCTCGGGGGTAATGATCACATCGCCGGTTGCCCGTACCCATTCCGGTGCATCGGGGTCGTCTGCATGAAGGGTAGCGCTGTCTCTTTTTTCTGTCAGATAATCCTGGTATATCCACTGGAATACATCCTCATGGAGCCATTCCTTAAACTTTGGCAGGCTCGTATAGGCTTGATAAAAAGCCGAATGCTCCTCCCGCATAGAAAGCATAATACGGTGGATGGCATTGTCCAGCTCCCGCTCGGCGCTGTCGGGGTCGGTGTCCTTATCCCATAGGTAGGGATAGATTTCATCGGTTCGTATCCTGTTGATGATTTGCGGCAGATAGGTTTGATATAGCTCGCGAGGGGATGGTGCTTGTTCTTTTTCGGCTGGTTGCTCCGCAGGAGCTTCCGCCTGTGTTGCAAGGGTTTCCTGCTCATCGGAAATCAAATGGTCGTTTAAGGGATTCTCCTGCAGCATCCGGTCAAAGTCACTCCGTGAAAGCTCCTTGCCGAGTAACGGGAAGTTTATGTCCCGGAGCTGTACAAAACTGTCGTCATAGGAAAAAATCTCGTATTCGTCCGTCCCAAGATAAACCGTATCTCCAAGTGAAAAGTTGTACCTTGTATCTTCCCCTAATGGCGGCTTTGGTTCGGAGGGAGCCGGTTCCCGGTTCAGTATTTCACGGGCATAGTCTTCCTCGGCAAACTGTTGGCCACGTTCCTCTGTCTGCCGCTCATAAACGGGCAGGCATTCTTTTTCCTTGATGTTTAAGTAGCGGTCGGCAGCAATTAACTCGCCAATTCTCTTTTGTACTTTTGCCCAGGACAGAACAACCTTTGAATCCGGTTCGATGGGCTTTCCTCTGGTAAGCGTGATGCCTTTGCCGTCGTGCCATTCGTCAATTTTGGAGTCAATCAGAGCAGGTCCATGTCCTCCAATACCGTACTCATTTTTCAAAAAATCGGCATTCTCTTTTGCAGAGGCGTTCTGCCGGAAGTGCAGATAAATCCGGTACTTTCCATTCTGCACACCGCTTCCCTGCCGCAAAACCGAGTCAATAACTTCCTGTGGAATAGAAAAAGCAGAGGATGTTTCTTCCTCCGCTTTTTCTATGACTTCTATTTGCTGTTCAAAGGTTGGAAACAGGTTTAGCTGTAAATCAGCTCCGCCAGCACCGTTTCCTCCGCTTGATGTTTCAGGCTGTTCATGTGTCCCGTCCAGCCAATCGGGTCGGCTGCCTTGTCCGGTGCGGGACTGCTCTCCAAGAGCTTCGCCGTGATTCTCCCGACGCGTTCCCTCGCCGTCCGGTCGGTCTCCGTGAGGTGTTCCATTAGCTTGCCCGACAGCATCAGGCTGGCGTACATCCCTTTCCTGTGGTTTTTCAGATATGTTTTGCGCAACATCCCATATTTGCCGATGTGCGTTTCTTCCTCCGGCAACATCAGGTCGGGAATCAGATAATCGCCCTTGGGCGTGTAGGTCAGTTCCATATTCACCATTCCTTTCAGAATCTATATTTTGTTTTACATTTTTATTGTGGCGAACCTCCTGATTTTTTGCAAAGGTGTGGCTTTTCTTTTTCTCTGTAATTTGCATCTCCTTGACCGTTGCGCCGATTTCCCTTAAAACCATTTCGGAAATATCGCTGGTGGCTGCGCCTAATCGGGAAACGGTATCCAGGGTGTTGAAGTTAAAAACACCCTGAAGCTCATCCAGACTCAAATACTCGTCGGCATTGTAACCGCAGCGAACTAAGAGCATATAGGCAATGGAGTTTTTCAGCACTTCCTTGAAGATAACTTCCACGTTCAGGTTGTCCAGCTCCTCCAGAAAGCTGTTTGTCCGGCAATCCACCAAGTCGGTGAGATAATCCGGGAAATTGTCCTCCACGGCATTGCGGGCGGCAGAGATTAAGGCGCTTGCCATATCCTGTTTTTCCTCCGGCTCACCAAAGGCATTCTCCAGCGTTTCCGTCACAGCCTCTGCATATCTGTCCTGCATTGCCCAAAGGACAATGGGGCGGTCATAGCGGCTGTTGGTATCCGACACATCGAATACATGGCGCAGGCTCAAACGGCTCCCGCTGTCATCGATGAGAGCAATGCCCTTTGCGCCCCGGTTTACCCAACGGTCCAGCTTACGGTTCCATAGCTCAATGGGCGCGCAAGCAGTTGCATCGGGACGCTGTGCATAAATTAAAACCTGATCCTGGAACGGGTATTTGTAGTTCCATGACGCCGTTTTCAAAAAGGAAGTCCAGTTGACAGGATTTTTTGTGATAGTGCGGGCAGTCCTCTCCGAAAGCTCTGTAATCAGTTGCAGTTTCGTTGCCAACTCTTATCCCTCCTTACCGTTCCTGTCCGTGCTTTTTCTTCTGGAACTTTGGTTCCTTTTTTTCGGTTGCGTCCTTTTCCTGCTGAAGACTTCTTAAATAATGAGCTTCGTCCAGCGCCCGATTGCATAAGTCCTCAAGAGCGCTCAGGCGGTCACTAAGATAATGCCCCCAAAAGTAGTCCTTTTCGCCCTTCCTGCATTTCCAGGTGACGAACGGCGCAATCTCTGTATCCCTTTGTCCAATGACAAATTCCGAATTGCCTACGGTCAGCCGGTCGGTGATAATGTAACCGGCATTAATTTCCTTTTCCATAATCAGACCTCCTAACGCACCTGCTCATGTTTTTTCTGCTTTGCCTGCATTTCAGTCTGTATTTGTTTCAGCCGTTCCTTTGCCCAATCGGGCAGATGCTCCGGCTTGATGATGCCCAAAATATCCTCCCGATTCCAGCGGGATTCCTTGCCGGAATATAGGTTGACGGTATAGACCGCCCGTCCTCTGGAATTGGCATGAGCGCCAAAGCCACCCGTAGCCAGCACAAGCTGCTTGTCGGCGGTACGGTATTCGGGGCGCAGACGCTCCGGGCGAATCACCACTACCTTATTTTCAATGCTCACTCCGTAATCGTTCAGGGTGCATTGCTGTGGCATGAAAGGCTGTAAGGGAACGGAGATTTTGTCCCGTTCCTCTCTGATCACCTCAAGCTGTGCCTGTATCCGGTCGGTAAATTCGGTCATCATTTCCAGGTAGTCCGTACTTGCTTTGGCTTCAAAGAAGTGGTCAACGCCCAACGGGTTATCCCAGGTGCAGTTGCAAACCATATACGGATAATCGGCATTGGTGTTATCCTCACAAAAAAGAACTTCCTTATCTCCAATATGAATGGCATTTTTTACCTCAAAGGTATCCACCATGCGCTTTTCTTCATTCATCTTGTTCTCACTCCAATCGAATAGGCGGACAGTAAAGGGACGGTGTTTGTATTTCCGTCCCTTTTGCCGCCCCTGCCTTTATTTCTTTTTCCTCTTGATATTCAAATACACTGCGCCACCAACAATGACAAGGCAAAGCACGATGGCCAGTATCGTTTTCAGTTCCACAAAATCACCTCCTGCTATTCAATCAGTAAATCCGTCCATAAATAAAAAGAGCACCGGCATAGATAAAAAAACCGATACTCAAAAATACGGCCAGCGGGATACTCCTTTGCCTTGTAGCTTTCGCATATATGCAGGCGGGGAGCAGGGTAAAAAAGAGGATGGCTGCAAGAGAGTACAGGCCAAGACAAAAACCTATTGCCGCCGTAAGCTTGATATCACCCCCGCCCACGCCGCCGTATTTCATCGCAAGGATCAGCAGGCAAGACCCCGGCAAGAGAAATCCCATAATCCGTTCATACAAAACCGGGGTTGACAGCACAAAAGCGGATGCAATCCCGGTCAGTAAAATGGCAATCCATGTCCAATCGGGGATAATCCGCTTCCTATAGTCCATAATAGCCGCCCACACAAGAGGAACAGCACAAAATATTATCATCATCAGTCCCCCGTTGTAACGTCATCATCGTACATACTGTCCACCACATAGATTTTTAGCTCCCCTCCGGTAATCCATTTGGATAATGTTCCTCCAGGGGTGTGCACATCGGTGACAAGGAGCTGTAAGATATAGTCCTTATCATCGGGAAACCAAATCGGAACATATTGTTTGCGGTATTTGAAAGGAGATGCGGGATTCTCCCGGAAAGTAAATTGACCACCTTCCTTAATTAAAGGGATAGCGGTTTCGTAGCGGTATTCCGGTAAATAAACCTCTGCCGTCTGTGGAGCAGTAATCAGCTCCGACCTGTCATAGTCGGTATTCACAGTTACCGTAACACGGATGGAATACCCGTATCCAGATTTTAAGAAGCCTTTGGCTTTGGTATCATAATCCAGTACGGAGCTGACTTTTAACTCAGCATAGAATTGCTTCCATACAAATTGCCCCCCTTCATACCTTTGTTCCCACCATGTCACCTTTGGTTGCTCACTTCTTTGCGGTGGACCAGGGAGCGTCCGGCTTTCTTCCGGTTCTTCATAGGTGACATTTTGAATGACCGCCTCCTGGGTATATGTGTTGTTGTCGGAGCTGCTTTCATTGCCTAAAGAATGTTCGGGGTTAATAATCGCAATCAGGGTAATGTCCTTATCGGCCTGTACGTTTGGAGTGTCCCAACGCAGAGATACCACATTCCAGGTGTCCTTTTCCATGACAACAGCATCTATGCGTTTTGAAAAGGACAGTTCTGGAATTTGAAACAGCACGGTAACGTTTTGTCCGGGCGTAAAGTCGAGGCTGCCACGGTTACCGACCTTGACGGTACTGATAACCGTCTGATTTTCTTTGTATTTATCCGGCGTGATTCTCTGTACATCCAAATCATAAGGGCGCTCCAGCACCATGATTTCCGATGAAACCTGATTGTTACCCGGATTGCTGTCACAATACCCCGCAGGCGGTGATACCTGTGCCGAAAGCCGGATGGGTATGCCTTTTTCTCCTGCCGTACTCGTAACAAGGAAGGACTTCTTTTCATAGGGTTCAAAATTGTCCATAGGCGGTACGGCGGAAATCGTACTGCCGTTGATGGTAACATTCAGGTTCACATCCGACAGTGCCTTGTCCGTGGAATTGGCAAAATACACTGTGAAGCTGTATTCTTCCCGCTCATAAACCGTTGGTGGGGATGAAAGGTTTACCCATACGTCACACAGGCTTTTTACCGGAATATCCGGTTCATCCGGTGGATTGTCTGGATTATCCGGGTTATCGGGTTCATCCGGTGGATTATCAGGATTGTCCGGGTTATCCGGCTCGTCCGGTGGATTATCGGGGTTATCCGGATTGCCCGAAGGCTTTTTCACTACAGTAATTTTTGAAACGGCTGTATTGTTAAACGGGTTTTCGTCCCGGAAACCGGCGGGCACTTTGATATTTGCCCATAAAATATATACCTCGCCTGCGTTACCTGCCGTATTCTCAATGGTAAATGACTTGGTTTCGCCCGGTTTAAAGCTGCCGGTTGATGGAATTTGCGTTAAAAGGCTCTCATTGTTTTTTGCCTGCAACGGCACATCATCCAGTTGCTTGTCGGATTGGTTGGTAAAGCTCACTGTAAGGCTGTAGCTTTCATGCTCATATACCGTGGGCGGCGCAAGAATACTTGTGGAAAGGTCGCAAGCCTTTGGTTTTTCCGGTGGGTTATCCGGAGAATTACCGGGATTATCCGGTGTATCATCCGGCGTGTCAGGATTGTCGGGCGTCGGCTCCGGTTCCGGTTCAGGGTCAACGATTTTTATTACAGCTGTGGCCGTGTTGTTAGCAAGGTTTCCATCATTGAAGCCCTCCGGCACACCGATGTTAGCCCACAGATGAATTTCGTCGGCAGCAGTGTTCGCTGTGCGCTTCACTTCATAGGCTTTACTCGTGTTTGGAGAAAAGTCCTGCATGATTGGAATCTCATCAATAACGGCTCCATCCACCGTACCTTTCAATGGAACATCATAGGTCCGGCTGCTTCCATTGTTCATGTAAATCACGGTAAAGGAATAATCCGCTCCACGATTCACCATGGCAGGAGCACGTATGACTACTGACAGATCGTTTCCGTCACAAGCCTTAAACTTAAAGTAAAAGTCAGCAGCAGGGATTTGATAGTGAATTTTCTGGGTGATTTCCGTCTGTGTTTTGCTTTTCCCATCTACGTACTCTTTGGTTTCCGGGGTGTAATCCCATTCAAGTCCTTTGTACACAAAGTTGCGGGAGAGCTTAATGTCATCCTTATGAAATGTGACAGAGGTAGTTTGATAGGGATAGAGAATCTCCGGCAGTCCTTTGTCCTGGGCTGTGAGCTTCCCGTATATCTTCTGCTTGCTCTCATCACACCAAGTCGCTTCCACATCAATTTTGACCGGAGCCTGATAGGACAGCGCCGTGTCACGCATAGTTTCAAAGGCGATAAGTGCTTTTTTTGTCCAGCCGTAACGGGTGGTCAATTCTTCAAAATCGGTTTTGGTGTCATAGGTCCCATACAGTTTGCCGGACTTATAGCCGTAGATTTCCACTACCAGGCTGCCCTTCAGGGTATAGGTTCCTCCGTCATGTCTTCCGATCCACCCGGCAATACGCTCCTGCTCATGGTCGGCAACGGTGTTGGCATTTATAAGGTCTATACGCTGCGGTTCAGGGAATGACTTTAACAGTGTATTGTCTTCATAAATATCTGTAATCAACATACCTACAGTGCGGTATCGGGTATCGTAGATGGCCTTTACTTGAAACACCACGTTGGCCGTGACTGTCATAACAGCTCCCTGATCGGTTTTGGCGGTGACGGTATAGGGACCGCAGTGTTCTTTGCTTTCTATAATCAAAGTATATTCCGGTGTGATATTCCGGCTTTCACCGCCGTATTCCAACTCTATATCTGTCAGCGTTCCTGTTAATGCCGTTATGCTTATGGGAATTTCAGCCGGAAAATGCTCCACAGCCACCACACCGCTTTCATTGTGCAGGCTGTCTATAGGTGAGGTGACAAGGAGCTCAATGTCACTCGATGCGGCAAATGCCTTGACGGAAAAGAACAGGCAGCATAAAAAAACAACGGGTATTATTAAAATAAGCTTTCGTATCATTAGAAACCTCCTTCCTCTATACGATTGTTGACACTGGAGATATAAAAGGGAAGCCGAACCTCGCCGGTCAGGAAATTGAAAATACTGCGGGTTCTTATCACCCCGTCCAGTGTCAGCCGAGGCGGGCTTTCGGTAGCGTTGATACTTTGGATTTTCAGGTTGTATACCCACTCGTTACCTGCATATTTATTAAATCCCGTATCCAGTTCCATGCTTTCGTGCAGATATTCGTACAGCCTTTCTTCCGCAGCCTCCGTGTCCAGCAATGCGCAGCCGTCCCTGCGGTATTCGTCGCGCATCCCGTATTCCACAGAGGTGTTTACCGCGCGCTGAATAACGTATTCCACCTGCTGATAAAGGCTTTCCATACGGAAATACTCAATCAGTATGGCTGAGAGGGTCAGAATGAAAAAGACAAGAATGATGATAAATATAAAGGTGTCGCCCTTACGGTTTTGCAAAATACGTTTAATATGTCCCACAGCTTTCGCCTCCTTCCCGGTGTACTCAATCTATGAGCTTCCAGTATTTTTCCGACATTCCGGTGATGCTTACCCGCATTGGTATGTTGATTTCAACCGGCGGAGCAAAGGAAGGAGTAAATATGGTAAAGGGATAGCTGTAGGTCATAGTAATTGTGAAAGTGTCTCTCAACTGGATTTTTTGATCCTCGTAATACTCAACATCCTCAACAGTCATTTCCGGCGACAATCCTGTCTGCTGCTTGAGCCGGTAAAACACATCATAAGCCCGGTCGGAAACCTGTCCCTCCAGCTCTACAACCCGGACAACACGGCGGCAGACATGGTTTAGATTAAGGTAAGTGGTAAAAACGCTGAGAAAAGACATCACTGTGACCATGAGCGTAATCACTACCAACGTTTTAATCATCAGGTCAAAATAGCTGCTGCCTTTTCTGTTTGAAAGAAGTTTTTGAAAAAACATAGGGGGAGATAATCTCCCCCGTATGCCCCTATACCTGCTGTTCATCTGCTTTGCACCTCCCGCGTTTGCGGACATGCCTTTTGCGGGCCTCATCAGCTTAGCAGGCCGGTAATCTTGGTAACGATGCTATTCCAAATTGTGGTGATGGAATCCTGATACAGCGTCATGAACACCGCGCCCACTACCACAACAACCAACACTACAATAAGCCAGCCGGTCATCTGGTCACCGTTCCTGCTTTGTAGAAGTTCTCTAACCTTTACAGACGTCATTCTTATTTTGTTTTTCAATATAGTCATTATAATAAATACCTCCGTTTGTTTTTAAATTTTGATTTCAAAGGAAAAGGGAAGCAATGCTTCCCCTGAATCAGTACCTTCTGGCTGCCCTTAGCTCAAAAGCCCGGTAATTTTGTCTACAATGCTGTTCCAGATGGTGGTGATCGATCCTTGGTACAAAGTCATGAACACTGCACCCACCACCACAACGATCAATACGACAATAAGCCAGCCGGTCATCTGGTCGCCGCTCAGATTTGCCAATGCGTTTCTCGCTCTCAAAAGAGCGTTTGACATGTGTTTCCTCATGGAATTTGTCCTCCTCTCCTCAGTGATTGAGTTTGCAATTCTAATGTTTTTCATGGGTAATACCTCCTGAAAATGTATTTTGAAAAAGGGGAATTACCCCGTTTTCACAGATTAAAAAAGGCCCCCCATTGAATGAATCAAGTGGGAGCCAATCACATACAGCAAACTGGCAAGAGTTACTGCCACAAGGGGGATGGATGCAATTTTAACCCTGCGGGGCAGCTTATCCAGTTTCTTTTTCAATGCTTCTTTTGCCTTGATGTCCATATCCCTGGCAAGATACGCCAAGGCTTCTCCTTGGTGTTCACCCCGATACAGCCCGATCAGGGCATTTACCAAAAAGGAAACGTCGGTAATTCCAAGCCGTTCATTGAAGTTCCTCAAGGCATTTTCTATATCTGTGGCCTTCATTTCCATAACCAAAATCGCCACATCATCCCTGAAGGCATCACTTGCCACCTTCAGGTAATCTTCGAATATCTGGATTAAATCAACTTGTACGACAGGTTTTCTATCATCCTTGATATCATCCAGCTTATACAAGATGGAACGGACAAAGCCCGGCAGTTCCATTTCGATGCGGCGTTTCTTTTCTTTCATCTGGTCCTTGAGATCGGTCATGAAATGAAAGTATATTACTACAGCAAAAATGAGAACAATGGGTGCAAGATTTGCCCTACCAATAACAATAAGCAGCGGCATAAGAAGCAGAATAAACGAGGCACATAGGATAGCTCTGGCATAATACTCCTTAGGAGTCAGTTCCGCTCCTCCGCGCCGTAGCATGGAAGCCATCCGTGCTTCTTTTATAGGATCAAGGGGTATAAACCGGGAAACCGGTTTTGCCAGAGGCATTACGAAATGGTTTAGCAGACGTTTACCCGGCTTTTCCTTTTCAGATTGCAGGTTCTTGATGTTCTTTTTCATGCTCAACTTCGGAATTTTGAGAAGCTGCCTGCATAGCAAAAAGCCTGCCGCAGTCAGCAGGACAAAAATGATAACTTGATAAAACAACGAAAACCCTCCTATCTATTTGACGGCTTTGTCGCCTTCATAACATAAAAAGCAGTGGCAAGGGCAATCACCATCATAAGTATAATCAGGAGTTTACCAATGCTGGTTTTCGTCAAAAGGTAAAACCACTCGGCATTGGCAAACCGCATCATGGGAATGATGGAAAACATCAAGCCCGCCGTCATCAGATAATCCCGCCATACCCGCACCATCATGCCGTCACTTTCAACCTGCATGCTTTTTGCATCATTCATGGCTTTAATGATTGGAAATAAGGCAAATTTCAATCGCCGGTCATGGTGACAGAGAATCAACGTCTTTACCCATTCGTTAAAGTACCTGTTTTTAATCTTTTCCGACAGACGATACAGACCATGCTCCACATTGGGATTAACTAACCGCAGCTCTGTAACAAACTCATCAAAAGGCGTGGGAATTCTTAAGTTTGCAGGAATGTACCTGTTCTTTTCCTCCACAAAGGTTTCCACCGCCTTGATAATATCGTCACATCCTGCGTAGGTATTGGTGATAACGGACATGGTGTTTTCCAGCCCTTCGATTTCTTCTCGCGCAGCCGCAGAGCTTTTTACCGTCAGATAAAAATACGGGGCGGGAAGCACACATGCCGCCATGACCGCCGCCAGTCCGGTGCTGCCGAACAGCAGTATTCCGGCTGTAAAGCCTGCTGCCGAAGCCGCAAGCAACATGATAAGGAATTTCTTTCTTGTACATCGTGTCTGCCTAAGCAGCGTCCCAAAGTGGATGGCGATACGTTCTGTTATTTTTAGTTTTGTGCCTGTTAAAATCAGCCGCCGCTTTTTAAGCGGATTTTGCTCCACCGCAAAGGGATTCAGCCCCAGCAGGAGAAACAGGGCAAGGCTGATAAAAACAAACACGGTGATAAGCGATAGATGAATCTGGTTCATTCCGCACCTCCTTCCGAAAAGCGGCGTATCTCTTTTTGAGGTACACCTCCCAGCAAAAACCTTTCGGCAAGAGCCGGAGAAATATTCCCCATGCGCCGGTGACTGCCTACCGCCTTGATAATCCTGCCTTCGTTGTCCCTTTCGTAGTGGTCAACCGCATATTTATACAGGGTGCTGCCCATAACTTCACCATTTTGTACCCCGGTGGCCTCAAAGATTTCCATGTATTTACGGGAATGATCGGGAAGCTGCATCTTAAACAACATAATTGGAAAGGCTTCCACAATGTTTTTGAGAAGCCGTTCCTCCGACAGAGAGGTCCCAGCTTCCAGGCACATGGTCAGGATGCGATCATAGGCTGTTCGCGCGCTATTGGCATGGAGAGTGCTGACGATGGTGTGCCCCGTCCGTCCGGCCTCTTGCACTGTCAATGCCTCCTTGCCTCTCATCTCGGCGGGTACAAGGATTTCCGGGTGCAGCCGCAGGGAGAGCTTAAGTAAATCCAGCATGGTGACAGGGTTCGGCTCCTCCTTGGTAAGAAGGTGGATAACGTCATTTTGCATCACACCATTTTTATCATATTGCGCCAAAGACAGTTCGCGGGTGTCCTCAATAGTCACAATGCGTTTTTCATGGGGAATACAGCTTAGAATATAACCCATGTCGGCAGTTTTGCCGCTTCCGGTGGCTCCGGCAATGGCCACCGATACACCGTTGTTTACGCAGAGGGTGAGAAAGTCCAATTCCTCCGCCGTAGCTGTTTCCCATTCGATAAGATTTTGCCGTGTGATGTAGGATGGCTTTTGCTTTCGGACGGAAGCAATGGCTCCGGCATCCGGGTCAACACAGGGGGAGATAGCTCCCGACATGCGTATGCCTCTTGCAATGAAGCTGTCCCCGATGGGCTTACTACCGTCCAGAATTACGCTTCCGAACCGGCTCATCTTTCTAACGATGTTGGCACAAGCTTCCGTATTGCTGAAGGTTTCATTCAGACGGACCTTCCTGTCCTTATACAGTACCCAAACGCCGCCGGAGCCGTTGACGTTTATTTCCTCCGTATCGCTGTCCTGCAAATAGGGAGATAACAGTCCCATGCCGGCCATATCAAAGTAAACTGCGTCCACCAGCTCGGAAATGTTTCGAAGGTCCTTGGCTACCAGCTGCTCTTGGTTTAAGTAGCGCATGATGAGGTCTTTGAGCTTCCCTTCGGCCTCCTGTGAATAAAGCACCTGTGCCAGCTCTGCCGAATGGCTTTTGGAGATAAGCCGCTGCAGCTTGTCGAGGATTTCTCCATACTCCTGAGCCTTGACGCTTTCTCCGCTGTCGGAACGACGTTTATTGGCACGGTAAATCAAATCGTTTACTGAAAATCTGCTGTTCATGGCTTCTCACCCCCGCAGATGTCATCAACAATTCTCTCCAGCACCTTGCCGTAACGCCTACAAGGTCTGTCATTGTAAAAACATATGGGGGTTCCGGCATTCTCCAATTCTCCGGCCCGTTTAATATAGGGCAGCTCATGGGCGAAGGACAGCTGTGTCATACTGCGGTAGGTCTTGTCGTCAAACTCTCCATTCGGAGCCAGCAGAATATGAGTTTGCTTTTCTCCGATGTGCAGCTCCCGTACAAAATCCGAAACGCCTTCATACCACATCTGCGCCGCTATGGACGGTCTATGGAGGGTAAATATTCTTTCAGCCAGCCATAGGCCCACGCTGGATACCGGATTGTTTAGCTCCGCAGCTCCGTCCACAAGGAGAATGTCAAAGACAAGGGATGCGGCATTAATCATTTGCTCCACTTCCTCAATGGTCACTGTATCGCAGAGCAGCTCGGCATAGTGTGTGGGCACGGACAGAAAGAACAGGTTTTTACTTTCTTCATAATTCACAAATTTTTCTCCGATATTGGGATTATCATCGCTCAATGCTTCATATAGCCCCTTTTCCTTGGGAACAGCTTGACCGAAGAAGATTTGCAGATCTCCATAGGTCAAATTGGAGGATATGAGCCCCACCAGACAGTCTCGTTTGGAAAGGGCACAGGCCAGGTTGACTGCAAAAGTAGTTTTACCACTATTGCTGCCACCCCAGATAGCAATTATTTTACTCATGGCTCACACCCCTTTTTTCAAAGATTAAGTGCATTTTGCCGGTATATTCGGCTTGTATAAGTTTCTCTGCCTGTGTCTCGGTAACAATAAGGGTGACGGCCTTGGGAACTGGGTCACCGGTGGATGATTGGCTTTCGGACTGTCGCTCCCTAACCTCGGCAGTATCCTGTGTTCGGGCATTTTCCACGCTGTATACCTCCAGTCCGTGCAATTCCGGGTAGAGAATAACTTGCGGGGATGCATCCTGACCACCGGATGCTCCCTCTAAAAACACCGCGACTGTTACCATGTCACCGCTTTGCAGATGTGAGGAAAGCCCCGCGGCGGCACTTGCCACGCTGATGGTGACAAGGCGCTGGTCATTTTCTGCTATACGGTCCAGCTTTTCATCGGCAACAAAATCTCCCAGCTTTTGGGGAAACAAATAGTCCCCTTTGGCTATATTGTTCTTTGCTATCTTCCCTATTATCAGCGATTTGTCGTTAATCACATCTTCCGGCAGACCGAATTTTCCGACCTCAACCTGGGCAAGTTGTTTGTCTTCTATCCTGGTGCCTGCCGGAATGTCCTCCGATGCCCTCAGCACCATGACAGTTGCATCCTTGTTCGCATAAAACCTTGGCAAAAGCACAAAGGAAACGGCTGCTGCAACAATGATGCAGAGGGTGCTTAGAAATATCCGGTTTTTTAGTATCTTCAAGCTGTTCTAAACCTCCTTCCGTTATGGTTAATTTTAAAAAAAACCTGTATTTTCACAGTAAGTATTATTACGGGCCGAAAAAGAAAGTTGAATCGCGTTCCTGCTTTTCGCTCTTTTCCCTTGCAATAGGCTCATTGCTTTCCCGCTTTGCTGTTTTGTGGATAATAGGAATTCTACGGATGAGGGTTCTGAAGGTTTTAGGCTTCTTTTTTGCTGTCTGCTTCATAAAAGGCTCCTTTCTATGTAAATTTCACTGTATTACCAGCCGAAAGGCAGAAATATTTCTTTTTCGGCTGGTAATTTTTCAGGGGAGGGGTGTGGGGAGGGGAAAACCGCAACGCTGCTGTGCGACGCCTGTAAGTAAATATGCAGACTACCCCCTTGGTGTAAAATCATTTCGTTAATCATCCACTATGACACATTTTTCTTTGCTGCATTCCCCCTTACGTTTATTAAAGTGCAGACAATGCTCACAATCTCGTCCTTTCGCAGGTTTAGCTGACTCGTGGTCATGCTTCGGTTTTTCCTGCATCATGCGCTCGTATGCACGTAGCCGCCCTTCTGTAAAGTACATGGAAGCACCTCCTTTCAAAAAGGGCATAAAAAAACATCCTCAAACATGAGAATGAATTTACTCGTCGTGATTATCTTCCGTTTACCGTTCCTGTTCCCGCTGCCGCTTCTTGTACCAGCTTTCAAGCAATTGAACGATCAAGTCCTCCTTTTGCTTCTCGGTAAAGCTTTTGGGGAAAAAGCGGTCAATACGTTCTCGCCGGACACTTAATTTTTCCTTTTGATTGGGCTTTTCCTCGGTTAGAATGGAAAAGATGACATCCATGTTCAACCGTCCATCCTGACTGAGCTTCTTCATACGCTGTGCTTGTGAAAGAGAAGGCGTACAATCCTCCGACTGCATGGTATCGTATAGGTTTTGCTGTTCCTTTTCGGTTAAGTAAGAAAGCTCCACAGCCGGATTAAAGGCAATTTGTTTTTCGTCCACCATTTCAAGAATGAACGGAAGTATGTTGGTCAGGCGTATATATCGTTGAATTTGTCTGCCACTCTCACCGACGTCTTTACCTATAATATCTGCACTCTCTAACTTCCTGACAACTTGTCGGGAAGTTAAGTCCGTCCGTTGTCCCTGTCTATTCATAGCTTCCAGCTTCATCTTATAGGCAAAGGCTTTTTCACTCGGTAGGATGCTTTCCCGTTGCAGATTGCTGTCAACCATGATAATTGTGGCTTGATCGTTATCCAATTCACGGACAATACAAGGCATGATTTCCTTCCCAGCAAGCTCGCTTGCCTTTTTACGCCGATGTCCGGCAACCATTTCATAGCCACCATCCGGTTTCGGTCGTACAAGTCCCGGAACTAAAACGCCGTACTGCTTTACGCTATCTGCCATTTCCAGCATCGCTTCATCCGCTTTCACTTTAAAAGGATGATTGGGAAAATCACTGATTTCCGACAAAGGAATATCCAGCACTTTTTCCCGCTGGCTATCTGCGCGGCTTTCTTCTGTGGTAAACAGATCATCTACTGAGGTCAGTTTTATGCTGTTTCGTACGTCGTTTTTCGCCAATGTCCTGCACCTCCTTTGTAAAGGCTTGATAAGCTTTAGCGGCTATTCCATGCGGGTCAAACGCATAAATGCTTTTTCCCTGGGCACTTGTTTCTGCCGCCCGGATGGACAGGGGAATTTCCGTTTGAAAAACCCGCAGCTTGTCACCGTAGTCCCGCCGCAGTATAAAGGAAATATCCTTTGCAAAGTTTGTGCGATTATCCACCATTGTTAGCAGCACACCGTCAATGGTAAGCTTGGGATTAATTTGCCTTTTTACTCTGGCAATTGTCTGTAAAAGCTGCGTCATTCCTTTAGCGGGAAGATAATGAGCCTGAACGGGAATAATTACGCTGTCCGAGGCGGCAAGGGCATTGATGGTCATCATGCCTAGACTCGGCATACAGTCAATCAGCACATAATCATACTTGTCTTTAACTGTGTTGATATATGTGCGCAGTACCGTTTCCCGGCTCATGGTATTAACTAAGGATACTTCAATAGCTGACAGTTCAATATTGCCCGGCATCAGACAAACACCCTCCGCATGGTGAAGAATTCCTTCGTCGGTCTCATACGTTTCCTCCATCATGGTTTTAGTCAGTACGGTTGCCAAAGAAATGAGAAGATTGTCCGGCTCTTGATAGCCTAATGAGTCCGTCAGGTTCCCCTGTGCATCTGCGTCTACCAACAGCACTTTTTTACCCTGTACCCTGCACTCCCGCTGACACATAACGAGCCAGCGACAAAAAGACAGAAAAACCCTAAAATAACTTGCTTTTTGGCACACGAATAGTTGCTTTAATCCTCGTTATGTGATATACTACACATAACGAGGTGATGTTCTAATGG
>JAHDSQ010000007.1 GCA_018432615.1 Clostridia bacterium
AGGTGAGTAATATGCATTGTACAGCTAAGTATAAACTTAAGTATTCACTAGATGAGATTTTGAGAGAATCCATTCCTTGATTTTCCACTTAATAAGTGGTTAAAAGGACCGCTTTACTGCTTTCTGCAGTGGAATCATATAATCAAATATACTCTTTCATGCATATACCTGGTCATATTAATGAAATCAACCATAAAGTCATTGAAAATGGTATTCTTGATATATCTGATGAAAAGCTTAGGGATAAGTTTTTTGTCGGTGTTTTAAACTCACACAATGATGAGATATACAGCTTTAGCTATGGTACTGCGAATGGTGAGTATTACGGGGCCCGCAGAAACGAAGATGGTACTACTGAAATAATGAGAAATAACGCCACTACGGGAGGTAACTCCTGGTATTATTCGGTAAACGAGGATTTAACAGCCGGGGAACTTGCCGTTCATGCAGGTGAATTTGATCCTAGGACACGTGCATGGTATCAAGCTGCACAAGCGGCAGGAGGACCTGTCCTCTCCCCGGTTTATAAGCATTTTGTAATGGATGACCTGACAATTTCTGCTGCGTGGCCGGTGTATGATAATGACGGTGGATTACAGGGGGTTATGGGAACACACATGCTTCTTTCGGGTATTGGGAATTTCCTTGAGGATACTGTGCGAGAATATAACGGTTATGCCATAATTATCGAGAAAAATGCGGGTTATTTAATTGCCAATTCAATGGGACTAGATAATTTTACCGTTCTTCAGGACGGCACATTAAAACGTTACAATATCGGAGAAATCGGAAATGCTAATATACAAAAAGCGTACGAACATTATAATATGGAACATGATTCGCACTTCGTTTATAAAGGCGAAAATGAGAAGCTCTATGTCAATACCCGGGAAATCCAGATGGAAGGTTTTGATTGGGTTGTAATATCTGCAATTCCCGCAGGACTTTATATGACAAGTGTTATCGAAAGTATTTATTTGACTGCTATCCTTGTTGTACTTGCCTTAGTATTATCACTCATCGTTTATAGCATTGTTACCAGAAGACTTCTGAGGCCTATGAATCAATTGCTGCATGTTTCGGCGGCATTATCCTCCGGGGATTTCTCAAAGAGAGCTGAAGTGGTTAGAAATGATGAAATCGGAAGCATATCAGAAAGTCTGAACAAAGTTGCCGATGAAATGCAGTTTCTTATAAATAACCTTGAAGCTAATGTCAAAGAAAGAACAGAAGAATTGCATAGGGTGAACACGGCATTAGCAGAAAACAAAAATCAATTGCAGCTTATCCTGGATTCTACTGCTGAGGCAATATACGGAATCGATTTGCAGGGAAAATGCACATTCTGTAATAATAGTAGCATTAAACTACTGGGATATAACGGCCCTGAGGAACTACTTGGGGAAAATATGCATCGCCAGATTCACCACAGTCGACGCGGTGGAACACCCTTTCCTGTTCATGAGTGCAAAATCTATCAGTCAATTAAACAGGGTAAGGGTTTCGAAGCTAACGATGAGGTATTCTGGAGGGCTGACGGGACTTGCTTTGACGTAGAATACCATTCATATCCTCAGATAATTAACGATAAAGTTGTTGGTGGGGTTATAAACTTTACAGACATCACCGAGCGCAAAAAAAGGGAAGAAGAAATACGATATCTGAGTTGCCATGATACATTAACAGGTCTGCACAATAGAAAGTGCTTCGAGGAAAACCTTATTGAAATTGACACCCCGGATAATCTGCCGATGTCGGTCATTTTTGCGGATATTAACGGGCTGAAAATGACTAATGATATATTCGGGCATGCGGCCGGAGATGCCTTAATTAAAAAGTCTTCCGAAATATTGGTACAGTCCTGCAGGGAAAATGATATGATTGCACGTGTTGGCGGCGATGAGTTTATAATTCTATTGCCAAAGACAAATGAGGAAGATACGAAGAAGATTCTTTCACGAATCAATTCCGGTTTTTTAAATGCGCGTGTGGCTGCAATAAAGTGCAGTATTTCCCTCGGTAGCGATACGAAAGTAAGTGCAGAGCAGTCTTTAGAAGAAATAATGACCGATGCGGAAAATGCCATGTACAAGGATAAGACCATGAACCGCAAATCGGTAAATATGGAGATTATCAATACTATAGTAGAAACACTGCATGCAAAGAGTATCAGGGAAAAGCAGCATTCAATCGCTGTTAGAGAACTATGCGGCGAAATCGGCTCTGCTTTACAGCTTGCGGACCCGGAAATAAACAAATTAAAGCGAGCCGGCTACTTGCACGATATCGGCAAAATCGTACTAGATGAAAGCATCTTATCCAGAGAAACTTTGACAGAGGAAGAACAAGAAAAAATGCGACAGCATCCTGTTGTTGGATATCGCATCTCGAACCTTTTTGATGATACGCTGGATCTGGCAGAATATATCTATAACCACCATGAAAGGTGGGACGGCAAAGGATATCCCAGGGGGCTTAAAGGTGAACAAATTCCTCTGATATCCAGAGTGATATCAATTGCAGAGACCTACGATCGTGTGTTGAACAAAGGAGAACTTTCAAAGGTAGAAAGCAAAACAGTTGCAATTAAAGTTATCAAAGAGGGAGCCGGGAAGCAATTTGATCCCGAAATTGCCGAATTGTTTATTCGGATGATGGAGAAGGAGAAAGGGAACATTTCATATGAATAATACTCCGATGTTGCTTCCGAAAATCTCAAAGTTAAAGTTGTTCAAACTGACGCCCGCGAGAATCATTCTGCTTGGTTTTTCTCTTGTGATTCTGATTGGTGCTGTTATGCTTTACCTTCCCTTCAGTTCGCAGGAAGGCTTGAGTGTCAGTTTTACCGACGCTCTTTTCACCTCGGTTTCCTCCGTTTGTGTTACCGGACTTGTAGTGGCAGATACTAATACACAATGGTCCGCCTTTGGTAAAGTCATTATTCTGCTGTTGATACAAATTGGGGCCTTAGGCATTATGTCGGTAGTAACACTGTTTTCCGTGTTTACCGGTAAAAAATTGGGTTTGCGGGACAGACTAACAATACAGGAATCCATTAATAATTTTAGTCTCGGAGGGATAGTCAGAACATTTCAAGGCATTTTAATCGTTACGATAGGTGTTGAGGTATTAGGAACATTGGTGTTCTTAACGGAGTTCGTCCCGCTTTTTGGGTTGAAGGAAGGGCTGGCCAAGAGTGTTTTTCATGCCGTTTCTTCTTTCTGCAATGCCGGATTTGATATCTTTGGTAGCGGAACTAATCCTTTCACAAGCCTGGTTGAGTTCAACAACAGACCACTGGTAATCCTCACAACCAGTCTGCTTATTATCATTGGCGGATTAGGCTTTATTGTTTGGAATGACCTGGCAGTCAAACGCAAGTTTTCGAAGCTTACCCTCCACTCCAAGCTCGTGATCGTCACATCATGTTTTCTTTTGCTCCTGGGAACACTGGGTTTTCTTCTGTTTGAATATAATAATTTCGCAACAATCGGAAACATGCCGTTTGGGACCAAACTTTTGAATTCCTTTTTCCAATCGGTGACGACTAGGACAGCTGGATTTAACACTATTCCTACCGGAGAAATGAATGAGACCACGAATTTTCTGGCGATGATTTTAATGTTTATCGGAGGAGCTCCCGGCTCGACAGCCGGAGGGATAAAGGTAACGACCTTCAGCATAATTATTCTAACGGTGCTAGGATTTTCCAAGGGAAGAGAAGAAGTATACGCTTTTGGAAGGAAAGTACCGGAAGGAATAATAATAAAATCCCTGGTTGTTATCGTATTGGGTTTGTTTACGGTAGCTACTGTTACCACCCTTTTGCTCTACCTCAATGACGTTACATTTTTGCAGTCTCTCTATGAAGTGGTTTCGGCCTTGGCCAACGTAGGGTTGTCCACCGGGATTACCTCCGGATTGTCCACGTTGAGTAAGTATCTACTAATGATAACGATGCTTATAGGGAGAATCGGTCCATTTACAGCGATTATAGCCTTTACTGCAAAGCAGGATAATCAAAAGGCAACATATCAGTACCCGGAAGGCAAGATAACAGTGGGATAGGAGTTGTTTTTATGAAGTCATTTATCATCTTAGGACTGGGGAGGTTCGGTATCAGCTTGGCCAGGACCCTGATAGAATTAGGGCATGAGGTTTTGGGTGCCGATATTGACGGCACGTTGGTCAAAAGATATGCGGATGAACTGACCCATATCGTCGAAGCGGACATTACCAGTGAGGAATTTTTAAGCTCTTTGGATGTGGCAAAGTTCGATGGGGTGGTTGTTGCCGTTTCGTCAAACCTGCAGGTCAGTATCATGACAACACTGATGCTGAAGGATATGGAGACTGAATACATACTGGCCAAAGCCCAGAATGATTTCCATACGAGATTATTGTATAGAATAGGGGTTAATGCGGTGATTCTCCCGGAAAAAGATATGGGCGTAAAGGTAGCCCACAATCTTGTAGCAGATAAGTTCCTGGATATGATCGAAATTTCCCAAGACCACAGTATTGTGAACATGCACTCTCCGGAAAATTGGATCGGTAAATCCCTGGGGGATTTGGCTATAATAAAAAGGAAGGGGCTTAATGTTTTAGCGGTAAGAAATACCGAAGATGAAACGGTGGTGCTTCCTGACGAGAAAACGGTGATTTCCGAAGGAGATATCGTTACTGTGATGGGAGAAAACGGGGACTTAAAGAAATTGGAGAGCAAAGGGTAAACCGCAAGCAGGAATGATTTGAACAATTATAAACAGAGGAGCATATTGATGGAAAAAGAAATTTATTTGGCCGGAGGATGCTTTTGGGGTATTGAAAAATATTTGTCGCTCATAAAAGGCGTTATAGGCACAGAGGTGGGTTATGCCAATGGTAACAAAGAAAATCCGACTTATGAAGAAGTGTGTACCCAGAATACCCATCATGCGGAAACGGTCAAAGTGTTGTACGACCCAAAAGAGGCTAGTCTTGATTTCATTTTGAGGCTTTTTTATGATGTGATCGATCCTGTAGCCAAAAACCGTCAGGGCAATGATATTGGTACTCAGTATCGTACAGGTGTTTACTACACAGACGAAAGGGATAGGGAAATAATCACGGATTCCTTGCAAGAACTTCAACGCAGGTATGATAGGCCGCTGGCAATCGAAGTGATGCCCCTTGCAAATTATTACCCTGCCGAAGAGTACCACCAAAAGTATTTAGATAAAAAACCTTTTGGTTATTGCCATATTAGCAAAGAACAATTCAAGAAAGCAAAAGAAGCAGAAGATCATACAGCGAGATACAAAGTAAAGCCTAAAACGGTTTTAAAAGAAAACCTTACGGATATGCAGTATGATGTCACGCAAAACAATGCCACGGAACCGCCTTTTAGAAATGAATTCCATGATAATTATCGGGAAGGTATCTATGTGGATGTAACTACAGGAGAGCCACTTTTTTCCTCGCAGGATAAATTTAAATCAGGTAGCGGATGGCCGAGTTTTTCTAAGCCGATAAGCCCTGAATCCTTAAAGGAAGTGGCAGATGAGAGTTATGGTATGGGAAGGATAGAAGTACGGAGCAGCATAGGTGATGCGCATCTGGGGCATGTTTTTACCGACGGTCCAAGTGAATTTGGGGGATTGCGGTATTGTATCAACAGCGCAGCGCTTGTTTTTATCCCTAAAGAGAAGATGGAAGAGAAAGGCTATGGATATTTGCTCGATAGGTTGTGAAATATTTCTAGAGTAAAAATAATACAAAGGGGTCCTCCTCCAAAAAGGAGGGCCTTTTGTTTTGCCGAACCGATCAGCCGAACTGATAAATTGTATCACATGAAATATTACATTGACACACATAGTAATATGCCATATAATGCAATAGAGGAGGGATTATGATGGCCAATGACAGTATCAGCAGCGATTTAATACGAGGGCATATAGATACCATCATTTTAAAGGTTTTGCTTGATGGCGACAGTTACGGCTACGAGATAATAAAGTCGATATCCCAAAAAAGCAATAAAGAATATGAACTAAAAGAGCCATCACTTTATACAAGCTTAAAACGGCTTGAAAAAGGAAATTTGATTCAAAGTTACTGGGGTGAAGAGTCTCAAGGAGCCAGGCGGAAATACTATCACATTACAGAAGCAGGTAAAACAGAGTTAAATAAATATATTGAGCAATGGCTTGCGGCTCAAAGAATTATTAATGCGATCTTATTGTAAAGAGGGGATTATAAATGGATGAATTAAAAAAATATACAGAGGCATTGTTTGCCCATCAGCCACAAACCTCAAAGGTTCAGGATTTAAAGGACGAAATCTACGGTAATCTATTGGCAAAAAAGCAAGATCTTATCAGTCAGGGCTATGCGGAGTCCGAGGCCATCGTTAAGACAAAAGACAGCATTTTGTCTGTTGACAATATTATTGAAGGTAATCAATTGACTTATATAAATCGCTTTAAAACAGAGTGTTGGCAGACACTTTTACTGTATGGAAGTGTACTCTGGATACTGTCGATTCCAACGATCATCATGGCAAGGATACCTTTTTCAATCATCACATTTTTTACTGTGATTTTCTTTGGGATATCTTATTTGAACAGTAAAAAGAATAATCAGGATGAGGTGGCTTTTGTTAACGGAAATCGGTATAAGAAAATGAGCAGAACGGTTTGGATTATTTGGTTTATATTTTTTGTTGTATCTACGGTAACAGTTACTGCCGTAATGTTTGGCAGTAATATTTGGTTTGCACGGCCCATTCGGATTACCGGTCCTTATGCGTTTGCTTCCGTAGCAGTCAGATATTATATTCCGGCCGTTACTGTTCTTCTGCCTATTGCTATAGGTAGTTTTCCTAAAATGTTGGCAAACAATGAAAGGAAAGATTAAAATGGATAAAAGAAATAAGCTCATAATAGTCTTGCTCATAATCGGGGTTTTGGCATTTTGCACCGTACAATTTATCATCATCCCTCATAACAAGGCAAAGCAAGATGAGTACAACGCCAGGCAAAACGATTCGCTTACCCACGATATTGAAAATATCCTGTCTTATAAAAGCGCTTATATCGGCGATGCCAGCAATAATGCAAATCTTTTTACCCGTCTGCCGTTAAACAGTGTCCCCAGGAAATTCAAGATTGATCCCGATGACTGTTTTCTTACTATCTATTATCTTGATACGCTCAGGAATATCGGGGAAACCAAAGTGCACAGAGATTTGGTATACAATTCGGTGTCCGCTATGGCGTTAATCGATAACCTTAAGCAGATTACCTACGGGTTTTCCGGCGCTACATTTATCTTTACAAGGGAAGAGATAGAAAACTCCTTTGACCATGATTTATCTTCGCTTTTAAACAAAGAAACCTGGAATGAAAAAGTCCAAAGCAAGCTGCATGATTCGGATTTTGTCAGCAGATTTTATGAGTAATAATTAGCGGCAGTAGTGACAGGAGGGTTGAGTGGAATTGAGAATCGTCATTGAAGAGCCGCAGGACGGTGAAGAAGAACAAATAGTAATCAAATGCCGTGAGATGACCGTCGAGCTTCTTCGCATCATAGGCATGCTGAAAGCACAGGATGCTCTTGTGGCCTACGATGGGAATAAGATCCATCGCATCAGGCCAAATGGTGTTTACTATATCGAGGTCGTTGATAACAAAACATTCCTTTATTGTAAAAATGAGGTGTACGAGTCAAAGCAGAAGCTTTATGAGTTGGAGGAGGCTTTGGTGAATACCGACTTTTTAAGGATTTCCAAGTCTGTGATACTAAACTTGAGCAAGGTTAAATCACTCAGTCCCGCGTTGAACGGAAGATTTGAAGCGCTGTTGGACAACGGCGAAAGGATTATTGTTTCACGGCAGTATATGAGTGATTTGAAAAAAAGACTCGGTATTTAGGAGGGTAGAGAATGCGTATAGAAGAATTGTTAAAAACGATGTTACGGTCCTTTTTTATCATTACAACGGGTATTACCGTTTCGACGTATGTGTTTTGTCTGCTGTTTTACCCTGATGCCGTTTTTACGCTGAATGATATTGCAAGAATACTGCTGATGGCTTTGGCCAGCGATATGGCACATGTCATATTCCTGTCACGCAGGGAACTTAGTAAAAAGCAAATGTTGCTCCGCAAGATCATTCATTTGCTGGTCTTGTCGGCGATGCTCTTGTATTTTGCGTTTCTATGGGATTGGGTCAAGCTTAACAAGGCCGGAGAGGTTGTTGTGTTCCTCTTTTTTGTCTGGACAGTGTATGTAGTTGTTTATTTAATGACCAGTTACCGGGATAAAAAACTGACTGAAAGAATCAACAGCAGATTGAAGGAACGGTACCGTTCCTAAATATATTGTTTCTAAATAAACTATTGCGATCCAATGGGGTGGTTGGCTGATTACAGCTTACCACCCTTTTTTTGCATCTTGCCTTGTTATGCTTACATCTTACCGTTTCACGTATTGAAAGGCCAAAAGGCCTTTGTTATAGTTGCTTCGGAAAGGGGATATTACGATGAATAAGATAATTGAAGTAACCGGTTTAAGAAAAAACTACGGCAGCTTGACTGCCGTAAAGGATATCAGTTTTTATATTGAGCAGGGGAAACTTTTTTCTTTTCTCGGTCCTAATGGAGCCGGCAAGTCGACAACGATCGACATTTTGTGCACTTTAAGCAAATTTGAAGGTGGTAAGGTTGTCATCGACGGGCTTGACCTTCAAAAGAGCAGCCATGACATACGACAAATTATCGGAGTAGTGTTTCAGGACAATGTGTTGGACGATTTGCTTTCAGTGCGAGAAAATTTGGAATTCAGGGCCGGATTGTACACAAAAGACCGGGAAACGACCAAAAGTGCCGTATACGAAGCGATCCAAGCTACGGAGTTGAGTGAGATTATGGACCGGCCTTACGGCAAGCTCTCAGGCGGACAAAGGCGCAGGACGGATATTGCCCGGGCGCTGATCAATACGCCTAAAATACTGTTTCTTGATGAACCTACTACCGGCCTTGATCCTCAAACCAGGCGAAGTATCTGGAATACAATAAAGCAACTGCAATTAAAATCAGGCATGACTGTTTTTCTGACAACACACTATATGGAGGAGGTTGCCAAATCAGATTATGTGATAGTCATCGACCATGGTGAAGTTGTGGCAAGAGGTACCCCCGCAGAATTAAAAACACGGTACGCGTCTGATATGCTGCGAATGACCGCTGTAAATAAAGCGGCTCTGCAGCAGGTTATGAGGGATTCGCACCTTAGTTATACCGTTGCGGCGGGTGAATTTATAGTAAAATTGCCTGATACAATGGCCGGCATACCCATCTTGGAGCAATGCAGGGCGTATATCAGTAGCTTTCAGGTATTGCAAGGCACGATGGATGACGCTTTTCTAGGCATTACGGGAAAGGAATTGAGACAATGAGTAATTTTTTGAGACGAAATTTAAAATTGTTTTTTCGGGACAGAAGCGCCGTATTCTTTTCACTGTTGGCGGTGTTCATTATTATTGCGCTGTATGCGGTGTTTTTAGGGAATGTCTGGCTGAACGATTCCATGAAAGAGATCCGAAACCCCGAGTTTCTGATGAACAGTTGGCTTTTGGCCGGGCTTCTTGCAGTGACTTCGGTAACAACGACGATGAGTGCCTTCGGTGTCATGATCGATGATAAGGTCAAAAAAATAGACAAAGACTTTTACGCAGCACCGATCAAAAGGAACAGTCTTACAGGAGGATACATTGGCAGTGCGTTTTTGATCGGTGTCATTATGTCTCTTGTCACAACCGTGGCCGGGGAGGTTTACATCGTCGCAAAGGGCGGGGAGTGGCTCGCGCCTACAGGCTTCCTCAAGGTGGTTTTGTTGATTTTTTTTGCAACGATGACCAATACTTCGGTGGTTGGTTTTATCACGTCTTTTTTCAAGGGTCACAATGCATTCAGTACAGCAAGCACCATTATCGGTACATTGATTGGTTTTCTGACCGGTATTTATCTTCCCATCGGGGCTTTGCCTTCATCAGTGCAAACAGTAATCAAGTTGTTTCCCATCTCCCACGCGGCGTCCCTCTTTCGACAAGTAATAATGGAAGTGCCTATACAGAAGGCCTTTGAAGGGGCATCGGTCAGATATTTAAATGAATTTAATGAATACATGGGGGTTACATATCACTGGGGAAGCTATGAGATCGCGCCCTTGGTCAGTATTTTGATTTTAGTGGGCACGGCGGTTGTTTTTTATAGCTTGACTCTCTTGAATTTATCAAGAAAAAGCCGGTGATATGAAGCAAAAAGACAATTAATGCAAAAATATAGTGATTACAGTAATTCTATTGATTTTGTATCGTATCTTATCAGTCCCTCTTTTTTCATCTTGGCTAATTCTCTTGACAGGGATGTGCGTTGAACGCCGATTTTTTCAGCCAAAGCCTTTTTGGTTATATTTAATATGACACGATTTGAATTCTGCCTTTTTTGCTCATATTCAAGAAAACTCATGATGCTTTCCCGTATCGTTTTGTTGACATAGTGTTTTATTCTGTCCCCGAGGATTGAGGCGTGGTCTGAGACGAATTGAAGATAGCTTCTTAGGAACTCATGATTATCTGAGAATAATTGAAAGGAACGTTCTTTGTTTATCCCCAGGATTACGGTGGGTTGTTTCACGGTAATGGTCATTGGGTAATAGGGATTTCTGGAGAACATTAGATTGCCGCCCAAGATTTCGTCACTGAAAAATTCCGCGATAGTCATAAGATTTCCCGCTTCGTCAATGCGTTCGACAACCACCTTGCCGGAGAGGATGATTTCAAGCTTGGAGCATACTTCGCCGGAAAAATGGACGATGTTGTTTTTATGATAGGTACGTATTACGAAGCTTCCGTCCTGCAGGTAAGAATTTATTTCTTCAGCAGATAATGAGCTTAAAAGACTGTTTTTCTTCATGAGGTCCATATATTTATTCATAGAGAATTCCTCCTTTCCTCACAAGGGTGTTACATCGGTAACACCCTTTTTACCATTATATCTTTATGATGTAAGTACGGCAAGATGAGGAAAGCGAATAAGGAGGGAACTTATGGATATATTTACTGTAATGTTTTGGATTATTGCGATTGTACTAACTGCTATTTCACTGAGAAAAAGTAAAACAAAAACCTTTGCTGCTATGAAGAAATCAAAAGGTATGATGGGTAGTATGCTGAGTGATATCATTGCTATCATATTTTTGATTGGCTTGGTTCTAACCTTTATTCCACCGGAGACGATTAAGAATGTTTTAGGCTCAGCCAACACATTTGTGTCGACAGTCGCTGCGGCAGTTGTCGGCAGTATTACCCTGATTCCTGCCTTTGTTGCCTTTCCTTTGGTTGGTTCTCTAGTAGACGTAGGGGCCAGTATTGTTCCCGGAGTTGCGTTTTTGACGACGCTCACGATGGTTGGTTTTGTGACATTTCCCCTTGAGAAAAAGGAATTCGGAACAAAATTTGCGTTGACCAGAAATGTGTTGAGTTTCGGTTTTGCTCTGGTCATTGCCTTAACTATGGGGGTGGTTCTATGAAGGTTGGTGCGCTAATCAAAAGAAACAAACTGCTTATCCTGGTGGCACTTGCATACCTTGCGATATTCATTATGTCGCCCAATAAAGCCATTATGTCAGTAGAAAACAGTGTTTACTACCTGATTGAGATGTTTCAAGTGCTTCCGGTTATTTTCCTTTTGACCGTTGTCATAGAAGCATTGGTCCCGAAGGATCTCATTATACGGGGCTTCGGTGAAGAATCAGGCCTCAAGGGGAATTTCTTTGCTTTGCTGTTCGGCAGTTTATCGGCGGGCCCAATTTATGCCGCGTTTCCCATTAGTAAAACCTTATTGGGTAAAGGTGCCAGTGTATCAAATATAGTAATCATTCTGAGTGCTTGGGCGGTTATTAAGGTTCCGATGCTTGCTAATGAGGCAAAGTTTCTTGGCGCAAATTTTATGGCTGTGAGATGGGTGCTTACTGTGATAGCCATATTTATAATGGCCTATCTTACCGGGTTATTTGTGAAAAAGGAAGATATGCGTTCCGCAGAAAGTGGCCAGGAGACACGGGAACTCGAGATAAATGAGGGGTATTGTATCGGTTGCGGGCTTTGTGTAAAACTTCTTCCTGAATATTATGAGATGAAGGAGCAGAAGGCAGTCGTGAAAAAAATGCCGGAAGGGAAAAAGGCGAAACAGGCAGTCAGGGAGTCTGCAGAAAGGTGTCCCGCTAAGGCTATTATTTTTGATATGGAGGAAAAAGCATCCTGAGGTAAATAATTCGAAAAACAGTGGTTGTCAGAGACTGGCTATTAAGTGATAATAAAACCAAACCCAAATAAAAACAAGAAAGGGAGTGACCATACTTGAAAAAACCAATAAAAAATAATGTATCTTGGGTAGGCAAAGTCGACTGGGAGCTGCAAAAATTTCATGGTAATGAATACTCGACCCATAAAGGCTCTACGTATAATTCATATTTAATAGAAGAGGAAAAAACTGTTTTGATTGATACGGTGTGGGCCCCGTTTGCAGAGGAATTTGTTGATAATCTGGCTAAGGAAATAGATCTTAACAAGATTGATTATGTTGTGGCAAATCATGGAGAAGTCGATCATAGCGGGGCACTTCCCGCCTTGATGAAGCGTATTCCTGACAGACCGATTTATTGTACAACCAATGCGGTTAAATCTTTAAAAGGGCAATATCATCAAGACTGGAATTTCCGTGTGGTCAAAACAGGGGACAAGTTAGATGTCGGAAACGGTAAAGAATTGGTGTTCGTGGAAATGCCGATGCTGCATTGGCCTGATAGCATGGCAACATATCTTACCAAGGATAATATTCTGTTCAGCAATGATGCCTTCGGGCAGCATTACGCAACCGAAAAACTGTTTAATGATTTGGTGGATCAGTGCGATCTTTTCAATGAAGCGATAAAATATTACGCTAATATCTTAACTCCATTCAGTCATGTTTTAAGAAAAAAATTGGCGGAAATCGTGTCCTTTAACTTGCAAATTGAGATGATAGCTACAAGCCACGGTGTCATTTGGAGAGAAAATCCAATGCAGATTGTTGAAAAGTATTCCCAATGGGCTAATGATTATCAGGAGAATCAGATTACCGTTATTTATGATACGATGTGGAACGGTACAAAAATGTTGGCCGAAAAAATAGCGGAAGGTATCGGTTTAGCAGACTCGGATGTGGTTGTGAAGGTTTTTAATTTGGCCAAGGGTGATGAAAATGATTTGATTACAGAAGTGTTTAAATCAAAAACCGTCGTGTTCGGTTCCCCTACTATAGCCAATAGTATCCTTCATTCGGTCGCAGGTTTTATCCATTTGATGAAAGAATTAAAATTCAAAAATAAAAAGGCGGCGGCTTTTGGCTGCTACGGCTGGAGTGGAGAAGCCGTCAAGGTCATAAATGGGTTGATGGGTGATGCAGGGTTTGAGGTCATGGACGAAGGATTCAGAACTCAATGGAACCCTGATGTTGAAACACAAAATGTCGCATTGGAATATGGCAAAGGGATAGCAAGGGCGTGATACGCCATAGGTATTAATAATAATCGACGGAGAAGGATATGAGATACGACAATATAATAAAAGGAATATTTATAAATCGGCCCAACCGTTTTATCGCTCATGTCGAAATTGAAGGTAGAATCGAAATCTGTCATGTGAAAAACACGGGACGCTGCAAAGAACTTCTTATTCCGGGGGTTGGGGTTTTGGTTCAAGAAAGTAGTAATCCCGGCAGGAAAACAAAATATGATTTGATTTCGGTCTGGAAAGGGAATCAGCTTATTAATATTGACAGCCAGGCTCCAAACGTGGTTTTCAGGGAATGGCTGAACACGGGAACGTTTTTCCCCGAGCTTAAGACAATCAAGACAGAGCAGAAATATGGCAACTCGCGTTTTGATTATTATCTGGAAACAAGAAACAGAAAGATTTTTGTTGAGATCAAGGGTGTTACCCTGGAAGAAGAGGGTGTGGCGCTTTTCCCGGATGCACCGACAGAACGCGGCGTGAAGCACCTAAAAGAATTAGCCGCATGTATTGAAGAAGGATATGCGGCCATGGTAGTTTTCATTATTCAAATGAAGGGCGTGCGTTACGTAACGCCCAATGACAAGATGCATCCTGAATTTGGAGTTGCTCTAAGGGAACTTTCCGCAAAAGGTGCAAAGGTTTTGGCGATTGATTGCCTGGTTACTGAAGAGACGATTGTTTCCGGAGATCTGGTGGAAGTCAGGTTAAATCCGGGAAAAGGAAACGACTGACTCGGTTAATGCAAGTCAGTCGTTTCTTTTGCTATGCGGTTTCTACTCTAAAACGACGTTGTCTATAATATAATCCAGAACCGACTGATGGAGTGCCGTTAGCTTTAGGTATGGCATACCATAGGTTTCTTCATATTCCGAATGATCCTCTGTTCCAAAGTACTTTGAGAAATAAGCTGTCAAGTCCTCGTCGGTTACTGAAATATCGGTATCCTCGGCAATCGCTTGGAGGATAAGATGATATTCGGCATTTTTCTTGTTATCATCGTGGTTTGTTTCCAGCAGTTCTTCAGTCGTTGAGACTCCCATGTAGGTGTTTAAAAATTCCTCAAACTCCACGCCGTAATTTTCGGCGTTACTTTTATAGTATTTAATCATCAAGTTTTCTTGATATTCAACAAGAGTATCGGGGAGGGAATTAATTGTCGTATTCTCATAAATGTAATCCTGTACATAATGTGCAATAGCTTCGTGTTGCAAGTTATCCTTAACGTATTCTTTCATCCCTGCGACGGTTTTAAAATCGAAACGGGATGAAAAGTTGGTAACAACAAAATCATCGGTCAATTCGGGTGTAACATTCTCAACAATGTGATTCAACGTTACTGCGAATACAGCATCCTTGCCGTTGAGTTCTTCCTTACCGTAGTCTTCGGGGAATGTTACTTCAATATCAAATGATTCTCCGGGGCTATGACCGATAAGCTGTTCTAAAAAGTCATCTATATAGGTCGTGACGCCGATGGTAACGTTTGTACCTTGGCCTTCGGTGCTGCCTCCTTCAAAATTTACACCGTCTATACTGCCGACATAGTCGATATTGACTGTATCGCCGTCAGCGACAGCGCGGTCTTTTATTTGGTTTTCATATGAAAAATTGGCTATAATGCTGTCAACCTCTGCTTGAACAGCTTCATCCGAAATCTCGTGAATGTCTTTAGGAATGGTTATTCCATTATATTCACACAATTTGACTTGATCATAAGCTGTAATGTCCTTCCAAAAGCCGTTTTTGTCAATACCGTCGCTGTAAGTGAATTCCTTAGGCTCGGTTTCGGAACAACCGACAAAAGTGAATAATGCAAAGGAAATGACGAGAATGAGCGACAGGACCGTTTTATAGTTTTTCATTTTGCAACCTCCATAGATTTAATTATTTATTTCAGCAAGCTGAGATATATTTGCTCAACCTAGAAATTACTTTTCTCATTATACACGATAAATGTGTCAATAACATGAACATCTTATAAATTGTTCAAAAAAAATAATGGGAATAACAGAAGATTATCACAGAAAATCATTATTGTTGTTTGTTCGTGTCTTCTATGATACCATTAGAATCGTCAAGATAAGCTCGTTAAGATAAGGGGCAAGGGAACCGGGTTAGAATCCCGGACGGTCGCGCCACTGTAACCGGTGAGATTTCCATAAATACCACTGAAGCTGTTGTTTTGGGAAGGTATGGAGAATCGTCTGAGCCGGAAGTCAGGATACCTGCCTGTAGATATTATTCAAACATCCTTCGCGTCAGAGGATGGGTTGTTTTTGTTTCTACATAAAAGGAGGCATACAAAGTATGAAAAGAATATTTTATACATTGCTTTTTATTATAGCATTAGGAGCAGTGTTAATGTCTGCTGTCGGTTGTGGAGATGCCAATACAATGAATAATGAAAGCTTTGCGATGGTTATCGACCAGTTGGGAAGAGAGGTTATTATTCCATCTGTTCCGGAAAGGGTCATCTCTCTTTCTCCCAGTAATACGGAGATTGCTTATGCGATTGGATTAGGAGACAGTATTGTAGGGGTTACCGATTACTGCAACTATCCGGAGGAAGCTCTAGCAAAAGATAAGATAGGAGGCTTTTCCAGCCCTAATATAGAAAAAATAGTAATTTTAGAGCCGGATCTAGTTTTGGCAGGTAATAAGCATGAAGAACTGATAGTTAAATTTGAAGAGATGGGGATTCCTGTGATAATGCTGGTTCCTGAGTCAATTGAAGATGCTTTTGCAGCCATGGAACTGGTGGCTGAGGCTACAGGGAAAAGCAAAGAAGCGGAAGATGTAATATCCGGTATAAAGAATAGATTAGATACAGTACGGGACAAGGTTGCTTCTGTTTCTGATAAGGATAGGGTCAGAGTATATTATGAAGTGTATTCGGATCCTTTAATGACTGCCGGTGGGGCATCACTTATTAATGAAGTTATTTCAGCAGCCGGAGGAAAAAACATTTTTGCCGATGTCAATGAAAGTTATCCTAAAATCAGCAGTGAAGTATTGATTGAAAGGGATCCCCAGGTTATCATTTTTCCTGATACTCACGGATCTGAAGCCTTTGGGACTGACTTATTGAAGGACAGGCCTTTATGGAGCGAAATAACCGCTGTAAAGGAAAATGCACTTTTCAAAATTTCCTCCGATTCTATATCACGTCCCGGACCTCGTCTGATAGACGCGGTTGAAGATTTAGCCTCCATTTTTTATCCGGAATTGTTTCAATAAGTAATAAAAGCACATGAGGTGAGATTGCGCAAGGGAGTTGGAGCAAGCATGCCGCTCAAGGGACAGGATGATTATGAAAAATCCGCAAGGTTAAAAAAGGGCGCTTTAATTATATCCCTGGTATTACTTCTGTTTATATCAATAATAGCGGCAGTTGTGCTAGGGGCTGCTTCGATTTCTATTAAGTCTGTCCTGGATGCGTTGCTCTCCCCCATCCCATTTTTCGATAATCTGTTCAAGGGTATCGATACTCCGGATATCCAGCGCGGTATCATAATTAGTCTGCGCCTTCCCAGAGTTGTGCAAGCTGCTATTGTAGGTGCCTCGTTGGCTGTGGCCGGAGCAGTCTTTCAAGGGCTGTTTCGCAATCCCATGGCTGATCCTTATGTCCTGGGGGTTTCTTCAGGGGCTGCCTTGGGAGCTGTATTGGCAATGTTGACAGGAGGATCGCTTTTTTTCGCCGGTTTCACGGCAGTGCCTCTCTTCGCCTTCGCCGGAGGGATTTTAACGATTACCTTGGTTTACTATATATCCCGGGTAGGAAAAGCCGTACCCGTTATGACCTTACTTTTGGCAGGGATTGCCGTCAGCGCTTTTCTTTCAGCCCTGGTCTCCCTGCTTACGTATTTTTCCGGAGAGAAACTGCACCAGGTGGTATTTTGGATGATGGGGGGAGTCGGAGGTGCCGTATGGTCGAGGATAATGACCATGCTTCCTTATGTTTTAGTAGGATTTGCCTGTATTTATTATTATGCCGGGGAGTTGAACGTCTTGCTGTTGGGAGAAGAGACGGCCCGTCATTTGGGAGTGGATACGGAAAGGGTCAAAAAAATACTGTTGGCGGCAGCCTCCCTTCTTGTGGCGGCAGCCGTGTCCACCAGCGGTATTATTGGGTTTGTCGGTTTGGTGGTGCCCCACTTTATACGGTTGGCAGCGGGGCCTGACCACCGCATTTTATTACCTGCCTCGGCCCTTTTGGGAGCGAGCCTACTTATCATCGCCGATACTGTGGCACGTATTATTATAGCTCCGGCAGAGCTTCCGGTGGGGATCATCACAGCAATGGTTGGAGCTCCTATGTTCATTTATCTTCTCAAGAAAAGAAAAAAATTGCGCTATTTTAACAGCAACAGCAACTAGAGATAACTAGGAGGCATAAATGAGTTTAAACTTAAAGGTTCTTGGACTGACTTTGGAATATGATGCGGTTCCTATCCTGGACGGAATAGATTTTGAACTGCAAAAAGGAGAAATGGTAGCCCTTTTGGGCCCTAACGGAGCTGGAAAATCAAGCCTCTTGCGTTGTATCAGTGGGATCATAGAGCCGAAGGGAGGCTCTGTCTTTCTTAACGGGCGGGAAGCAGGCAGTCTGACTTCCGGGGAGATTGCCCGTCAGATGGCGGTAGTTCCCCAGGATACCGGTGTGGATTTTGATTTTACCGTAGAAGAAATTGTCCAAATGGGTAGGTTCCCATACCGCAAAGGTTTGCGTAAGAATGAAAAAAGTGACGAAGAAATTGTCCGTAACGCCCTGGAAACGACGGGAATTTTACCTCTGAGACATCGTTCGGCAGCAACCTTAAGCGGCGGGGAAAGGCAGCGGATGGTTTTTGCCAGGGCTTTATGCCAGGAACCTGAACTGCTCCTTTTGGATGAGCCTACTGCAAATTTGGACATCGGGTATCAGTGGGAATTATTAGAGGTGGTTTTAAGGCTTAATCGGGAAAAAGGTGTAACCATCATAGCGGCAATCCATGATTTAAATCTGGCCGCCCTGTTTTTTCAACGATTCATATTATTATCCCAAGGTAAAATCCTTGCCGTCGGCAGGGGTGAAGAAGTTCTGACAAAAAGCAACATCTTAACTTCTTATGGAGTGCCGGCTCAAGTTTTTCGTCATCCTCTTCACGGACGCCTGCAGGTAAGTGTGAGTAAAGAGAAAATGAGTACGGAGAATGCGGGCAAAGAGGGTAAGAACGAAAGAGTCCACATCATAGGTGGCGGAAGTGAGGCTTTACCTGTTTTAGAAGCCCTGTGGGAAAAAGGTTATTCCTTATCCCTGGGGCCTGTCAGTAATGAGGATAGCGGTAGTCATTTCGCCCGCTTTCTAGGCTTTCCCGTGATTGAAAACCCGCCATTTTCGGGAATCAATGCTGAAGTTTACGAAGAACATTTAAAAGTCATGAAGGAAGTAAAATGCGTTGTTTTACCTCCTATTCCTTTCGGAGAAGGGAATATTCGCAACCTTGAGGCCATGGTGGAAGCCGTTGCCCAGGGTGTGCCGGGGATAGTGCTGGGGGACCACGGGGAGGATAAAGATTTTACCGGTGGTAAGGCAGCAGCACTATTGGAACAAATGAAAGAAAAGGGAGCTCTTTTCGTTAATGACATTGAAGACGTTCTTTTATATATGAAAGGCTGTGGAAACGAATACTTTATGAAAAGGAATAAGTGAATATTTCAAGCCTGACCCCCTGTTCCGGTATAGAGTTGATAATATTTACCCTTTTCATTAAGCAACTTTTCATGGCTGCCTCGTTCGATGATACGGCCTTGCTCCAACACCATAATGACATCGGAGTTCTGTATGGTGGACAACCGGTGGGCGATAACGAATACCGTCCTGTCCTGCATCAGAGAATCCATACCGCGCTGCACGATAGCCTCGGTGCGGGTGTCGATGGAGGAGGTGGCTTCGTCTAAAATCATGACGGGCGGGTCGGCTACTGCGGCACGGGCGATGGAGAGAAGCTGTCTTTGACCTTGTGATAATCCGCTGCCATCACCTGACAGAACGGTGGCATAGCCCCGAGGAAGCATACGGATAAAGCTGTCCGCGTTGGCAAGTTTTGCTGCCGCGATACACTCATCATCGGAGGCTGCGAGGTTGCCGTAGCGGATGTTATCCAGCACGGTTCCCGTAAACAGGTTGACATCCTGTAAGACCATACCAAGAGAGCGGCGCAAATCCGCTTTTTTGATTTTGTTGATATTGATGCCGTCATAACGGATTTTGCCGTCTGCAATGTCATAAAAGCGATTAATAAGATTAGTTATGGTCGTTTTGCCGGCGCCGGTCGCCCCGACAAAGGCAATCTTTTGTCCGAATTCGGCGTAAAGGGTAATGTCGTGCAAAACCGGCTTGTTTTCCTCGTAGCTGAAATCCACATTGTAAAAGCGTACTTCGCCTTTCAACTTGGTGTAGGTAACTATACCGTCAGCCTGTGGATGTTTCCAGGCCCAAAGCCCCGTACTTTCATTGGTTTCGGTCATAATGCCGTTTTCATATTTGGCTTTGACAAGGGTTACATGGCCGTCGTCGGTCTCGCTTTTTTCATCCATCAGCTTGAAGATACGCTCAGCACCCGCAAGTGCCATGACAATCGAATTTATCTGCTGCGATACCTGAGCAATAGGGTGAATAAAGATGCGGGAAAGCTGTAAGAAAGAAGCGATCATACCCAGCGAGACAAAATTTTTGCCCGTAAGCCCGATATTAGTCACACCGGCAATTGCCATCGCCCCTCCCGCAACTGCAAGTAGTACGTAGAGGATGTAGCCCAGGTTGTTCATGATCGGCATCAGGATATTTGCATATTTGTTGGCTTTGGTGGCGTTATCGCAAAGGTTATCGTTTTTCAGATCAAAGGTTTCTTTTGCTTTTTTTTCGTGGCAGAAAACCTTGATGACCTTTTGGCCGTTTACCATCTCTTCAATGTATCCATTCAGATCACCAATGGATGCTTGCTGTTTTATGAAATATTGGCGGCTCTTGTTCGCGATCTTGCTGATGACTTTCGTCATGATAAAGATAGTTATAACGACCAAAAGTGTCAGCCAAACGCTCAAATACAGCATAGCAAAGAATACGGCGATAATTGTAACAAGAGAAGAAAAGACTTGGGGAATACTGATAGTGAGCATTTGACGCAGCGTATCGGCATCGTTTGTATAATGACTCATTAAGTCACCGTGGGTGTGAGTGTCATAATACTCAATGGGTAAGGTTTGCATGTGTGAGAACATTTGGTCACGTATCTTTTTGAGAATGCCCTGGGCGATATCAACCATAACACGATTGTAAAATAGTGTTGCCAAAACGCCGACGAGATAAATAAATCCCATCAAGATGATGATATGCAGAAGTCCGGAAAAATCGGGAACCGCTTCAATCAAAAGTGGGGTAATGTAATCGTCGATAAGTGTTTGTAAAAACAAAGAGGATACAACGCTTACGGCGGCGCTTATAACAATACAGACAAGTACGAAAATGAATCGCACTTTGTATGCCCTTAAATACGAAAGCAGTCGTTTTATTGTTGTCGTATTCATTTTCCTTTTTGGTATATTCGGGCTTTGTTCACTCATTGATGACGCCTCCCTTGGCTTGCGACTCGTAGACCTCACGGTAAATCGAGCTTCTTTGCATCAGTTCATCGTGGGTTCCTATAGCGCTGATTTTACCGTCATCCATAACGACAATTCTATCGGCATCTATGACGGAAGAGACACGTTGGGCGATGACGATTTTTGTTGTGCCGGGGATATTCTCCTTTAACCCATAACGAATCAGGGCCTCTGTTCTGATGTCAACTGCGCTTGTTGAATCGTCTAAAATGAGGATTTTGGGTTTCTTTAGAAGTGCACGGGCAATACAAAGCCGTTGTTTTTGGCCCCCCGATACATTTGTACCGCCTTGTTCGAGATGGGTTTCGTAGCCGTTGGGAAAGCTTTGGATAAAATCATGCGCCCGGGCAAGCCTGCAAGCCTGGATAAGTTCTTCGTCGGAAACGTTTTCGTTACCCCAACGTAGGTTTTCTTTGATGGTACCGGAAAACAGTACGTTTTTTTGCAGCACCATAGCAACCTCGTTACGCAGTGTCTCGAGATCGTACTCACGTACATCGATGCCGCCAACGGTAACCCGTCCGGACACTACATCATAAAGACGGGGGATGAGCTGCACTAGGCTTGTTTTGGCCGAACCTGTACTCCCAAGGATGCCGATGGTTTCACCTGATTTTATTGAAAGATTGATGTTATCAAGGCAAAGCTTGTCGGCGTTTTTAGCGTAACTAAAATTAACGCCCTCAAAACATATGTCACCGTTTTGAACCGACGTAACGGGATTTGCGCAGTTTTTGAGGTCGCTTTCTTCGTTTGTCAACTCGACTATTCTTGCTGCTGAGGCACGGGAGATGGTGATCATTACGAGCACCATTGAAATCATCATGAGGCTTGTTAAAATCTGTATGGCATAAGTAATGAGACTCAAAAGCTGTCCTGTGCTGAGACCTGCATCGGGATTACCGCCGCCGGCCACAATTATTCTTGCTCCGAACCAGGAAACCAACAGCATACAAGCGTACATGCAAAACTGCATCAGCGGCATATTAAAGGCGATCAGCTTTTCCGCCTTTGAAAAATCAGCGTATATTTCACCTGAAATGGCCTCGAATTTCTTTTTCTCGAAATCCTCACGGGTGAAGGACTTGACCACTCGAATCCCTCGTAGGTTCTCGCTGACCGCGCTATTGAGCTTGTCGTAGGTCTTGAAGACTCGTATGAAAATCGGGTACGCGTTCTTGATTATCAAATACAGCCCGGCACCCAGAAGCGGGACGGAAGCCAGAAAAATAAGGGAGAGTCTTGCGTTTATCCCGAAGGAGACTGCAAGGGCAAATATCATCATAATAGGTGCACGGACCGCCAGACGAATAACCATCTGATAGGCCAGTTGTACATTAGTGACGTCTGTTGTCAGCCGTGTGACAATACTTGCCGTTGAGAGCTTATCGATATTGGAAAACGAAAAATTCTGCACATTATAGTACATATCACGGCGCAGATTCCGTGCAAAGCCTGCCGACGCGGTAGCGGCGCTTTTTCCCGCAAAAGCGCCGAAAACCAGTGAAAGAAGGGCTGAGAGTAAAAGAGCTGTGCCCATTTTGAGGATATAAGTCATGTTTCCCTGATCAATGCCGAAATCGATCAGATTGGCCATCAAAAGGGGAATGATAATTTCCAATACCACTTCCAGCACCACATAAACAGCGGTGAGGAGGGAGTCTTTTTTATATTGTCGTATACAGCTCATGAGCTTTTTTATTATCATGTAATGTTTGCCTCCATTTGGATCATAGCACGCCGGAATCATTAGCTTTCTATGATGTTCTGATAAATCGTTTCAACAAAATAATTTCTGCTGATAAGACAAGCAGAAATTGTAAGGAGAACTGATTTTAAGATGCAAACGTATATCTCAGTTCTGATGTTGATTCTTAGCATCCCACTTCCAGACAAGCAGGAAGCCAAGAACAGTCGGAATGACAAAGGACAGGGGATTGTCCAGAGTGTTTGGCAGAAAAACTCTGCTTGACCCGATGATCAATCCCACAAAGAGCCAGCTGAGAAAAGATCTGTGGCGGGAATAGACCTTATCCAAAGCATTGGAAAGGGTCACTATGCCAATAACAGACCCCAGACCAAAAATGCCTAAAGTCAGCCAGTTAAATTCCGCTAAGGCCAACATGATATCTTCGTAGATACCCATCAGTATCAAAACGGCGGAACCCGGAATTCCCGGCAGGATCATGGCAGCGCTGGCCACCGCTCCTCCCGCAAAAAAAAGAAACTTATTGGGAGCTACTGGTGATATTGTTCCCAAATCGCCAATATTGGCAGTTGAAAAGGCAATGATAAAACCGATAAAAAAGGCCGTCAGGTGTTTGAGATTCGGGCGGTAATTTTCTCCCAGCACAGTCTTGACCGAAGCAAGTATGCAACCGAACAAAAAGGCTAAGATCACATCGGAATTATACCTGAACAACCAGGCAAAAATCCAGCCGCTAAGGAGAATACCTCCTCCCATTCCGATTAAAAAGGGCAACCACGGTATCAATATCAAGCGAGAAAGGTCTCTGACCAGCTTTTCATATAATCCCAGAACCAAAAGCACAGTACCGCCGCTTATTCCAGGCAATATAACTATTAATCCTATTAACGCGCCTTTAAAAAATTTTTTAATTGGTATTGTCATGATTCTTTACTCCTGTCGTTGTACCAACATAATCTTAACAACGACATTGTAGCATTTTATTCTGAAAGTGCAAAGCAAATACTAAGTGAATAGTAACCTTGATTCACGGTTGTTGAACAAACGTATGAACGCGTGAGTTGCACACAATGTGGTGCCATAGTTACTTGACATAAAGGGCCTCGAGGACTACAATATAATACGATATTATTTATTATTTGAGTGCCTGATTGCTGTCTGCTGTGTACGCGCATCTCGCCTCAAATAATAGGTGTCGTTCTTATAGACGATATCTTCACAGACCGGAAATACACATATAAATCTATTATAAGGAGAATGCAAAATGAAAAAAATATTCTGTGTCTTTATATCTTTTGTCCTGATTATTGGACTTCTGTCAGGTTGCGGCGGCTCAGATAGCGCTTCTTCCGGGGATGACAATTCAACCGGCAAAAATGAAGAACCGGTTGCAGTCGCCTTTAAGCTTGGTGGAACCGGTCCTTTGACCGGCGGTGCAGCCATATACGGTAATGCAGCTAAGAATGGCGCACAGATTGCTGTTGAGGAGATTAATGCCCAAGGTGGCATTAAGTTCGAACTCAAATATGAAGACGATGAGCATGATGCTGAGAAGGCCGTTAATGCCTATAATAAACTGAAGGACTGGGGTATCCAGATTTCTCTCGGTTCCGTAACAAGTACGCCCGGTGTGGCCACCAGCGCCGAGACTTTTTCTGACCGTATCTTCGCACTTACTCCCTCAGCTTCAGCTACCGCTGTCATTGAGGGCAAGGACAACGTGTATCAGATGTGCTTTGCCGACCCCAACCAGGGCTCAGCTTCCGCTCAGTATATTGTTGATAAAAAGCTCGGTACAAAAATTGCGGTTATATACAAGAACGACGATGTATATTCCAAGGGAATCTACAACACTTTCGCAAGTAAGGCCAAAGAATTGAACCTGGAGATTGTCTCTACAACCACCTTTACCGAGGATAGCCAGACCGATTTTTCCGTTCAACTGGCCGATGCCAAGAAAAATGGCGCTGACCTGATTTTCCTGCCCATGTATTATACCCCGGCTTCACTGATACTACAGCAGGCCAAGTCCATAGGCTATGATCCCAAGTACTTCGGTGTGGACGGTATGGACGGCATCTTGACTCTGGAGAACTTTGACACCTCCCTGGCCGAGGGTGTTATGCTGTTGACACCCTTTAATGCCGACTCTACCGATGAGCGCACGGTCAGCTTCGTTAAAAAATACAAGGAGCTCTTTAACGAGACTCCCAATCAGTTCGCAGCCGATGGTTACGACTGCGTGTACGCCTACAAGGAAGCCCTGGAGACTGCAGGCTGCACCCCTGACATGAGCGCCGCTGATATCTGCGAGAAAATGGTCGAAGCATTTCCTAACATTACCTTCGACGGGCTTACCGGAGAGGGCGTAACTTGGGCTGATACCGGAGAAGTTTCAAAGAGTCCTAAGGGTATGGTCATAGAAAATGGTGCTTACGTCGGTATGGACTGATTATCTATCGCCCTTTCAAATGGTTTATTGAGAGGGCTGTCGAGCAAACTCGGCAGCCCTCTATTCATTGCTAAAGTAGAGATAATATCATTCTGTCAGCTCTTATTTGGGCATGTCCAAACGAAATAAAGGTGTGTGTGTTATGACATTTCTCTCCTTTCTAATAAGTGGGCTCAGTCTTGGCAGCGTTTATGCTATTATTGCTTTGGGCTATACGATGGTCTATGGCATTGCAAAAATGCTTAACTTTGCTCATGGCGATGTTATTATGGTCGGCGCCTATGTCTGCTTCTTTGCCACCACCCGGTGGGACCTTCCCCCGACTGTCGGTGTACTTTTGGCTATGGTGGTGTGTACGGCCCTTGGGGTGTTGATAGAACGGCTGGCGTACAAGCCGTTGAGGTCCGCTCCTTCATTGGCTGTAATCATCACGGCTATAGGTGTCAGCTATTTTCTTCAGAATGCCGCTCAGCTGCTCTGGACTTCCAACCCCAAGGTGTTCACCTCCGTAGTAGGTAATTCCTCAATAAAGCTCTTTGACGGCGGGTTGACTATCTCCGTCATCGCTATCATTACCATAATTGCTTGTATTATTATTATGGCCGCGCTGACTTGGTTTACCGGAAAGACTAAAATGGGTAAAGCTATGCGTGCCTGCTCAGAGGACAAGGGTGCGGCTCAATTGATGGGCATTGACGTTAACTTCACCATCTCCGTCACCTTTGCTATCGGTTCTGCCCTAGCGGCAATTGCCGGCGTTTTACTCTGCTCTGCCTATCCCACTTTAATGCCTACCACGGGTGCCATGCCCGGCATCAAGGCATTCACCGCTGCCGTGTTCGGCGGCATCGGCTCCATACCGGGAGCGATGATCGGCGGCTTGCTTTTAGGCATCATAGAGATATTCGGCAAGGGCTATATCTCTACACAGCTTTCCGACGCCATCGTGTTCGCCGTTCTCATTATTACATTGCTGGTCAAGCCTGCCGGTCTTCTGGGCAAGCAGACCACCGAGAAAGTATGAGGTGGGCGCTATGAAAATAATGAGAAAAGCCTCTCGCAGCAAAGTTATTACTTACGGTCTTGTTGCAATTGCCTTTATTATTGTCCAATTGCTGATAAGCAGTGGCAATATCAGTTCCTCTCTTCAGGGACAGCTAGTTCCGATCTGTGCCTATGTGGTTATGGCGGTTTCACTGAATTTGACCGTAGGCGTACTTGGTGAGCTGTCTTTAGGACATGCGGGTTTCATGAGTGTTGGTGCTTTTACCGGTGTTGTGGCTTGTATCAGTCTGGAGAGTATTATACCTTTCACAATCCTACGTTTGACCGTGTCCATCATTATCGGCGCATTTTCTGCCGGAGTGGCCGGTACCCTCATCGGGATACCTGTCCTACGCCTTGAAGGTGACTATTTAGCCATTGTTACTCTGGCTTTTGGAGAAATTATAAAAAATATAACAAACTGCCTTTATGTGGGAGTAGATAAAGCGGGATTGCACGTCAATTTCCTTACCGACGCCACTTCTCTAAACCTTAGTGAAGGCGGTCGGGTGATTATCGACGGTCCTATGGGAATCTCCGGCATAACCAAGCTTTCAACCTTTGCTATGGGTTTTGCCCTTATTATGGTTACCTTGTTTATCGTGCTCAATCTAATTGACAGCCGCTCGGGACGGGCAATCATGGCGCTGCGTGACAACCGCATTGCAGCTGAGAGTGTGGGCATTCACGTTACTAAATATAAGCTCATGGCCTTTGCTACCTCCGCTGCCCTAGCTGGTGCGGCAGGTGCATTGTATGCTATGAATTATTCCACCATTATTGCCTCTAAGTTCGGTTTCAATACCTCTATACTTATTCTGGTCTTTGTTGTGCTGGGAGGTTTGGGTAATATCCGGGGCTCAATCATTGCCGCCACTGTACTTACCATACTACCTGAGATGCTGCGCCAATTTAACAACTACCGAATGGTTATATATGCAATCGTACTCGTCCTCATTATGCTGGCCACCAACGACGATAATCTCAAAGGCTTTTTAAGCAACTTAAGGAATAGGCTGCTTCCTTCAAATCTTAGGAAAGGAAAGAAGGGAGCGGAAAATGGATAAAGCAAAAAGACCTGAGACAAAGATGGTTCCCGTGCCTTCCACCAACCTTGTTCCTGAGCGTGATGTGGATAAGCTGCCGGTGCTGGAAGCCCGTAACCTGGGGATTGAGTTTGGAGGACTTACGGCTCTTGCCGGTTTCAACATGGCTATTGGTCGTACGGAGATAGCTGGGCTTATTGGTCCCAACGGTGCTGGAAAAACTACGGTGTTCAACCTGCTCACTAAGGTTTATCAGCCTACCCACGGCACCATCCTGCTGGATGGACGTGACACAAATAACATGACCACTGTACAGATTAACAAAGCCGGTATCGCTCGAACCTTTCAAAACATACGACTTTTCTCAAACCTATCGGTTGAGGACAATGTAAAGCTTGGTTTGCATAACAATATCAATTACGGCATGTGGAACGGCATTCTTCGCCTTCCTGCTTACTGGAAAGGCGAAAGGCGGGCGCATGAGCAGGCCATGGAGCTTTTATCCATCTTCGATATGCAGGACTTGGCGGGAAACCGGGCGGGGTCTTTACCCTACGGTGCTCAACGCCGGCTAGAGATAGTCCGTGCCTTAGCCACAAAGCCCTTGCTACTGCTTTTGGATGAGCCTGCTGCCGGAATGAACCCTTCCGAGACAGCCGAATTAATGGAGAATATCGTAAAAATCCGCGATACCTTACAGATTGCAATTATACTCATAGAGCATGACATGAATCTGGTTATGGGGATCTGTGAGGGGATCTGTGTGCTTAATTTTGGCAAAATAATCGCCAAAGGCACCCCCCGCGAGATTCGGAACAACCCTCAGGTTATCGAAGCTTATTTGGGCAAGAAGAAGGAGGGCTGACCGCTATGTTGAAAGTTAATGATATCAACGTCTTTTACGGTGCCATACATGCCATTAAAGGTATCTCATTTCAGGTCAATCAAGGCGAAATAGTGACACTGATAGGGGCTAACGGCGCCGGAAAAAGTACCGTTTTGAAAACTATTTCCGGCTTGCTGCGCACCAAGACCGGGGAGATAAATTTCTTAGGAGAGAACATCACTTCCACGGCTCCCCACAAGATAGTGGAACGCGGTTTGGCTCATGTCCCGGAGGGGCGGCGCATTTTTCTGCAGATGACCGTCCAGGAAAATCTGGAAATGGGCGCGTACACTTGTCCCTCCAGCGGCATTGAGGCTCAATTAGAAAAGGTCTATGCTCAGTTTCCACGGCTTATGGAACGCCGTAGGCAGGTTGCGGGCACACTCTCCGGTGGAGAGCAGCAGATGCTGGCTATAGGCCGGTCACTCATGAGTCACCCTAAACTTCTAATGCTGGATGAGCCGTCCATGGGACTTGCACCTATCCTGGTGGAACAAATTTTCTCCATTATCCGGGAGATGAACAAGGCCGGAACCACCATACTTCTCGTAGAACAGAATGCCCAAATGGCCCTCTCCATTGCCGACAGAGCCTATGTGCTGGAGACGGGGGCTATCTCAATTTCCGGTACCGGGAAGGAGCTGTCCGAGAGTGATGAGATCCGCAAGGCCTATCTCGGTGGCTGAAAAAATCCTGTTTTTGCAAGCATGATATAGTATCTTTGTAACACAAACAATAAGGCCTACTTTTTTGGCAGACCTTGTTGTTTGTATGTCCGGCAGGGTGACAGAGACGTAACCGGAAGAACCTTCCCCTTGGTTTCCACCTGGTTTCCCTTAGTGTCGATGTAATAACTTGCTCAGGATGTGCAAAATCATGCACATTATTACAGTCACCAAAAAATCATGTCTTGGCTGGCTTGGGGTTTTTTGTGTTTTAACTGCTTGGTATGTTTCTTGCATTGTTCTTATATCCATGGCCTGTGCCCTTGAAGACAAGGAGGGCTTAGTTGAATAAAAACTTGCGTTGAAAAGACACCTAATGCTATAATAATCTCGTTGTACAAAGGGGGGTGAGAGTTTTTTAGGGCTTTTCAAAGCTTAGCTACGGCAAACATTTATTCATTGTCATTATTCTTTATCATTAAAACGTAGGTTTTTAATAAAAATTTCCTTGGTTTTCGTGTATATGCCGGAGGTAAGTGGCGATGGGACCGGAAAAAACTCCAACTGAAGTAAGATTACTTTCCCTATTATAATATATAGGAAACCCCTCAAGTGATAATTCCATGAGTGGAGGCAGGTGAAGAAATGTCCTTAGAAGTTATCAAAAAGATCGCAGACGTTGAGGCCGAGGCTGAAAAGCAGCGCGCAGATGCCTTGAATGAGGCAAAAAGGATCGTGACAAATGCAGAGGCCGCAGGCCGTGAGGTATTGCAAAAAATGCGGATCGAAGCTGAGGCTGAAGTTAGTAAACGTCATGAAGAGGCGCAAGTTCAGGGCAAAGCAGTTGCTGCAGAGATTTCCGAAAAAGTGCGAGCAGATTGTGCCGCACTGGAAAAAACGGCATCAACCAAGATGGATGCTGCGGTCTCAATCATTGTTGAAAGGGTAGTGAATGGCTGATGTCTATTGTAAAAATGTCACGGTTGCGCATCATTGCACCGCAAAACATTCGCCGCACCCTGTTGCGTGAGCTTACCCGTTTAGGATGTGTTGAAATAGGCAACCCCGCCGAACATCTGTTAGATCCGGAGTGGTCCGCCATTATACACAAGCATACGGAAAATGCAGAATCCGGCAGAATCCTTTCTTCCTTAAAGAATGCTTTGGAGACCTTGGATAAGTATGCACCGGTTAAAAGCAGTCTGCTCAGCCCGCGTCGACAGATTTCCGAAGATATCTTCAATGACAAAAAATATGTTAATGAAGCTTCGGATGTGGCAGAACAGCTTAACGTATATGCCAGGCAAATTGCCTCAACCTTTTCAGAAGAAGGTCGTCTGGCAGCTAAAAAAGCTTCTTTAATTCCCTGGATATCCATGGACGTTCCCTTCGGTCAAGAGTTCGGGACCCGTTTCAAGGTCCTTTTTGGCGTTAGCCCTTCTGCCAGTGAACCGGAGCAGCTTATCACCGAGGCCGAAGCCATAGGGGAATGTGTTCTGCAGCTTATCAGCTCAGATCGGGAACAACATTATTATTTGATGATCGTCCATCGAGAACGGATGGATGAAGTAATGGATGCCCTGAAACCAAAAGGTTTTTCTTTGTCTATTCTGAAAGATGTGGAGGGTACGGCCGCAGCCAACATTGTCGAACTTGACAGGCAAACACAGGAGTTGCTCGCAGAACGGGAAACTCTCATTGCCAAAGTCCGGGAATTTGGCGGTAAGCGTGAACTCCTTCAGCAGATCATTGATGTGTTGAACATAGAAAGCAGCCGAGAAGAAGTTTTAAACAACCTGGTGGCTACTTCGCAAACGATTTACTTAGAAGGATGGATCCCCAGTGAAAGTGAAAAATCTGTAGCCGCTGTTTTGGAACAACACGGTTGTGCTTATGAATTCGCCGAACCTGGTGAGGACGATGAACCACCGGTGCTTTTGCATAACTCCGAGTTAGTCAAGCCTTATGGCATGGTTACCGAGCTTTATGCCTTACCTACTTACAGGAGTGGTTTGGATCCTAACCCCTTTATGGCACCGTTTTTCTTCATCTTCTTTGGGTTGATGATGGCTGACATCGGCTATGGTATCTTGATCAGTTTAGGAGGCTATTACCTTTACAAGAAGGCACGTCCTCAAGGAGCTCTGGGCGATTTAACGAAAATAGCTATGCAATGCGGGATTTCCACCATGTTCTGGGGCCTGATGTTTGGGAGTTTTTTCGGCAACCTGATTCCGGCCTTTAGCGAAGGTATGATGGGTAAACTGATTCCCTTTGATCCGCTTCTCTTTGATCCCCTGAGCAATCCGATGCCGCTCTTCTACCTTTCCCTGGCCTTTGGTGTCGTCCAAATCTTTTTGGGCATGGGACTCAACGGCTACATAATGATCAAGCGGGGAAATGTTATGGACGCTGTTTTTGACGTTGGATTTTGGTTTATGCTTTTAGGTGGCTTTGGTATCGCAATCCTCAATACCCAGGTCGGTCTGACCGTATCTGCCCTCGGGGCTGTTGGGATTCTTTTAACGGGTGGCCGGGCGAACAAGTCTGTTGTCAAGAGACTTACGGGGGGTTTAGGCTCTCTCTACAACATTACCGGGTATCTGTCGGATGTTCTTTCTTACTCAAGGCTTCTTGCTTTAAGTCTGGCTACCGCCGTCATTGCCCAGGTTATGAACACCATGGGAACACTGGGCGGGAGTACAGTATTTGGTTGGATATTGTTTGTGCTGATATTCGTAGTAGGACATCTTTTCAACATAGCTATTAACCTTTTAGGCACTTACGTGCATACCAGCCGTTTGCAGTATATAGAGTTCTTCGGTAAATTCTTTGAGTCCGGAGGACGCAAGTTTACACCTTTGTACAATAAGACAAAATACGTTGAGGTTATTAAGGAGGGTCATTAATTATGGAGTGGATTACATCTTTATTTAACGGTACAAACTTAGCTTTGGCAGGAGCTGCCTTTGCTGTATTTATGGCCGGTACCGGTTCAGCCCGCGGTGTGGGCATTGCCGGTGAAGCAGCTGCCGGTGTCTTGACGGAGGATCCCAATAAATTCGGACAAACTTTGCTTTTACAGGCATTGCCTGGTACACAGGGTATTTACGGTCTAATCATCGGCTTTTTGATTCTTATTAAAATTGGGATAGTGGGTGGAACACCTGTAGAATTGACTACAATACAGGGTTTTAGTCTCTTTATTACCGGTCTGCCTATCGGTGTGGTTGGTTTTACTTCCGGACAGGCTCAGGGCCGTGCTGCTGCCGCTACTATGGGAATAATCGCTAAGCGCCCGGAAGAACTGGGTAAAGCGATGATGTATCCCGCTATTGTTGAAACCTATGCAGTGTTGGCACTGTTGGCTTCCTTCCTTATGTGGCTCGGGATCGCGGTATAACTGGATTAATCAAATCAAGGGGGAAACTGATTATGAACGGGATAGAAAAAATTACTGCCAAGATCGCCGACGATGCCCAACAGGAAATTCGTAATATCCTCGATAAAGCCAAATCTGAAGCAGCGGAAGTCAAAGCCAAGTACGCTGCCCAAGCTGAGGCTGAAAAGGCAAAAATATTGGTCACTGGCGAAGAACAAGCTAAAGAAATCGTGCGCCGGGCCAAATCGGTGGCTGAATTAGAGGCCAGACAGCAGATTCTGGCCACGAAGCAAAAGATGATCAGCCAAGCCTTTGATAAGGCACTGGAACGCATGTTGGCATTACCCAAGGACGATTATGTGGCCTTGCTCAGCCGTTTGACGGCCCAAGCCGCCAGTACCGGTAGAGAGGAAGTTGTGCTTTCCCTGCAGGATAGAAAAGACCACGGCCAAAAAATCGTGGATGGCGCTAACAAGATACTTAAAGACCAATCCCGGCAAGCTGAGCTTAAGCTTTCCGAAGAGACACGGCCGTTGATCGGCGGTGTGCAATTGAAGGCCGGGGATGTGGAAGTAAACAGTACTCTTGATTCCATTGTTCATTTCTCTAAGGATAGCCTGGCTTTGGATGTTGCGGCTGCATTGTTTGGCTAAACAGGAAAGGATGTGCGTAACTTGGCGAAAAACAGCATTAAAGATACCGATTATCTTTATGCCAGTGCACGCATTAAAGCCCTGGAAAAAAACCTTCTCTCCCGGGAACGGTTGGAGCGTATGGCAGATGCCCGCTCTATGGAGGAGGCTATTAAGGTTCTTGCCGAGCTAGGCTGGCCGGAGATTTCGGTGCCAAACATGGCAACGATTGAAAAGGTTTTAGCCCAGCGTCGGCATGAGGCTTTCGCTTTGGTTCGCTCGCTGGCTCCCGATAAAAGACTTCCGGATGTATTCCTTGTGAAGTATGATTACCACAACATCAAAACCATTCTTAAGAGTGAGGCCACCGGGGAAGACCCCGAGACATTGTTAATCGATGCCGGCAGGATTCCCGCTAAACAGCTGCTATTAATGCTGCGTGAAGGTGTCCAAAGCGGAATGACTGAGATAATGACCCGGGCCATTGAAGAAGCTCGGGATACGTTGGCCAGAACCCAAGATCCCCAGGTGCTGGATTTCATGCTGGATCAAGCCATGTTTGCCGATATGCTGGCTATGGCAAAGGATTTTGATTCCCCTTATCTGCTCGCTTACGTAGAACTGATGATTGACAGCGTTAATCTGCGCGCGGTGGTACGACTGAATAAAATGGGGAAAGGCTTTGATGCCCTGCGGTATGTTTTGGTTCCCGGTGGAAATATTTCCACCTCTCGCATGCTTCAGGAAATCACTCCGGATATGGTGGAAAATATCTTTGGTAATTCTCCCCTGTCTGCCGCGGCGGCAGCAGGTGCAGCGGCCTTGAAAGGAGAGGGCAGTTTGGCGGCCATGGATCATTTGGCGGAAGATGCCCTGATGAAGCATCTGAAGGGGGCTAAATATATTGCCTTTGGTGCCGAGCCTTTGATTGGCTATCTTGCTGCTCAGGAGATGGAAATTACGGCAGTGCGAACAATCATTGCCGGTCGTCTGGCAGATATGAGTTCCGAAATGATTATAGAAAGGCTGAGGGAAGCTTATGTTTAAAATTGCAGTTATCGGCGATCGCGAAAGCGTCCTCGGCTTTAAAGCACTTGGCCTGGAAACGATTTTTGCCGATGAAGTGCCTGCGGCGCAGGAAGCCCTGCACCGTTTGGCTAATGAAAAATGTGCCGTTATCTATCTTACCGAGCAGTTAGCGGCTGAGATGAAGGATGATTTGGATAGGTATACCGATGCGTTGCGTCCGGCTGTGATCCTGATTCCCGGAAAAAGCGGTACACTCGGTATTGGAATGGAGAACGTTTACAAATCCGTGGAACGTGCCGTTGGTTCCAACATCCTAAAGAATAACTAAAACCTCAAAATCTTATGGAAAGCAGGTTGATGCTATATGGATACAGGCAGAATCATCAAAGTCGCCGGTCCGTTAATCACTGCTTCCGGCATGCAGCATGCTGACATGTATGACGTGGTGCGCGTTGGGAAGCAAAAGCTGATTGGCGAAATCCTGGAAATGCGTGGTGATCAGGCCTCCATCCAGGTCTATGAGGAAACCGCCGGCATTGGACCCGGAGATGTGGTAGAAACAACCGGAGGGCCCCTTTCTGTAGAATTGGGACCTGGGATGATCGAAACCATCTATGATGGGATTCAGCGTCCTCTCGAGGCTATTCGTGCCATGGTAGGTCCGTTGATTACCCGGGGTGTCCAAATCCCGGCGCTGGATCGGGAAAAGCTTTGGAAATTTGAACCCCTGGTGGAAAAAGGGGCGAAGGTCGAAACCGGAGATATTATAGGACATGTCAAAGAGAACATAGTTGTAGATCATAAAATTATGGTTCCTAACGGTGTCAGCGGTGTGGTGGAAGACATTAAAGCCGGAGAGTTCAATGTCGAGGCCATCATTGCTACCATCAAAAAAGACAACGGGGAAAAGGCTGACCTGTCCATGATGCAAAGATGGCCGGTCCGTGTAGGCCGCCCCTACAAAACAAAAACACCGCCTAACGTTCCCATGATGACAGGACAAAGGGTCATTGACACCCTCTTCCCCATCGCTAAAGGCGGTACCGCAGCTGTTCCCGGACCTTTCGGTTCCGGCAAAACTGTGGTACAGCACCAGTTGGCAAAATGGGCCGATGTGGATATCGTGGTTTACGTTGGCTGCGGCGAACGCGGTAACGAAATGACCGACGTACTGCGGGAGTTTCCGGAATTGATAGATCCCCGGACCGGGGAGACCCTAATGAAGAGGACCGTAATGGTGGCTAATACTTCCGATATGCCGGTTGCCGCTCGTGAGGCTTCCGTTTACACCGGAATCACCATTGCCGAATACTTCCGTGACATGGGCTACTCCGTGGCTGTTATCGCAGACTCAACTTCCCGTTGGGCAGAAGCCTTGCGTGAGATGTCCGGACGTCTGGAAGAAATGCCCGGTGAAGAAGGCTACCCCGCTTACTTGACCTCTCGTCTGGCACAATTCTACGAGCGTGCCGGTTCTGTAGTCTGCATGGGCAGCGATAATCGTGAAGCTTCCTTGACCGCTATCGGTGCTGTTTCCCCTCCGGGAGGAGACATCTCGGAGCCGGTATCACAGGCCACGCTGCGTATCGTAAAGGTCTTCTGGGGACTTGATGCTTCGTTGGCTTATGCCCGTCACTTCCCGGCCATTAACTGGCTCAACAGTTATTCCTTGTACGATGCTCGTTTAGCCGAATGGTTTAACAATAATATTGATAAAAACTTCATGAAACAACGAGGAGCTACCTTGGCAGTTCTGCAGAAGGAAAGCGAACTGAATGAAATCGTACGCTTGGTAGGTATTGACTCCTTGTCTCCCCAAGACCGTTTGACAATGGAAGTGGCCCGGATGATCCGGGAGGACTTCCTACAGCAAAACGCTTTTGTGGATACCGATGCATATACCACTTTCGGCAAGCAGTACCGCTTGCTGGAAATGATATTCAAGTACAATGAGATGAGCGAAAAAGCGCTCGAGGCCGGTGCATCCATGGAGGAGCTTTTTAAAATCCCAGCTCGTGATAGGATTGGTCGGGCTAAAGATGTTGACCAGGCCGAGTACGAAAAAGTCTACGAGGAGATTATTAAGGAAATAGAGGCGCAGATTGGCTCATTGATTGAAGCAGCAGGAGGTGAGGCTTAATGATTAAGGAATACCGCACCATACAAGAGGTGGCAGGCCCGCTAATGCTGGTTCGTGAAGTGGATAATGTCACCTACGATGAATTGGGAGAAATAGAATTGCCCGGTGGCGAACGACGCCGTTGTAAGGTTTTGGAAGTTAACGGAAACAACGCTTTGGTTCAGCTCTTTGAAAGCTCTGCCGGGATAAATCTGCAAGGTTCCAAGGTTCGTTTCCTGGGTCATGGTATCGAATTTGGCGTATCCATCGATATGTTGGGACGGGTCTTTGACGGCCTAGGCAATCCCATTGACGGCGGTCCGGAAATCCTGGCCGAAAAACGCATGAACATCAACGGAACACCGATGAATCCGGCGGCCCGTGACTATCCTTCCGAGTTTGTCCAAACCGGGGTCTCGGCCATTGATGGTCTTAATACATTGGTAAGAGGGCAAAAGTTGCCCATCTTCTCTGGTTCCGGTCTGCCCCACGCAGACTTGGCGGCTCAAATCGCCCGTCAAGCCAAGGTTTTGGGCACCGAATCTAAATTTGCGGTTGTCTTTGCAGCCGTAGGGATTACCTTTGAAGAAGCCGACTTCTTTATCACGGACTTCAAACGCACCGGTGCCATTGACCGTACGGTTTTGTTCATGAACCTGGCTAACGACCCGGCCATTGAGCGTATCGCAACGCCTCGTATGGCACTGACTGCGGCTGAATACCTGGCCTTTGAAAAAGGCATGCAGGTTTTGGTTATTATCACCGATATCACCAACTATGCGGAGGCCTTGCGTGAAGTATCGGCTGCCCGTAAAGAGGTTCCCGGGCGTCGTGGTTATCCCGGATACCTCTATACAGACTTGGCTACCATGTATGAACGTGCCGGTCGCCGCTTGGAAAACGATGGTTCCATTACAATGATTCCCATCCTCTCTATGCCTGAGGATGACAAGACCCATCCGATTCCCGACTTGACGGGATATATTACAGAAGGACAGATTATCCTCTCCCGGGAGCTTTACCGTAAAGGTATCAAGCCGCCTATCGATGTTCTGCCCTCACTGTCTCGTTTGAAGGATAAAGGAACCGGGGAAGGTAAGACCCGTGAGGACCATTCCGGTACCATGAACCAGCTCTTTGCTGCCTATGCTCGTGGTAAAGATGCTAAAGAGCTGATGACCATCTTGGGAGAAGCTGCTCTGACGGATATCGATAAGCTTTATGCCAAATTTGCGGATGAATTTGAGTTGAAATATGTCTCCCAAGGCTATGATACCAACCGGACTATCGCAGAAACCTTGGATTTGGGTTGGGAATTGCTTTCGATCCTGCCGAAAAACGAACTTAAGCGTATTAAACCGGAGATGATCGAGAAGTACTGGCCTCTCAAGGAATCAAAGTAAAAGTATGAGCGAGATTAACCAAAGTCAGGAGGGGTTCTATTGGCCCGTCTAAATGTAAACCCCACACGGATGGAGTTAACGCGTCTGAAAAAGAGTCTGGTTACCGCCCGCCGGGGTCATAAACTGCTCAAGGATAAGCGCGATGAACTGATGAAACAGTTTTTGGAGATCGTCAAAGAAAACCGTGACCTGCGCCGCAATGTTGAAGAGGCTTTAAGCCGGGCTCATAAGAGTTTTACAATTGCTTCGGCGGTCATGTCTCCGGAAATGCTGGAAGAAGCTTTGATGTATCCCAAGCAGAGCGTATCTTTGGCTCTAAGCAAGAGAAACATCATGTCGGTCAACGTACCGGTCTATGATTTCAAGACGAAAAACGACGATCCTGCGGAGATATTTCCCTACGGTTTTGCTACCACTTCCGGAGAACTTGACGAAGCGGTTCAGGCCTTGTCCGATATTTTGCAAGATATGCTGAAACTGGCCCAGTTGGAAAAGGCAGCTCAGATGATGGCTCAGGAAATAGAAAAAACCCGTCGCCGGGTCAATGCTCTGGAATACGTCATGATTCCTCAGTATGAGGAAACCATCAAATACATCCGGATGAAGCTGGATGAGAATGAACGCGGCAACTTAAGCCGACTCATGAAGGTTAAGGACATGATGCTGGAAGAGCAGCGCCAGGCTAACCTCAGACACGATGAAGCAGCAGCTGCAAGTTATAAAGGCTGAGAAAAACACTCAACAGCAATCATTGTAAGTGAGTGGATGAAAATATTAAGAAACAAAGGGGCAGTAACGAACTTACATCAAAGTTTCGTTGCTGCCCTTTTTGAAACTCATTATTTTCTCTTCGTTGTGGAATATCTTATCGATTTTCCCTTGCCTATTCGCCTGATTAAATTGTTATCAAGGAGTTTTTTTAGTGTACGGATTGTGACACTCTGTGAAAGACCGAGGGCGGTTTCTAAATCAATCCTTGCAACTGTTTTATGTGCGGACAGATAATTTAGTATCCTTTTTTCCGCGGTGGTGAGGGCATCTTTTTTGTAGGATACATCCTGCTGATAATTTGTATTAGGCAGTGTGATTTTAAACGCATTGTCGGAAAGCTCGATATTTGGTTGGTCCTCATGTTCACGGTAGCATTCCATAATTTTTGGCATGCCTGTACCGAAAGCCTCTATGAGATGCAAACGATAAAATACGTCTGCGAGATGACTGTTGCGAAGGACGGAGACCCCGAGCATCATATCGCTGAAAGAGATTCCCTTCGGCAATCCACCGAGAGAAACAAACTCTACGCGGTTGTCAAAAACACTGATGAAGGTACTGTCACTATATGAGTAGTCCCGATGAACGAGGGCATTAAGCAGAGCCTCGCGTACGGCTTCCGGGGGATAGTCGCGGAGGTCGATTCGTTTCAAACCGGAAAACTCTGCGCGGGTACGATTAAACCGGTTAATGTATTCATAGATGTCCTCAAGCTGCTTCAATAGTGAACCGGAAAACTCTACACGGTCTTTAAACACCAATTTACTATTGCCTTCAAAAACGGCTAACTTAGTGGTATGCATACATTGATCGGAAAGTAGCAGGGCGAGATTTGTAAAAGCGCCGTCTTCGCCGATGAGGCAAAGAGTTCTTTTTTGCTCATTTCCGAATTTGATTTTTTCTTCGGCAAAGAATTTGCCTGCACTATGGAAAGTTAGTTCCTGCTTGAGCGAACGTGTGGTTTCAAAACTGTCACCGCCGGTTTCTTTTATCATTTTTAGAATCGCGCTCTCAGTTGCCGGAACGGTGGATGCACCCTGCCGCACAAATACACCCTCAGGACGGATGCCCTTACCTGGGAGATAGTATGGAGGCGCGGTGCCTTTTTGCACGTTTATGGCGATAATGCTCTTCCCTTTTATCGTTCTTGCCTCGCAAAGCGTGAACAGTGTGACATCGGGTCTAATGGAGTCCCGGATCGTGTTTGTCACCTTAAGCATCGTCGTATCGGTATTATCGACACCGGTAATACTCCCGTTGTCATCTATGCCAATTAGTAACTCTCCGCCGTTGGTGTTAGCGAAAGCTATAACGGTCTTTACGATGTCATCTGTGTATTCCCTTTTGAATTCGGTTACTAAACTTTCTTTATTCATATTTCTTCACCCCGTTGATATGATATCCTTATTATACTCTTTCTAACCACATTTGCAAAGCAAAAGTGGTTAGAATCGGTTAGATTGGTTAGAATGGTCAGCAATTGTCTCCCGGTTTACGCTAATGTTTGCCATAAGGCCCATCTTTAAATATAATAAAGCTTGGATACAGTATACAATGTTAAAATCGGAAGTATCTCAATAATACTTCTTCACAGGGGGTTAAGATGAGTAATTACGAAGCGGTTATCGGTTTAGAGGTTCATGTAGAGTTAAAGACAAAAACAAAACTGTTCTGTGGATGCTCTACCGAGTTCGGGAAAGAACCTAATACCCAGGTTTGTGCCGTCTGCCTCGGTCTGCCGGGCAGTCCTTCGGGTGTTTTAAATAAAAAGGTTGTGGAGCTGGCCGTAAAAGCCGGCTTAGCCCTCAACTGTGAAATAGGGACTCATACCTGGTTTGACAGGAAAAACTATTACTATCCCGATTTGCCTAAAGGCTTTCAAATCTCTCAAGTCTTTCGGCCCATTGCCTCTAAAGGTTATCTGGATATAGAGGTAAACGGGCAGAGTAAACGAATCAACATCACCAGGGCTCATATTGAAGAAGATCCCGGGAAACTGGCCCACGCGGGTGGAAGTATTACCGCTGCCCACTATTCCTGTGTAGACTACAACCGTTCCGGCATGCCGCTGATAGAGATAGTATCGGAACCGGAACTGCGTTCGGGGGAAGAAGCCAAAGCCTATCTGGAGAAGCTCAAGGCAATTCTAGAATACACCGGTGTTTCCGATGTAAAGATGGAGCAGGGTTCCTTGCGTTGCGATGCCAACGTCTCGATACGGCCGGTAGGAACTACTGCTTTAGGAACAAGGACAGAAATCAAGAACATGAATTCTTTTCGTGCCGTGCAGCGGGCCATTGAGTATGAGATACAAAGGCAGATGGATGCGGTGGAGGACGGGGAAAGAATTATCCAGGAGACTCGCGGCTGGGATGAAAACAAGGGTATCACCGTCTCCATGCGTAATAAGGAGAATCCGGATTATCGTTGCTTCATTGAGCATGAGGCCACCGCAATTGAATTGACCCAAGAATGGATCCAAGAGGTAGGGGCCACCATCCCGGAATTACCGGATGACCGGCAAAAGCGTCTTGTCCTGGAGCATGGACTGCCGGAGTATGATGCCGGAGTTATCACCAGTTCTCTGGCTTTGGCGGAATTGTTTGATGAAACGTTGGCAAGACACCCGGATGCCAAAACAATCAGCAATTGGATTATGGGTGAATTGTTACGTTTGTTGAATGCCCGTAATATGGATATCAGTGAGTCTAAAATAACCGCAGCAGGGCTGGCTTCTTTGCTTAAGTTAATTGAAAAGGGATCTATCAGTAATAAAATGGGCAAAGAGGTCTTTGAAGTCATGTTTGAAAAAGGGCAAACACCCGAGCAAATCGTGAAAGAAAAGGGTCTTTCCCAGATATCTGATGAGGGACAGTTAGCGCAAATCATCGACGAAGTAATCACTAATAATCCCAAATCGGTGGAAGATTATCAAGCCGGTAAAAAACAGGCCATCGGCTTTTTGGTAGGGCAAGTAATGAAGGCTACCAAGGGGCAGGCTAATCCCGGCGTGGTCAATACGCTGCTACGGGAAAAGATGAGCAAATAAGGTGAAAATTTCATGGCAAATTACAAAGAAATAACTTGTTCTGTAGCCTGCAACAAGTTAAAAAGAAAAATCCCCTTCGGCTGGGACTTAAACATCTACCGGGGCTGTGAGCACGGCTGTAAATATTGCTATGCCTTGTATTCTCATCAATACCTTGGTTCCGAAAAGTATTACGAAGAGATTTTTGTGAAAACCAATATTGTCGAGCGCTTGGAAAAACAACTCAGCAGTCCTTCATGGCCAAGAGAAGTCGTCAACATAGGAGGAGTTACCGACAGCTATCAGCCCGTAGAGGCACAGTACAAGCTGATGCCCGAGGTTTTGCGGCTCATGATCAAATACCGTACCCCCTGCATTATTTCCACCAAGTCGGATTTGATTTTACGGGATTATGACCTGATTGCCGAGCTGGCAGAGATAACCTATGTGAATGTCGCGGCTACGGTTACCTGCATGGATGAAGACATGCGAAGCTTGATAGAACCTCACGGAGCGGAATCAAAAAAGAGGTTGGCAATGCTCAAAGAGTTTGCCAAGACAAAGGCTGGTACAGGCCTGCATTTCATGCCGATCATTCCCTTTCTCACCGACAGATTGGAGAATATCGAAGCCCTTTATTCCGCAGCCGCAGATTGCCATGTTGACTATGTATTACCGGGAGTCCTTTATTTGCGGGGGAAAACCAGGAATGAGTTTTTCGACTTTGTCAAAGGGGAATTGCCGGATCTTTATGAACCATTGCGCCAACTTTACAAAAAGGGTGGGGCGAGTAAGGAGTACAAGGACAAGCTGTATGCGACAGTGAACAGAATCAAGGCCAAGTATGGGCTTTCAAGCAGCTACAGCAAACCAATGAAGGAGAAATTGAAAGGTCTTCATACGTTATTTCCAGGTTTGTAGTGCAAATAGCTTCGTTAGAAAGAAAAAGACCCTTTTGAGGTCAAAGTTTATTCCAGAATTCAGGTTCAGTAGTTTTGAGCTGTTTTTCAAGTATCCTTTTCCATAAATTTTTGGGAATTTCTTTTGCTACAGCATGACTGATTTTGGTTTTAAGTACGGTCCCATCAGCCAAAACTTTTTCGTAATACCAATGATCCGTGTTTCTGATTTTTACCCAACCGTTTTTATCACAATATCTTTTTAGATCCCCAAATTTAGGAGGCATTACTCAATTCCAACAAATCACGAATATCTTTGTCTGAATCACAAAGCAAGACACGTAAGATATATGGAAAATGGGATTTGCGGTTGGGGGCATTTAAAAACAGTTGCGAGCGTTGAAGATAATCTGAAGCATATATCTTTAAGTCCTCAACTAATTCATTGATAGCATCCTCCAGAGACGAACCGCTTGAATATATCTCAAGGTTATCTAAGGCAAGGGTGATTGAACCATCATTTTCTTCGATAATTTCAGGTTTTAAGCTGTAGTTTGCTAAAAGCATCTTCTGCTGGTCAACACGAAGAACCAAAACTTCTTCGGTTTTTTTTCGTTTAATAATAGTTGGTTTAAAAGAGTTAAAGACCTGATCATATAAGGATGAGAATTCTTTTCTCGCTTCGGTAAGGTTTAATTCCGATAACATTGTCATATACCTCTACACCTCCACATCTCTTCGTATACTAACATGATATGTACATAATGTACAGATAGTACATAAATAGTTTAGACAGTATTTATGATTACTATTAGTTTTAGTTAAATGTATAGCACTTAATATCCTTAATAATGGGTGATCTTATTAAAGAACAAATCCACAAACAGGTAAATCCATACAAATACATTGCAGGCGATGTAATGCTTGTTGCCCAAAATGTTTTCTGATATTATGGTAAGAGTATTGCAAGCTAAGCAAGCCTGTCTAAGGGGGTAACAAATCTGGATAAGGACATGATTAAACTCGTGGCAAACGACAGGTTTGCCGAATACATCGGTATTAAGATTCTTAAGGTCGATATAGGGTACGCCTTGACACAAATGGAAATCGAGGAAAAACACCTCAATGGGGTAAACATCGTCCAAGGCGGAGCTATTTTTTCGTTAGCGGACTACGCGTTCGCTGTGGCTTCAAACTCAACCGGAATTGTTACTTTAGGCGTCAATGCCAATATCACATATTTTAAATCTCCCCAAGCGGGTACACTTACGGCAGAAGCTAAGGAAGTATCTGCAGGCAGAAAAATCTGCAGTTATAACGTGGATGTTTTTGACGATAATAAGGATCTGATCGCCAGGTTCTGTGCTACCGGATACATAAAGAATAGTAACTAAAGGTTAGATAGAACAGCATACAAAGAAGAGAATGAGGATATGAACACATGAACGGATATATGACAGTTGTAGTAAATCAAATCATAATTTTTGCTTTTATCATGGCAGTAGGATATATTGCGGCTTTGACAAAAGTAATCACGAAAGACAGCCTTAACACCTTGTCTAACCTCATCGTCAAAATTATTCTCCCGGCCTTAATTTTTAGCGTTGTGGCCGGAAGCGGTGTGGGGATAGAGGACTTCTTAATCAGCGGAAGATTTGCCGGTGGGGTAGTGTTAACCTACATTCTTCTTACCATTGCAGGGGTTCTTGGGAGCAGGCTGTGTAAGCTTGAGGGAAAAATTTCCAACATATTTATCTCCTTAACAGTATTCGGAAATATGGGCTTTATGGGGATACCTTTGATTCAGGCAGTATTTAAAGATCCTGTTGCACAGGTATGTATTTCCGTGTATACCATCATTGATATGGCTTTCTTATGGACCTTTGGGATATATCTCTGCAGTAGGCATCAAAAGGAAGCAAACTTTTTGTATGCTGTAAAAAATATCATCAACCCAACTACGGTTGCTTTAGTTATCGCTTTTATCATTATGGCTTTTGATATTCCGGTGCCAAGATTGCTGATGGATACAATTACCGGCATAGGAGGTATCAGCAAGTATCTGACTCTGATGTATTTGGGTGGGGCTCTTGCTTTTGTCCCAATCATTAAGGTATTTAAAAAATCAAGCATTTTTATGCTGACGGCAGTTAAAATGCTGATAATGCCCTTGGTTATATACATCATATTCGGTTCGTTTTTGTCGGAGATCCCTCGCACAATTTTGACCTTGATCGTTGCACTTCCGCCTATGACCACAATTGTCATGGTAGCAAAAGCTTACGGCTCAGACGATGAATTTGCGACAGAAGTAATTTTCGTTACAACTCTCTTCAGTCTGCTTACGATTCCTATCGTCAGCGCCGTGATCAGTGTGCTGTAATATAAAGTAAAAGTGTGCAGTAGTGAAAAAGACAGATAAAAAGACCCGTGTGCCTGCATGTTCACAGAGCATCCACGGGTCTTTTTTTTGACTCAAATATTATTGATCTACTCAAGCACTTCTTGAATCTTTTTCACAACCTCGGTTAACTGCTCCTGGCTCGGAATGTATTGCAGTCTCACTTGTTCCATTAATTCAAAGCCTGCCCCTTTGAGGACTTCCTCTACCTGACCAACGCTTTGTCCTCCCCAACCATAAGAGCCGAAGGCCAAACCAATCCTGTTCTTTGGCGCCAGCCCTTTCATGTAGGTCAGAAAAGCGGAGACTTTAGGCAGCATATTGTTATTTAGAGTAGAGGAACCCACACAGACATATTTTGCCGTGAGTACCTCGGGCATCACATCGGAAATGTCGCTGACCTGCAGATTCATAATCCTTGTGCTGACGCCCTTGGCCTCAAAGGCACTCCCAATCGTCCGGGCGATTTTTTCTGTGGAACCCCACATGGTATCATAGACTACTACAACCTTATTCTCTGTTTCATTGGCGGACCATTTAACATATTCCTGAAGGATAGCCGGGATGTTTGAACGCCAAATAATTCCATGGCTGGGTGCAATTATTTCAATATCCAAGGTGGAGACGGTTTCTAAGGCTTTTTGCACTTGACTGCCATAAGGGAAAACGATATTAGCGTAGTATTTGCCTGCTTCCTCCAGCAGAACACCCAGAGAGATCTGGTCATCAAAACGCTCCGGTGAAGCGATGTGCTGGCCAAAGGCATCGTTGGAAAAGAGGATTTTTTCTTCTGCTAGATATGTGACCATATTATCCGGCCAATGGACCATAGGGGTTTGCACGAAAGACAAACTCCGGCTGCCTAAGTTTAGCGTATCCCCGGATTTGACCACGGTGTAATCCCAATCTCCTTGATAGTGAGCTTTTAGGCCTTTTTCTCCGTTGGGAGAAGTGATGATTTTTGCCTGGGGGGCTACTTCCATAATTCGTGGGAGGGAACCGGAATGGTCCATTTCCACATGGTTAGATACTACATAATCAATGCGGGAAGGGTCGATTACATCCGCTATGCGTGACAGCATCTCGTCATATAAATAATGTTTAACCGTATCTACTAAGGTAATCTTATCATCAATGATCAGATAAGCATTATAGGTCGTACCTCTGGGAGTTAAGTAACCGTGAAAACTGCGAATATCCCAGTCGATGCCGCCGACCCAGTAAATGTTTTCCTTTAGCTTAACTGCCTTCATCCAATCACCCCGATTTCTATTCCTCTACCTCGAACATGTCTTTGCCTACTCCGCAAACAGGACATACCCAATCCTCCGGGATATCTTCAAAAGCAGTACCCGGGGCTACACCGGAATCGGGATCGCCTTGGGCCGGATCATAAACATAACCACAGGCTGTGCAAACATACTTTTTCATATTACTCAGCTCCTTTTTCTCTTTTTCTTCAGTTTTATTCTTCGGCGCGGGTGGAGGCGCCGAGCCCCTCTTTAACTGGTGGTAATAAGCGTAAGTCATAGGTTCATCTTGTCCTAAAACTTCCGCTTCAATCACTTTACCGATAAAAATAGTATGTGTCTCTACCTCTAGAATATCGACTACTTCTGCCTCTAAATACCCCAAGGTGTTTTCCAACAGCACGGGAGCACCGGTAACCCCTTTCTTGTATGAAACGGATTGGTACTTATCCATATCCCTTCCTGATTTAAAACCAAAATGACCGATAAAACTTAAGGGTACGGTGTTAGGCAAGACAGATACGGAAAAAACCTTACTGGCTTTAATAAATTCATTTGTTAAATTACCTTTATTAATACTTATGGCTACCGTAGCCGGGTCAGATGAAATTTGGAAAAAGGTATTGGCAATCTGCCCATTGTATTTTCCGTCTTTAGTTGAACCGATTACATATAATCCATAACTAATCTTGCGAAATATTTTTGTATCTATGCCCCTCATCTCCTTTTTCTTCATTATAACCGGAATAATCCGACTTCAGCAAGTACAAACATGCAAACATGGGGTCAGGCTTGAATTATTCCCTTATTATGAATGCTATATCCCCGTCCCAAAGGGATTGCAAAATGGTGCCGTGAGGGAGTATTATTGGAGATAGGGGACATGAATGATTGTTGACATTAAAGATCGTTGAAGAGGTGTTGATATTTTGGAAAATAAATTGCTGAATTTAGGTTTTACCGAAAGATACGTTAAAGAAGCAGCTTGCCATGAAGGTCTGTTTTTAGGAAGAGTGGTTTCCCAATACAAAGATTTGTACAAGGTTATCACCGAGAATCATGAAGTGCTGGCAGAAATATCAGGGAAGTTCCGCTATTCGTCCGAAAAGTTGTCGGATTATCCCGCAGTGGGCGATTTTGTTATGGTCGACAGGGAGGACGATTCCTCAGGGAACGCAATCATACATCATGTCTTAACAAGAAACAGTATATTTGCCCGGAAGGCTGCAGGAACAAGCAACGACATTCAAGTGGTAGCAGCCAATATTGATACCGTTTTCATTTGCATGTCTCTTAATAATGATTTCAATCTGCGCAGGCTTGAGCGTTATTTATCAATTGCCTGGGATAGCGGAGCCGTGCCGGTGATTGTACTGACAAAAGCGGATTTGTGCGATGATGTCTCCGGGAAGCTTTTTGAAATCAAACACGCAGCAATAGGTGTTGATCTTGTTGTCACCTCTAGCATGACCCAGGACGGATACAAAACAATACTTGGATATATTAAGGCAGGACGCACGGTGGCTTTTATCGGTTCCTCCGGGGTCGGGAAGTCGACTTTGATCAATCGTCTTCTGGGAGAGGATGTTATTGAAACCAGAGAAACGAGAAGAGATGACAAAGGGAGACATACCACCACAAGACGGGAATTGATCGTAATACCTTCAGGCGGCGCAGTCATAGACACTCCGGGAATGCGTGAGCTGGGGGTTGAAAGCGTGGATTTGGTAAAAACTTTTGCAGAAATCGATGAGATTGCCAGAGAATGCAGGTTTAATGATTGTCAGCATGAAAACGAACCGGGTTGTGCCGTGAAAAAAGCTATTGAAGAAGGTCTGATTACCGAAGAAAGGCTCATCAGTTACAAAAAGCTGAAGAAAGAAGCCAAGTATGAAAGGTTAAACTCCAAGCAAATCGAAAAGGAAAAGATAAACGAAATGTTTTCCGGTTTTGGTGGAATGAAAAACGCGCGGGAATATATAAAAACAAAGAGTAAAAACAAAAATAGGTAATAGCCCCCTTGAGGGGCTCAGGCAGCAAGGTATGTTGATTAATCAGGGGGAATGTATTCATGGGTAAAGCAAAGTTCTTAAAAACACTGACAGTGGGGATATGCTTAACAGCATTATTGACTGGCACGGCTTTAGCTAATGGCGGGGAAGAGCAAGATATTAAAATACAAATAAACGGGTCTTGGCTGCAGTGTGATACTGCGCCGTTCATTGAAAATAGTCGCACATTATTACCCTTGCGGGCAGTTATGGAGGGTTTAGGAGCCAAAGTTGAATGGTATTCGGAAAGAGAAACCGTTAAAGTTTATGCTGATGATGTGAACATTGAATTAATTATCGGCGAAGAAAAGGCAAAAGTTGTAAGAAGTATCGAGGGAACAGAAAAAGAAGAAGAGTTGAACTTAGAAGTTGCGGCAAGGATTGTAGGGGGTCGGACTTTTATTCCGGGGTGTTTTGTCAGTGAGGCCCTTTCTGCTGAAGTGCAGTGGGATGCTTCATTAAGGGCAATGATTATTGAAACCGGAAATATGAGTGACATTTCTGAAATAGAAAAAGTGATTGCGGAATTTGGAGAAAAAATAAAACTGGTTTCTTTGTTTACTCCCCAGGACGTCTTGAATGAATGTTTGCAAGAAACGTACGGCGAGTTGGTATCACCCGTGCTTCTTGAAAAGTGGCAGAGGGATAAGACAAACATCCCGGGAAGATTAACTTCCAGTCCTTGGCCGGAGCGAATAGAGATTCTGACCATTGAAAAGATTTCGGTAGGCGAGTATGTGGTCAAAGGAGAGATTATAGAGGTAACCAGTACGGAACAAAAGAGGGGAGGAGTTGCCGGCAGGCGACCAATCACTTTTTTTGTAAAAAAAGAAAACAATCACTGGTGTATTAACGATGCTGACCTTGGTGTTTATGAAGAGGTCAAATCGGTTGTTTATCAAAACACGCAATACGGTTTCAATTTTTACTTGCCGGAGAGTTGGGAAGGTTATAAAGTTATCGACGGTGACAAATGGGAGGGCGCTAAGGAAACAGGTCCCATTATCTATATTCGGCATCCTCTCTGGACAACAGAAAACCAGCGGCAGGATATACCCGTAATGATATTTACTGCCATTCAATGGAGTTCGCTTCAACAGGGAGAGTTTAATGTGGGCGCAGCACCTATACCGCCGAAGGAACTTGACCGTAATGATAAATATGTTTTTGCCCTTCCGGCCCGTTATAACTACGCATTTCCAACAGGGTATGAAGAGGTTGAAGAGATTTTAGAAGGTGGGCCGTTGCAGGCAAATGATGATTCGTTCTGACAATTGTAATTAGGAGCTTGCAAAAAGAGAGTCCAATATGTTTTGTATTGGGCTCTCGGAGGTTTTATAAAAAGAAACCGGGAAGAGAAGGAATATGCAAGTTTATGTAGAATTCAGATTATATAAAATTATAAATAAAAAACATTAAGATATTGAAAATAAAAACGGGATATGGTAAAACCTAACTTAGTATTTCATTTTTTTTTAAGTGATATAAGAAAGCTTTCTCAAAAATAACAACGAAAGGGATGATATGTATTTGAATGCAAGGGAAATTTATTTAAAAACCATTAAGTTTGCCTGGATGAAACTGTTGCTCGGCATCATAACTATTTTTATTTCAGTAATACTTCTTGCCGTGTTTTTAGGGTTAGGTCTTTTATTCGGAGAGGGTATTGCCTTATTCACGTTAATTATGTGGTTGGTGGCTACCGGAGTTGTTCGATTAATCATTATGCACTATTTTGGTTATTTAGTAAAAGCAGGTCATATTGCTGTGATTACTACAGCTATTGCTACAGGGCAAGTGCCTGAAAATCAATTTGAAGTGGGCAAAGAGATGGTAAAGGAACGGTTTGTCACTTCCAATGTTTATTTTGCTGTTGATAAAATGGTTGCCGGGGCGGTGAAGCAGCTCCAAAACGTTCTGGATAAGGCCGGAGACTTTTTAGGAGCAGTCCCGGGTATCAATGTTATTATGAGCATAGGGAAGCTATTCCTTTCCGTTTCCTTAGGCTACATAGACGAATGCTGCTTGGGGTATACCTTTTATAAAAAGGAACAGAATGTTTTTCAAAGTGCTGCTGATGGCGTGGTAATATATGCTCAAAATTGGAAGCAAATCATGAAAGACGCTGCTGTTACCACGGCTGTAGTTATTGCGTTGCTTATCGGAATAACCCTGGCGGTGTTCTTGATGTTTGGCGCGGCCTTTAAAATTATTGGATGGAATGGATATGTCGCTTTTATTTTGTCGGTCTTTGTAACACTTGTTGTAAAGTCCGCCTTTATCGATAGCTGGGTAATGGTAAAGATGATGTGCTTGTACATGGGGATTGCACCTAATACTGAAATCACCTTTGATCTTTACCAAAAACTATGTGGTTTATCATCCAAATTTAAGAAGCTCTTTGAAAGAGGAAAGTCCGAAATACCTGAAATAAGAGGAGAAGGAGTGCCGATGCTTTAAAACAACATGTGAAAACAATATAGGATCTGGCTTGAAATATTCCATTGTTTTTGAATATTTCAAGCCTTTTTTTATTCCACTTCAATCAATTCGTATTTACTGGTGCCTTACGGGCAGTTATGGAAGGTTTAGGGGCCAAAGTTGAATGGCATTCGGACCGGCCCGTTATTACTATGCATTTCCAACAGGGTATGAAGAGGTTGAAGAGATTTTAGAAAGTGAGCCGCTGCAGGCACAATAAGCTGCAAAACAGATTGACATATTTAGATATGAATAGTATCCTAGAATTGATACATCGATAACTATAGATATGGGGTGACGTGATAGTATGGATAGAATTCATATTGAAGATGCCAAGTTATTCAAAGCCTTTTGTGATGAAAACCGCCTGCAGATATTGGAGACGTTGCGGGGTGGAGAGAAGTGTGCCTGTATCCTTTTGGAAAATTTAAACATCGGGCAATCCACATTGTCGTATCATATGAAGATTCTTTGTGATGCGGGCATCGTCGAAGGTCGCAGTGAGGGGAAATGGACCCATTATTCCATCAGCGAAGAGGGGAGCAGGAAGGCAAAGGAGCGTTTAGAAGTACTGACTGCCGCAGAGGTATCAAAAGAGGATTGCTGTTGCTGTTTAAAAGCAGATAAAAAAGAGGTAATAGTGGATTTTCTCTATCTCGATTTAAATACTTGCGAACGTTGCATGACGACTGATTCAACCTTGAATGAAGCTCTTGCTGAATTATCAAACGTGCTGGATTCCCTTGGCTATGATATTGTTGTGAACCGAGTTAACATCACGTCCCGTGAAATTGCCCAAAAGCATCGTTTTTTGAGCTCGCCGACAATCCGTATAAATGGCCAAGATATTTGTGCGGATATCACAGAGAATAACTGCAAAGATTGCGGTGACCTGTGCGGCAGCGAGGTGGAATGCCGGGTTTTTGTTTATAACGGAGAGGAATATGACCAGCCGCCAAAGGCCATGATTATAGACGGTATCTTGAAAGTGCTGTATTCTGGGCAAGAGCCTATGAAAGAAACCTGCGAGGAAAAACCCTACACACTGCCGAAGAATTTAGAAAAATTCTTTGCTAGCAAAAACTCCTCCTGTTGTGAAAGGCAACCCTGTTGTGAGGAGGGTTGCCAGTAAGTTACTCTACTTCAATTAACTCATATTCTTTTGTACCTATCCCGAGTTTCACGGCATGCTCAATGCAGACTTGCCAATTTGTATCGGGGTGGGTATTTTTAAAGTGATCTTCATGTCCCGCCTTGACTTCATCAAGTACACTGCCTGGGATGATAGGCTGCTTATTCACTGCATCTGCGCAGGCCACATCTAATGCCACCGGGTCAAAGGAAGCGAACATTCCCACGTCAGGGGTGATTGGCAGGTCGTTTTCATTGTGGCAGTCACAATTGGGTGAGACATCTATCACCAGACTGATATGGAAGTTTGGCTTATCCTTTATTACCGCCCAAGTGTATTCGGCAATTTTACAGTTCAGCATATCACAGGAAGCATCAAAGGGTACCTTTATAGCGTCCATCGGGCACATTCCGATACACCGGCCACAACCTACACATCTATCATAATCAATAATACATTTCCCATTATCTATCTTAAGGGCATTATGAGCACAGGCTTTCAAACACATGCCACAGCCGATGCATTTTTTGATCACGATCTTTGGTTTTCCGTCAGAGTGCATTTCCATTTTTCCTGCGCGGGAACCGCAGCCCATACCGATGTTTTTCATTGTTCCGCCGAAACCGGTGGTTTCATGTCCCTTAAAATGGGTTAACGATATAAGAACATCAGCCTCCATAATGGCAGTGCCGATTTTTGCGTCTGTCACATATTCGCCGTTGATAGGAACGAGAGTCTCATCCCTACCTTTCAAACCGTCGCCGATAATGATGTGGCAGCCTGTGCTGAATGGGGAAAAGCCATTTTCATAAGCAGCCTCAATATGGTCTAAGGCGTCTTTGCGGCGGCCGACATAAAGGGTGTTGCAATCAGTGAGAAAAGGTTTACCGCCTAAAGACTTTATGACATCGGCAACCGTCTTCGCATAGTTAGGACGGAGATAAGCCAAATTGCCGGGTTCACCGAAGTGGATTTTTATAGCGGCAAATTTCTTAAAAAAATCGATTTTCTCTATACCTGCTGTTCTAATGAGTTTTTCCAGTTTCATCTGTAAACTTACCTTAAAGGCTACCGTGCGCAGATTGGTGAAATATACTTTTGCTTTTGTCATGACTATCAACCCCTTTCCTTGCGGTTATTATATTACACGTTTATGTGTGCGGTAAAGAAAAACATGGGAAAGAATACGGACCTTCGGCTCCTCGCTATAAATATTCAAAAAATTTGGGTATGATACTAAAATTTACCTGGACAAGATGAAATCATATTGTTAGAATTGACTGTATAAGCATTATATTTAGGAGGAGGGAAATAAATTGCACAATCCATTACATACAGTATCGGCAGGGAAAAGCAGGCCTAAGCGGATGGTTCTTCTGACTGCATTGATATGTATCCTGATGATGGTTTTTGCTATGCCGGTTTTAGCCGGACCTTATGACAGCGGTGGGGGAGGCACAGTAGATACGCCCCAAGTGATTGAACCGGTCGGGGATACTGTCATAAGTGGCGAGGCGACAACAGACGATGACGTTGAGTTGGAAAACAATCTCAGCACTACCGGAACAGCTACCGTAACCTTAGCAGACAAAGACGTACCGGAGGCGGAAATCAGCACCGGGATTGTCAATGGCTTGGCGGAGAATGATATTCCTCTCGTCATAGAGAATGAAGGAGTATCGCTGGAATTTACCGGGCAAGCCCTTTTGACATCGAAGGTCACCCAGGCCGTGGCTACCGAAAAGGCTACGGTGAAAATAGGGGCGAAGGTTGTTACGACCGCTGAAAAAGAGGCTATCATGTCGAAGGCTGGTTTAGGAGAAAGTACCGGAATTTTCGAAGTGGGCGGCAAGGTCGTTGATCTGACCGCCAGCCTGAATGATGGCTCAACCAGCGAATCAATATCAAGCTTCAACGAACCGGTAGCCGTCACAATTGATCTGTCTGATCTGAATTTGACAGCTGCACAAATCCAGCAGTTAACTGCCACCAGGATGGAAAAAGATGCTGACGGAAACTATGTTCCCGTGGTCTTGGGTGGGACCTATAATGCCACGACGAAAAAGTTTACCTTCTACACAGAAAAGTTCAGTATTTATACAGTCGTTAGGAAAGAAGGACTTGTTAACATCTCCATGGTGATTGACAGCGCCAACACCGTTTTAAACGGTACCGGCAAGGCGATAGATGCCCCGCCGACAATCGTTGAAAATCGGACAATGGTGCCCTTACGCTATGTTGCCGAGGCTCTGGGTGTTGAGGTGGAATGGGTAGAAAGTACTCAGACCGTTGTCATGAATCAGGGCGGGAAACAGCTTTCCTTCGCCATAGGCAAGATAACACCGGGAATGGATGTGCCGGCCATGATTGTCAATAGCCGCACATTAGTGCCAATAAGGTATATAAGCGAATCCTTCGGAGCTAAAGTAAACTGGATTCCTTCAACCCGGACTGTACAAGTATTTAAGTAGAGAACAGCAAGACTAACAAGGACAGAGCATATACGGGAGGAGTATCCAGCCGGATACTCCTCTTTGTACAAACATAGCTTGCCATCTTGCAAGCTGTTACGGGGTGATTAGGATAAATCCTCTACCAATACCACAGGAAGAAAAGAAAGAACAGCCTATCCTACAAGCCCTGTTGTTTTGGGGTTTGGGGGTTTTATTGATAGTGGCTCCGCTTTTGCGGGGACTCTACTATTACCTGGAGTTCACCCAGGCGCAGATGTACCTGGGGGCCATATTTATTTTTTACGGTTGCCGGTGTTTCTTGCGGCGGGAGAAGCAACTTAGTATAGGTTGGTTGGAAATCTTACTCTTTATCTATATAGTCTTTAACATTCTCAGTCTCTTGACGGCCGTGCACATCAAGGATGCTGTTTTCGGCACTTTCAAGGCTTTGAACTATGTGATTATCTTTTTCCTTGTCCGGGATCTGACCCGGGAATTATCCTGGCGCAACCGGTTGGTGGTGCTTCTGTTCATCAGTAGCGTGGTTGCTTCGGTAGCGGCATTTTTAGTAGAATTGGAACTGATATCTTTAGCTACACTTACTGTTGATGCCAATTGGGCTTTCTCTACACTGGAATATGTGAACGCTTACGCCGCTTTTGCCGCCGTGGGAGTACTACTCGGCCTGGGGTTGGCCGGATATTTCCGTTCCATATTGGCCAAAGCCCTGCTCGGAATGGGTATTTACCTTAATACCTTCGGCGTTATCATCAGTATGTCACGCGGTACCTGGATTTTGCTCGGTTTGCTCCTTGTGACTTATCTTTTACTTAAGGGGAGCAAGGGTTTTTGGAAGTCCTTCTATTTTTCTGCACTCATAATATTTACTGTCGTTTTCACCAGTAAGGAATATTTGGAGGCACTCTCAGCCGGCGAATTGCAAACAGCGCAAAATTGGCTGCTAATTGGTCTTGTTTTGACCGGATTGGGGACAGCTTTTGTCTTTTGGGTGCCCCGGCTTCTTACACAGATCCGTCTCAAGCGACACTATAGCCTTGTGCTACCCTGGGTTTTTGCCTTGGGAGTCGCAATCGTAGGCCTAGCCTACTTCAGCTATGTGGCTGATGTTTATCCCACCGGAGGCGGCCGCATCGTATCCGGCAACGTAATCACAACCCTTGAAAGCATAGGCGGGCAAGACAACAGCTATCAAGCCCGCTTAGAGATGAGCAAGCTTGCCGGGCAGATGGTTATGGACAGGCCTTTGACCGGTGCAGGCGGCGGAGGTTGGAACGCCCTTTATCATCAATACCAGGATAAATTTTACTGGTCCAGCGAGGTGCATAACCATTACCTCCAAATAGGGATAGAAAACGGCATACTGGGCATGTTAGCCTATCTGGCCTTCTGGCTGGGCTTAATAGCCATCACCGCACGGTACTTCTACAAACGCCGGGGACAGACCTCCTGGCCCTTGGGCTTAAGCGTAGGCTTGGCGTCGTTGCTGTTGCTTTTGCACAGTGCAATGGATTTTGAACTCTCACTGCCGGCTGTTGCCTTAACCCTCTGGGTTCTTGGTGCCATGCTGAGCAACCAGGTGATAAAAAAAAGGAAAGTCATCAAAAACATCAAAATACCAACATTATCCGTCATAATCCTTCTTGCCCTCTGTGGTTTGACCTCCTTGGGGTTGGGGTATCGTGAACATCAAGCTCAAGCTCTTGTACAAGAGGGTGCTCGAGAGCTAGTTGCCGGGAACTACCCACAAGCCTTGGAACATTATGAAAAGGCCTTTGCCTTATCCCCTTACACGGGAGAAACGGCGGCGAACCTTGCACAATTGCACGGCTATACATATTACAAAACGAAGAACGAAGAAAACAAAACAAAAGCTGTCGAATACGCTCAAAGTTCCGTCAAATTGACTCCAAGCTATATCCCCGGCAGCCAAAAGGTTGCTCAAACCTATTGGTTCATTGGAGATAAGGAAGGACGACTCCTGGAACAGGAGCGGCTTACGAAAGTTGCTCCTAAAATGGTTGAGGCCTGGTCGGCGCTGTCCCAGAGTTACCTGGATAATGGTCTTGCCTTCCTCAGACAACAAGATGTCACCAAAGCCAGGGAGAAACTGGAGAAGGTTCTCAATGCCATGGACACCGTGCAGGAAAACTATGTTATAGCAAAAGAATACTACATAATGAGGCCTACACCGCAGCTCTACTTGTCGGCCGGACAGGCTGCTTTGCTACTCGGTCACAAAGAAACAGCGCAAGAATACCTTGAACAAGCCTTCAGGTATAAAGAGACGAAAGAGACAGCCGGCCTTTGGCTGAGCGTGGCTTTTGAAAACAGTGATGAGAAGAAAAGCGCTAACTACTTTAAACAGTATGTTAATGAAAATGCGGCGAATCTGGTTGCATACGAAAAAATAAAAGAATGGTATCTTACCCTTAACTAACGAGGAGGTTGTCCATGGAACGGGAATTGGAAACACGACAGGAGACAGTGGAGCTTGACCTGCAGGATATTTTGGGAGTACTTAACAAGTGGAAGGTAATGATAGTAATCATCACCTTGGTTGCAATTTTAGTGGCAGGGATTCTATCCTTCTTTATACTTCCACCGATTTACGAGGCCCAGACAACGCTCCTAGTGGTGCAGGGTGAAGATAAAAAAGCCGCCAGCGTAAGTACTGATGATCTGGAATCATTGATTAGCGATATTTCGCAGCTGCCAGCCATGACTATCAAGACCTATGTGGAACAGGTGAAAAACCCGGTCCTCTTGGGAGAAGTGGTCAAAAAGCTGGAATTAGAGACTCTGAACTATACATATTCGACCCTGGAAAAAATGGTCGAAGCTACATCTATCCAGGACACCAACCTGATCAAGGTGACAGTGCAGAACACCGATCCCAGATTGGCCCTGTCCATTGGTGAAACCTTGACGGAAGAGTTTTTGGACAGTATCTCAAAGAACAACCAGATGCAGATGAGCAAGTCGGTTCAACTCTTAGAGGAGCAAGCGGCTCTTGTCAGCGCTCAGCTTGAAGAACAAAGAGCCCTCTTGCGGGAATTTGAGTCCCGCCCCAACAGCGTCGCCTACATGCAGCAGCAGCAGGAAGGGTACATGCAGGAACTTACCACTTACCGCAGCAGCTACAATGAGACTAATATCGCCTGTCGGCAGTTGGAAACCGGGATCCGCGAGCTGGAATCCCAGCTTGCAGCCACATCCAAGAACCTGGAGGATGGGCAGCCCAATCCCCTCTACCAGAGCTTGACAGAGAAATTATCTGCTAAGAAGCTGGAATTGGCCGAAAGAAGGACCCAGCTTGCCACCACCTCCGAGTATATTCTCAATCTAGAGAAGAAGCTGGATTCTTTGCAAATCCAACTCACCGATAAAAGAGCGGAAGCCGACCTTTTGTATGATAAGGTAGAAGAATTAGAAAAGACTAATCAACTCCTGACAGAAAAGATAACCCAGACCCAAATCAGTCAGTCGGTCAGCCTGGGAGATACCAGTCTTTTGATTATTTCCCCGGCCACAGTCTCTAGCAGTCCTGTGAAGCCAAACAAGAAGCTGAATATTGCTATTGCAGCGGTGCTTGGCTTGATGCTGGCAGTTGCCTTGTCCTTCGTTTTGGAGATGCTGGATAACAGGATTAATACGAGGAAGGATGTTGAAAAATATCTGCAGTTGTCGGTGCTGGGGGAAATCCCGATTTTTTCTGAATCCAACGGACACCTTTCCAGACAAAATAAAAATGGGAAGAAAAAAGGCAAGAAAAAGTTGCTGCGCGTACCGCTGATTACCTACGAGAATTCCAAATCTCCGGAAGCCGAGGCTATCAAGGTTTTGCGGACAAACCTGCAGTTTGTGGGTGTAGACAAACCCATGAAAACGATTCTCTTTACCAGCACCGGACCGGATGAAGGAAAATCCCTCGTCCTGGCCAATTTAGCCGTCGCCCTCGGGCAGACGGAAAAAAGGGTCCTGGTGATTGATTGCGATTTGCGTTTGCCTGTACAGCACAAGATTTTCAATACATCGAACATGACCGGTGTTACAAACACCTTTGCGGAAGAAGGATCGTACGGACAGTACATTCAGAAGACCCAAACCGAAGGAGTCGACCTCCTGGCAGCCGGGCCTATCCCGCCTAATCCTTCTGAACTTTTAGGATCGGAACGCTTTACCAAGCTTTTAGGTGAATTGAAGGAAGAATACGACTATATCCTGGTCGATGCGCCTCCAGTGCTGGCAGTGACCGATGCCAGCTTGCTATCTACCAAAGCCGACGGAGTTATCACCGTTGTCCTATCCGGACAAACCCAAATCAACCGGGCTAAAGAGGCCAAAGAACAGCTTGTCAGAAGCAAAGCCCATCTTGTAGGGGTAATCCTCAACGGAGTAGAACGCAGCAAAGGAGAAAATTACTACTATTACTACTATCGGGGTGACGAATAAATTGTCAAACGTGGATTATCACAGTCACATCTTGCCGCAATTGGACGATGGCTCAGAAAGCTTGGAAGAATCCCTACAGATGGCCAAAGCGGCAGTCGAGGTTGGATTTGAGACCGTAATTGCAACCCCTCATTACGAGACCTATTACTACAAAAACGATCGGGAAATCGTCCTGCAGGCAGTCGCTGTCTTTCAAAAGGCGGTAGGCGAAGCGGGTATCCCTCTTACTATTGAACCCGGCTCGGAGGTCATGCTTGGTCCTGAGATTCCTGATTTGTTGGCCGAGAATAAGTTAATGACTATGCAGGACAAGAAGACACACTTGCTTGTGGAGTTGCCCGTTAGTACCTGTCCCCTTTGGGTAGACGATGTGATCTATAGATTACAGCTTCAAGGGATAACACTAATCCTGGCTCATCCCGAGCGCTATTTATGGCTCGGAAGAGATTTGGAATGGCTGATAGCCAAAAGAGAAAATGGCATGCAGCTGCAAGGAAATATCGGTAGTCTTAAAGGAAAGTACGGACATGGTGTCCAGACCCGGATAGAGCAGTTATATAGACATGGATTGATTGACCTGTGGGGGAGTGATGCTCACTCCGTGAGGGGTTATCAAATTATTACTGCCCCCTAAAGTTTACTGGCGTACCTATTGAAAGAAGGTGAAGAAAATGAAAATAAATAAGCGATTTGTAGCTAAAGCCCTTATCGATCTCCTCCTAGTTAATCTAGCAATTATCTTATCCCTTCTTTTGCGTTTTGACGGACAAGTCCCAGAACTTTATGTCCTGGCCTATCAAAGATTAGTGCTGATTTTTATGGTAGTACACCTGACTTCAAATTATTACTTTGGTCTGCACAAAAGGCTCTGGCAATATTCCAGCATTCATGAAATGAAATCAATCATCTATGCTGTCAGCAGCGCCGTTGCTATAAACGTCGTGTTAGCCTTTTTCTTTGAATTAAGGCTGCCCCGGTCCACCTATATCCTGACCTGGATTCTTTCCGTCGGTCTGATTGGTGGTTCCCGTCTCTTCTTGCGTATGGTGCGCAGCGGGCAATTTTTCCCAAAAAGAAGTGACGGTCCTGCGACTCTGATTATTGGGGCGGGACAAGCAGGGGTCATCATGGTCAAGGAGCTTGAACATAATTCGGAAAGCGATTTGAATGTTATTGGCTTTGTCGACGACGATCCGAACAAGCAAAACAGTCAGTTATTAGGGCTACCCATCCTTGGTACGTGCGAGGATATTCCGGTGCTGGTGGATAAATACGGGATACAGGAAATCATTATTGCGATGCCCTCGGCTCCAGGTTCGGTGATTCGCGAGATTACGAGGGTATGTGCCGATTTACCGGTACGTATCAGGACGCTGCCCGGCCTTTACGATTTCGTTGAAGGCAGAACGGCAATAAAACAAATCCGCGAGGTCAAAGTGGAAGACCTTTTAAGGAGAGATCCGATATCGCTGGAATTGAAAGAAATTGCAGAGTACCTGACCGGGCGCTGTGTCCTCGTCACGGGAGCCGGAGGTTCCATCGGTTCGGAACTTTGCCGGCAAATATCCCGGTTTGCTCCTAAGGAACTTTTGCTGCTCGGACACGACGAAAACCCCATTTTTGAGATTAATAACAAGTTGCGGGCCAAGCATCCGGAGCTTAATTATGTACCGATAATTGCGGACATCAAAGACCGTAACAAACTTTTAGCCGTTTTTGAAAAATATCATCCGGACGTTGTTTTCCACGCTGCTGCACACAAACATGTGCCCCTGATGGAAACCCACGTTTCCGAGGCGATTAAAAATAACATATTCGGAGCTCTAAATTTAGCGGATGTTGCCCAAAAGACAAAGACCGGAATATTTGTCTTGATCTCCACCGACAAGGCCGTAAATCCCTCCTGTGTTATGGGTGCTACCAAAAGGGTAGCTGAAATGATTGTACAAGCATATTCTCGCTTTCAAGAGACACGTTTTGTTGCAGTCAGGTTTGGTAACGTTCTGGGAAGCCGCGGCAGCGTCCTGGAGGTCTTCAAGGAACAGCTTGAACGAGGTGGACCCCTTACCGTTACTCATCCTGAGATGACCAGGTATTTCATGACGATTCAGGAAGCGTCCAAGCTGGTAATTCAAGCCGGGGCTATAGCCAACGGCGGTGAACTCTTCGTCCTCGATATGGGACAACAAATCAAGATAATGGATCTGGCCCAGGATTTCATCGTCTTTTCCGGTTACGACAAAAAGGACATTACCATTGAAATCGTTGGTATCAGACCGGGCGAAAAGCTTCATGAAGAACTTGTCACGGAAGAGGAAGATGTTGTCACAACCAGACATCCTCGTATTAATGCCGTAAGACCAATTGATTTTGATAAGGAGGAATTTGGCGATTGGTTGCAGAAATTAGCACATTATACCTTTGAATCCTACAATCCGAAAAATTTAGCCGAACTGCTTGATAAAGGGATAGATATCGGCAAAAATTCTCAAGCCGTAAGGGTAAGTTAGGAAGGAGAATATCAAGGGAGAATGCTTGAATTTCTGAAAGCCTATTGCCTGTTTTGCAGAACGGGAGCAGAGAGCCACGTTAAACAAGTGATAAAAGGGACTAACAAAGAAGCAAAAACCATCATTCCTGTCCGTGTTCTTCAGGAAAAGGTCAAAGGTGCCTGGATACCTCGGGAGAGAAAGCTTTTGCCTGGGTATATGTTTATCTATGCGGAGAGAGAATTGCCCTTTGAAGATATCAAAAGACAAACAGCCGTTTACAGGATCTTGGGTTATGAAAACGGTGACAGGCAGCTTTTAGGACAGGATTACGAATATGCCATGTGGCTCTATCGCCACAACGGAAGAATAGGGGCATCCGGCGTGATTATCGAGGGGGCCTCGGTTAAGGTAGTTGATGGCCCGCTGTTGGATGCCAAAGGCAAAATTGTTAGATTTGATCGCCATAAGCGTAGGGCTATGGTGAGTTTTGATTTTTACGGTAAAACCCGGCAGGTATCTCTCAGTGTCATGGATTTAACGCCTTGTGAAGCCTGATCATCGACTCGTGCGTGTCAAGTCTTGCAAAGCTAGATAGCAAAGTTATGGTAGTGTGGGCATATGTTCCCTCATGAAAGGGCGAAGCTGTGCGAAGGAAAATAACATGATATGGTAAATAATTAGATGTGTGCCGTGAATATTATGTCTAAAGATGAGACAACCTAAAACCCGGCAAAATCAACGGTTTCTACGACTTGCATTTTCGAGAATGAGCTATAATAAATATAGTACTTGAAATGCCGAAAAGTGCCGAAGAAGAACAAAGTGAAAGAAGGTGAGATGAATTGACAAAAGAAGATTTAGATAGAAGCATATATCTCTCTATAAAAGTATATGAGACAATTCTATCTCGCTTTTTCAATTGGTCACACACTGTGTGACCAATTGTCTTGGTTGCACTATAGGCTGTTGTCAGGAATTGAAGAAGAGAATATCAGTTGGTAAGCTGAGCCATCAGGATATTGGACAAATGGACTTTTATGTTAGGTATTTTGAGAAGGAAATTAAATCAGATTCTGATAACCCGACAATAGGCATTATTTTGTCATCAGAAAGAAATGAAACGGTTGTGAAATACTCGGTTTTAGAAGAAAGTAAGCAGCTATTCTGTGCGAAATATCTTCCGTATTTACCGACAGAGGAAGAATTAAAGAAGGAAATAAAGCGGGAAAGAAATTTACTAGAAATGGAAAAATCGTTGCAGGAGTGAAAATGTAAACACAATAATTTGATTTAAATGTTACCGTTACTCATCCTGAGATGACCAGGTATTTCATGACGATTCAGGAAGCGGCCAAAATGGTAATTCAAGTCGGGGTTATAGCCAACGGCGGTGATTTCTTCGTCCTTGATATGGGCCAACAAATCAAGATAATGGATCTGGCCCGGGATTTCATCGTCTTTTCCGGATACGATAAGAAGGACATTGCCATTGAAATAGTTGGCATCAGACCGGTAGAAAAGCTTCATGAGGAGCTTGTCGTAAAAGAGGAAGGTGTTGCTACTACCAGACATTCCCGTATTAATGCCGTAAGGCCAATTGGTTTTGATAAGGAGGAATTTGGCGACTGGTTGCAGAAATTAGCACATTATACCTTTGAATCCTACAATCCGAAAATTTAGCCGATCTGCTCGATAAAGGTGTAAATATCGGCAAAAATTCTCAAGCCGTAAGGGTAAGTTAAGAAGGATAATATCAAGGGAGAATGCTTGAATTTCTGAGAGCCTATTGCATAGTTATATGTTTATCTATGCGGAGAGAGAATTGTCCCTTGAAGACATTAAAAGACAAACAGCCGTTATACAGGATCTTGGGTTATGAAAACGGCGACAGGCAGCTTTCAGGGCAGGACTACGAATATGCCATGTGGCTCTATCGCCACAATGGAAGAATAGGGACCCCGGTGTTATTATCGAGGGAGCCTCGGTTAAGGTAGTTGATGGCCCGCTCTTGGATGCCAAATGCAAAATTGTTAGATTCGATCGCCATAAGCGCAGGGCTATGGTGAGTTTTGATTTTTACGGTAAAACCCGGCAGGTGTCCCTTAGGGTGATGAATTTAACGCCTTGTGAAGCTTGATCATCGACTCGTGCGTGTCAAGGATACAATGCTAGATAGCAAAGTTATGGTAGTGTGGGCTTATGTTCCCCCATGAAAGGGCGAAGCTATGCGAAGAAAAATGACAGGATATGAAAATCGTATTAATCAGTTAGAAAAAGGGATTTAAGCTGAAGATATTGTTATAGGTCCATTTACACCTGATTTCATGGGATTAAGTATAGGCATAATTTTCCTATGTTTAATTTAGTTGAGAGCTAAATTTTATATGTTTTGATTGTTGCATAATCTACGACAAGTGGGTGGTGTGACTAGCTGCAAAGACGGAAAGGTAAAGTGTAGTGTGCATAAAGATATAAGTGATGACGAGGAAGAACTGTCAGAAGATGAAGAGTCTCAGTTATGATGTGTAATTAAGAATTGAAAACTTTTTGATTGGAAGCATATATCGACGTGAGTATGGTGAAAGGATAAATAGGCTCTAGACCAGTAAAATCAATAGGTTCAACAGAAAAACAAAAATGTACATTTCAATTCTTAATATATTTAGATAGTAAATACAGCTCAGACGAGCATAACACATAGATTTGAAATCAAGAAGGTGCAAAAACAAGCACCTCTATACAATACATAGACTTTAGATAAGGAAGGATGACGGTAATATGGCTGAGAATACATCTAATAAGAAGATATGGCTCGCTTCACCACATATGAGTGATGAAGGTTATGAAATGCAATACGTACAAGAGGCATTCGACACAAACTGGGTAGCGCCACTAGGACCTAATGTTAATGAGTTTGAGAAAGAGCTTGCTGCAAAAGTTGGTTCAAAACACGCTGCAGCGATGACATCAGGTACTGGCGCAATTCATCTAGCTCTTAAAGCTGCTGGTGTTGGTGAAGGTGATATCGTGTTCTGTCCTACCCTTACTTTTTCAGCTACAGCCAATCCGATCATCTATCAGAACGCTACTCCTGTCTTTATCGACAGTGATTATGAAACTTGGAATATGGACGCATCAGCATTAGAGGCAGCCTTCGAGAAGTATGGTGATAAGGTGAGGGCTGTTTTAGTTGTGCACTTATATGGCCTTTCTGCTGATGTGGATAAGATTATGGAGATTTGTAGTAAATACAATGTGACAGTGATTGAAGATGCTGCTGAGTCTTTAGGCGCTTATTACAAAGGAAAACATACTGGAACCTTTGGTGAGTTTGGAGTGTTCAGTTTTAATGGAAACAAGATTATTACAACTTCTGGTGGCGGCATGCTTGTTTCTAATGATGAAGAAAAAATCAAGAAAGTTCGGTTCTGGTCCACTCAATCTAGAGATGTAGCAAGGCACTACCAGCATAGCGAATTAGGGTTCAATTACCGTATGAGCAATGTTGTTGCTGGGATTGGTAGAGGACAATTAAAAGTGTTAGATCAGAGAGTGGCTAAGAAGAAATACATCTTTGAGTTTTACAAGAGAGAACTAGGTCAGTTAGATGGTGTAGATTTTATGCCTGTCAATGATTGGAATGAACCGAACTACTGGTTAAGTGTTATGACTTTGAGCGGTTCAGTAAGACCATTAGATGTGATGGAAGAGTTAGAGAAAGAGAATATCGAATCGAGACCTGTGTGGAAGCCTATGCATATGCAGCCGTTCTTCGCTGAGTATGACTATATAGGTGGAGATGCGAGTGAAAAGCTGTTTGAGAATGGTGTGTGCTTGCCATCTGATACGAAGATGACGGATGAGGATCTTGAGAGAATAGTATCGATAATAAAATCATTGTGGAAATAGAGTGGATGATATGACTGAGAGTAAAGCAAAACCGAATAACGGCTTATATAAAAGATTTCTAAAAAGACCAATGGACTTCATTTTATCCTTGATGGCAATTATCGTTTTAAGTCCGGTACTTATAATCGTTGCAATTCTTGTTAGGTTGAAGCTTGGTAGTCCTGTGCTGTTTAAGCAGAAAAGACCGGGGCTTAACGAGAAGATTTTTACTATGTATAAGTTCAGGACAATGACGGATGAAAAGGACGAGAACGGGGAACTACTTCCAGACTCAGTGAGGCTTACTAAGTTTGGTAGGATGCTAAGATCTACAAGTCTAGATGAGTTGCCAGAGCTTTTCAATATTCTCAAGGGTGATATGAGTATTGTTGGGCCAAGGCCTTTACTAGAAAGGTACTTACCGTATTACACTAATAGTGAAAAGATAAGACATACAGTAAGACCAGGATTATCAGGACTGGCGCAGATTAACGGTAGAAATAATCTCGACTGGGATCGTAGATTAAGACTAGATGTTGAATATGTAAGTTATCTAACCTTTGTTTTAGACTTAAATATAATTATTAAAACTATAATGAAGGCAATAAAAAAAGAAGGTGTGAATGTAGTCGATCAAGCAGAACTTAAAGATTTAGATGTTGAGAGGAGTCATTCTTGTGGAAATTAGGAAACTATCACTAAATGATTATCAAGAGTATAAGAATGAAATTATGAGTATGATGAAAGAAATCTATTCAAGCAATTTCAATCTAAGTATTCATGAATTAAGTAAGATTGCATCTGAGAAAACTAATAATCTTGAAAAGTTCTTGGTCGATGAGAGTGCAATTCTGATTGGGTGTATTAATGACGCTGACCTAATTGCTTTTGCTTGGTTGTATGTACATAAGTACTTTGGTGAGAAAAGAGTTCATGTAAATCAGATAGCGGTTAATTCTTCTTTCAAAGGCAAAGGGGTTGGAAAAAAACTAATGCTAGAAATTGAAAAAGAAGCTTATAGGATAGCAGCTGACGCTATAGATTTGTTTGTTATGGAATCAAATGATGTAGCTATGAAGTTATATGATGGTTTGAATTTTAAAACTGAAAAAAGATATATGAAGAAAAAATTGAAGGTGAATAAATAATGTTATCAGTAATAACAATTGAAGAATCAGATAGATGGGATGCCATTGTAAAAAGCTTTGAAAACTATGATGTAAATTATCTGAGTCAATACTCAAAAGCATTCGCAGAAAATGGAGAAGGTGAGCCATTATTATTCTACTATGAGAATGTCTCAACGAAAGCTATGAATGTTGTTATGAAAAGAGACATTTCGCTTAGTGAAAATTTTAAAGGTAAATTACAGTCCAATGAATGGTTTGATTTATCTACACCATATGGTTATGGTGGTTTTTGGATTGAAGGTGAAGATTATCAAACATTAGATGAGGAATATGAGAGGCATTGTAAGAATAGTGGATTTGTCTCAGAGTTTGTAAGATTTCATTTATTTAGCCCTTATAAAGATATCTTTAATGGCATCGTTGAAAGCTATACAAATAATGTTGTGCGATCACTTGATTTAGATATTGATGATATGCTTATGGACTTTGAACATAAAGTTCGTAAAAACCTTAAGAAAGCAAATAAAGCGGGCTTGAAAATTGAGATTGATGATTCTGGTGAAAGAATAGAAGAATTTTTAGAAATCTATTACGGGACAATGGATAGAAATGATGCTAAATCAAATTTTTTCTTTCCTGAGTCATTCTTTAAAACTATAAATGAAATGACAGGAAATTTTGTATATATACATGTAATTCATGAGGAGAAAGTCATTTCAACAGAATTGGTTTTATTTGGCAGTGAGAATTGCTATTCGTTTCTGGGTGGAACTCATAGTGATTTTTTCAATTTAAGACCTAACGATTTCTTGAAGTTTGAGATTATTAAATGGGCAAAATATAAAGGTCTTAAGAGATTTATTCTTGGTGGTGGATATGGTGAAGACGATGGAATATTTAGATACAAGAAAAGTTTTGCACCTAATGGAATTCACAAATTTTTTGTAGGAAAGAGATTATTTAATCAATCAAAATATAATCTACTTGTGGAGATAAGGAATCTAGAATCAAACTCAAAAAATGATTTTAATTATTTCCCTAAATATAGAAGATGATTGGGGTGATAGAATGGCTAATACTAAGAATATATGGATCTTAAATCACTATGCTGCTTATATGTATTTAAATAAAGCAGGTAGGCATTATTGGTTTGCAGAAAATCTTAGAAAACAGGGCTATGATCCTACGATTTTTTGCGCTTCTGATATACACAACTCAAATGAATATATAAATCTAGATAACTTATACAAAATAGATACAATAGAAGATATTCCTTTTGTGTTTGTTAAAACACCTCAGTATAGCGGCAATGGTATTTCACGGATAAAGAATATGGTTACATTTTTTATTAATGTGATTAGAGTTTCAAAAAAATATTTGATTAATCATGATCGACCAGATGTTATTTTAGCATCAAGTGTTCATCCATTAACTTTAGTAGCAGGTATCATTATTGCAAAGAAATTCAAAATTCCATGTATTTGTGAAGTTCGTGATCTGTGGCCTGAGAGTATAGTTGAGTTTGGAAATCTTAAACGAAAAAGCTTTTTAGCAAAAATATTATACCAAGGTGAAAAGTGGATTTACAAGAATGCGGATAAGATTATATTCACAATGGAAGGTGGAAAGGACTATATTAAAAATCAAAAATGGGATCAGGAAAATGGAGGGCCAGTAGACATAAATAAAGTAAATCATATAAATAATGGCGTAGATCTCAATGCTTATATAAAGAATATCGAAGAAAATAATTTTGAAGACGATGACCTTGATGACAATAATTATTTTAAGATTATTTATACTGGATCAATCAGGAAGGCAAATAATATAGAAATAATAATAAATTCAGCTAAGTATGTCTTAAATAAAGGTCATGATAATATAAAATTTATAATTTATGGAGATGGAGACGAGAAAGATCGACTGCAGAAAAAATCTATTCACGAAAATATTAGCAACGTTGTCTTTAAAGGGAGAGTTGAGAAAAAGTACGTTCCATTTATATTATCAAAATCAGATTTAAATATTTTAAACTACTCAAATCATGAAATTTGGAAGTATGGCGGAAGTCAAAATAAAAATTTTGAATACCTGGCTTCAGGGAAACCAATTTTGAGCACAATAACAATGGGTTATGACATAATTGAAAAATATAATGCCGGTGTTTCATTAAAGAAACAAGATCCTGAAACTATAGGAAATGCAATAATTTCGATTTTCGATATGGATAAAAATGATTATGAAAAAACAGCAAAAAATGCTAGAAATGCTGCTCTTGACTATGATTTTAAAGTATTAACTAGAAAGTTAATTGATATTATTGAGAGTATTTAGTTAAGAACTTGATAGAGAGGAAAGAAAAAAATGAAATTATTAACAATTATTGGTGCCCGACCACAATTTATTAAAGCTGCACCATTTTCAGAAGAGTTTAGAAAAAACAACGAAGAAATTCTTGTTCATACAGGACAACATTATGATGTAAATATGTCAGATATATTCTTTGATGAGTTGGGGATCCCTAAACCAAATTACAACTTGGGTGTAGGATCTGGTAGTCATGGGAAACAAACGGCTAGTATGCTAGAAGGAATAGAAGAAATCTTACTAAAAGAAAAGCCAGATGGACTTCTAGTTTATGGTGATACTAATTCAACACTTGCAGGTGCTTTAGCTGCAAGCAAGCTTCATATCCCAGTTTATCATGTAGAAGCAGGTCTTCGCAGTTACAACAAATTAATGCCAGAAGAGCAGAATAGAATTTTGACAGATCATATTTCTGATATGTTGTTGTGCCCTACACAAACTGCAGTAGATAATCTTAAAAAAGAAGGTATTACAGCTGGAGTATTAAATACCGGAGATATTATGTATGATACTGTACTTAGAAATATTGGTATAGCGAACGAAAAATATTCTAATGGATTATGGTTCGATGAAATAGTCAGAGAAAATGGTGAAATAAGCAAAATTAGTGAAGATGGATATTACTTAGCGACCATTCATAGAGCTGAAAATACTGACAATCCAGAAAAACTTTCAAATATTTTCAAAGCATTTAGTGAGTTGGATAAGCCTGTGTTATTACCACTTCATCCAAGGACTAAAAAATTAATAGAGAATCTCGAAGTTGGAATGAAGAATATTATAATCATTAATCCAGTTGGTTGCCTACTAATGCTCTATTTAACGTCTAACGCTTATATGGTAGTAACGGATTCGGGAGGCTTACAGAAAGAAGCATATTTTCTTAAGACTCCATGTACAACGCTAAGGGATCAAACTGAATGGGTTGAAACATTAGAAAATTCATGGAATGTCTTAAGTCAGATAGATCTCAATGAGATTAAAGCCAAGGTGCAACGTGAATTAACGTGTTTACAGCATCCGCAACCTAAGTATTTCGGTGAAGGAAATGCTGCATTAAAAATATGTCAGGCAATTGTCAATGGAGGAATATTAAATGAATAATATCAAAAAGAAGTTAATGGACAAAACAGCAACGCTAGGTGTCGTAGGATTAGGGTATGTAGGATTACCTCTAGCTGTAGAAAAAGCTAAGGCAGGATTTAAGACTATAGGTTTTGACGTTCAAGAATCTAAAGTTGAAATGGTCAATGCGGGTAAGAATTACATTGGTGATGTTGTTAATGAAGATATTGAAGAAATTGTTAAGTCAGGATTACTATCTGCTACAACGGATTTCGCTCAGGTAGCATCAGCTGATTGCGTTTGTATTGCTGTGCCGACGCCACTTGATGCATATCAACAACCAGATATCAGCTACGTTAAAGCTTCAGCCGAGAGTATAGTGCCATACATGCATAAAGATATGTTAATTGTTCTTGAATCAACTACATATCCAGGAACTACAGAAGAGTTGTTGATGCCTATTCTAGAAAAATCTGGATTAAAATGTGGAGTGGATTTTCATCTTGCTTTTTCACCTGAAAGGGTAGATCCAGGAAATCTTATTTATAAAACAAAAAATACTCCTAAAGTAGTAGGAGGAATCACGCCTGAATGTACAGATGTTGCTGCAGCAATGTATGAAGCAATTCTTGAGGCACCTATTCACAGAGTATCATCTCCTGCAGTAGCTGAGATGGAAAAAATCCTCGAAAATACTTATAGAAATGTAAATATTGGACTCGTTAATGAGTTGGCTATTTTGAGCAATAAAATGGGCATTAATTTCTGGGAAGTTGTAGATGCAGCTAAATCAAAACCTTATGGTTTCCAAGCGTTCTATCCAGGTCCGGGTCTTGGAGGACACTGTATTCCGTTAGATCCTTATTACTTATCATGGAAGGCAAGAGAATATGGATTCCATACATCTATGATTGAGTCCTCTATGATGGTGAATGACAGAATGCCGGAATACTGCGCTGAGAGATCAAGCAAGATTCTAAATAGATTCAAGAAAGCTATGAATGGTGCTAGAATCTTAATTCTTGGTGTTGCATATAAGCAGGACATTGACGATTACAGAGAAAGTCCTGCTATTCGAGTAATAGAAGAACTTGAAAAGGGGGGGGCGGAAGTAGTTTATTATGACCCATTTGTCTCTGAATACCGTGAACATGGTGTAGTTAAGAAAGGTGAGCCTGAACTCACAGTAGAACTTATAGAAAATGCAGACCTTGTAATTGTAACTACTGCTCACACAAATGTTGATTATGATTTCGTACAGAAACATGCTAAGGCAATCTTTGATACTAAGAATGCAATGAAGCAAGTAGAATCACGTGAAAATATTGAGTTGCTTTAAGGAGGACTTACTTTGAGTTTAAAATATGCGATTATCGGATGTGGAAGAATTTCACCAAATCATATAGCAGCTGCAATTGAAAACAACTTGAACATTGTAGCTTTATGTGATGTTGAAGAATCAAAAATGGATACAATCATTAAGAATTTCAAACTATCAGATGAAACAAAGAAATATGTTGATTATAAGGAAATGCTTCAAAATGAGAAACCTGAACTTGTAGCCATATGCACTGAAAGTGGTAAACATGGTCAGATAGCTTTAGATTGTATAGATGCTGGAGCAAATCTTATTATCGAAAAACCGATAGCTCTTTCTTTAGAAGAAGCAGATTTAATTATTGAGAAAGCCAATGAAAAGAACATAAAGGTTAGTGCATGTCATCAGAATAGATTCAACAAATCTGTACAAAAGATTAGAGAAGCTGTCGAAGCTGATAGGTTTGGAAGATTGATGCATGGAACTGCCCACATCAGATGGAACAGAGGAGAAGATTATTATACTCAAGCACCTTGGAGGGGTACTTGGGAGCAAGATGGTGGCGCTCTAATGAATCAGTGCATCCATAATATTGATCTGTTAAGATGGATGATGGGTGATGAAATAACAGAAGTTGTAGGTATGACAGATAATTTAATCCACGGATTCATTGATGCTGAAGATTTGGGCATGGCCCTGGTAAAGTTTTCAAATGGAAGCTATGGAATTATTGAGGGGACTACCAATATTTATCCAAAGAATCTTGAAGAAACCTTATATATCTTCGGAGAAAAAGGAACTGTTAAAGCAGGTGGAAAGTCTGTAAACTTAATTGAAGAATGGCAGTTTGCTGATAAACTGGATGATAAGGAAGAAGTCAAAGAGAAATACCATGAAAATCCACCTAATGTATATGGATTTGGTCATAATCCACTCTATACAGATGTGATTGATGCAATTAAGAACGATAGACAACCTTATGTAACAGCAGTTGATGGAAGAAATGCACTTGAGTTAGTACTTGCTATTTACAAGTCAGCAGCGGAAGGAAAGAGTGTAAAACTTCCACTTGATAAGTGCAGTACATTAGATTTTAAAGGAAGGTTCGACAGATGAGCTACTTCGTCCATGAGAGCAGTTATATAGATGATAACGTATCAATAGGTGAAGGTACAAAAATATGGCACTTCTGTCATGTCCACAAAGGTGCTCAGATTGGCGAGAAGTGTTCCTTGGGTCAAAACGTAAATGTATCGAATAACGTAAAAATTGGTAATGGTGTTAAGATCCAAAATAATGTATCCGTTTATGAAGGTGTTGAACTTGAGAATTATGTATTTTGTGGTCCTTCGATGGTATTCACAAATGATTTAACGCCAAGAAGCAAATATCCCAAAGGAGCTGCTGGGTATAAAAGAACTCTGGTTAAATACGGAGCGTCTATAGGCGCAAATGCAACGATTGTATGCGGTAACACCATCGGTGAATGGGCAATGATTGCTTCTGGAGCAGTAGTGACAAAAGATGTTCCAGCCTATGCACTAATGGCAGGTGTTCCTGCAAAACAAATAGGATGGGTCTGTGAATGCGGAGTACCTCTAAAAGACAATTTGAAGTGTAGCGAATGTGAAAGAGAATACACAATAGAAAATAACGAATTAAAAGAAAAGTAAATTGAGGGGAGTGTTGACTATGGAATTTAGAGACTTAAAAGCTCAATACGATAAATATAAAATCGAAATTGATTCAGCAATTCAAGAAGTTATAAGTAACACGAATTTTATCGGTGGCAAAGAAGTGAATACGCTAGAGCAAAGACTAGCGGAGTATGTGGGTGTTAAATACTGTATTACATGCGCAAATGGAACTGAAGCCATGACTCTCCTCATGATGGCATGGGATATAAAAGAAGGGGATGCTGTTTTCGTTCCAGACTTTACATTCTTCTCAACTGGTGAAATTGTTTCCTTTAGAGGGGCTACACCAATATTTGTAGATGTTGATAGGGATACTTTTAATATTGATCCCATTAAACTAGAAAAGGAAATTAACAAAGTGTTGAAAGAAGGTAAATTAACTCCAAAGGTCATTATCCCAGTAGACTTATTTGGGTTACCTGCTGATCATATTGAAATTGAGAAAATTGCGAAGACGTATAGTTTGAGAGTTCTAGAAGATGCTGCTCAAGGCTTTGGTGGAAGTATAAATGGCAAGAGAGCTTGTAGTTTTGGAGATGCAGCAACAACATCTTTCTTCCCAGCAAAACCATTAGGGTGTTATGGTGATGGTGGAGCCATTTTTACTAATGATAGTGAGTTGGCTGAACTTCTTAATTCATTGAAGGTTCATGGTAAAGGGGATAATAAGTACGACAACGTGAGAATCGGTGTTAATTCGAGACTTGACTCAATCCAAGCTGCTGTTCTAAACGTTAAGCTAACTGCCTTTATCGAACATGAACTGGAAGATGTAAATAGAGTGTATAGACTATATACTGAGAAGCTTAAAGAGATTGTAGATACACCAATTATTCCGGAAGGATATGTATCGAGCTTTGCTCAGTATACGATAAAGTTAAAGAACAAAGAAGAACGAGATGCATTGCAAGCCAAGTTAAAAGAAGAAAGCATCCCAAGTATGGTTTATTATACAAAGCCAATGCATAAACAAGGTGCTTTTGCCGAGTATGACTATGATGACAGTGACTTTGAAGTGACTAATGGGCTTTGTGATACAGTACTTTCTTTACCAATGCATCCTTATTTGAGTGATAAGGATGTTAATTCAGTAGTGGAAGTGATAGCAGATTACTTGAAATAGAAAAGAAGAATGAATGGGAGTATTGCCAATGATTGAAAATTCAACTAATCAGACAAAAGTATGCCATGTCACGAGTGTTCATCTTAGGTATGATGTACGAATATTTCATAAAGAGTGCAAATCGTTAGCTAATAATGGATTTGATGTTACATTATTAGTTAACGATAATCTGCAAAATGAAGCTATAGATGGAGTTAAGGTTGTATCTACTCAGATGAAACCAAAAAATCGATATGAACGTATGGTTAAATCCAAAAAGAAAATAAAAACATTGATGATTGAGATCGATGCGGATATATATCATTTTCATGATCCAGAATTGCTGCCAGAAGCAGCTTGGATAAGAAAAAAAGGAAAGAAAGTAATATTTGATTTTCATGAAGATGTAACCGAATTGATATTTTTTAAAAATTGGATTCCTAAATCTTTTAGAAAAATTATTGCTAGAGGTTATAAATTATATGAATCCCAAAAGATAGTGAAATTTGATGCTCTAGTATCAGTTACGCCAAAGTTTGTAAAACGACTATCCAAATATAATGACAAGACATATATGGTTACAAATTTCCCTTCCCTAATGAATGCCGTAAATAAAATGAATTATAGAGGCGAACAAGTAAATATTTGTTTTGCTGGAGGGATATCATCTGAATGGAATCATGGTAATATTATTGAAGCAATAGAAGATATTCCTAACCTGAAATATATTCTTGCTGGAAGAGGACCTCAAAAATACTTAGAAGGCTTAAAAACATTATCTGGTTGGGAAAAAGTGAATTATTTAGGTGTTATTCCTCACGAGGAGGTCCTCGAAGTTTACAAGCAATCAGTTGTAGGAATGACATTATTAGATTACAATACACAAGTTGGTAAAGAAGGTACACTTGGTAACACTAAGATATTTGAATTCATGCAAGCAGGATTACCGGTGATATGTTCTAAAAATAGAATATGGGAAGGTATTATAAATAAATATGAATGTGGTATAGCTGTAAATCCTGACAACATACTTGAGATAAGAGAAGCAATAAAAAAGCTAATATTAAATCCTGATTATGCAATAGAACTTGGAAAAAACGGACAAGAAGCAGTGAGGTTTGAATATAATTGGAAAACTCAAGAAAAAGTATTGTTAGAAATGTATCAAGAACTATTTGATGAAATAGGTGAGTAAATGAGGAGTGATACTAAATCATTAATTGGATTATTTAAGAATGGAGTTATTCTCTCAATAATAGGTAAATTGTTATCTTTCTTAATTACTTTTTTTCTCTTATATCAATTTGGTACAAATAGAGAACTTGATATATTTATTACCACAAGTGGCTTCATTATTATGATTAATATGATTATAAATAAAGCGTATTTAAATACTTTTCCTACGATATATTTAAATCTAAAAGACAATGAAAAAAATGATTTTATGAGTAGTCTACTTATTTTTACCGTAAGTTTAGCATTGGCAATATTTGTATTATTTTTCATGGGTAGTAATATTTTGATTAAAATTCTAGCCCCAGGATTTGATATAAATGAGCTAGCTATTAGTTCAGGTATAATTAAATTATTGTCAATTAGTTTGGTTTTCAATGTGATATCTTCAATTATACTCGCATATTTGAAGGCGATTGATAAAACTGATTATATATATATTAAGGAAGTGATTGTATACATAGTCGTTTTATTTTTCATGGCAATATTTAAAAACAACGATATTAATTATATTAGTTTATATTACGTTTTAGCGTATTTTTTTTCATTTGTGTTTTTATGTATAATTTTTATAAAAAATTACAGATTGAATTTTAGTATAAATGTCAATTTGTTTATAAAGTATAGTCGAGGATTTTTATTTATAGCTACTCCAATTCTTCTGTCATCAGGGGTTAACGAAGTAAAAAATATTATTGACAAGGTGTTTGCGTCATATCTTCAAGATGGAGGTATCTCAGCAATTAATTTTTCATATAGGATTATTGGTCTTCCTGTAAATATTCTCGGCGGTGTACTAGTAACTGTAATTTTTACAAGACTTATAAAAGCTTCTAAATCTGATGTTTTTAACTATAAAATAATGGAATTATCTACGTTAGTAGCCACAATATCAATTCCGGTAAGTTTTTTCGTTTTCTTTAGCTCCGAAAACATAGCAAGCATTTTTTCTGGATTAAACAGCAGTATAAGTAGTGAACTTCTAAGTGGTACGATCGCTGCTTACAGTTTCTGCATATTTGGCAATGCAATGATATTATTAATGAATACAGTTTTTTATGCTAAAGGAGAAAGTAGGAAAACATTAGTTTTATCTTTTATTGTTACTATTCTAAACATTGTGTTTAACTCATTGTTAATTAGATCTATGGGAGCAGCTGGCCTTGCTCTATCAACAACTCTAGCCTCTGTTATAACATATATTGTTAGTGTTGTTTTATTTAATAAAGAGTCTAATAGTTTTTCTAAAAGTATAACAGTTGCGATTCTTAAAATTCTTTTTTTGAGTATTCCATCTGTAATTATATTTTATTTTGAGTTTCCTAGCATATTTTCTATTGGGGGGCTATATAGCGAAGTATATAAACTAATAATTTATGGAGTGATTTTTGTAATAATCAACTCGTTAATATTCTATTTGTCTAGAAACGTATTGAAAAGGGGATTTAAGAATGAGTGATATAAATTGGATTCATAAAAGAGTAATAGCTTTATACGAAAACCCACAAACTTGGATTGATCCTTATGATACAGAAGATTATTCAAACAAGTTCGTTAGAAGAGTACTAAAATTAATTATGTTATTTGCTCCTAAAATATTATATAAGTCACGGATTGTTAAAAATCACATCTGGTCAGAAAACTATGAGTTAATTGGACAATGTTTCATGAATCTAGGCGATATTAAACGTGCAGAGAAGGTATATTTTGATTTATTAAAGCTGACAAATGGAGACTTATACTGGGGACTTCCAATTGAGTGGAAATCTGGTAAATATTCTTTCCCTCCAAATACAATGATGTCTACAACAACGTCTGAAATTGCACTTTTCTTTGTTGAGCTAAGTCGAGTTAGTAGTGTGGTTGATAACTCTGTTTTAAAAGATATTGCGTACAATTTGATTAACAGTTTAAATAAAGTGTATGAAGACGAAAATTTAATTATTTTAGGTTATACTCCCTTTGATGAATATCGTGTTAACAATGCCAATTTGTTAGTAGCAGCAGCATTATATGAAATTGGACAAGTTATTAGTGATAGTAAATTAATCAATATATCTGTAAAAATTACTAACGCATGCCTAGATGGTATTGATCTAGATGGTGGTATCCCATATACAATGAATGGCCACATTTATGACTCTTATCATCAAGTTTTTTCATTAAGGGCATTAAAAATTTTAAGTTCTATATCAAAAGAAGTTCATTCAACTTATGAAAAATCTATAGATTATTTAAAAAATGATCTAATGAGTAGAAATGGGATTGTATATTTAACTCCAAGAAAGAAAAGAATCGACATGCAGGGTGCTGCTGAAGCTCTTCGTTTTTTTTCAATGATTAATGATAAAGAAATGATTATAAAGATTAAGAAGCAAATTCAGGTAAATCTAACTATGAAAAATAAAGTCTTAATTCAAAGACGGTGGAAATTAAATAAGTACTTTTCGATTAAATCAAATGTCCTTTTTACGAGACAAGGAGAACTTAGAATTTTGCTAGCACAAATACTAGCCATGGATGTTTATTAGATACCTAGAAAGCAAACTATTAAGAGGGAGATTCTGGAATGACAGTATCAACAAAACGAATTAATTTAAGTAGAAGCGAAAAAATCATATTGTTGTTTTCTTTTATTTCAATTCAAGCTACTAGCGGTCAATTCATTTCGTTTGGATTATTTTGCTTATTTTTCTTAGTTCATTATTTGAAGAGAAATTCTTTGAATCGGTTAAATATATCAGTTCATAGTCTCTATATTATATTTTTGTGGTCATTTCTATTAATTAGTTTGATCAAATTTAATCAAGAAATTAATATGGAAGTAATAATTCAATTATTTTGGTTAATGATGGGTTTAGTCATTTTAGTATCATCATTATTTTTGAGAAATGTAAATTCAAAAGATGTGATGGATGTATTGGTGAGCGCTACATCAGCTATGGGCATATTGGTCCTATTTTGCTATTATAATGGAATGTCTATACAATATATAATATCAAGACCTTATGCAGGAACAAGAATAATGGGGGGATTTGATGGTCCCAATGAATTAGCCGCTTTCAATCTGTTTGTTATAATTTATTCTATTAATATGTTGTTATATAATAACGTCAACAAAAGGAAGTATATTATTAATATAATGGTTAGTGGATTAATAATAATATATACTTGGTCAAGAGGTGGGCTAATAGGGTTAGGCATTGGAGTGTTTATAAGCTTATTCCTCTACTTCAAAGACAAGATTAATATTAAGAGATTGATAATATTTTCCACTTCAAGTTTACTGGGAATATACTTTTCATTGAATATTTTGGTGCCAAGTCTTATGAGTGTTAGAAGAAATGCATCAGGTAGATTTGAAATGATATCAATGATAATTGAACCAATACTTGAGAAACCTATATTTGGATGGGGATTAGGCAATATTTCCCAGTATAGTTCAATTGCTAATGCTACTCCCCATAACGGATATTTATTCATACTGTTCGCTGGGGGGATAGTGAGTTTTGTACTATATTTAATGTTTTTAGTTTCAATATTTATACAAATATACAAAAAAAGTGATAGAATCGCATCTATTCTATTATTAACATTTCTATTGCAAGAGCTTGTATTTAATAACTTGATACGAGGAAGAATAAGTCTTTTATTCTGGTTACTAGTGGTTCTAGTATTTAGCGGTACAAGCCTAATGTTTTCTACTAAACATACGGGAGGCGGTTCTAGATCTAGATATGAGGGGTAGTAACCAAAACGGCGGAAACATTTTTTAGCAGAGATGAAACTCAGTAAAATGAACGCATGTAGAATTGGAATCTGAGTTTCCGCCGAAAAGATGCCTGTGTAAAGGCGGTATTTGTCAAGATAGTTGTCGTATATCTCCAAATAATGGAAGTGCTAAGAAGTTAATTTATTCATGTTTTTTTCCTGGCGAACACGCTCTGGATTGGGCCAAACAGTATCATCAAGACTCCAGTCTCTGATGTTTTCTCGCAAATCCATCATAACAGGGAAGGAGCTCAAGGTGGTCAACTTTTTGTTTAGCACGGGGTACTAAACTGGTCTGCTTTTAGATTAGCATATACAACAGGCATTCATGTCAGCTTTAGGGCATTGCTAAGTGGCTGAAATAATGAAGAATTCAAAAAAGTTATCGGAGCTGGTAAATGAAGTCATAGAAGAGGTTAGCCTGAAACCCAATGAGGAAGAAGAATTAAGTCGGTTGGAAAAAGGAATCGAAATCTACTACCATAAACTCTACGAGACTGTTGAGGAAGGAAAGAAACATGGCGAGGATACCGGAGCGATCAAAGTGATTACGAACTATATCATGAGCCTTCATGATAGGATTCGAAGTTATGAAGATAGAAAGGAGGGAGTGAGTACACTTAGTGAAGAGCTAAAGTGGTTGAGGAAAGAACTCCTGGCTTTGGAACTATTCAATCCCAAGAAAGAGAGAGTTCCATTTAGAGGAGATATTTTCACTAGGTTGATCAAGTTAGGAATCTTCCTAGCTTTGGTGGGTTTGTTTTTTATGCTAAAAGATTCATAGGATATCTAATTTACTTTTTAAAAACGGAACGATTTTCTTTACTTCTGAAGAATAACGTGCTGAAATTAAAAAAAGATGGATAGTGCCCCTACAAAACGGTTATAATATTTTTAAAAACGGAATATTATTCTTCAAATATGAAGAATATCATGACAAAATTAAAAAGAGAGGTGAGATAAGTGGATGTGTTGACTGAACTGGCGAAGTATCCGGTTTTTACAATCGATGATGTGAAAAAGCTTGTAGGTAATGAGAAGACAGCTTATTCTCAGCTGGACCGTTTAATGAAAAAGGATCTGGCCAAAAAGATACGAAAGAACATATACTCTGTAGTCAACCCGACAACAGGGCAGCTTGTGGCAACTCGGTATCAAATCGCTTGCGCCATAACTGACACAGCTTATATCTCACATCACAGTGCTTTTGAATATTATGGGCTAGCAAATCAAGTGTTTTATGAAGTGTATGTTTCATCTGAAACAAAGTTCAATCATTTTGAATATGATCATGTAACTTATAAATATGTTGCATCAAGGATGAGTGAGGGTGTTTTCGAAGCAAAGAATACTACCGGGGTTAGAATAACTGATATGGAACGGACAGTTGTTGACAGCATAAGGGATTTCAATAAAATAGGTGGGTTTGAAGAATTGTTGAACTGCCTGGAAGGAATCCATTACTTGGATGAAAAGAAACTGAAGCGATATCTTGATATATACAATACCCAGGGCCTATATCAACGGGTAGGATATCTCCTTGATCATTATCGAAAAGAGATGCAGTTATCGAAGGAGTTCATAGAATTTTGCAAAGGGAAAATAGGAAAAAGCAGACGGTACCTCGTAAGTGAAACAAAGGACGAAAGTTTCTATAACAGCGAATGGGAACTGATGGTACCCGAAGGGCTATTTGAAATAATGGATCAAGGAGGTGTATTTCAAGACGCCCGTCAAGCAGGTATCTCTCTACAAATTTCCTCTGGGTTTTCGCATAATTAACAGCCTTGCCAAGTAGGGAACCAGGTAAACTGGCAAGGGATTCTATCCAAGTATAGAACTCATCAAATAACGGCTTCGATAACCTCTCCCGTTCCTTTAGACGATCGTAGGGAGTCAGGGAAGCAAACTGTTTTTCCAATGAAAACAGCTTATCGCAATAGGCCACACCCTTGGCAGCATTTGATTCGTTTCGTTTTTCTTTGGACAATGTCTTGTACGCGTCGAAAAACCTTCGTCGTACATGAGCAAAACAGCCTACAACAATGATGCCATCCGGAAGGTTATGATAGGCTTCATACCCATCCGTAATAATCCGTATGAAGGTAGCCCTTAAAGTTTTTCAAAAATATTGCCGGATGCTTTTGTTTTCTATCCGGCTGATATTCATAAAGCACAATCTGATGCTTCGCTTCTCCACTAGTGCGGTATAGCCACATGTAACTCTTTTGCTGCGCAGATTTGCCCGGTTCTCTTAGCACTTGCAAGGTCGTTTCGTCTGCGTGAAGAAATTCATGTCTTAGCAATTGTTGCTTCATCTGCTCATATATCGGTAAAAGCCAATCCCTGCAGGCCTTTATTAGCCAGTTGGACATAGTTTGCCTGCTAAGAAGGATACCGTTTTGTTTCCATTCTTGCTCCTGCCGGTAAAGAGGCGAGGCCATCATATATTTTTGTACAGCTATATGGGCAATTGTCTCAGGTGAGGCAAATCCGCCCTTTATGACAGGCTCCGGCATATTTGCTTTTATTATGCTTACATGTTCGGCTTTGTTCTCACAGTTGCGGCAGGAATAGATGTGCTGCACATGTAGCACTATTACCGCTTTTGCAGGGATAATCTTAAGTTCTTCCCTGATTTCTCTCCCCATCGTATGAAGTTCACAGCCACAAGCGGAGCATGAACGATTTTCTAATGGAAGTTCATGTTCAATTATCTCAATCGGCAAATCCTCGGGCAACTTATCTGTTACCAAGCGTGTCCGTTTACGATAATGAGCCTTTACTTCGGTAAGCTCAGGTTCAGGTGCATTTATGTCGGAATTAGCCTCCGCCTCATTGAAGATGGACAGCTGCTCAATGTCAGCCTGTTCCCTTGATACGCCAAATTGCCTATTCTTTGAAAGGCGAAGTTGTGACATAAGCCATTGGATTTGCTGTTCCAGTTCAGCAATCCTGTGTTCCTTTTCTTCTATTACCGCAAGCAGGTTTTTGTCCGATGTTTCTATTGTTTTCATGAGTAAATTGTACCACAAAAACCGCATAATATCAAGGGTTAGAGCCGTTTTTGGCAGTGTTTTGAAGCAAGTTTTTGCGCGGTTAATTTATACGAATTGCCGCTCAAATATTTCTTCTCTTTTAAGCTTTTTCTCTAATTTGGCGCCCTCAATCAGATAAGACAGTTCTTTGGTGTTTAGAAGCATGGTGTCGCTGTCCCCTCTGGAAAACCATCGGAATCGCCCGCGCTCCAGTCGCTTGAAATACAGCCAAAAACCATCCCCATCCCATTCCAATATTTTTATCCTGTTTCGGTTACGGTTGCAAAATACAAAAAGTGCTTCTTCAAAGGGGTCAAGAGAGAAGCTCTCTTTGATTATCGTCATAAGACCATTAATCTGTTTTCTCATATCCGTATGGCCGCAGCACATATATACGGGTTTCTCTTCCCATCTAATCATAGCGTCCTCAAGATGCGGCACACATTCTTCAGAAGTTCCGCATTCGTACCCTCATAGACATTTATACAGCAACCATTAATCTCCACGTTTAAGACTTCTTTCTCATTCCCCGGTTGGTTAAGCTGGATCCATCCTTCAGGTGGGTAGTTAACGGGATCCTGCATCCGTGCCAATTCAGTGCAAGCTGCTTTCCTAAGTTTCCTTTGCCAGTAGAAGTACGAATGTCTGCTTAAATCTCTTTCTTTACAGAACTCATCAATTGTTTGGCTACCAGCTTGTCGTTCCTTTATTATTTGCATCCATTTTGTCATTCGGTATTCCGACGTTACCTTTTGCATATCCATACAATCATCCTCCTCCGGTTGATTTAGTTTGCCAAGTTGAAAAAGTGTGCACACTTTTTCAACTGCCAAAAACTTTTCAACTTGTTTTAAATGATTGTATAACTTTTTCGGGTTTGTTCACATGTACGGCTCTACTTGACGCTTACCATCGAAAACAGAAATACAAAACTAATACAAAATTATTGTATTTGTATAAAAATATGTGGTATACTACTGATGAGGTGAAAAATATGGAAGTGAGTTTAGAGAGCTTAATATCCTATGAAAAACTAAAAACTGATTTAGATGATGTGTTTGAGGTTGTCGAGAAAAATGGGAAGGTGGTTATTCTAAAAGATAACGAGCCATTGTACATTCTATTGAAGTACGACCCAAAGGCAGGTCCTATAGAAAAAATATTAGCTCCTTCGACTCCTAAGCTGACTTTACAAGAAGCCATGAAGCTCGTATTAAAAGATGCCGAAGGAAGAAAGATGCATGCCGCAGAGCTTGCCGATGAAATATATAACAGAAAGCTTTATCTGAAGAAGGATGGAACCCAAGCGAAATATAATCAAGTCCGTGCAAGGTGTAGTCATTATCCTGAGATGTTTGAAGCTTTACCTGGAAATGTCATTCAGCTGAAGGAGAGTGTAGAATAATGGATTTCGACAAATTATGGGATCAGATCTTTCATGCAGCAACCCATGAGACTTTCAATGTATCGACTGTTCCGCAGAATCGCAGAACACCTCTGTGGTTTAAAGTTTATACAAAAAATAAATATTTGTACGCAGACAACACATCGAATAAAAGTCCTTCAGTTAAGTTAAGCGGTGCCAGGAGAATCACGAAAGATGACTTTCTAAAGGCTGCTGCATACTATGAACGGTGGAGAAATGGAGAAACACATCTGCGTCAGGAAGTAAGAGAGCAATCAATGAATACCGCTTATATCTTTGGGTTGATATCTAAGTTCTCAAATTCATGATTATTATTCTCTTAGAATGGAGAAACTAAATCTACGCGTCGCTATATAGGCGCATAAAAGGTGTTGAATATGAAAGTAGAGAATCTTAAAAAAATAATCAGTCAAGGCGAAAGTATTACTGTAGAATTTAAAGAAAGTAAAAAGAAGATAAACAAAGACGTATATGAGTCTGTCTGTGGTTTTTTGAACCGCTATGGTGGCCAGCTATTTCTTGGCGTCAAAGATAATGGTGACATCGTAGGTGTCGATGGGGATTCAGTAGAACAAATCAAAAAGGATTTTGTGACATCGATTAATAACCCGCAGACCCTTAGTCCTACTTTTTACCTGGCAGTGGAAGAAGTAGAAGTAGACGGCAAAGTTATTCTTTATATTCATGTACCAGAAAGCTCTCAGGTACATCGCTGCAAAGGGGAAATTTTTGACCGGAACGAAGATGGTGACTTTGACATTACAAACAACACAAATCTGGTGTCTAGCCTGTATATGAGAAAACAAAGCACTCATACAGAAAACAGGATCTTTCCCTATGCTGAAATGGAAGGGCTGGAGTCTGAGTTATTTACAAAGGTTAGGAAACTGGCTGGAAACCAGAAGGATAACCATCCGTGGACTTCAATGAAAGATGTAGAAATCCTAAAGAGTGCAGGCCTCTATTTAATGGATCCTAATACTGGAAAGCAGGGTATTACTCTTGGAGGCATTTTGATTTTTGGTAAAGAAGAATTGATCCATGCTGCTCTATCGCATCATAAAACAGATGCCATTTTGCGCCGGGAGAACTTGGATCGTTATGATGACCGAGATGACATCAGGGTCAATCTTATTAGAAGCTATGAAAGATTGATGCAGTTTATAGCAAAACATCTTAATGATAAATTTTACCTTGAAGGTGATCAGCGGGTAAGCATCCGAGATAAAATCTTCAGAGAAGCGATTTCCAATCTGCTAATCCATAGAGAGTTTTCGAATCCATTTCCTGCAAAGCTTGTGATCGAAAAGGATAGGGTCTACATCGAGAACAGCAATAAGCCCCATGGGAATGGCATCATTGACCCGGAGAATTTTTCACCATATCCCAAGAATCCAACGATTGCCAAGTTCTTTAAGGAAATCGGGTGGGTTGATGAGCTTGGCTCAGGGGTTAGAAACATATACAAATACAACCGGATTTATTCAGGAGCAGACCCAGAGTTTATCGAGGGGGATGTATTTAAGACGATTATTCCATTGACCGCCCCAGCTACCACCCCAGCCATCACCCCAGCTACCACCCCAGCTGAAGTTGATAGTGATGAAAGAACTCGGGAGATACTTGAGTATTGTAAAAAGCCACGAAGTAGGCAAGAAATTCAAGATTTTATTGGTATAAAAAGTGCGCGTGATTTCCGTAAGAGAGTTCTAAATCCATTGGTTAAAGGTGGCTTACTAAAGAGAACCATACCAGAAAGCCCTACTAGCCCAAATCAAAAATACTATTCTGACAGGTAAAATGATTGCTCATCACATTGTGGTGGGCTTTCTGTTTTTGCAGAATAAGTACGAACCCACCAATAAGGTTTCTCGCCTTGGGAAAACTCCGAACTTAGACTCCGTATCGGTGGGTTCGTCAATTTGGTAGAGGGAAAATGAGTAAAACTAATTTAGGGGCTGATGAATAACCCGCAAAACCGCATGAAATAAGACTTTTCCCCTGAAAAATGATATAATTAAGTGCAAAGGAAATGTACGATATGGCTAAAAAAGCTTGCACATAACAACATCGTCAGGGGTGGTTAAAATGTACCGGAAACAACCAAAGAATCAAATTACCATGTTTGAAGAAGCCACAGATTTCAGCGGGGTAAAACTTAATACAAAGAATCGTTGGATACAAATGAGTACCATCATTCCCTGGGACCTGTTCGAAGAAAAATA
>JAHDSQ010000047.1 GCA_018432615.1 Clostridia bacterium
CTTGTATTTTTGGTAATGAACTTGGAGAAAAGGTTAAGAGCCTTTTTACGCTCATTTTTGGAATCAATATATTGGAGCTGGTTAAGACCTGTTTTTTTGACTTGATGGAAAAACTGCGTTATTCATCAGCCCCTAATTTAAAAGTGATTTGAGGAGCAAAAGCACCAAATGGTCCTATGGGTCCTGAAATAATTTTAAAGTCGTTATAAGGGAAGATAAAGGCCCATTATTTTCAGGATTTATTAAAAATCTATGATTTAGAAAGGACACACTGATAATCAGAGCACTTAACAGTGGAAGTTTGTATATAAGTATAAGTTAGAAGAGTATCTGCAATAAACGGAACAAGCCTCATATATAGACGATTCTAAGCTCATTACTGTGTGATGGGCTCTTTTATTGCGCCTAAATCCGGGTTTTAGGGCGAAAATGAAAGTTTTTTCTTGACATTTGCAAATCTACTAGGTTTTCTTTTTATCCTTCGCGAATCATGGCGTCATGTCTGCGATAGTTGATGCTAACCGCACAAGAAAAGACCATATTGCTGATATGATCATCACATCAAGAGACAGCCTAAAATTGTAGGAATATACAGACTTACCATGAAGATGGATTCTGATAATTTTCGTCAGTCTGCAATACAAGGTGTCATGAAGAGAATTAAGGCCAAAGGTATTGAAGTCGTAGTATTTGAACCGGCTCTTCATGAAGATGAGTTCTACCACTCAAGAGTCATTAAAGACTTTGATGAGTTCAAGAAGATCTCTGACGTTATCGTAGCAAATAGACTGTCCGATGAAATTAAAGATGTTGTGGACAAGGTCTACACAAGAGTTTTATTCAGCAGAGATTAATAGATTGGACATGCATCACGAAAGCGAGGTGACCACAACCAATGAACATATTAGTAACCGGAGGCCTAGGTTTTATCGGTAGCCATACAACTGTATATGCTAATCTAAAAGTAGACCAGTTTAGTACCCCGTGCTAAACAAAAAGTTGACCACCTTGAGCTCCTGCCCTGTTATGATGGATTTGTGAGAAAACATCAGACAGGGGGAAAGGAAATTGCACAAGATGGTCGATAAAGAGTATATCAGAAAACTGTATTACCTGGAAGGCTGGTCAATTCGCAAAATCAGCCGACAGCTTCCCGTATCTCGTCCAACCATCCGAAAGATGCTCGCAAACGAAGAAATCCCAAGGTATAATTTAGAAAAGCAGCGTCCATCTCCAGTAATGGATAAATATCGCCCTATCATAAACCAATGGCTAAGAGAGGATGAATTAGCACCGCCCAAACAACGACACACAGCAACACGAATATTTGAACGGCTACAGGAGGAATACGGCTTCACCGGTGGTTCTTCCACGGTACGCCGTGTAGTTGCACAATTAAAACAATCAGTGCCGGAGGTCTTCATTCCACTGACAGCAGCACCAGGTGAACAGATTCAAGTAGACTTTGGACATGCCCAAGTCAATCTTGCCGGCGTTAATACAAAGGCATGCCTGTTTTGTATGCGATTTAAATACAGCAAGATCCCCTATGTAGTTGCCTTTCCGACGGAACGGTTAGAAGCCTTTTTAGAAGGACATGTACTGGGTTTTGCCTACTTTGGTGGAGTACCACGTGGGGGTCTGTACGATAATGCCAAAACACAGGTCGTAAAAATACTGGAGGGTCCAGACCGTGAGGATATACGACAACTATCTTGACAAATACCGTAATTAATCAGCCTCTAGTGTTCGAAAGTTGAGTTACAGCAAAAATAAAAAGTTAAACCAAAAAATATAACATAAAATACTTGCAATGTAACATGAATAATGATATATTGTGAAATACAAAATGTTATATTAGAAGGTGACCTCGGTGTTAATGACTATAGAAGCGTATTTGAAAGAAAATATCGATGATCATGTTACTATAAAATCGTTGAAAGACAAAAATAAACTTCCTGTATTTTTGAGAAATATTTACGGGTTTTTTGAGATGAAAATTCTTGACACACATTGTATATTGCTTGAAATTCTGGATGAAGCTCCAGGAGTTGATGTGATTGAAAAACATATCAATCGAATTGAAGAATTAACTAATAAGAAGATTGTACTTTACTACAAAGAAATTACCCGGTACAGAAGAAAAAGCCTGATTGAAAAACGTATCCCATTCATTATCGAAAATGGACAGATATTCTTACCATTTTTAGGACTTGCTTTAAAAAAGGTTCCTCAATATGTGGAGAAGGAGTTAAACATCTTTTCTAAATCTGCACAGCTATCGTTTCTGTATTTTTTATATAACAAAGATGCGGTAGTCAATACAACTGAGTTTGCTCGGATAATGAGCTTTACTAAAATGACTGCTTCCAGAGCGTTAAATGACCTTTATGACGCCAAGTTAGTCACATGCGAAATTGGTGGTAAAACAGGACGTAGCAAAGAGTACGAAAGGATTCCAGATCCAGAGTATTTTGAAAGAGGTCGTGCGCATATAAAAACTCCAGTAAAGAGAGTTGTTTATGTGCAAAAGTTGCCTGAGGATACTTTGATTGCTGGACTCGATGCGCTGGCAGAGTTATCTATAATTAATCCTCCGGGTCATCCGATAAGAGCAATAGGGCCGGATCAGTTTAACAAGCAAAGTATTGAAATTATCAGGAATAAGGATCTAATAAAAGATACGAAACCGGTGGAACTTCAAATATGGGATTATAATCCTAAACAGTTTTCTGATAAGCAGCATGTGGATATTCTATCCCTTTATGCCTCCTTAAGAGAAGAAAAGGATGATAGGATTGAGCAAGCGTTACAAGAGATCTTGAGAGGTGAGCCATGGTACACGGATTAGAAAAATTTAAAGAGTATTTTCATGACCATGCAAATCAATATGTTTTTATTGGGGGTATTAGTTCTATCGATTTACTGAACCGAGCGACTCATCTTTTCCTAAAATGATTGAACTTTTCAGTAAGCACCCTAATAACTTGGAATTGAAATTTGATACTGAACTAACACCAATTCATAATGAAGACAAACCGGATTTAAAGAACCTAGGTATAAGAGGCACAAGTCTTGATGAACTGCTGGGGATTCTAGGAGATATCTTCTTACAAAGATCAGAAAATTAATTAATGTATGTTCAATAGCCCACAAAACTGCATAAATGCTGACAAAAACTGAAATGGTCGACATTCACTATAACATTCAAATCGATATCATTAAATTAGAGGGCAGGGATAATAGAATGGATAAATCATATGCAATCCAGCTTCCAAGTTGAGAAGCTGGATTTTTTCTGTCCCTTGTTGTATACCCTACAATCCCTTGGAAATACTGCATTTTTCGACATTTTATGATATAATAAATATTAGCAAACAATGGCTGAAACAGTAAATTGACAGAAGGGTGGGGATAAAATGAAGATACGAAAGGTCGTCATTCCGGCAGCCGGGTTGGGAACCCGTTTCTTACCGGCTACTAAGGCACAGCCTAAGGAGATGCTGCCTATAGTAGATAAGCCTATCCTGCAGTACATAGTTGAGGAGGCAGTGGACTCGGGAATTGAGGAGATACTGCTCATTACGGGGAGAAACAAGAAGAATATCGAGGATCATTTCGACCGGTCGGTAGAGATGGAAATGGAGCTGGAGGCTAAGGGAAAAGAAGACCTGCTACAGCAGGTCAGGAAAATTTCCAACATGGTCAATATCCATTATATCCGGCAAAAGGAGCCCCTGGGACTGGGACATGCCGTCTCCTGCGCACAGAGTTTTATCGGGGAAGAACCCTTTGCTGTGATGCTGGGGGATGATATTGTATATAATCCGGAAAGACCTTGTTTGGCTCAGATGATAGAAGTCTATGAAAAATATGGAGGATCTATCTTGGGTGTACAGGAAGTGGCGGAGGAAGCGGTCAGTAAGTATGGAATCGTGCAGGGAGAACCTCAAGGAGCGGGTGTTTTGCGGGTTGAGGACCTTGTGGAGAAACCGGCGATAGATGAGGCTCCCTCCAGGATTGCTATTCTCGGTCGATATATCCTGAGTCCAACGGTTTTTGGGATAATTGAAAGAATAGAACCGGGCAAGGGCGGGGAGATACAGTTGACTGACGCCCTCAGGGAACTGGCCCGGCAGGAACCTGTCTACGCCTATACCTTTGCAGGACGGCGGTATGATGCCGGGGACAAGCTGGGGTATTTGGAAGCAACTGTGGAATATGCTCTGCGCAGGGAGGATCTGCGAGAGGATTTTCTGGCCTTTTTAAGGAGAACCATTGAAAGATAAAGGTAAAAAGGATGAGGCGGGAATGGATCAGATAATACGACAACGCTATGAGAAGTGGCTTGCGGAGCCGGGTCTTGATGAGGAAACACGGCGGGAACTGGAGACTATCAGGTCGAATCCCGGGGAGATAGAGGATAGATTTTTCAAGGAACTTGAATTCGGTACGGCCGGTCTGCGGGGGATTATGGGAGCCGGAACCAACCGGATGAATAGATATATGGTACGTAAAGTTACTAAGGGACTGGCCGATTGTATAGCAGCCGAGGGGGTCCAAGCAAAGGCCAGGGGTGTGGTCATTGCTTACGACAACCGCAGGATGTCCAAGGAATTCTGCCTGGAGGCCGCTATGGTGCTTGCAGGTCAGGGCATCAAGGTTTTTTATTTCGAAGGTTTGCGTCCTACACCTCAGCTTTCATATACCCTGCGGAAGCTGGGGTGTCAGGCAGGCATTGTGATAACGGCCAGTCATAATCCGCGGGAATACAACGGATACAAGGTATATTGGGAAGATGGTGCCCAGATTTGCAAGGAGCAAGCAGATGCCATTTACCGGGCAGTTTCCCGGGTGGAAAACCCGCTGAGAATAGAGGTGCTGGATCTGGAAAAAGCCTGGGAGAAGGGTTTAGTGGAGGTCCTTACTCCGGCCATGGACAGAGCCTATCGTCAAGAGGTAAAGGGACAGTCTCTGAGGACGGATGTGATTCAAAAGGTTGGGGATAATATGAAGGTGGTTTACACACCGCTGCATGGGACAGGGGGTGTTGCTGTACCGCAGGTTTTGCGGGAGGCAGGCTTTAAAAGGGTACTGGTGGTGCCCCGGCAAGATCGTCCTGATCCGGATTTCTCTACGGTGACCTACCCGAATCCTGAGGATCCCCAAGCCTTTACTTTGGCTTTGGAACTGGCCCGTAAGGAAGAGGCGGAGCTGGTTTTGGCTACCGATCCCGATTGTGACCGGGTGGGAGCGGCAGTAAGGGATGAAAAGGGCATATATCAGATGCTTACTGGCAATCAGATCGGTGCTTTGCTGGTACAATATATTCTCAAGGGCCGCAAGGATAAGGGGTACTTGCCGGAAAACGGCGTAATCATTAAGACGGTTGTCACCGGCGAGATGGGAGCGGCTATTGCTAAAAGCTATGGGGTGGAAACGGTAAATACCCTGACCGGATTTAAATACATCGGCGAAAAAATCAAGGAATATGAATTAAGTGGCGAAAAGACTTTCCTTTTTGGCTACGAGGAGAGCAACGGTTATTTGAGTGGCTCCTACGCCAGGGATAAAGATGCGGTGGCCGCTTCTCTACTGCTCTGCGAGGCAGCAGCCTGGTATCATCTGCAGGGGATGAGTTTATTGGAGGGGCTTAAGGAACTTTACGCCCATTACGGGTATTATCGGGAAGAGTTGAAGTCCGTTACGCTGGAAGGTCACGAGGGGCCGGGAAAGATAGATAGGATACTGGACTACTTTCGCAGCAACTGCCCGGAATGTATGGAGGGCAGGAAGGTTCTCTATCTGGAGGATTACCTGGCTGGGGAAAGGATTCCCGTGGCTGGGACAAAAGAGAAGGAGAAGATGTCTTATCCCAAGACCAAGATGCTGAAGTTTATTCTGGAGAATGAAGGATGGCTTGCTCTGCGTCCCTCTGGGACTGAGCCCAAGTTTAAGATCTATGCGGGTGTAAGGGAGGATTCTTGGGAGGAAGGGCAAAGACTGCTGGACGGATTGATAGGCTGGGCCAAAAAGAAGATGAAGGGATTCTGAACCGGAAGGGAGAAGGAAATGGGACGAGTAACTTTTGATTATTCCCAAGCCAAAACCTTTGTGGGGGAAAGTGAAATAGCGTCTTATCAGGAAAAGGTAAGGGCTTGCCATGAGCTTCTGCACGGACGCAGGGGAAAGGGAAATGAATATCTGGGATGGCTGGATTATCCCCGGGATCCGGAGAGGGAAGAAGTGGCACGGATCAAGGCGGCGGCGCAAAGAATCCGCGATGGTGCGGAAGTTTTTGTTGTGGTCGGAATCGGCGGTTCCTATCTGGGGGCCAGGGCGGCCATTGAAATGCTGACTCATACCTTTTACAACGATTTGTCCCGGGAAAAGAGGGGAGGTCCCCGTATTCTTTTTGCCGGCCATCAGGTGAGCGGCACTTATTTGAGCGATCTGCTGGAGATTCTTGAAGGTCGGGATTTTTCGGTCAATATGATTTCTAAATCCGGTAATACCCTGGAACCTGCTCTGACCTTTCAGGCACTAAGGGAACTTTTGGAAAAACGCTATGGTGAAAAAGGGGCGGCAGAAAGGATCTACGTTACCACGGATCAGGAAAAAGGCAAGCTCAGGCAGTTGGCGCGGGAAAAGGGATATGAAGCTTTCCGGGTTCCTCGGGATATCGGTGGGCGTTATTCTGTCTTAAGTGCTGTGGGTTTACTGCCTATTGCGGTGGCAGGGATCGACATTGATGAGATGCTGGAGGGAGCGGCTCGGGCTGCTGAGGAATTGGCGGAGCCGGAATTGGAGAAAAACCCCTGCTATCAATATGCGGTGCTGAGAAATATTTTCTACAGCCAGGGTAAAGGAATCGAACTATTTGTGAGCTATGAACCGCAGCTTCATTATCTGGGTGAATGGTATAAGCAGTTGTTTGGTGAGAGTGAAGGCAAGGAAGGTCAAGGGATTTTCCCAATGACTATACACTTTACAACCGACCTGCATTCTCTCGGCCAGTATATACAGGAGGGAGAACGAAGCTTTTTTGAGACCGTGGTGTCTATAGAGAACCCTCGGAAGGATTTTAGGGTCGAGGGGGATCGTTATTCTTTTAATGAGATCAATAAAATTGCCATGAAAGCTACGGCTGCAGCACATACCGAAGGGGGAGTGCCTAATTTGTTTCTGCGGATACCGCAGCTTACCCCGTATTACTTCGGTTATTTTGTTTATTTTCTAATGAAGGCTTGTGCCATCAGCGGATATCTGCTGGGGATAAACCCCTTTGATCAGCCCGGTGTGGAGAAATATAAGGAGAAGATGAAAGAGCTTATGAAATAGCAAAGGGTAAGGAGGTAGAGGCATGGGAAAGATTGTGTTCCTGTCGAATCGTTTACCGACTACGGTGAAGAGAAACAAAGAGGGGGCTTTGGTGTATGAGGAAAGTATAGGCGGGCTCTCTACAGGCTTAAAGTCTTTTCATCAGGAGGCTGACAGCATCTGGATCGGTTGGCCCGGTATTTTGGAGGAGGATCTTACCGGGGAGGAAAAACAGGAGATTAAAAAGACCCTGCGGGACAACTATCAGTGTATTCCTGTTTTTCTTTCCAAGCGGGAGGTAGACGAATACTACCATGGGTGTTCCAACCGTACCATCTGGCCTCTTTTTCACTATTTTACCGGTAAGACGGAGTATGACCCGTCTAACTGGGAAACCTACTGTGAAGTTAATAGGAAATATTTTAAAACTGCAGAAGAATATCTTGATTCGGAAGATGTAATCTGGGTTCATGATTACCATTTGTTCCTTGTTCCGGAACTGCTCCGGGAAGGATATCCCCAATTGAAAATCGGTTTCTTTCTGCATATTCCCTTTCCCTCTTTTGAGGTCTTTCGCTTGTTGATTTGGCGGAAGGAAATACTCAAAGGTTTGCTGGGAGCCAATTTGATAGGGTTTCATACCTACGACTATATGTGGCACTTTCTGACTTGTGTGCGCAGGCTTTTGGGTTGTGAAGATGTGCTGGATAAAATCATTTACAATGGGCGTTATGTGCATGTGAATGCTTTTCCGATGGGTATTGATTACGAAAGATTTTTTAATTACCAAATAGAACCCGGGGTTGCGGAAAACTCCGAGTTTAGCTTGGAGAATGGCCAAGGTATGAAGACTATTCTCTCGGTAGACCGCCTGGATTATTCCAAGGGGATACCCCAAAGGCTGAAGGCTTTTGAAACTTTGTTGAAAAGATATCCCGAATACAAGGAAAAGGTTACTTTTTATCTGATTGTGGCGCCTTCCCGGGTTGAGGTAAAGGCTTATCATCAGTTGCTCAAGGAGATCCGGGAACTTGTCAGTGAAATCAACGGGAGATTCGGTACGATGGATTGGATGCCGGTCTGGTTCTTCTTCCGTCCCTTTACGCAAGAAATGCTGATCAATTACTACCGTCAAGCAGATATTTTGTTGGTAACACCCCTGCGGGACGGAATGAATCTGGTGGCCAAGGAATACATTGCCGCCAGGAATGACTACAGGGGAATGGTTGTAATCAGCGAAACCGCCGGTGCGGCTAATGAGCTGGGAGAAGCCATTATCGTTAACCCCAATGACTACCGGCATACGGCTGCCGGAATAAAGGCGGCTTTGGAAATGCCCGAGGAGGAGCAGGAAGCCAGGAATCTGATTATTCATCAAAGGCTCAAGAGCTATAATGTGGATTATTGGGGTGAGGAGTTTTTGAGGGCACTGCGGTGGACGGGAACATATGCGTTGGAGGCGGGGCTTCCCCGGCATATTAAAGAGGATATAGAAGAGATTCAAAAGGCCTGGTGCCAGGCTAAAAAGAGGCTGTTGCTTTTGGATTACGACGGTACGCTGGTTGATTTTACTAATGTTCCCGAGGAGGCCAAACCGGATTTGGAATTGCGGAAACTGCTAAACGAGGCGGCTGAGGATTTGAAAAACACGGTGGTAATCATTTCCGGTAGGGAACGCCACAATCTCTTGCGCTGGCTGGGTGACATTCATTTGCACTTAGTAGCTTCCCACGGACTTTGGATCCGCAATCCCGGCCAGCATGAGGAATGGAATATGACAGCCCGCCAGGAAAAGGGTTGGAAAAATGTAGTTCTTCCTATTTTAGGAACCTATACGGATCAGATTCCCGGATCCTTTATCGAGGATAAGGTTTATTCTCTGGCCTGGCATTACCGGCAGTGCGATCCTGTCATTATTGAAGCAAAGCTTCCGGAAATACGGGAGACCTTAAACAGAATTCTACAATCGACAAACCTGGGAATACAAGAAGGTAAAAAGGTCCTGGAAGTAAAGGACAAGACTGTTAATAAGGGACAGGCGGCAACATATTTTCTCAATCGTGATCAGTATGACTTTATTTTGGCCCTTGGAGATGATCATACGGATGAGCATATGTTTACCATGTTGCCTAAAAAAGCTTATACCGTCAAGGTAGGATTGGGCAAGACAGCAGCCAGATACCGCACTGATACGTGGCTTTCGGCCCGGATGATTCTTAAGAAAATGATACAATCATAATGTAAAACAAAGGAGCGAAACCCCGGCTATGAAGAGTAACAGCGTTTATACGGTTGAACCGCTAAAGCTTGACCGTTATAGCTTAAACTTTTACGAAGCACTGTTTCACAACGCAAACGGTTATATCGGTATACGCTATGATCTGGAGGAGGGAGTCCCCCAGGAATATAACCTTATTCCCAGCCAGTATATTAACGGGTTTTATGATACCTTAGAGGTAAAGCATCCGGAGTATCTCCACGGGTTCACACAGGAAAAGGAGATTATTGTAAACATTGCAGATAACCAAGGTATTAAGCTTTATTTGGGAGACGAGGTATTTAGTATGTTCAAGGGAACAGTGCTGGAGAGTCGACTTTCTGTGGATATGGGCCGGGGTGTCACGATACGGGAGGTAAAGTGGCAATCTGAAAAGGGGAAAATCATTCGCCTGAAGATCACCCGCATGGCTTCTTTTTACCAGCTACCGCTGTTTACTATTGATTATGAGGTGGAGCCGGTGAATTTTTCCGGCCCGGTTTCTTTTGAGTCCACTCATAACAGGCAGGTATGTAATTACCATAATCCCGATGATCCGCGGACAGCCAGTGAATTCTTGCAATTGACTACCCCCCTGTCTTGTGAGGTTAAAGAAGACGGCACTTCTGTTGAATATCGTACTAAAAGATCGAATTTGAGTGTCGCAAGCTGTGTGTCCCATTCTCTTTTTGGAAAACATGAAGAGGAAATTTCCGCTAAGGACTATCAGGGCAGCAGTCTTTTAAAGACCGAGGCAAAAGAGGGAGAAACGATCCGTTTAGTTAAATATGCGGTTTATTGTGATTCCCTGCGCTATAAAAATTGCCGAGGGCAAGCTGAGGAGGAAATCAAGAAGGCAAAGTCGGTGACCATGGATTTTCTGTATGAGAGACAGGAAAATTATCTGAAAGAGTACTGGGAAAACTGCAGCGTAGATATTGAGGGTGACGATGAGCTGGATTTGGCGGTGAAATATAATTTGTATCAGCTGATTCAAGCGGTGGGCAAGGACAGACATAGCAATATCTCCCCGAAGGGGCTGAGTGGGGACGGTTATGAGGGACATTATTTCTGGGATGCTGAAATGTATATTCAGCCCTTTTTTACTATTACTAATCCTGCTATTTCTAAAAGTCTTATCGCATACCGCCATACGACCCTGCAAATGGCCAAAGAAAACGCAGCCCTTGTCGGGCATAAGAAGGGAGCCTTGTACCCGTGGCGGACTATTACGGGGCGGGAATGCTCCGGATATTTTCCGGCCGGAAGAGCCCAGTACCACATCAACGGCGCCGTGGCCTATTCCATTATCAACTACTATCTGGCTACGAAGGATTTGGAATTTGTCCTTGAAAAAGGTGCGGAAGTACTGTTTGAGACTGCAAGGCTCTGGCTTGATACCGGAAATTTTCATGAGGGAAAATTTATGCTTAATACCGTTACCGGACCGGATGAATACACCTGTCTGGTGAACAATAATTATTATACAAACGCTTTGGCCAAATACCACCTAGAATGGGCGGTAAAATTATATAAAAAGCTGGGTGTGTATGATGATTTCATAAAGATAAAGGAAAAGATAGCTTTGAGTGAAGATGAAATCGAGGAATTCTCTCGGGCAGCTGCTTGTATGTATCTGCCCTATGATGAGAAACTGGGGATTAATCCCCAGGACGACTCTTTTCTGCAAAAAAAGAAATGGGATATCGCCAAGATACCCCAGGAAAAGTTTCCACTGCTTTTGCATTACCATCCACTGCACATTTACCGGCATCAAATCTGCAAGCAGGCTGATACGGTGCTGGCCCATTTCATTCTGGAGGATATGCAGTCGGAAGAGACTATGCGGAATTCTTTTCTGTATTATGAGAAGATAACCACCCATGATTCCTCCCTTTCCAAAGCCATCTTCAGTATTATGGCGGCCAGGCTGAATATGGAAAAGAAGGCGTCGGCCTATTTCGGAGAGTCGGCTAAACTTGATCTGTTAGACTTGCAAGGCAATACGATTGATGGTGTCCATATTGCTAACATGGGCGGGAGCTTTTTGACGATTGTTTATGGGTTTGCAGGATTCCGGCTCAAGGAAGAGGGAATTTCCTTTGCACCCATGTTGCCGAAAGGATGGCAGGGTTACCGGTTTGAAGTCTGTTATGAGGATAGCCGGATTCAAGTACAGGTGACTGAGCAGGAGTGTGTTTTTGAACTGGAAAAGGGAACGCCCAAAAGGATACGTGTCTACGGAAGAGACTATCTGCTGGAGGATGTGCTGGTGATCGAGCGGAATAGTAGTCGGTAAAAGGTTTAAGGGGAAGGGGCAGGGTTGATGAAATATCAGGCGATAATTTTTGATTTAGATGGCGTTATCTGTCACACGGACCGGTATCATTATCTTGCTTGGAAGGAAGTGGCTGATGAGATAGGGGTCAGTTTTACTGAAGAAATCAACAATCGGCTACGAGGTGTCAGTCGCAAGGAGAGTTTGGAAATTCTGCTGGAGCCTTACCAAGGGGAACTGACTGCTGAGGCAAAAGATTACTACTTGGAGAAAAAGAATAACCGTTATAGGGGTTTGCTGGAAAACATGACTCCCGGGGATGTTGATCCTCAGGTCAAAAAGGCCCTGGATTGTATCAAAGAAAGAGGCATGCGGGTAGCTGTAGCCTCTTCCAGTAAAAACGCCCCACTGATTCTGGAAAAAATTGGATTGAGAGATTATTTTGCTGTGGTTGTTCATGGAGGCGATGTTTCCCGGGCCAAACCCGATCCCGAGGTTTTTGTGACCGCCGGTGTGCGTCTGGACGTGAGACCTGAAGATTGTCTGGTGGTTGAGGATGCTAAGGCAGGTGTTGAAGCGGCCTTAGCGGCCGGTATGGATTGTGCCGGGGTGGGAGATGCGGCTGAAGCCCCCGGGGTGACCTATCGGTTGTGTGAGGTTGCCGATATCCTGGCGGTGCTGTAGGCTCCTTGTGGGATTAAAAAATGTATTAATTAATACGAAATCTTGCAAAATAGGGTTAGTGGGCGTATAATAAGGTTAAACTCTTGATAAGGAGTGTATTATTTGAGTTCAAAAAAGCAGAATGCTCATAAGCTCCTTGATTTCACACCGGATGAGATTAAAGATTATTTAGATGAATTTAGAAAATGTATTCTTGAAGGTAGATATTCCATTTCTCAAAATGAACATAGACAAGAGAATATAGACTTTATTGAAGATTACAAGGTTGATACAAAGAAAGAACACGAAATATTATTGGGTTTACAGTTTGATGATTTTTGTTATGCGGTCAAAAACGATAATATCGATTTTGCTCATGAAGTGTTATACATCTTTTGCAAGCAACATGAACTGGATTTTTGGGGTACCTCAGAGATCGTTGATATATATATAAAAGTGAACATGATTGAACCGAGAAGAGAGGATTTGTTCTCAGTTGTTGTTTCGTTTCACAAAAGGAACTTTGAAATTACGTATTTGTTCAGATAGATTATAGTGATGATTGGCTGCTAAAAAAAGGAGGAAATAAAATGAAAGGGTTTTGCGAGAAATGTCGCGATACCGTTGAGTACACCGTAAAAATGGTCAATAAGGAAAAAACAATTAAAGGAAGAACGATTAAATATGTTGGTAAAGCAGCTTACTGCGATGAATGCAAAGAAGAGATTTTCATACCAGAAGTTAGAGACTTTAATTTAAGGGAGCTTGATGCTTCATACAGAGAAGCTGAAAACTTGATTAAAGTAGAAGACATCGAGAAGATTTTAGAGAAATATGATATTGGGAAAAGACCGTTATCCTTATTGCTTGGATGGGGCGAAGGAACATTAACCAGATATATTAACGGCGATACACCAACAAAACCTTATTCCGATATGCTTAAGCGAATTCTTGAGGATAGGAATTATTATCGGGATATCTTGGAAAAAAACAAAGGTAACATTTCGCCTGTTGCTTTTCATAAAAGTATGGAAGCCGTTGAAGGGATCAACACAGCAACCGGAAACGAAATAAGCAAAATTGAATCAGCTGTAAAATATTTATTAATGCAGACATCAGAGATTACTCCTCTTGCCCTGCAAAAATTATTGTATTTTGCTCAGGGATTTCAGAAGGCTTTTACTGACGCATTTATGTTTGAAGAAGATTGTGAAGCTTGGGTGCACGGTCCTGTGTATCGCAATGTTTATAATAAGTACAACGGTTATGGATACAATCCGATCGAAGAAAAAGAGTTATCTCACGAGGGTATCAATTTGACGGAAGACGAAAAAGAGTTGCTTGATCACATTGTTTTATACTTTGGATGTTATAGCGGAAAAATCCTCGAGAATATGACGCACTCAGAAGAACCTTGGCGAGTGGCCAGACGAGGTTTAAGGGACTGGGAAAACTCTGACAGGATTATTGAAAAGACAGAGATAGAGTCATACTTCAATAGCGTTAAAGAGAAATATAAAATGTTAAATCTTACTGACATTAAAGATTACTCTCAAGACTTATTTAGTAAGCTGTATTGTTTGCGTTAGTTTTAATGGATTGGGCCGAGATAAATATTGCAGTTGCAGCAGAAGTAACGACACAGGAGGACGAACAATGTTCTATGGAGCAATAGATTTAGGCGGGACAAAAATATATACAGTTATCAGCGATGAGCAAGGGAAAATACTTGCTCATCTGCGTACTGCCACGGCTAAAGATGCGAGCCCGGAGGTGGTTGCGCTGCAGATGCGTGATTCTCTCGATGCTCTGCTGCAGGAAATTGGTGGTGTTCCGGACCAGCTGACGGGGGTGGGGGTTTGTGTGGCGGGATATTTTGATCGGATTTCCCGACGCTTAGTATATTCCCCCAATCTGCAAAAATGGGAGGACATCCCCATTGAAGGATTATTGACGGAATGTTTTGGCGTTTCCGTCAAAGTGGAAAATGACGCCAATGCCGCAGCTGTAGGAGAGTGGGCAGCCGGTGCCGCCAAAGGGAAGAAGGATGTACTCTACCTTACTGTCAGTACGGGGATAGGTGCCGGTTTGATACTGAATAATCGGCTGTATCGGGGTAGTCGGGGTCTGGCCGGAGAAGCCGGACACATTCCGGTTAATCCGGATGGTGTGATTTGTGGATGCGGAAGGAGTGGATGCCTGGAGACAGAGGCTTCCGGGACGGCTATTGCTCGTTTGGCAGCCCAAGCGGCTACTACAGGCGAGTCGGAAATGCTGTTGGCCTATCATCAAAAGAAGGCGTCCACCGGAGGGATCGAGGCCCAAGATGTTTTCACCGCAGCGAAAAAAGGCGACGAGACGGCCCAAAGAATAATACACAGGACGACCGGTTATTTGGCCATGGGGATTGCCGGCATGATCAATATGTTTAACCCGGAGATGATTGTCATTGGCGGAGGGGTCTCTCAAGCGGGAGAGGCTCTATTGGAACCACTGCGGGAGCAAATCAAAAGCAGGGCTATCCCGGCCTTGACGGAGCATTTGACGATAAAAAGGGCATCCCTGGGCACGGAATCCGGTGTCATAGGCATGCTAAACCTGCAGGAAAGATAAGGAACCAGGGAATGGATATGAAATAACATTATAGCTATAATGGACATAATAAGGTATAATGTGAGTGATATTTGATTTTGGGAGGTATTATAATGGAAAAATATACGGTTGCAGATGCAAAAAACAATTTCCCTAAATTGCGCCGGTTAGCTGCCAAAGGTAATGAATTTATTGTTGTTGACCATAAACGCGCTGAAGCTGTTCCTGTTTCAGTTATCGCTACAGAGCTACTTGATAGAATCACAAATGAAGCTTTGGCTAATCTTACCTACGAATGGCTTAATAAGCCTGGTGACGTTATAAATGATAATGAGGTTAACAATACATGGAATCTCTGGAACCATCAACTTAAAATCGGTGGCTTAGGCCTTTCAAAAGAAGAAGCCATTAGCAGTCTGGCTGAGGATGCTATAAATTATGCTAATGAGTATTATGATGATTTGGTTTTTTTCTTAAATCCTAAATCAGGGAGAGATGGTCACTATTGGGCTCTGAGAGGTATAAAACGTTGTGATGACAATCTTGCTAAGGCCATAGAGGTTATGAGGTTGTCCGGGCTTTTGGAGGAGTGAGAATGGGTTTTACATTTGATTGGAAGGAAATAGAGGATTTGTGTAAAAAGAGCAATTGTTATTTGCCTCAATTAAAGATATGCGCAAGTACTATCAGAAAAATAAATAAATAGGGGTATTATTTAAATACAAATAATAGAAAACACTAAATCATCCGCAATGTAATCATGAATGCGGAAAATTCGGGAATTAATAGACGAACCGTATCATTTTAAATATAGCACGTATCTCTTTACAATCAAAGAGATACGTGCTATATTTAAAAAAAATTGACCAGGTGAGTAAAATGCGTAGAACTGGGGATAACATTTTTAATAAAGGAGCAAAGTTCTTTGGTTTTAAGTAAAAACGAGATGAAAGTAAAAAAGGGTGATTACAATGAAGGCCTTTAATGAATTGGCGAAGATACCTGTATTTTCTATAAAGGATGTTGAGAGGTTGACGGGGAATCTCAAAACAGCATATTCTTTGCTTGACCGCTTGATGAAAAAAAATTTGGTTAGAAAGATCAGAAGGAATATATACTCATGTGTGAATCCGGTGACCGGCCAGTTAGTAGCAACTCGATACCAGATAGCATGTGCGGTTACAGATACTGCCTACATATCACATCATAGTGCTTTTGAGTATTATGGCCTTGCAAATCAAGTGTACTGTGAAGTATACGTATCTTCCGAGACCAAGTTTCGAGAGTTTGAATATGATTATGTGTTCTTCAAATACATCGCTTCAAGAATGGAGGCTGGGGTTGTAGAAGCAAAGAATACGACTGGGGTGCGGATAACGGATATGGAAAGAACGGTTATCGACAGTATCAGGGATTTTGAGAAAATTGGGGGATTTGAAGAACTTCTTAATTGTCTAAAAGGAATATATTACTTAGATGAAAATAAGCTTAAAAGGTATTTGGAAATCTATAACACTCAGGCACTATATCAAAAGACTGGATTATTACTTCAGCAGTACAGAAAAGAAATGCAGCTTTCTCAAGACTTTATCGATTATTGTAAAGGGAAAATAGGAAAGAGCAGAAGATATTTGTTAAGAGAAACTTATAAAGATAATAGCTATAATAGCGAGTGGAAACTGATGGTGCCAAAAGGGCTATTTGATATAATGAACCAGGATGGTGATGTGCTTGTCTAATTATGACGTTATCTATTTAGGGGCTGATGAATAACGCAGTTTTTCCATCAAGTCAAAAAAACAGGTCTTAACCAGCTCCAATATATTGATTCCAAAAATGAGCGTAAAAAGGCTCTTAACCTTTTCTCCAAGTTCATTACCAAAAATACAAGA
>JAHDSQ010000055.1 GCA_018432615.1 Clostridia bacterium
ACATTTTTACCACCCCTGACGATGTTGTTATGTGCAAGCTTTTTTAGCCATATCGTACATTTCCTTTGCACTTAATTATATCATTTTTCAGGGGAAAAGTCTTATTTCATGCGGTTTTGCGGGTTATTCATCAGCCCCTAGATAGGTCTACTTCTGAGGATAGTAGTTTTTCAAAAAACTTCTCAACATTACTTTTCTTAAACGATGTATACGATTGCAGGAAAATACTAAGTGTCTGTATTCCCACGCCTAAACCAGTCGCAATAAGTGAAAGTTGTGTACTATCCATTTTTATCACTTCCTTGACATCAGAATCCTACTGATAAGCGGTGTGTCATATAACGGCCACGCATCTCCGACGTCCTCCGGCCCTAAGGCGAAGTCCGGGCCTTACCATAGCTCTTATGTTAGGCCCGGGCGAGCCGGGTCATGCCTGACTTGGGCCGGGGGATGTGGCGCGCCCGCTCCAGCCCCGCCCGAAATTCTCGCCCCCGCTGAGCAAGCTATCCGCGCCCGCCGCGGAGATGCAATGTTATGTGGAGTCGCGCGCCCCTATATTCTAAGGCCGACAGGACGTCGGCCACCTATTGCAAAACGCACCTACAAATTCAGGATTAAGCTTTATGGCAATATTATGAGTCATAACTGATATCCCAAATTCTTTAACATTATTCAACTCTTGATATATTTTGTCCATATCAATCTTCATAGCACTAATCGGGTCTTCTATCGTATAAATCGAACCAACTTCATTCACTTTATCAGTTAAATGAACAATATATAAAAAGTACTGTTCTCCTTCCCTATACGCGACATCAAGTTCATTGATTGACATAAATATTGTACCGCTAAGGGAGGTAGTAGTTTTAACTTCAATTTGATTGGATTCGTCATCCCTTTCAGCTAAAAAATCATAACCAGTGACATGACTTTTTTTCTTTACTTTAAACCCTTCCTTTTCCAACTCCCTCCTGACAATTCTCTCTCCTGCTTCTCCATATTCCTCTTGAACTCTCCAGAATTTATGAAAATTGCGTTCTGTCTTGTCCGGTTTTTCATTGTTTGATGAAAAACCGCTCCCATGTTTTTCTAAGAAATTTGGATATGTGGCCTCCACATTTTCAAGTTTACATAAATTTAATACCCATATAGATGTAGATGTCCCAAACTCATGGGCTACTTTATCACAATCCTCCATACGTAAATGTTCTCGTATTGCAGGATAAGACTCAAAAAACTGTTTTGCTTTGTAAATTACTCCTGCATGCCGTATGCCATTTTTCGTAAACTTCTCCTTGATTGTAAAATAATTTTTAATTCTCCCCAGTCGATTAGATATGTAGCCATATGGATACTTCTCATCTTCTTTTGTATTCCCATCGACTTTCTTAATAATTCTGCCCTCTGACGGAAGAAAAGGCTGAGAGTTTCTTCTTGGATTTGGAGATGGATCATATGTAATATATTCGGTTGATTTATAAGCTTCATCCATCAGTTTTAAACAATCATCATCTATCATGATATTTCTTCCGTTTATATTTATCATATTTCCTTTTATGTTATCTATCTCAAGTTGCCCTATTTCATCTAGGTCCAACCCTTCAAACAACAGTTTAATTATCAATGCATCTTGAGGATTAATCTCTCTGCACATAGCTACAATATTGTTTATGTCATCAAATGATAAATACTTGTCATTAAGCCTAAACTGTTCCTCCCAATCATTCAGAGTCTTCAACTCATACTTCTTTTTTATAAATTCTTTGTTTGCCGGATTCTCATAGCTGCTTTCGCCATTTTGTCCTTTAACAAAGTCTATATAATGTTTTATAACATTACGCCTTTGAGGAACGCCTTTCACTCTATTAAGGCTTAATAGAATTTCTATTTGTTCAAGAGTGAATTCCGATAAATCTTTACCCAAATATCTTTCTAAATCTGCTGCTTGCTCAAAGAAGAACGCATACCCTTTTTTGGATTCATTCTGTTCAAAAAAGCTTATCTTAGAATGAGGATTCTCAAAATCATAGCTTTCAATGGGCCTTTCTTCTCTTGCCATTTTCTTGCCTCCTCATATATGGATTGGTAAAAGTCTTATATTATCCGCCGCAGGACGCGGCGGTTTTTGCGCGCGATTTCATATAACTCCTTTTATCCGCACTGTTTCGCATTAACTCCTATTGGGTGTGTTTACCCGCATTGCGTATAAACTTCTCCTATAGCAGTTAATGCGTACCTATTACGTATATATTGTATTTAGCTCACATTAGCTCAATACAATATAAAAGTTTAAATAATATGGTAATTATACTACATTTCTCATCAAAAATCGAACCATGTGGAAACATGGTTCGATTTGCTTGCAAATTCTGTCCTTTTCTACATCTTGGGACTGTATAACATCTTCACCGATCTCTTCTCTGACGTTACCTTGGTAAGCCCAATCGCTGAGAAGTTAATCTCTGCTCTTATACAGCAGTAGCAATCAAATAATTACTCAACAACCGCATCCAGCATTTTAAAGTTGAGGCAATCTACCAGCCCTCTGTTTGTCAGGCGCAGTTCGGGAAGGACCGGCAGAGAAATCAAGGCCATCGTCATGAAGGGTGAAACCAAATTACACCCCAGCTCTTTCCAGGCTTGATCTAATTGTGCCACGTTAGCGGATACCTCTTCCAAGGTTCTGTCGGACATCAGTCCGGCAATCGGCAACGGCAACAAAGCCAGGATTTTCCCGTCTTTAACGGCAATCATACCTCCCCCTGCTTCGGCTAATGCATTGCCGGCCAGCACCATGTCCTCATCGTTCATCCCCACAATCAAAAGATTATGGCTGTCGTGGGCTACCGTAGATGCAACAGCCCCGCTTTTTAATCCGAAACCCTTGACATAACCTAAGCCAAAAGTCCCCGGACCTCCATGCCTCTCCATAACCATCACCTTGGCAACATCGTCCGATTCTTTAGGTAGGGGTTGTCCGTCAACTACCTCCATCTCAATGACACGATGGTGAGTTCCCACATGGGCCTCAATAATTTCTATCACATGGGCTTTAACACTTGTCACCTTTTCCGGCGCTTTGATTACAAAGTGTTCCGGCTTTAGTTTTTCTTTCAAATGCACCGAATGCCGTGCTTCTTCAGGATAAGTATATAAAGGCAGTTCTATACTCATCTTGCCCTGCTCCGCCGCTATTTTCCCGTCAACCATCACCTTGTCGACAGCAACCTCAACCAAGTCGCTGATAAAGACGATATCAGCACAACGTCCCGGAGAAATACTCCCCAGGTGGCGATCAACTTGGAAACACTGTGCCGTGTTAATGGTAACCATCTGGATGGCGGTAATGGGATTGACTCCCTGCCTGATGGCCCGCCGCAAAACATGATCAATATGTCCAAGCTCCTTTAAGGTATGGGGATGGACATCATCGGTTACTAAAACAGCGTACCTGGTATCAATGTTGTTTTCCGTGATTGAACGAACGGTTTCCTTCACATCGTGCCAAGCCGAACCTTCCCGCATCTTGGCATACATGCCCAGCCTCATCCGGGCCAGCGCATCCTCCTTGGTTGTACTCTCATGACAGGAGGCTATTCCGGCAGCGGCATAAGCCTGCAAACCAATCTCCAAATCTGGGATAGAATAATGCCCGGTAATCGGTTTACCCGCGTCCAACGTGGCTTGCAGTTCACCGTGAGCACTTTTATCCCCGTAAATGATTCCTGGAAAATTCATCATCTCACCTAAGCCGATGATCCGATCATCCTCCATCCCTTCTTTTATCTCCGCCGGGCCAAACACCGCCCCGGCATCCTCAAAACCCGGCGCCGCGGGGACACAGGAAGGCATGGTGGCATAGACCTTCATGGGCATTTTCCGGCCTTCTTCGGTCATTAATTTTACACCCTCGACACCTAAAACATTTGCAATTTCATGAGGGTCCATGAAAATCGTAGTAGTGCCGTGGGGTAAGGCTGCCCGGGTAAATTCCCGCACGGTCATCATACTGCTTTCAACATGCATGTGTCCGTCCAAAAAGCCGGGTGCCAAGGTATATCCTGTCGCATCGATTATTGTAGTGTCATCCCCTATCGTATGCTCTACTTTCCCTACCAAAACAATCCGACCGTGCTTGATAGCAATGTCCTTTTTATCCTCGATTTCCCCGGTATTGACGTTAACGATTCTTCCCCCACGAATCACAACATCGGCCTTGATAAGCCCCATGGCTGTTTGGGACAGTTCAGCGGTAATCTCATTGAAATTCTTTTCGGTAAGACTGTAAGATATATTCATGTTCATAACCCCCATTTTCATTAGCTTTCCCTGCAGTATTCTAGACCATTCCGGCAAAATCCTCTCCCGGCCTGTTCTGATACAACTTTAATACCTTAATACGGTAATCACCATGGCGAATCGCCAATGTAATCTTTATATGATTATTTGTAATATTTATTTGACTTTTTGTCAGTTATGTATTACTATGTTATTAAGGTGCAATTAAGGGTTAATAAGAAAGTTAAGAATTGAGGTGGTAGCTTGAGTAAAAACTTGAAAATGAAATCCGCAAGGGCGGCAAAGGATATGTCGCAAAAGGACATAGCCGATGCCACAGGTGTCACCAGACAAACTATTAACGCCATAGAAAATGGAGATTACAACCCATCTATCAACCTATGCATTGCCATCTGCAAGGTGCTGGGAAAAACGCTCAATGATCTTTTTTGGGAGGATGATGTCAATGAATAAAAAGGGACTGGATGAAAGACAGCTTCATAAAAAGAATATGATTGGAAACCAAATGTTTCTACTCCTTTTATATGCACTTATGCTTGATGCAGGGCTTTATGGATTTGGCTTCAGATGGATCAGTTACCCGGCAAACGTAATGCTTATCCTTACGATTTGTTCTGGAATTTATGTCTTCCGTTTAATAAGAAGCAATGCATATGTAGGTCCTTCAACCGAAAAAGAAAGGCCCTTCTTAAAAACCTTTCTCATGATACTGGTTTCTGTTGCTGTTGCAGGGGCTATTATAATATTAGTAAATATTTCCGGCTTCAGCAGTAATAATCAAACCGGTGATATGGCGGCACCCATTCTCTTTATCGCTGCTTTTGTCGCTTTGGCTGTTGCTGTTACAACGATTATTATAAAAAGAGTCCAAGATAAAGATGATGCAGAGTAACATCAAGCACTTACCTAAAAACTAAAGAGACTGCGCCCACGCGGGGCGCACTAAAGAGGCGGAGGCAACCACTTATCCAAGTGATTGCCTCCGCCTTTTGATACCTTTTTTTACTCTCAATTTATTAATTGTTTACCGAATTTATCCGCTAACCTGCTTGTTAAGCCCGGCCGTGGCCTACTCCACCTTGACCCTGGCCTAGCCCTTGACTATTGCCGTTCCTATATGGATAGATTCACTATTATCCGTTCTGTGGAGCCATATTTCTCTCCTTAATGGTAACGTCGCAGCCTATTATCTTTCCAGCTTGTATGATTAATGTAAAACTTCCGTAGCGCTTATCCGCAATCAACATTTTCAATATCTCATAGTATTCTAGAGGAATCTTATCCATTTCGAACCCCTTTCTAATCTACTATTTCCTTATTTCTACTTAGATTCTTAATCTAAGCAACCCTTTTTAAGTGATCTTACTTTAATAATTTAGCCTTAATCATTTAAGGCTTATATTCATAATTTACTTCTTAAGATTTATTTCCCAAGGCCCTTTGCGGATAAATACCGGTCTCTCAAATGTTATCTTTAAGGATTCTGTCTCTAAAGGAACATTTTGCAGATATATCACTTTATAGCTGCTCTCATCATATTCCTGGTTACTTGCTTTACCAGCATCATTGTAATACACCTTTTTTCCATTGACTTCAACTAAGGATGGTCCGTATTTGCTATCATAGCTACATGAAAAATCATATATCCCCTCAGAATTTAAATCCTGATATTTTTTATCAACAATAATTCTTAATCCATTTTTATCTGGGTTAGAAACTACTTCACTTTTTCCATCCGGAGTTCTAATGATGACACTTTCCTGATTTTTTACCCGTTCTATTCTGACAATACTGAGACTGTATTCTCCTAGCTTAAAAGTTTGATCTAAATTCAAATAATCATCCGGAACGTTTATAGTCTGTTCCGAGCTTTGGCTGTTCGTTGTGCTGTTATCCTTTTCAATTAAGGTTACATAGGGAATTATAATCTTTAATCCATCTCTTAAACGGGCTTGAAAATAGTAGGTATTATCGGGTACTATCCTGTTTTGAGGAGAATTAAGAGGAAAATAGCGATTACCTTGTTGATCATTAAGATATATCTCATTGTTTGCGAAAAGCTGAATCTCTCTTGCGTCATCGCTTAAACCAATAAGTTTTACCTCTAGCAAATCATCTACATATTCTGTAAAAGCTGCTATCCAAAGCCTATTGCGATAGGATACATTGCCATAGTCCTCAAAATCTTGAACGCTATCTATCTTAGTCATAATAACCGGAATTTCGTATTCACCTATTTTTAGGTCAAACGTATCAACAACATTGTTGAACTGAAAACTAATCGCGCCTATCCATGAATAAGTTTTTGACTCAGTTTCACCTTCTCCAATTATATCTTTTGAAATCAGGTCCCCTTTTCTTTCTTTTTTATCAATAGCTGTTATATATTCTTCTTTTTCAAAAACTATATTACTATGAACAACTGCCTTGACAACATTTCCCTCTGTAAAACAAGACATAATTTCAATATATTTATCAGCATATTCTGCTCTAATCGTTCCATCTAATGCATATGTATTATTATTGTTAAGATCATATATAATTGTATTTATACCGGGAATATACTTTGCAATTGGCCCTATAGCTGAAACAACTTTATTGCCATTGCTTAACACTAGTATCAAAGTTAGAACAATACCTATACCTAAAACCGCAATTTTTCTATTGTAATTCCTACGGGCTTTGGAATACCGCAGCAAAACTTTTTCCTTTAGCTCATTAGTGACAATAATGCTGCTTAATTCTATGTCTAAGCCTTCTTTGATATCTTTATCTATCTTATCCAATATTTTCTCTCCTTTCCAAACTGGTTTTTAATTGATCCCTGGCTCTGCTTAATCTAACAGTAACAGTTGATTCCTTGATCCTTAATACAGTTGCTATTTCGGCAACGTTTAGTTGAAAATAATAAAACAAATATATTACTTCTTTGTAAATTGGTTTTAATTCCATAATCTCTTCCACCATTTCCAACCTTTTGTATTCGTTTGTTTCATACCTTCCGGTCAAATTACTATTATTCTCAATAGTACTATGGTCCATTAACACTATTTTTTTGAACCACGAGGTCCGGAGATAGTTTTTGCAAGTATTAATAGCAATTCTCATTATCCATGTATTCTCACTGGACTTCCCTTTAAAGGTTCGGAATTTTTGATAAACCCTTATGAAAGTTTCCTGAAAGGCATCTTCGGCCAGGTGTGTATCTTTCAGATATGTATAACAAATTCTTAATACTTTGTCACCGTGCTTATTTATCATATCTTCTAAATCCGGTATGCTATCATGCAATTCTAACCACCCCTTCAATACATTAGACACAGCTTTTTATTAAAACCCTACAATAACATTTTATAATTTAATTAGGGATATAACCAAAAAATCAATTTGGTTATATCCCTAGTATTTACATTTCATAATTTCGTATTAGTAAATAGTTCCTGAACCTGATATTGAAGTTCCGTTTGGACTTGAATACTTAAAATAGTACGTTTTTGCAATATCTAAATTGCCCAACCCAATCGCTATGTCATCATCAATATAATCATTAAAAAGCGTTCCTAAATGACTATTATTCGTTCCTAAGTAGTAATCTATTTTAAGTTTTTGAATAGTATTGGGGGTTATGTCTTGATAGATCGAGCAATCTGCTGCATATGGATAATACTTGTAATTAGTATACACGTAATTACTCATACTATAGCTGAAATTGTAACTGCTATTATTTAGATCCCAAGTACTTGTTGGGGGGTTTGTTCCTTTCGAACCAGTTTGACCAGTAATATTTTCATCTAACTTGTCAATTTTTGAAGAAACTATTCCGTTCCTGGTTGGTATTAAACCTGCTTTTTTATAGGCTTCAATATTGTTTTTACCTTTGATAATCACTATGAACGGTTTGTTTTGTTTTTGTACATCTTCATTTACAGAAGCAAATGATTCTATTGAAAACACACCAAACGCAAAAATCGCAATACTAATGATCGCAATAAACTTCCTTATTTTACTGTTTATCATTTTAATCCTCCCTTACATATCACTTTTGAGTTACACATACATAATAAATAACCCTATTTCCCTCCCGATATCGATATTACTTCATTCCTAACAACCTCCTTTTTCCTTATATTTATATAGCTGAGAAGTTTATCTCTGCTCCTATATAGCAATAGAAATTAAAATAGACGGAACCAAGACATTTGTCCTGGCCTCCGTCTCCCGGTCGGCTAGAATTATATATTTTCCATACTGCTTATCCAAATTTTATCATTGTTAAATAATCCTTTCAAGGTTATATTTTGTATTATTTTGTCGATTTATGTCTTTGTTTGGAATTTATCGCTCCGATAAAATCCTCTCTGCTGATAAATCAATACATAACTTACTGAAAGAGGCGGGGGCAACCACTTATCCAAGTGATTGCCTCCGCCTTTTGATACCTTTTTTTACTCTCTGCTCATTATTTGTTGCTCATTATTTATTGTTTATCCGGCAACCTGCCTGTTAGGCACGTCCGCGACTTACTCCACCTTGACCCTGGCCCAGTCCTTGACTATTGCCGTTCCCTTGTCCTTGACCTTGGCCCTTGCCGTTACCGTTCATACCTCCGAAACCGGCGCCCATTTCCCGGCCTATCTTTGCCGATCCCGTGCCGTCACAAGCGGCTTGGTGCTGCTCCAGAAGAGCCATGATTTCATCGGCTCTTTCCTGGGTCATTGTACCTTCGGCGACCTTCTGGGCCAAGACTTCCTTTTTAGCCTGAAGGATTTGTGCTTTGAATTGTTCCAGGTTTCCGGCTTCTTTGGCGATTGTACCGAAGGTTTTACCCGTTTCTACTCTTTCTTGTCTGACACTGTCGACGGTTCTTCCCGTCACATCAGCCGCTACATCCGCAGGTGCTGCCCCAGCTACAGCGGCAAAAGTAGCGGTTGAAAACACACTGATGGCCAACACCATTATTCCAAGAAACGCGATTTTTTTCATCTTTGTCATTTGTGATTCCTCCTGTTGGTTTTTGATTTACAGCTCCTCGGCTGTTACGACAAGCATATAAAATAAATGTGGCAAATCTGTGTTTTTCTTTTTCTATCTTTATGTCTTAACCCTCTTGTCCCAATCTGTATGATATAATTCTGGATAGGATAAGGAGGTCTTGGTATGCCAACTGTTCTGATCGCCGACGACAACAAACAAATCACTTCTATTCTGGAGGAATACGCCAAAAAAGAAGGCTTCACTACCCACATTGCCCTAGACGGGCCTGAAGCCCTCCGCTTGTTCGATTCTTTCCGTCCGGATATTATACTGCTTGATGTCATGATGCCGAAAATGGACGGTTTTGAGGTATGCCGTGAAATTCGCAAGACCTCAAATGTACCGATTATCATGATCACAGCCAGGGGCGAAGATTTTGAAAAAATCATGGGTCTGGATATCGGCGCAGACGATTATATCGTCAAGCCCTTTTCACCCGGAGAAGTGATGGCCCGGGTACGGGCTGTCTTACGCAGAATGGCACGCAAAGACGAAGAAGGAAAGCAATTCTATGCTTATGATAATCTGCAAATAGATTTAGACAGCTACCTTGTGACAATTAACGGTCAAAATGTTTCCCTGACAAAAAAAGAGCTAGAGCTTTTATGGACCCTTGCTACCAACGAAAACAAGGTCTTTTCCCGGGAAAACCTGCTCAATACCCTCTGGGGCTACGACTACTTCGGTGACAGCCGCACCGTGGATTCACATATCAAACGCCTCCGCGCCAAGCTGGATGAGTTCGAACATGACGGTTGGGAAATTAAAACGATCTGGGGCGTAGGCTATAAATTTGAGGGGAAGGTATCATGAGGAATAAGATTGCGTTTAAGCTTACTTTATACTTTTCAGTGGCGCTGCTTTTGTTTTCCCTTATCATCGGTAGCGTTTTTATCTCCCTTTTTAAAAGTCATACCATCCAGCTACACAAGGACGATTTGGAGAAACGTGCCGTCACCATAGCCGCTACACTCTCGGAATACACAGGCGGCGGACCCGGTGTCGGCTTGACTGGCGGAAGGCAAGGCGGTTACGGCATATATCTCCGGCTTTTGGATGAGATCGCCATGACTGACGTTTGGATCGTAGATGAGAACCTTGAGCTTATCACCGGTGGGCAAATGGTAGATCAACAATATATCTATGCCGACCTTCCTCAGGACGCCGAAGAGGTCGTAAAAGAAGTTTTTCAGGGCAAGACCACTTTTAGCGAAGGCTTCAGTGAGCTTATGAGTACTCCAACCTTGACGGTGGGAACACCAATTATGTCGGAAAGAGGGATAGTAGGCGCACTTTTACTCCATTCTCCGGTGGAGGGTATGAACGAGGCTGTTGCACAAGGATTTGAGACACTAATCATCAGTGTTCTCATCGCCCTTGTGGTATCTATTCTCTTATCTGTGGTACTGGCTCTGGCTTTCACCAAGCCCTTGAAGAAAATGAAAAATACGGCCCTCTGCCTGGCAGAAGGCAAATATAACGCCAAAACCGGGGTCAGGCAAAACGATGAAATCGGCGAGCTGGCCGCAGTGCTTGATGTCTTGAGTGAACGGCTTGAAAAGGCTAGTCGTGAAAGCGAAAAGCTTTTGCAACTACGCCGGGATTTTGTGGCAAACATCTCCCATGAACTCAGAACACCCGTTACGGTTATCCGCGGTTCCCTCGAGGCCCTTTGTGATGACATCGTGACCGACCCCCAACTGGTAAAAAGCTACCTTCAACAAATGCTGAACGAGAGCATCTTTTTACAGAGACTGGTGGATGATCTCCTCGATTTGTCACGCCTGCAGAACACGGACTTTCAAATGGATATGCAACAGATTAACCTCTGTGATGTTTTAAACGACGCGATCCGCAGTGCACAACATTTAGCACAACCAAAACAGGTGACGATACAACAAGAACAGGATGCCCAAGTTTGTCAAGTGTATGGGGATTACGGGCGTCTGCGCCAAATGCTGCTCGTCATCCTTGACAACGCGGTCAAGTTTTCACCCCAAGGAGGAACCGTCACCGTGACATTGAAGGATAAGAAGCTTTCAATCAGTGACAGGGGAATAGGTATTCCTGCTCAAGATTTGCCATATATTTTCGACCGCTTCTACAAGGTAAAATCCGGCCATAACAAGAGCGGAACGGGCTTGGGTCTTGCCATCGCAAAGCAAATCGCCGACAGACACCACATTAATGTTTCTATCGACAGCAAAGAAAACGAGGGCACCGAGTTTCGTTTTGAGCTTTGAAGCAGGTTCTTGCCAATTCAGTTAGGTTCAAACTTTTTTCACCGCGCCATACTTTTGCCACATTTTATGTATATATTGTTTTATGCAAGCATTTAGCAAGCATATTTAAACTAAACATTTAGTATTGAATATCAAAAATGTGGAGGCGCATGAAAATGTTACGCAATAAAAAAAGAACTATTCGGAGAACAGTCCAGGTCTTCTTTTTCCTGCTGATTGGCTTGATTGCTATCAACGAGACTCTGAGCAAGGCCGGGGGAGGAATCCCTTTCTTATCGGAGGCTTCGCTGCACGCGCTGTGTCCTTTCGGTGGTGTCGTTACGCTGTATAGTCTGGCCACCGCAGGCACGCTGATTCACAAAATTCACATGTCGTCCATCGTCATCATGAGTTTGATCTTTTTACTGGCCCTTCTCTTTGGCCCGGTCTTTTGCGGTTGGATCTGTCCCCTCGGCTCCCTTCAAGAATGGACCGGTAAAATCGGCCGCCTAATTTTCAAGAAAAGGTATAACCGCTTTATCCCCAAAAAACCGGACCGTATCCTGCGCTATTTCAGATATGTCTTGCTTTTCTGGGTCTTATACGTGACTGCCCGCTCCGGGCAACTCCTATTTGCCAATATAGACCCTTACCATGCGCTTTTCCAGTTTTGGACGGGAGAAGTTGCCCCAACGGCTTTACTCGTTCTCGCCTTGACCCTGCTTGGTTCTTTGTTTATTGAGAGGCCTTGGTGTAAATATGCTTGTCCTTACGGGGCCTTGTTGGGTCTTTTTAATAAATTCCGCATCTTCAAAATTAGAAGAAATGCCGCAACCTGTATCTCTTGTCACAAATGTGATAAGGCCTGTCCGATGAATATAGATATTTGTAATGCGGATAAGATAACCTCCCTGCAGTGTATCAGTTGTTATGAGTGTACCTCAGAGGTACAATGTCCCGTATCAAACAGTCTCAACCTGCAAACAAGCGGCAGAATCGGTAAACCCTTTACCGTAAAGATGCTGGCCATGGCCTTGATAATCTTTACCGTTATCTTTGGCGGAATCTATACCTCAAAAGCCCTGGGGATTTGGTCCACAATTCAGGATAGAAACCCGAATATTTTCAGAGACGATGGGCATACCGGTCAAGGCAGAGGGTTAGAACAGCAGAGAAATATTGATCTTCACGAAGAACACCAGTAAGACTAAGATCAAGATATATATAGAAATGTCATCTCGGTCAGAACAGAGGGTTAGGTAAGCCGTTCACTTCCGCTTGCCGGACATTCTGCATAAACGCCTTGATTTTACCCTCATCCTTTTGGCCCGGCTTTGCTTCAACGCCGGTCAGGACATCTACACCGTAGGGACGAACCTGTTGAAGCAAAAAAGAAATGTTTGTGGGATTGAGACCTCCTGCCAGGATTACCGGCAGGGGGCTATTCTTTTGTATGGCACGAAAAGCTGCCAAATCGACCGTCATCCCTGTGCCACCGGGCCTAACCTCAGTATAGGAATCAACCAATATGGCTGTTACCCCTGTTTGAGCCAGTTCTTTGGCAGCCCTGACAGGATCGGCTATTTCAAAATCGCACCTTCCTTCTTTATCAACACGCAAGGCCTTTATTATCGTTATTCCCTGCGCCTGCAAGGCAGAGACCAATTCCGCCGTTTCCTGCAGTGTTTCCTTGTAATGAAGCTGCACGACATCCGGATTTACGCTCTTAGCCAGTTCAATGATCGATTCGGGCTGACCCCCCACGACCACGCAGGTACTTACCGAGGACGGCACCCGGCTAATAAGTCTTTTTGCTTCCTTTTCCGTCAAATTCCAGGGTACATCAACGGGATAATCGACTACAAAGCCTACCATATCGACCCCGGCCTGCACACACAAATTCACATCACTCTGATTCATCAGTCCACAAATCTTGACTCGTGTCATAAGTTCACCCCCGCAGACCAGAAAGCTCATGATACATTTTTATCGGCTCCTCGGCTTGCAAAATAGCAGTTCCAACAAGTACCCCGTGAGCCCCGGCCGCTTTGGCCCGTAAGATTTCTTCAGGCGAAGAAAACGAACTCTCGCTCAGTACAAAAGCCCCCGGTCTTACCAACCCGGCTAATTTCTCTGTGGTATTTACGTTACCCCTATCCATTTCTAATTCGCCTATATTTCGATTATTAATACCGATAAACGTCGCCTTGATCTCCTCGGCGGCTTTGATCTCAGCTTTTTTATGGGTTTCCACCAAAGGCTCCAGATCCAACGCCAAGGCTTCTTCCACAAGGTGAAAGAGTTGCTTTTTCCCCAGCATCGAAGCGATCAACAGTACTCCACCGGCTCCACAATCCGCACTTTCAAGAAGCTGTTTTCGAGTGGTAATGAAATCCTTGCGCAGGATTGGAACCGCCACCGCCTGAGCGATCTGTCGCAATAATTGTAAAGAACCGCCAAAATGTTCTTTCTCGGTCACAACAGAAATAAGTGGCGCACCGGCCGCGCTTAAATCCTTTGCCAACGCAACAGGGTCTCTTCCTTTTAACAAATCCCCTTCTTTGGGAGATTTGCATTTGATATCGGGAATAAGAGGTATCACACCTTGATAATAGTGCTCCCACAGTACTGCCGTACATCTGGTACACACTGCGGGATCTGCTTTCATTTTTCCTCGGCCCATTTCCATACTAACTCACCTGTTTAAAATCATGTGAAGCTTCAATGAGCTGATTTAACTTGTTTTCTGCCGCTTTACTGTCGATGATTTCTTTGGCGTACTCTATGCCTTCTGAGAAAGAACCGGCTTTATCGCCTATCATTAAAGCACCGGCAGAATTCAAAATGACGGCCTGACGCCGTGGTCCTTGGTCTTTTCCGGAAAAGACATCCCTAATCATCATGGCATTCTCCTCCGGCGTTCCGGTGGCGATCTCTGCAAGGCTGCAACGGGAAAGGCCGAAATCCTCAGGGGCAATCTCATAGCTGGTAATGCTCCCCTTGTTCAACTCATTGATCCTGGTCTTGCCTATCAAAGAGATCTCATCCAAACCGTCCTGTCCATGAACAAACAGTGCCCTTTCATAACCCAAGGACAGAGCAACTTGGGAAACCGTATCCACCAGTTCCGGCTTATAAACACCCAAAACATGTCTGGTAGCCCGGGAAGGGTTAATCAAAGGCCCAATCACCGTGTAAAAGATGGTCTTGATGCCGAGATCTTTTTCCGGCGGCAACACCTTGCCCATCACCGGATGAAACAGGGGCGCATAAAGAAAGGCTATCCCTATTTCCTCGATCAATTTTTCCACACTCCGTGGACTCTGATTGATTTCCACATTAAGGGACTCCAGGACATCGGCACTGCCGGAAAGGCTGGATATGGACCGACTGCCATGTTTTGCCACCGGGATACCGGCCGCTGCCGCTACAAAAGCTACCGAAGTAGAGATATTAAAGGTGCTCAGCCCTCCACCGGTACCACAGGTATCCATGATTTCCTCGTCAACATTTGGGGAAATCTTGATGCAATTATCACGCATGGCCTGAGCAATAGCTGCAATTTCCGTGAGTGTCGGGCCTTTCATCAAAAGGGCTACCTGGAAACCGGCAATTTGCACCTCACTCAACTCGTCATTTTTTATTGCGCCAATTAAGCTGTGTATCTCTTCTGCAGTTAAATCTATTTTGGCGGTTAATTTCTGTAAGACATTTTTAATCATCATCTTCTCTCCTCTACTCGTCATATATCGGTCTTTTCTTGTTTGACCGCTTCGCTCATTCTCCGCACATACTCCACCACATGGGGGACACAATCTGCCCCGTACTGCCCTATGATTCTCACAATAGCGCTTCCCACGATCACGCCGTCGGAAAGCTCTGCCATCTTGGCCGCCTGCTCAGGACTAGAAATACCAAAGCCAACCGCACAGGGAATGTCTTTAACCTCTTTTACAAGACTAATCATTCCCTTTACATCATCGTTGATCTCCTGCCGCACTCCGGTCACACCCAAGGAGGATACGCAATAGATAAACCCCCGCGCCCTTGCAGCAATCATCTTAATGCGCTTTTCTGACGTGGGTGTGATCATAGAGATCAACTCGATACCATATTTCGAACAATATGGCAGGAGTTCTTCGCCTTCCTCATACGGCACATCGGGAACAATAACCGCATCAATCCCGGCTTCCCGGGAATTCGCCATAAACTTCTCAATCCCATAAGTAAAAATCGGGTTCATATAAGTCATAAGGGCAATCGGAACTTGGCTTGCGCTACGAATGCTTTTGACCATGGCAAATATCTTATCTGTCGTTGCTCCGGCCGCCAGCGCTCTTGCATCAGCCTCCTGTATCACCGGCCCCTCGGCCACCGGGTCGGAAAACGGAATGCCCAGCTCGATCAAGTCCGCTCCGGCAGCCGCCATCTGTAGCACCAGCTGTTCGGTTGTTTCCAAAGAAGGATCTCCTGCCGTAATAAAGGGGATAAAGGCTTTCCCCTTGGCAAATACTTTTTCCATCCTATTCATAGATCTGCACCCCCTTGTAACGTGCTATGGCGGCAACATCCTTATCTCCCCTGCCGGAAAGGTTAATGACCATGATTTGTTCCCGGCTCATCGTAGGCGCAAGCTTTTGCACGTAGGCAACCGCATGGGCGCTCTCGATAGCCGGAATGATACCCTCTACCCGCGAAAGATATCCAAAGGCCTCCACCGCCTCATCATCGGTAACAGCTACATACTCAGCCCTGCCTAAATCACTCAGGTTGGCATGCTCCGGGCCGATCCCGGGATAATCAAGTCCGGCGGAAATGGAATAGACCGGAGCAATCTGCCCGTATCGATCCTGACAAAAATATGATTTCATGCCGTGGAAAATCCCTACTGTCCCGGTAGCCATCGTTGCAGCGTTCTTGTCGGTATCAATACCGTGACCGCCCGCTTCACAGCCGATAAGACGGACACTTTTATCCTCGATAAACTCGTAAAAGAGCCCCATGGCGTTGCTCCCTCCTCCCACACAGGCCACCAAAGCATCAGGAAGCCTGCCTTCCTTCTCTAAAATCTGTTTTTTGACCTCACGGCCGATTACGCTCTGAAAATCACGGACTATAGTGGGAAAGGGATGGGGACCCATGACGGAACCGAGGACATAGTGGGTATCTTTGACACGCCTCGTCCATTCCCGCATGGTTTCATTCACCGCATCCTTTAAGGTCTGGGTACCGCTTGTGACCGTATGCACCTTCGCCCCTAAAAGCTCCATCCGGTAAACATTAAGGGCTTGACGATCGGTATCTTCCTTCCCCATGTATATTTCGCATTCCATTTCCATCAGTGCGGCGGCAGTGGCTGTCGCCACACCATGTTGGCCAGCACCCGTCTCTGCGATAACACGGGTCTTGCCCATTCTTTTGGCAAGCAGCACCTGTCCCAGCACATTGTTGATCTTGTGGGAGCCCGTATGGTTCAGATCCTCACGTTTAAGGTAGATCTTAGCTCCCCCCAGGTCCTTTGTCATCTTCTCAGCATAATACAAAAGCGACGGACGCCCGGCATAGTTTCTCTGGAGTTCACTCAATTCTTCCTTAAACTCCTGATCGTCCTTAAATTTACTGTACGCTTCTTCAAGCTCGAGCGCTGCATTCATCAATGTTTCGGGGATATATTGTCCCCCGTAGTTACCAAATCTTCCTTTTAACATATCCCTCATTCTCCCTTACATATTTTCAGGCATTAAAAAAAGCCTCATCCCTCCTGAAGGGACAAAGGCTTTGTGACCTCTGCGGTACCACCCAAATTGACGACGAATCGTCCGCTCGTTTTGTATACCATCATATACACCCACTTGATAACGGACAGGGTCCCCGTAAGCGCCTACTTTTTCTTGTCAACATTCCTGTCAACAAAATTTCGGGCTTCCCTCACAAGTCCATTCAAAACGAACTCCGTAGCCGCATTCTCACCAACCGGCGGCTCTCTGCATACGAATAACCGTTTCTACTACTCTTGCTCATAGGTTTGCTATATCGTTACGGATATAATAGCATCGGTATACCCTTTTGTCAATAAGACTACATCCTTTATATATAAATAACTTGCAAAAGTAATCAGAAAATTATACTATGATATAAACATACGCTTGTCAATGAAAGGGGAGAAATGAAATGTTAACCACAGACTTGCTGATTATCGGAGGAAGTGCAGGGGGAATACTTAGCGCTTTGGCCGCCAGGAACTCGTACGGGGATATTAAAATCGCCGTAATACGCGCCACCGAAAAAGTCATGGTACCTTGCGGAATACCCTACATCTTCGGCACATTGAAAGAAACAGGAAAAAACATCATCCCCGATAAAATGCTTAAGAACTCCAATATCGACCTTTATATCGATGAGGTTGTAGAAATCGATAGAGAAAAAAGAATGGTAAAAACCAAGATGGATCAAGAAATATCGTATAAGAAGCTCATCATCAGCACTGGCTCAACCCCACTCCTCCCCACCTTTATACCGGGCTACAACCTGGAAAATGTCCATGCAATCTACAAGGATGAAGATTACTTGCAGGCTCTCTTACAAAAGGTCAATCGCGCCAATGATGTAGTGGTCATCGGTGGTGGATTTATCGGTGTTGAGATGGCTGAACAAATCCGCATCCTTGGGAAAAACGTCACAATAGTTGAACTGGCAGAAACATGCCTCTGGCAGGCCTTCGACCGAGAATTCTCATCCCTGGCCGAAAAAGAACTGCAAGAACAGGGTATCAACGTCAAAACAAACCTGAAGGTAACCGAACTGAATGGTGAAAAAAAGGTCAACAGTGTTGAATTAAGCAACGGAGAAACACTGCGGGCAGACCTAGTTATCCTGGCCCTGGGAGTAAGACCCAACAGTACTCTTGCCCAAGCGGCCGGAATCAGTGTCAATGCCAAAGGAGCCATCCTCGTCGACGAATACATGCGGACAAATGACCCCGACATCTTAGCTGTTGGAGACTGTGCAGAAAAGAAATGCTTTTTCACAGGCAAGGACGTCCCTGTTCTGCTCGCTTCCACTGCGGCAAATGAGGCCAAAATCGGTGGCACCAATTCGTTTCAATTAAGGCTGTTGAAGGCTAACAAGGGTACAATCAGCGCCTTTTCAACAAAGGTCTTCGCAACCGCGTTTGCCGCCGCCGGTCTCACAGAAACTCAAGCCAGCAAAGAAGGCTTTAATATCATCACAGGGGAATTTACGACAATGGACCGGCATCCCGGCTCCCTGCCAGATGCCAAGGAAACAAGGATTAAACTGATTTTTTCCAGGTGTTCGGGAGTAATTTTAGGGGCTCAAATAGCCGGAGGCTGCGGTGTGGGGGAAATGATCAATATCCTTTCTCTGGCCATTCAAAAGGGCTTGACCGCCACCGAATTGAATACCTTCCAAGTGGCAACCCATCCTCTGTTAACTTCCTCCCCTGTGTCCTACCCAATCAATGCGGCAGCTATGAATGCTCTCTCTAAAAACTGCCGACATTTAAACGAAACTCTACAAATCAGGTAATATCAAATTCGTAAGTAACTTCTTGCCATTTGTCCAAACCCCTGTAAAAGCTTCTTTCAATAAACTGTACGTGATTATGGTCATCCACAATTATTACAGTGGTTGAACGCGTACCATAGGATTCGCCCCTGATAAATATTGAAGAAAGCCGACGTTCCCATTCTAAGCTCACTCCGGTACGAGGCAGTAAATATTCCTCCGCCTCCGTGTCATCCAGCATTATCGCCAACAGTTCAAAGGGGTCCCCGGCCTTAGCGCTTGCCAAATGCCTCTTTAAGGCCTGCCTGCCTTTTTCTACTTTCGGCCAGGGCGTATTCAAGAAATGGTTGCTCAAACCATGCACACCGGGACTTACCTTTTTTAAATCATCTTCAACATTAGAGTAATAGTAGAGGGATTTGTTGTCACCTGCCAGAAGGTTGTACCCATTGTATTCGTACCTTGCCTTACTGACATCCACCAGGTAATCATACGGCTCTTTCTTTTTGCATAAATAGTCGGCGACCAACCTTCCTCTGGAGTTCACTCCCTCTTTCTTTAAGCTTGGATCGCGATAATTAGTCACGGTAGCATAACGTCCTTTTCTGTCAATGCCAAGCCAGGTACCCATCTGCTCAAGATCACGCCCAGCCAAAACGTCCGGATAATCCTCCCAATACTCTGCCGGTGTGGTCGGACGCTCATAAAATTCATCCCTGTTGGCCACAATGACCAACGGATAGCGAGGATGATACTCATAGGCACAGAGAATAAGACACATAAGCCTTTACCTCCTTGAAGTTAGCAGTTAATTGCAGTTAATAACATTTCTTGTATTTACAACACCTGTCTCTTTGTGTTAACCTAGGAAAAACAATTCCGGGAGTGATACCGTTGAATGAAGAAGTAGCACAAAACATCTTTAGGGTGGAAATCCCTCTCCCTAATAATCCCCTACGGTCTCTTAATTCCTATTTCATCAAGGGCCATAAAAGGACACTGATTGTGGATACCGGCTTCAATATCCCGGAATGCAAAGAAGCCATGACGACGGCTCTTGATGAGTTGGACATAAACCTTGATGAAACCGACTTTTTTCTCACTCATAATCACGCCGACCACTCGGGGCTGGTAGCCGACCTGACCCAAGAAAACACGTCTTCGCAGATTTATTGCAGCAAAATAGATGCAGATCTTATTAACCAGGTTATTACTGAAGAATTCTGGCAGGAAACAAACGCGAATTATAGTATGTACGGTTTCCCACAAGAGTATCTGGAAGAAGCTCTGGCCATGAACCCGGCGAAAAACTACTGCGTCCCGCATGCACTTGACTTTACCTTTGTCGACGACGGAACAGTCATCGAAGTTGAACCCTATAGATTCGTGTGTGTTTTCACACCGGGCCATACGCCCGGACACATGTGCTTATATGAACCTGATAAAAAACTGTTTTTCTCCGGCGACCACATCTTAGCCAGAATAACACCCAACATTACTCCCTGGCCCAGGTTTCCAAACCCCCTAGCTCAATACCACGAAAGCCTTGCCAAGATACATAAGCTGGACATCGATCTCATTTTGCCCGGTCATCGGAATACAATTAAAAACCACAAGGGACGAATAAAAGAGTTAATAGAACACCATAAAAAGCGTTTAGAAGAAATAATGGCAGTCCTGCATGATAATCCCCAAAGTGCCTACCAAGTAGCAACAAAAATGACCTGGTCTCTTTCTTATAAAAATTGGGACGACTTTCCCTTGCCGCAAAAATGGTTCGCCAGCGGCGAGGCCGCTTCCCACTTAGAATATCTTGTCCAAAACGGAAAACTCAAAAAACAAATGAAAGATGGAATCAACCTTTTCCAATATAACACGAGGCAAGCAATCACACCATAGCCGGAAACCTAACAGTCCCCACCTTAAATATTTTGGTGGGGCTGTTTTTTTTTGCCTTAACACAAACAACCACAGCAATTAACACATGCTTTACATCTCCTTAATCGGCTCATAATCATAACCAACTATACTGGGTTTGAAAAGAATTAAAAAAATGGGAGATGAAAAAAGTGAAAAATATTTCAAAGAGCAATTCAAAGTTCAAATTATTGGCAGCACTTTTGGTAGTGGTATTACTGGGAGTTTTTCTTCTTGCAGCCTGCGAAAACACCGACGCAAATGAAGAAACTGCTCAAGGGGATACAACCGGAGAAACAACATCATTAAGCGGAAAAATCATGATAGTAGGTTCAACGTCTGTACAACCTTTGGCCGAAAAGTTGGCCGACGAGTTTAATAAGGAACATCCTGATTTAAGGATCGATATCCAAGGGGTAGGCTCCACAGCCGGGGTCAAGGCTGCTAACGACGGGACATGCGATATCGGAACAGCTTCAAGGGCCCTTAAGTCGGAAGAAGAATCCTGGGGCCTGACAGAAAACATCATCGCTTTGGATGGTATCGCCGTAGTTGTCAACCCGGCTAACAAAGTTCAGGATTTGCAAAATGAAGACGTGCTTAAAATATTTACGGGTGAAATCAACAATTGGAAGGACCTTGGCGGCGAAGACAAAGAGATAATCGTCGTGAGCAGAGAAGCCGGTTCCGGAACCCGAGGAGCATTTGAAGAATTGATGAAGCTTGAGAAGAAGGTCGAAGGTAAAACTGTCTCTCTGGTAGTGGACAACGCTCTAATCGCAGAAGGAAACGGAGCCGTATTGGCTAATGTAGCAGGAAAAGAAAGCTCTATCGGCTACATGTCTTTAGGCATGGTAGACGAAAGCAAGGTCAAAAAAGTAAAAATCAACGGAGTGGAAGCAACGGTCCAAAATATCAAGAGTCAAAGTTATCCTATCGCCAGACCATTCCTGATGCTGACCAAAGACGAACCGACCCAAGAAACACAAGCCTTTCTTGAATTTATCCTCAGTAACGGAGGACAAAAAGTCGTGGCCGAAGATTATATACCGGTTAACTGAGCGGAGGAATTATGATGAACAAGGCCTGTAACTCAATCAGCGCTAACATTAGCTACGGTACACAACAAAAAAAATATAGGCTGAGAAATCTTAAGGAACACATAGCAGAAGGACTTCTTCTGCTGTGTGCCTTCCTTGCGGTTATCTCCCTGTTGATCATAGCGACATATATCTTTTATAGTGGAGTTCCCATCTTTGGTAAGGTTGGCTTCAAAGAAATAGTTTTTGGCATGGTTTGGAAACCACTGGAGGGAAGTTTTGGAATTTTTCCTATGATAGCCGCCTCACTGCTCGCCACCTTAGGATCAGTGGCTTTTGGGGCAACTGTAGGGTTGATGACCGCCGTTTTTCTGGCTGAACTGTCACCCCTGTGGTTATCCAAGATAGTACGCCCGGCAATCGAACTGCTGGCCGGAATACCTTCTGTAGTCTACGGTTTCTTTGGACTGATCGTAATCGTACCCTTGATAGATAAGTATTGCGGCGGGGGCGGCAACAGCCTGCTGGCCGCCATTATGATACTGGGGATCATGATTCTGCCTACTATCGTGAGTATTTCCGAAACCTCCTTGCGTGCCGTTCCCGTTGAATACAAAGAAGGTTCTCTGGCTTTGGGAGCTTCACAACTGCAAACGATCTTCAAAGTTACGATACCCGCGGCCAAATCAGGAATAGCGGCAGGAATCATCCTAGGAATGGGACGAGCCATCGGTGAAACCATGGCTGTGATCTTAGTTATCGGTAACACACCTCAACTGCCCGGTTCTTTACTTGATCGTGCCAGGACTCTCACCTCTAATATTGCTATTGAAATGAGCTATGCCCAGGGTCTCCACCAAGAAGCCTTGTTTGCTACCGGAGTCGTCCTCTTCGTCTTTATCATGATCTTAAACATCGTCCTCACCACTATCTTCAGGAAGGCAGGGGAGGAAAAATGAAAAAAAGAAAAATAAAAGAGACCATACAAAAAGCGGTTATCTGGCTTTGCGCTTTTATTACTGTCGCTGCTCTGGCTTGGATAGTTATCTATATCATCGCCAACGGTCTTGCGCATTTAAACCCTGATTTCATCTTTTCCGAATACAAGGGTGGAAAAAACGGTATCCTGCCAATGATTCTCTCCACGGTTTACGTCGTCCTGCTTTCCGTAATCATTGCAGCACCAATTGGGGTTGGCGCCGCGCTCTACCTTGTTGAATATGCCAAACCGGGAAAACTTTTATATCTGGTTAGGTTCGCTACGGAAACCTTGGCTGGAATCCCTTCAATTATCTACGGATTGTTTGGCTTTATCTTTTTTGTGACAATTTTAAAATTCAGCTTTTCCCTATTATCCGGGGCTTTGACCCTCAGCATCATGGTCCTTCCCACCGTTATCAGAACAACCGAGGAAGCGCTGAAGTGTGTTCCTGTTTCCTACCGGGAAGGAAGCCTGGCTTTAGGTGCAACAAAGTTTCAAACTATCCGCGGGGTCGTTTTACCCAGTGCTATCCCCGGGGTACTGACCGCCGTTATCTTAAGCATCGGCCGGATTGTGGGAGAAACAGCGGCAGTGTACCTGACTGCCGGGATGGTCACCCGCTTCCCCGGCAGCATGATGGATTCGGGGAGAACCTTATCCGTTCATTTATATGTACTGGCCAAGGAAGGTATTTCTTTTGAAGAGGCTTTTGCTACGGCAGCTATTCTGATCATCACCGTGGCCTTAATAAATCTTGCCACTAATAAGGCCGCCGGAAGATTAAAGCGGTCTTTCACCTCCCAAGATAATTAGACAAGGAGGCACAAACTATAATTATGAATAATACACAAATAAAAATATCCACAAAGAATTTAAACCTTTATTATGGAGATAATCACGCGGTTAAAAACATCAATATCCGAATAGAAGAGAAGAAGGTTACCGCTTTGATCGGACCTTCAGGCTGCGGTAAATCCACCTTTTTGAAAACCTTAAACAGAATGAATGATTTGATACCGTATGTAAGAATAACCGGGGATGTTTACTTTGAAGATCTGGATGTTTACAAAGATTACGACATAGTTGAACTGCGAAAAAGAATAGGAATGGTGTTTCAAAAACCGAATCCCTTTCCGATGTCCATTTACGATAACGTTGCCTATGGGCCCAGAACCCATGGTATCAAAGCCAAAGAAATCCTGGACGAGATCGTCAAAAGCAGTCTGGAAAAGGCCGCGCTTTGGGAAGAAGTCAAGGATAGATTGAAACAAAACGCACTGGGGCTTTCGGGAGGACAACAGCAAAGACTATGCATAGCCAGGGTCCTAGCCGTAGAACCGGAAGTAATCTTGATGGATGAACCTACTTCCGCGCTAGACCCTTTGGCCACACTGAAGATAGAGGATTTGGTCCATGAACTGAGAAATAACTATACAATTATTATCGTGACTCACAACATGCAGCAAGCTGCCCGGATTTCCGATCAAACAGCCTTTTTCCTGCATGGTGAAGTAGTAGAATATGGACCCACCAAAAAGATTTTCCGTGTTCCGGAGGATAAAAGAACGGAGGACTATATCACGGGAAGATTCGGTTAGTATTTTATTAGGTTAATATTTTATTTAGATAGGAGGACAATATAATGACCAGAAACCTCTTTGACCAGCAGTTGGATGACTTGCATCAAAACATGCTCAGGATGGCCGGTCTCGTTGAAGAATCCATTGAAAAAACCATCATCGCATTAAAAAACCATGATGTGAAACTTGCCGAAAAAATCTACCGAGGGGACGACCTGATTGACGATTTGGAAAAAATTATTGAGGAACAATGCCTCAACCTCATCGTACAACAACAGCCGCTGGCAAAAGATTTACGCACCATCAGCGCAGCCTTAAAGATAATTACCGATATGGAGCGCATTGCCGATCATTCCTCGGATATCGCAGAATTCACCATCAAAATGGCCCCTGAAAAATACATCAAACCCCTTGTGGATATCCCTAAAATGGCAGAATGCGCCAAAGCCATGGTCAATCGAGCCATCGATGCCTATATCAAGCAGGATGTAGAATTAGCTGCGACAGTGTGTACCGCCGATGACGAGGTCGACGAACTGTTCTCTTTGATTGTCCTGGAATTGACCGAGATAATGAAAAAATGCCCGGACACAGTTGGGCAAGCAATTAACCTGATTATGATCGCAAAATATCTGGAACGAATGGCCGATCACGCTACAAACATAGGTGAATGGGTCATCTACGGCGTCACGGGGAAGCACCGCAAGTATAACAATAAGCTTACTTAAAACTATAAGCTTACTTAGTCAAAGGCCAGGCCTAAATACCCCAAGTCATCGGCTTTACGCGGCAGACTCTTTTTCTGTAAGGGCTTGAGCATCCCAAATGGCCGAATGACACCCCCCAGTTCCTGCCCTAAATATAAAGGTGTACGGATAAGGTACTGCGCTGCCGCTAGTTCCTGTAGCAAACACCGCAATGCTGCCGGGAGAATTTCGTCTTTAATTAATATCTCCTTGACCATTATTTTATCGGACCCTATCCTCTCAATAGCGGCACATCCCTCATTACCGCCGATTTTTAAACCATAGATATCAGCGCCGGAGCGTCTTGAGAGTTCTTGCTGATAAGCTATTTCCTCAACTAAATATGAAATATGCAAGCTTCCCCCCAAGAACAGATTTCTCCGTCTGTTGTATTCTTGAGGGTTGATTTCTGTAAGCTTTTCTTGGTGATCTCTATCCCGAGGAAAGCTTTCGATATTTTTTGAGGAAATGACGGTTTCCCTAATGCCGAAGCCTTCCCGGTATCCCTGTTTCCGATAAAAATCAAAAAGCCCCTTTTCGGCGGGAACGAGGACAGAAAAGGCGTACTCCTTTAGTCTCAGATATTCATGGGTATAATCCAATAAACGGGTAGCCAACCCTCTCTGCCGGTAATCAGGATGGGTTGCGATGGCATAAAGCATCACAGCAGCAAAACTTTGTCCGTCGGTATCATTTACCGTAATCGGCAGCATTGTCAGCATAGAGGCAATTTCTCCGTCCTGGAGCAAGACCATGGTTTTCTCTTGATCATATCGCGTGGTATAAAACCGCTCAATAAACTCATCGCTATCTTGAAAGCACTTTTCCCAGATTTCCTTTTGTCTTTTTTCCTCACCTGCTTGAGCCGTTCTTATCTCATACCCATACAAATTTCGTTCCCCCTCGTACTCTATACACCAACGTATTTTGCCAGATACTTCTCCTCAAGTCTGATGGGACGATAAGACAGTTTAGCTTGGCGTAAACCTGACATACCCATATCCTCTTCCCTATTGACATAAACTATATCTGGATACTTTTCCTGGATATAGGCGGCAAATTCCCGATTAATCATCTGATAAGCTCCTTGATTCTCGGCAAAAGCCTTTTCAACATGCACATCATAGGTATCGGAGTTTAACCTTTCGCCCATGGTAAAGGCAATCACCCGTCCGTCGACGCGCAGGAGTCCTCCTTCTAACCCGAGCTCTGTATAATATTTAAAGCAGCGGCGCACCGCACAGTTCTCATCGTCCAATTGCTGGTCTTCCTCACAGCCATGCAGCTTACACCATTCTTTATTCATTTCCCAGCACTCACCCAAGTTTTCAGAGTTTATGAGTTCAAAGCTCCAGTCGTTGTTAGCCTGAAAACGGTTGATATGGTTCCTTTTGGCTTGAAGCTTTTTCCCGGATAGGCTTACCAGCTTTTCTAACAGGTAGACATAATCGAAGCTATTTCTCATCTCTTGAAACTCAAAGCCTGTGGGAAATAGCTTTTTAAGTTCGTCAACATTTTGCATGGACAGTCCATACAGGAGCAGCTCATGCCCCTGTTTTGCCGCATCTTTTTTCATTTCCTCCAGCACGGCAAGAGTCCTTTGGCTTTTGACCCCTGCGACAGGGTAAAAGTAATAGCAGGTGCCGTCACTAAGTTCACCTTTGACAACAAGGTGTCCCTCCAGCTCTGCTATACGATAATCATACACTCCCGCCCAGGCAAAAAGATTAGTGAAATTGTAGTGGCAGCCGCGCAAGTCTGCTTCCTTTAAAATTGGCTCTATCCATTGCTTGTCTTTTATTTCTATCTTATTGAAAACTATCATCCCCTATTCGATTGACTCCTTCACTTTTTTGAAAAACCTTTTGCCTTTAATTATATTCGTGCCTCCCTCACTTTTCGCGATATTATCGAAGGCTGTGGAAATCATCAGCTTGATCCTGTTCAACTGATTTACTTCACTGGCTCCTGGGTCAAAATCTATGGCTACGATGTTTGCTCCCGGATAGACCCTTCTGATCTCCTTTATCATACCTTTCCCGGTCACATGGTTAGGCAGGCAGGCAAAGGGTTGCATGCAAATGATGTTTTTAACTCCACTTTGAATCAGCTCGATCATCTCTCCTGTCAAGAACCAGCCCTCCCCGGTCTGGTGTCCTAAAGACAAGACCTTTGAGGCCTCTTGGCCTAGATGTTGTATACTTTGAGGCGCTAAAAACCTATTACTGTTCTCCAAAGCCCTTTTTAGCGCACTCCTATACCCCTCTATCAGTTTAATGGTTGAAAGCGCTATCAGCCGAGCTTTTTGGGTTCCTGCCAGATATTTGTACCTAAAGTCTTGATAATACAGGGAGTACAGTAAAAAATCGACCAAACCCGGCATTACCGCTTCCGCTCCCTCGGCTTCTACCAGCTTAACAACTTCATTGTTGGCCGTGGGATGAAACTTAACCAGGATCTCTCCAACTAATCCTACTTTTGGTTTTACCTCATTGGTGATTTCCAACTCATCAAATTCCTTAACTATAGCCTTGATATTTCTCTTGAACTGCTTCTTACTGAATCCCTTAAGAGAGTTTTTGCAGATGATGACCCATTTATCATAGAGTCTGTCGGCGGAACCTTTGAATTTCTCGTAAGGCCTGACCCGGTACAACACGTTCATCAGCAAATCACCATAAACCAAGGCCATCATAGCCCTATCCAGTAATTTAAAGGTAAATTTAAAGCCTGGGTTCTTCTCCATCCCGCTTGCATTAATAGAAATAACGGGTATCTTCTCCAACCCGGCATCCCTCAAGGCCTTTCTCAGCAAGGAAATATAATTGGTAGCCCTACAGCCGCCGCCGGTCTGGGAAATCATCACCGAGGTATTGTCTAAATCATACCTCCCGGATTTTAGGGCGGACATGAGTTGTCCAATCACAATGATAGAAGGATAACAAGAATCATTGTTGACATGCTTCAACCCTTCATCTATGGCCTTACGGTCTATAGGCGGCAGAACCTCCAGGTTGTACCCGGCCAATCTGAAAGCCTCTTCTAAAAATTGAAAATGTATGGGAGACATTTCAGGAGCGAGAATGGTATGTTTTTTCTTCATCTCCTCCGTAAACTTTCTAACTTTCTGACGTTCCCTTATTTTCCGAGGATAAAGCCCTTTTTCCTCCCTTTCCCTCATAGCAGCCTGCAAAGAACGCAGCCTTATTCTGGCAGCTCCTAAATTGTTGACCTCGTCTATTTTTAGGGTTGTGTAGATTTTCGAATTATCATGCATAATCTCCTGTACCTGGTCGGTAGTAATGGCATCCAACCCGCAACCAAAGGAATTCAACTGCACTAATTCTAAATCTTTTTGCTTTGCTACAAAGCTGGCTGCGGCATATAGTCTTGAATGATAGGCCCATTGATCCACCACACGCAGGGGCCTGTCAACATTTCCAAGATGCGCCACAGAATCTTCGGTCAGTACGGCCATCCCCAAGGTATTGATCATCTCCGGAATACCGTGATTGATTTCCGGATCAATATGGTAAGGCCTGCCGGCAAGGACTATGCCGCGAATCCCCTTTTCTCTGATAAGCTTGAGGGTTTCCTCACCGGCTTTCTGAATATCTCTTTTAAAGGCTTCTTGTTCCCGATAAGCCTTCTCGACACTTGCTTTAACCTCGTCTAGGCTGATATTGAATATTCCTAACTCTTCATGTATCCTTTGAGCTAATCGTTTCTGATTGTCATAGGGCAAAAAGGGCTTCAGATACAAAATGTCTTTTTCTCGCAGGATATCAAGGTTATTTTTAATGACCTCGGGATATGAAATTACTATCGGACAGTTAAAGTGATTGTCTGCTTCCTGCTGTTCTTTCTGCTCATAGGTGATGCAAGGATAAAAGATAAAATTGATACCCTTTTCCACCAGGTTGGTGACATGACCGTGAACGAGTTTCGCCGGATAGCATACCGACTCGGAAGGAATGGTTTCCATTCCTTTCTCATAAATGGCATGTGAGGTCCTATCCGAAAGCAAGACTCTAAAGCCTAATTCCGTAAAAAATGTGAACCAGAAGGGATAATTCTCATATAGGTTTAGTACCCTGGGTATCCCTACAGTGCCTCTTTTTGCCGCAGAGGATGGCAAGGGTTTGTAGCCAAAAAGCCTGCGATATTTGTACTGAAAAAGGTTGGGTAAATCGTTTTCTTTCTTCCATCTCCCCGCCCCTTTTTCGCACCTATTGCCGGAAATATATCTTTCACCGTCTTTGAACTCATTTATCGTTAGCAAGCAATTATTCGAACACAAACCACACCTTGAAATGGTCGTTTTAATCTCGAACTCCTCCAGCTCGCCTCTGTCTAACAGGCTTGTCTGATAACCCTTAGTATATCTTTCCTGGGCGATTAAAGCAGAACCAAAAGCACCCATAATTCCCGCAATATCCGGTCTAATGGTTTCTCTCTCCGCTAAGTTTTCAAAGCTTCTGAGAACCGCATCATTATAGAAGGTACCGCCCTGCAGAACAATCTTGCCTCCAAGTTCTTGAGGGTCCTTCAATTTTATTACCTTGAACAAGGCATTTTTTATTACCGAATATGAAAGACCGGCGGAAATCTCCCCGACCGTTGCCCCCTCTTTTTGGGCCTGTTTGACCCGGGAGTTCATGAACACAGTACACCTTGAACCAAGATCAACCGGTCTTTTTGCCTTCAGAGCTTCTGCGGCAAAATCTTCTATACCTATTCCCAGCGAACTGGCAAAGGTATCAAGGAACGAACCACAACCGGAAGAACAAGCCTCATTTAAGAGTATGCTGTCGATAACCCCTTCCTTGATTTGCAGGCACTTCATATCCTGACCGCCGATATCAAGGATGAAATCCACTTCCGGGCAAAAGAATTTTGCAGCCTTGTAATGGGCTATGGTTTCTATCTCACCGATATCAACTTTTAAAGCTGCTTTTATTAAGCCTTCACCGTACCCGGTAACAGCTGAATTCGCTATTTTCGCCCCCGGAGGCAATTGCCGGTACAGTTCCTTTAAAGCTTCGATCGTAGAATTTAAGGGACTGCCTTCATTACTGCCATAATGGGTATGCAAAAGCGTCCCTTCCTTATCGATAAGGGCTACTTTTGTGGTGGTAGACCCGGCATCTATTCCCAGAAAGCATTCCCCTGCAAAGGAAGATAATTCTCCTCTTTTTACTGAGTTTTGACTATGCCTTGCTTTGAATTCTTGATATTCATAATCATTGGCAAACAGCGGGGGCAATCTGTATGATTCATCCAGACTAATCCTGCCGACCCGCTCCATCCTGTTCAGCAAAGAACTGAGATTTAATGTTTTTTTCCCTTCCGAAGCCAGGGCAGCACCAATTGCCACGTAGAGCTGAGAGTTCTCGGGAAAGATTATTTGATGCGGCTGTAATTTCAAGGTTTCTATAAAACGTTTTCTCAATTCGGACATGAAAAACAGCGGTCCTCCCAAGAAGGCCACGTTACCCCTAATAGGTCGCCCGCAGGCCAGCCCGCTGATCGTCTGGATGACAACAGCTTGCAGTATTGAAGCGGCAATATTTTCTTTGGCCGCTCCTTCATTTAACAAGGGCTGAACATCGGTTTTGGCAAACACCCCGCACCTAGCCGCTATAGGATACATCATCTTATAGTCTTTGGCGAGTTCGTTAAGACCGCTGGCATCGACCTTAAGCAGAGAGGCCATTTGATCGATAAATGAACCGGTTCCCCCGGCACAAACACCGTTCATCCGCTGCTCGACCCCATTTTTAAAATAGGTTATTTTAGCGTCTTCTCCCCCCAACTCAATCGCCACATCTGTTTCGGGATAATGGGTTTTAATCGCCTTGGTGGAGGCAATGACTTCCTGCGTGAAGGGAACGCCAATACTTTTGGCAATACCCATCCCGCCGGAACCGGTAATCATCACCGTCATCTCGACATTTTTCAAAATGCTGTAAGCATCAAAAAGTATATGCTGAAGCTTTTGCTTGATGTCTGCATAATGCCTTTCATATTTGCTGTAAACCAATTCTTTATTACCTTTTATGATAACTACTTTGATTGTTGTAGAGCCAATATCAATACCGGCATGATAGGTGTTTTCCATAGCACTGCAGCTATTACGCTGTATTCACCTCCTTGGCCAACAAATACAGCATCTTGACTCATCTCTAGTACTTCTATTGTATGTATTTTTTCCTCGGACTGCAATACAAAACTGCAGTTTATAAAAAAACTGCAGTAAATGGTTACTAAACATGTAAGGTTACAGTTGTTTTAAGTACTTGCGTATTTCCCAATCATGCACGGATTCCGCATATTTATCCCATTCTTTTTGTTTGGCTTTCAAAAAACTCCTATATACGTGTTCACCTAAAGTTTCAGCTACCAAGGAGTCTTTTTGCATTTCCTCCAATGCCTCCTGCAGATCGCGAGGATAGCAACCTACCCCCCTTTTTCTTAAAGAAGGCTCGTCCGTGCAAAAGGCATTGCTTTGCAAGGGTTCGGGCGGCATAATCTTATTCTTAATACCTTCCAACCCGGCCTTAAGCATAAGCGCGTAAAGGAAATAGGGGTTGGCAGCAGGATCAGGACTGCGGTATTCGACACGAGTCCCGTCACCGCGAGAGGCAGGAACACGTATCAAGGTACTGCGGTTACAGGTAGACCAGGCAACATGAATCGGTGCCTCGTAACCGGGTTTTAAACGCTTGTAACTGTTGATGACCGGATTAGCAATAGCCGCAATACCGCGGGCATGCTTCAAAAGGCCTCCGATAAAAAACCTCGCTGTTTCACTTAATTCCTCCGGATCCCGCGGATCATAAAAAACATTGACCCCGTCTTTGAACAAGGATTGATTGCAGTGCATGGCACTACCATTTTCACCACTTAAGGGTTTGGGCATAAACGTTGCGTATAGTCCTGACTGATACGCAATATTTTTGACCACGTCACGAAACGTCATCCAGTTGTCAGCGGTTTGGAGAGCCTCTCCATATTTAAAATCAATCTCGTGCTGCCCCGGAGCCACCTCATGGTGTGAAGCTTCTATACTGAAATCCATCTTTTTGAGGGTAAGAATAATGTTACGGCGTGCATCCTCCCCCAAATCCACCGGCGCTAAATCAAAATACCCGGCTTGATCGTGGATATCAAAAATGGGATACCCTTTGTCATCTGCTTGAAAGAGGAAGAATTCCCCCTCCGGCCCAATGTTATAGACCAATCCCATTTCCTCCGCTTCACGAAGGGCCTTTTTCAAAACATAACGAGGACATCCCTGGAAAGGATGCCCTTCAGTTGTGTAAACGTCACATATCATCCGTGCCACGCCTTCTTCCTGTGGTCTCCAAGGCATAACAGCGTAAGTATCGGGGTCCGGTACAATACATTGGTCGGATTCCTCAACAGACGCAAAACCGTCCACAGAGGAACCATCAAACATCAATTCACCCGCAAAAGCACGTTCCAACTCATTGACCATCACCGAAGTGCTTTTCATAATACCAAAAATATCAATAAACTGTAATCGAATAAACTCGATACCTTTTTCTTCAACATCCTTAAGAACATCTTCTTTTGTCACAACTTCCTCCTCGTCATCCGTTAAACCACTACTTCTCAAAAACATGGTTAGGGTAGTTGAAAGTCTTACCCTGCCAGGTACGGATTACAACCTCTTTTTCATCGAGAGACAACACGTATTCCGGATTGACCGGCGTCTTACCATAGCCCCCCGGCGCATTGATAATATAGGTGGGTATGGCCAAGCCTGACGTGTAACCGCGCAAGTGCTTCATGATCTCCAGACCCTTCTGCACCGGAGCAATGAAATGAGTCGTGCCCTTGACCTCTTTGGCATGGAATATATAGTAAGGACGCACCCTTATCTTTAAGAGCTCTTGATTAAGCTTCTTCATCACATTGCGGTCATCATTTATTCCTTTAAGCAAGACAGCCTGGTTACCCAAAATAACTCCCGCTTCAACTAACATATCACAAGCCTTCTTAGCTTCCGGAGTAACCTCCATAGGTGAATTAAACTGTGTATTGATATAGAGAGGCGGGTACTTTTTCAGGATCCGACAAAGCTCAGGTGTGACCCTCTGTGGAATAGTCACCGGCGCTCTCGTCCCCAGACGCTTAATCTCCACATGCTCAATGGCATCCAATTCTCCTAAGAGCCAATCGATCGTCTCATCACTCAGCATGAAGGCATCCCCGCCGGTTACCAGCACATCCCGTATTTCCGGGTTTTCCCTAATGTACTGCAAAGCAGCTTCCAAATCTTCATGAGCCGCGTGACTGTCGGTCTCGCCGAAATTCCTGCGGCGCTGACAATGTCGGCAGTACATCCCACATTGGTTGGTTACATTGATAATCAACCTGTCAGGATAACGGCGTGTAATACGAGGAGCCGGATTGGTAGTTTCTTCCCCCATCGGATCATCGTCACTTTGATTATCATTCAGTTCAAGCAAACTGGGAACAGACTGCATGTATATAGGCGATTCCTCATAATTCTCAAAATCAATCAGACTGAGATAATACGGTGAAATAGCCCAACGAAGCTGTTTCGAAGCCCTCCTGATCGCATGTATCTCCAGCTCGTTCAAATCTAATATTGAAGCCAGCGTCTCCACGTCACTGACGCGTTTTTCCATTTGCCACTTCCAATTATTCCAGTTGTGTTCATCTGCTCCAAAATATTCCAAAATACGTTCCCTATTGCGCATGCTGCGCTCATGAAATCTCATTCCCGTTTCAATATTTTGCTCTATCTGGAGATAATCAGCAATTTCCCTCTTGAGCTCTTCGGCTCTGCGTAAAGATATCTCGCGTTTTTCTTCCAGCGATTCGCTCTTGATATAACCTTCTTTAGACAAAAAAATCCCTCCTTGTTTTCTTTTTTAACCACAAACGAAGAGGGTCATCCTATTTTTTGATGTTGTACCCTCCCCAACATGCCTGCGAGGTTAGCTGACGGGTTCGGGCAAGGGGACTGCCCTACCGGCAAAGCCGGATTCACCCCAAATTTTGGGTCCCCCACTCCGGTCGCGGGACCGGACTCGGCATTAAATCCACGGTGATTTGCTTATAATTATAGCATACAACGCTGTATTTTGCAATGATACCCGCATACCTCGATGTATGCATCCCTGTATACAGGGGTGCTAAAACTCCTTATTCCGATAGATTCTTAAAGAGGACATTATTGAAACGGCTACAGCAATTAATAGAACAAAAGGCAAGATATATACCAGACTGTTTAGGACATCCGGATCAGGCAACGTTAACCCCATTTTAGGTATCATCTTGGCTCCCACCATAATAATTCCTGTTGGTATGAACAAAACCATCATCATTATCAAACGACCCTTTTCCATTCCGTACTTGAAAAGAAAGGGCAGGACCAAAGAAATAAACAGAATGCTGACACCGGCTAACGAAAAAGCAATACCGAGAACTTCTTTGTAAGGCAACTCCATTGATGCCTGATACAGCAGATTTATTATAAAAGCAGCCCCGGATAAAAGCAAACCCAACAGGTACTTGCTGAGCACCAGATCACGTCTGGAGACAGGCATGGTTAGGGCATATTTATCCCATTTTGCATACTCATCATAAGACATGGAGGTTACAGTAAGCATCACCATCATGATCGAAACAACCCCGCCAAAAAAGGCATTATCCCCACTGGTAAGGGAAACAACAATGTAAAACACGAACATTACCAGCAAAACTCTGTATTGCTTTTTCAAATTAATAAGGTCCTTAATCAGGAGTCCTCTCATTGTCTTTTCGCCCCCTTAATATGGTAAAGCATGATATCCTCGATACTTGCCCGGTCAATGGTTACTCTGCCTCTTATTTTATCTTTAAGAACAAGGGCCTCTACACCAAAACTGTTTTTTCGATATCCCTTGACGGCAGAGTCATCAATCCCGGCAAACTCTTCTTCCGAGCACTTTAAAACCCCATAATCCGTCAGCAATTCATCCTTGCTCCGAGAAAAAAGGATTTTCCCTTGGTGAATGAAGGTAATATAATCACAGGCTTTTTCCAAATCGCTGATGATATGTGACGACATCAAGACTGAATTCTTTTCGTCTTGAATGAATTCCAAAAACACATCCAGTATTTCCTCACGCACGATAGGATCCAGGCCACTGGTAGCCTCATCCAGAATGAGAAGTTTTGTCCCGTGGGACAGTGCCGCCGCAATAGACAATTTCATTTTCATACCTTTTGAGTATTCCTTGATTATTTTCCCTCCCGGAAGAGAAAACTGTTTCCTCAGGGCTTCATACTTGGCCTCATCCCAGGTTTTGTAGATATTCTTGCAAATGCTGTTTACGTTCACCGCCGTCAAGTTGTCCGGGAAATAACTGTCCTCCATCACTACCCCCAGGTGTTCCTTGACCTGATTTAATTCCGTGAGGTTGTCTTTACCCAATACACTTATTCTGCCCGCATCCCTTTTAATCAAATCCAGGATAAGCTTGATAGTCGTGGTCTTACCGGCTCCATTTTCCCCGATAAACCCCATTATATAGCCCCGGGGCAGCTTAATATTCACTTGCTCCAGTGCAAAACCCTCGTACTTTTTAGATACATCCACCACTTCTAAAGCATACTCCATCTTCTACTCCCCTATCTCGTATAAATTAGGTTTAGCATTGCCACCAGTTCTTCCAGTCGCAGCCCGCAGACCTCTGCTTTTTCCACGATAGACTGCATATGATCCTCAATCTCCCGCAGCCGCTGCTCTCTGATTAAGTCAATATTTTTGCTTGCGACAAAACTACCTTTTCCGGTGAAGGAGAAAATAAAACCTTCTTTTTCCAGTTCCTCATAAGCCCTTTTTGTGGTAATCACGCTAATACGCAATTCCTTGGCCAGCAAACGCATGGAAGGAAGGGCGTCACCCTCCTGGAGTTTGCCTGCGATGATCAGGTTCTTTATCTGCGTGGCTATCTGCTCATATATCGGCTGTCCGCTGGAATTGCTGATAATAATATTCATCTTTCACCCGCCCTTATTGTATATATATAATATATACAATGTTAACTTTTTTGTCAACATAATTTTTGTCTGTTAAACTTCACCGTTAGATAATGAGTGCTTGGCCGGCACACCACACCATTAAAGGGGCAGGAAAAGGACCGGAAAAATCATTCAGCTGATTTTGCCGGTCCTCTTGTTGAAAGTCTCTTATTGAAATGCTGTTTTCACTTTTTTTATGGATACTTACTCATTCTGCATAAGCGTATTCACCCATAAACAGTATCTCACCGTTGACGTCATCACGGATAAAGTAAACAAAGGGTCTGTCCGCTGTAAAAACAACCGGCTCTTCAATAGGCATACTGGTAAGTCCCATCTCAACACCGGTGGCAGCGGCCGCTTCCGTCCCGTTCTCATCAACATCAATAAATGTTTTATGGATTACATCGGTTATAAACACATTCTCGGAAATAGCCGTAAACATCTTTTTGAAATCCGCCTTATTCTTATCAAATGCTGTTTTGATGCCCATTTCGGACAATAGTCCTTTTAATTGGAGCTCAGATTCGATTTTAAATTTCGGCAGACTGATCTTTACTCTCTTACGCTCCATTTCCTCGACAATCTTATCCAAATCAATGTCCCGACCTTCATAAAGCACTAGATACATACCGGTCTTGCCATCTTGATAGGGCAGTCTGACCATCTGCAGGTCTTTGTTTTCATAGTAATCAAAAGTATCGGTCAGGTTCATAAAGTCGATTTGCTTTTTCTGATTATCCCTTCCGGTAAATTCCCTTTCTGCCGTGGCGTATGACGGGAACTGAACATCCCATTCCCCCTTGAAGTAAATGGCATTGACGATATAAGCCAGAAAATCGCTATCATCGATCAGCTCTGTTATTTTACCTTCTGTCTTATCAAAAACCCATTCGTTGATTCTTTCTACCGCGTCTGAAGCATCAACTTCCTCACTGGCGGCGTCATAGTATTTGGCAATCACAGCCGCAAAGTCATCTGCAAATTGTACGTCACCGTGATAGTAGTCCGTATTGAGCCATAGGGAGTTGGCGATCTCAAGCTTTATCGCTTCCTTTTTTCCATATTCTCCGATGATCTGTTCCGCAAATTCATTGAACTCATCCAAATCGTCAATTCCCAAGGTTTCCAACATCTCTGCTTTAGTTTCACCGTCTGCTCCCACCGCTGTCATAGCCAAGGCTAATTTTATACTCAATGGAGAAAACATGTAGTTCTCGTCCTTTGGCATCAGCTCATTCAGTGCCCAGGCAAACCCTCTGACTTGAGGGTTTTTGTCAACCTCTCTTGCGTCAATTAAAAGACTGTTGAAATCTTCCTCGCTGATTACACCCTTGGCAATCAAAACATCCTTCAGAATCTTCCCCTGTGCATCCTTGTCCAGCAGCGCCGAGTAGCAAATATTCACCACATCGTTTCTTTGCAATTGATAACCGTTGGTAGCTACGACATGCTTCGTATAATTGTTGACTAATAGTGCGCTTGCCACGCCCCTGTCATAGGCATTTTCAACTGTTACTCCTTTGTGTCCCATGGCCGCAAGCAACACTTTCACGAATTCCTGTCCCGTGATTTTCTCTGCCGCCCCAAAGGTTGTTTTGCTCGTTCCCTCAATATATCCCTTAGCAACCGCGTATCCAATGTTGGCACGTGCCCAGTGAGACTCGGCAATGTCGGCAAAGTCCACGGGAGTATTTAATGATGAAGCTGCTTCATCTTCACCAACCATGCGCAGCACCATCGTGACCGCCTCCGCTCTGGTCGCATGTCTCGTTAATTCATAGCCTTTTTCAGTACCCTGAAACAACCCTAATTTGTTTAAAGTTTCAGCAGATCTTAAGGCCAGGGGTATTGTGATGGCTTTCTCAGTGCCGGCCGCAGAGGATACGGATGCGGCAAAGATAAAAAGAACCATGAGGCTAGACAACAAAATAACAGCAACACTTTTTTTCATAAAGCATCCTTCACCTTTCCCTTTCACTAATATTTACTATCTACCTAACTGACCCTTTCTCAACAAAAAAAGTTCCGCCAGAAAAATTTTCCGTCTCTATGAATATGTTACAGATGGTAGTATACTTTATATTAACAGGAACAATTTGGGAGGAAACCTTGATTAATTTTTTACTTCTTACTCTAATACCTTTCTTGACTCTATTCGTCTCAGAATTAATACACCGGGGGAGCTTTGTACACCCGTTACTTTGGATGATTAGTTTCCCTGTCCAGTTCTTGGTAAGCTATTGCCTCATTTTCGGTCTGATCAATACGTTTTTTATACTGCCTCGCAGAATGTACAGCGTTTTCGGGGCTTTGTTTGCAACTCTCTTTTCTCTGCTGGGAATTGTCAGCCGTCAAAAGCTTTTACTAAGGGGCGAACCCCTTCTGCCGTGGGATTTCAGTCTTGGCAAAGAAGCCTTGAACATTTCTCAAACCTTTGAACAATTCCCACTCCTGCCATTTCTCCTTATCCTTACAGCAGTTATTCTGTCCGCCACCATTTATTACATCTTTCTTACAATCCCCCGGGAAAAATATCAGCTACCGCAAAAAGTAATAATCTCTTTGCTCTCTTTTACCCTTTTCTTTTCCTTGTTAAACTCCTACGATTTAGAAAGCACTTTTTCCCTGCGTTTAATAAATTGGAACCAAAAAATGAATTATGAAGAAAACGGTGCAATGCTTGGTTTCATCTTGAACTCCAAATACCTTGCCGTCGAAAGACCTTGCGATTATGAGAAAGATGCGGTTCAAGAAGTATTAGGGAAGCTGGCCCCAGCCTATCAGACCGATGCCGGCTTCTCCCCAAATATTATTATTGTCATGAGCGAGGCCTTCTGGGATCCCACTGTACTGGAAGGAATCTCTTTCAGCACAGACCCTATTCCCTTTTTCCATTCTCTCCGGCAAGAGCAAACCGACGGTTTGATGCTCGCCCCTGTCTATGGCGGAGGGACAGCTAATACGGAATTTGAAGTCTTGACCGGACTTTCTACACAATTCCTTCCCCCAGGCATGGTCCCTTATGTGCAGGCGCTCCACCAACCCCTGGAAGCCCTGCCAACTATGCTGCGCAAGCAAGGGTACGAAAGCACCGCCATTCACACCTACGATAATTGGTTTTACCGCCGGAACATCGTTTATCAGCATATGGGTTTTGACAGGTTTATCAGTAAGGAGTTCTTTGCCGACCCCGAATACTATGGGGATTATATCCGCGACACCGAGCTTTCGCAAAAGATCCTTGAAGTCCTGGAACAAACGGACGAGCCGGATTTTATTTTCGCCTTATCCATGCAGGGACACGGCCCTTATTCGAGCGAAGAAAACCCGGAAAGCCCTATTAAAATCGGCGGCAACCTCAAGCAGGAAACCAAGGCTATCTTAGAAAATTATACTAATACCATTGCCGATGTAGACTATTCCTTACGGCTTCTCATAGAAGGTCTGGAAAGTATCGAGGAGCCCTCAATCGTTGTTTTCTTCGGCGATCATTTACCGCTGCTCGGTAACGACTTTGATGTCTACAGGGAAACCGGCTATTTCAGCAACGATTCCACTTATGAAGACTATTTAAAAAAATATACCGTACCCTTCGTTGTTTGGGATAACTTCTCCAATACCAGGGACAGCATCCGGCTCTCCTCCAGCTTTTTGTGCCCCTATCTGCTGGAACGTGCTATGAAAGAAGGGAACCCCCTGACAGACTTTCTCTCTACTCTTAATAAGAAGGGCACTAACGTGATAGCCGTTTCGCACTTTCTTCAAAATGAGGAAATTACGGAAGAAGAACTGTCACAATACAGACTGCTTCAATACGACCTGCTGATCGGTAATAGATACACCTATATCTTCGATCCCCTTCACACTCCCACCGCAAACCCCTTCTATGTTATCGGATTTGGCCCTGCCCATATTGAAAGTGTTGCAATCAGTGAACAGAGTACATTTGAGGTTTGCGGCAGAAACTTTTCACCTCATCACCAAATCTATGTCAACGACAGGCCTGTTACAACAGATTATGTCAGTGACACCTTGCTGAAAGGCATCCTGCCTCTGGGTTACAGCAAAAAACAAGAAGCCATAGAGATTCAGGTTAAACTGACCGACAGCCTAAAAAACATCATCTCTGAGTCTAATACCTATTCGAAACAAGGCCAATAAATAAAAGGTTCCCTATACGTCTTACTTATTTGGGTCATTTTCGCTGTTTCTTACCTTTGAACTACGGTGGCATCTCTGCTTTCCGTATCAATTCTTTATTTTTTGTCAATGACTGCTTCTTTGCAGTTATTGACATTTTTATTTCATCATATTATTATTTAATTAAGTATATGCTTAATCTCATTCCGCATAGGGGGTATAATTACAGTGACAGAATTGACCACGGCTTTAAAAGCCTTGTCTGATGAAACCCGCTATACCCTTGTCACGTTACTTTTAAAACATGATTATTGCGTAAGGGCGTTAGCAAGGCAGCTTGATATAAGCGAACCTGCAGTATCACAGCATCTAAAGCTACTCAGGAGTGCGGGGCTTGTCAAGGGCGAAAAGAGGGGCTATTTTACACACTACAGCGTTAATAGGGAGATTCTAAAAGACCTCGGCAACAAAATCATTGTACTTGCAGATACGGTTCCAACCGGTAATGGTTGTCAAAAAAACAAGCCAAAAGCTAATCTTTTTCCAGAAAGGATGGTAAGCTTTGAAGATCATCGAAACTAAGCAACTGACAAAGAGGTTTGGTGACTTTACGGCCGTGAAAGGAATTGATTTTTCGGTCGAAAAAGGAGAGATTTTTGGGTTCCTGGGTCCTAACGGGGCTGGGAAAACAACGACCATTAATATGCTGACCGGCCTTGCTAAACCAACCTCAGGCTCAATTACAATTGCCAATGAGGATGGCATAAAGAACATAAAAAAAGTCCAGCAACTAATAGGGATCGTACCGGATGAAAGTAACCTTTACGACGATATGAGCGGATTTGATAATTTGACTTTTTGTGCCGCACTTTACGGAATGGAGAAAAGTAAAAGAGAGGCCAGAGCAAAACATTTATTGGAGTTATTTAATCTGGCCGATACGGGGAAAAGACCTTTTAAGGCCTACTCAAAAGGCATGAAAAGAAAGCTTACGATCGCCGCGGGAATTATCCATGAACCTGAAATACTGTTTTTAGACGAGCCTACAACGGGAATTGATGTTGAGAGCGCCAGGCAAATCAGAAAGCTTATTCATTCCCTTAACAAAAAAGGTACTACTATTTTTTTGACAACCCACTACATAGAAGAAGCCGAAAGGTTATGTCACAGGATCGGATTTATCGTAGAAGGTCGAATCGTTAAAATAGGAGAAACAAACGAATTGCTGCAGGAAGCCCAAAGGGAAAACACCGTAGAGTTTTCATTGGACGAAAGCGCTGCATTTCTAGCCCCTTCCCTCATCAAGGACTTCCCAAAAGTCAGCGTTAAAACGGTCGGTGAGCACACGCTAAGGATTATATCAGAAGAAAAAGTCGATTTAATGCCCTTTATGAATTTTTTTGATGAAAGGGGAATCTCAGTAAGAGAGGCTAGAATCATCCATCCGTCTTTAGAAGAAATCTTTGTCAGAATAACCGGTATTGAAGCCGGCAAAATGAAAAAAGAAAAGGAGGGCAAAAGAAAATGAAAAAGCGACTTGCCTTCTATAGCATACTGATGAAAGATATGAAAAACTATTATTTGAAGCCGCCTAATATCAGTTGGGGAATTATTTTCCCAGTGGCTTGGACGCTTATGTTTTTTTTAAGAACAGGAAGTCCGGTAGATATCAGAGAAATCCTGCCAGGAGTGATGTCTATGTCAGTCTTGTTTGGAACAACATCAATGCTGGCAGTTACCATCACCTTTGAACGAAAAAGCCGCTCCTTTGAAAGACTGCTGCTGGCCCCCATCAGTCTGAATCTCTTAATGCTGGCCAAGACAACCGGAGCAATCATCTTTGGCGTAATAAACGCTTTCGTACCGGTGCTTTTTGCTTCCTTTTGGATTGATTTTTCAGGTGTGGCTTGGGGTACCATGGTTTTGAGTATTATGCTTATCGCTGTGACTTCGACTTTTCTGGGTTTGTTTATTTCAGTCTCGGTCAGCGAGGTTTTTGAGGCCCAGACCTTTTCAAATTTCATCCGCTTTCCGATGATTTTTCTGTGCGGTCTATTTATTCCGATTCAAGCCCTACCAATAGTACTAAGACCCCTTTCATACCTTTTGCCTTTGACTTACGGAGCTGATATTTTAAAGAATTCCATCAATGGCAACGGATTGATTTCACCTTGGCTCAGCCTTCTTGTCTTATTAGGTTTTAGCTTCGGTCTGTTTTTAACGAGCACACATAACATTAAGAAAAAGTGGATCTATTGATTTTATCCCGGTGATTTTATCCCGGTGTTATTGACAACCGCAAGTCTTTTGCTTATAATTTCTGTATTAGAGGGAGTAGCTGCCCTAAGGGGATTAAAGTCGTCAAGACGGAAGATTTGCAGATTCCCGGCTTTAATGACAGAACGTTTGGCAAGACTCTAAAATGAACACCATTGTAAAAAGCGGTGTTTGTTTTGGGGTCTTTTGTTTTTACATCATAAAAATACAAGCCAGGAGGTCCTTTTTGATGGAGGAATTACTATCCACCTATCTCGGTTCTTTTCCTACACTGCTATTGCTCATGGTTATTGCTTTGACGCTGTTCACGCTCTGCAAAGGTGCCGACATTCTAATCGATGAAGCCGTGTTGCTTTCTCTCCATTGGGGAGTCCCCCAAATGATCGTCGGCGCAACAATTGTATCCCTTGGTACAACACTTCCTGAGGCTAGTGTTTCCGTACTGGCAGCCTTTAATGGAAATGCCGACTTGGCATTAGGTAATGCCATCGGCTCTATAATTGCCAACACCGGCCTGATCATAGGTGTAGCGTCAATGTTCGGACGTTTGCCGGTAGATAAACTTGTTGTGGAACGGCAGGGTAAAATACAACTAGGTACCGTCTTTTTGTTAGCCTTAGTAAGCCTTCCTTTCTTATCACCAGGACCGGGCGGCAATATCAGCCGGCCTGTCGGAATATTGTTTGTCATACTGCTGGCGGCTTATATCATCCTTTCCATTCGCTGGACAAGGTCCCCCGAATCTACTCAGACCAGCCAGCAGGAATTTCTTACGGCTATTGATGTTGAAACACCGGAAAAAAGCATAGGACATGATCTAAAAAAAGATAAAATCTCTCTCCTTCCTCGGATTCTAAAAATGACGTTTGGCGTAGCATTGGTCATAATATCCTCCAAGATTCTAATACAATCCGTTGAAATCACGGCACTGCGTGTAGGTGTTCCCCAAAGCATAATCGCTGCCACGCTAGTCGCCTTTGGTACCAGTTTGCCCGAACTGTTCGTAGCCGTAAATTCAGCCAGGAAAGGTCATGGCGAACTCGCAATCGGAAATATTGTCGGCGCCAACACTCTCAATGTCCTTTTTGTCGTAGGTAGTGCAGCTGCAGTAACAAGTAACGGGCTCCTTGTCCCCACGAACTACTACCGACTGCAAATCCCCACAATGCTTATTATATCTTTGTTGTTTTTCTTTTTCGCCAAAAAAGGATATAATGAAATAACCAAGAATGAGGGGCTCGGCCTTCTGACAGTCTATCTGGTCTATCTCGCACTGAATTATGTATAGATTTAAATAGATATGCTTAAATACGACCCAAGAGAGAAAGGACACGACTGCATATGAATATACTCCTTGAAAAAGTCAAAGAAGTTCTATATGCGGTGCTTCCCATCACGGTGATTGTTTTGGCTTTGAGTTTTACGGTCACGCCTCTCGAGAACGCCATGTTGTTCAGGTTTATCCTAGGCGCATTATGTGTTATCTTAGGCCTGTCAATTTTTTTGTCAGGTGTGGATATTGGGATCAGCCCGCTTGGCAATCTTATGGGCTCAGCTTTAGCCAAATCCAACAAGCTTAGGATAATAACCATTGGAGGGCTGCTACTCGGTTTTTTTATTTCCATCGCCGAACCTGATCTTCAGATCCTGGCAGACCAAGTAGCCTCTGTCACCCTTGGGCTAGTGCCAAAAATGTGGCTCATCGTCATAGTATCCCTGGGCATTGCCGTAATGATGACCTTGGGTTTTATTAGAATCGTCTATAACTTCTCCTTACGTAAAATTCTGACTATCCTTTATCTCATCATTTTTATCTTAGCCCTTTTCATATCACCGGGATTTATGGCGATATCCTTTGATGCATCTGGTGCAACCACCGGAGCTATGACCGTCCCCTTTATCCTGGCTCTTTCCACCGGGGTTTCCGCTTTGAAAAAAGATAGTAAGGATTCCGAAAGAGACAGCTTCGGTCTGGTGGCCGTGACATCGACAGGAGCGATAATAGCTGTCATGCTCATGAGCATCTTTTTTGGCTCCTCCGGAATCCTGAGCGGGGAATTGGTACAAGGATCCAGCGCTGGTACTGCTTATTCCGCCTCAGTTTGGGCTCCTTTCTTCGAAAAAGCCCCCCAGGTTTTCAGGGAGGTTTTTATGGCTATGCTGCCCTTATTATTTATCTTTTTGCTTATGCAAAGGATTTCTTTCAAGCTGAAAAAAAGAACTTTTACAAAAATATTAAAGGGGCTTGTCTATACCCTGCTTGGCTTAGTCTTATTCCTGGTGGGTGTAAATGCAGGCTTTATGGAAGCCGGTAAAGCCATAGGATACGGCGCGGCATCTATGGAAAACAAATCGTTGGTTGTTATTCTGGGGTTCGTCCTAGGTTTGGTTACAATATTAGCCGAACCGGCGGTTTACGTGCTGACCCATCAAATAGAAGAAGTCACCAGTGGTTATGTAAAAAGAAAATTCGTTCTGCTCGCCCTCTCCATTGGAGTCGGCTTCGCCATAGCCTTATCCATCTTGAGGATACTGATCCCTCAAATCCAATTATGGCACTACCTGTTACCGGGCTATTTGATTGCAGTAACTATGTCTTACTTCGTGCCGGAACTGTTTGTTGGTATAGCTTACGATTCGGGAGGTGTCGCTTCGGGACCGGTAACCGCAACCTTTATCTTGGCCTTTACCCATGGTGTCGCCGAAGCCATAGCAGGAGCAAGTGTTTTGATTGACGGCTTCGGAATGATTGCTATGGTAGCTTTAACACCCTTGATTGCGCTGCAAACATTAGGTTTAATTTTTAAAATGAAATCCGGAAAAGGGGAGGGGAAAAAGCATGGAGGCTAACCTTAGCCATGACAAAATAGAGTTTGAGTTGATTTGTGTAATTGTCAACTATGGATTGGGAAGTAAGGTGCTGAAGATCGCCAAGCAAAACGGGGTCCTGGGAGGCACGATATTTTTAGGCAAAGGGACCGTCAAAAACCGCCTGTTGGAGCTTTTAGACTTATGCGATGTAAGAAAAGAAATTGTTTTGATGGTCGCAGAAAAAACAGTCGCCGACAAGGCCTTGGCAGAACTTAGCAGAACAATGAAATTTGACAAACCTAACCATGGTGTCGCCTTTGCTACCGCTGTCCTCGGCTTCATCGGTGCCGTCGGCAAAGAATACAGTGACAATGAGGAAGGTAATATAGAAAGAAAAAATGGAGGTGCAGCATCCACAATGTATAACGCTATTTATGTAATTGTTGACAGGGGTAAAGCCGAATCCGTTATAGATGCCGCCACCGAGGCAGGTTCAAGGGGAGGAACTATAATCAATGCCAGGGGTTCGGGGATTCATGAGACCGGCAAATTATTCGCCATGGAAATAGAACCGGAAAAAGAAATCGTTCTGATACTGTCGGAGGAACATTTAACAGAAGCAATAACTTCTTCAATCAGAAAAAACCTCGCCATTGACGAGCCCGGTAACGGAGTAATCTTCATTCAAAACGTGAACCAGGCTTACGGCTTGTATTAGTCAAACATATCAAACATGGGGTCAGGCTTGAATTATTCCCTTATTCCTTGCGTAGTCCCGGGCCTCGTGTAAAGATTATGATAAAACAGCCTCCCACCCTCTCGAACACTCTCCATCAAGGAAATACCCTCAACACAAAACGCTTTTTGCTCTTTTACAACACTTGGTACTTTCCGGGAGAGCACCACCTGTCTCCCTAATGTGATGTGGGGAGAAAAGCTTCTTCTTTCTCGGGGATACCCCTCCCTTTCCAATTCCTCCTGCAAACGCTCATAAAGAAAATCCAGCCCGTAATTAGGCTTCAAACCTAGCCAAATGACTTGTTTATCACTTTGGACGAAACTACCCAATTTGCCGAGCTGCAGCCGCAAAGGAAAAGAATCGCAGGCCACAACTGTCCTGTCAATGGCCTGCCGCAATCCTTCAATATCCTTATACGCAACTTCACCGATGAAACGCAGGGTAAGGTGAAAATTTTCGGATCTGGTAAAGCTCCCTGCTTGGCTAATTTTCTTTACTTCATGCTGAACCTGTGCCAAATACTCCTTTATCTGCCAGGGAAAACAAACAGCAAGAAACACACGCATAAAACATGGGGTCAGGCTTGAATTATTCCCTTATTCCCTTCCCCTTTTCCCACCTTTCTATCACTTCTTCAACATATACCGTTTTTTTGCTCTCGCCGGATTTTATCTTTGATATCATCGACGGGGGCAAATTAAGTTTGTGGGCTAACTCCTTTGTTTTTGGAGCTGGCTCACAATATTTTTCGCTAAGAATAACTATCGCCTTACGAATATCTGATAACCTTTGGATTTTTGTCCTTTTAGAAATCTCACCGCTTGTAGTATTCTCATTACGGCATACTTCCTCAATTACCTCCCAAATATTCGCTTTCTTCCCTGTTGCTACTTCTGAATCTTTTCTGCTACCGTCTTTTATAACACTGTCAATACTACTATTACTGCTATCACAGCTGTTTATCCCATTATTCCCTGCAGATCCCCATTGTTTCGTATCTTCATACATCTCTTCAACGTCCGTTATCTTATCCTGTGCCTCATTCATAAAGTGAAGGTAATTTCTTACCGCTTTGCCTCTAATGTTTCCAAATAAATTCAGCGCCTCGTCAGCATCGACCAATCTGTCCTTTTCTCTTCCCATATAATATGGGTGGCTACTCCATTTATATTCCAAGCCTCTCTGGAGGCCAGCTTCCAAAGGGTTCCTATGAATATACTTGACAAGTTGCAGAAAATAGCTTTCCTTATTGCACAACAGCGCCTTATATCTTTGCTGAAATACATGACCGGTCCTCTTGTGGATGCGGTTAAACCATTGTGTATATACCTGCTGGACTCGCTGCATGATACAGGATAACGGAATATCCTGTACTCCTATTAACAGGTGCGCATGGTTATCCATAATACAGAACGCGTACAGGTTAAAACCTAATTCTTGTTTGTACCGATAAAGTATGTTTAAATACTTTTCTTTATGCAGTTCCCCCAAAAATACTTTTTCTCTGTTATTACCTCTGACTATAACGTGATATAGGGCCCCTGCATAATGAAACCTGGATTTTCTTGCCATTTTCATCACCAAACCAATCGTATCATTAGTGAATGAATATTTCAAGAATAAGTGAATAATTCAAGCCTGACCCCATGTTTATTTGATTATCCGAATCATCCAGTCCTCGTCCTGTTCTTCCACCAATTCAACACGTTCACCCCTTACTTCATATTGCCAATAGCTAACCGGCTGGGTGCCATTCACCTTGATATCCCAGGTTTTTGTCAAGGTAACAAGATACCGTCCTTCCCCCTCCGGGATACATTCCGTCTCCAGCAGACACCTGACCTTCAGTCCCGGATGTATACCCCCTGTTCTCACTAAAAATTCTTTTGACCCGTTCCATTCCGGAAAATCCGGTTTCATGGCAGTGACCAGATAAATCGCCCTTTTGGACTCATCGCTTCCCCTATCCTTATCTACGCGAGATGCTACCTGTGCATCCTTTCTGCCTATTTCCTCCAAATATTTTTCAGCCTCAACTACCTGCATATTCCACAATTCCTCATTGCCCTTTTTATCTCCTTTGATTACAAGCTCTGCTAAATCCTCGGGGAACATTTCCCTGATGGATTCTCCCCACATCCCTCCGTCCATAGCCTCTTTATATTCCAGCACCTCATATTCACCGTTTTCCTGCTGTTTCAACTGTATTCTTACCGGGCCGCCTCCGCCGCCCGACACAGTCGTGAAAACGCCGTTTTCAAAGCCAAACCACCGAAAACCTACCAATAAATAAGCATTGATGAGCCCATTATCTTCTTCTATCCGATAAATCTTATGGGCCTCTATTGCTTTTTCCCCCATCCGGTAAGACCTTCTGTTCATCGAGAGAATGCAAGCAGAAATAACCTCTTTTGTATTTCGCATATCTGTCTCCTGGGGAAGAAAACGCTTAGGTTTGCCGGATGAATTTTCAAACATCTCGTAATCGGCATCGACCATATCAAAAGAAGAAGATCTCACAACTGCTCCGTACTTATAGAACCACTCTCTGCCGCTGCTGATCCCTATGCCTCTTTCTTCATCAAAGGCTCCCATAATTTTGGCACAAGCCAACGCCATAATGTATTCTTTCAACCCGTCCTCATTGCTCTTCATAAAGCTTTCAAACATATATTCCATAGCAGGCTCACCTAAATCTGCAAGTTCGCTAAAGACTTCGCTGTCTTTGATATAGTCAAAAGCATTGGAAGAAGTGGCAGGACCTTCAGCCATTATTTGTTCCAGCAGCAATTCAACTTTAACTCCTACCTCATCGTCCGCATACTCATTAGCCAATGTGTTCGGCTGAGCATCCTGCCGTGGGTCCGCCAGTAATCCCGCCGTCACCGTCACAACTACCAGAACCGCGGCTGCAACAACCCAAAACGCCGGTTTCTTGTAGTTTAAAATGTTTTTGATACGTGTTTTCACATCGCCCTCACCGAATGCCAAGGGGCTTAAGAGACCGCTTTGCTTCACGGCCAGAGCAAGCAAGGAATTGGAGTAGCTTACCCGGATATCTTCACCCGACTGCCTCATTACGCTTTCATCGCAGGACATTTCCATATCCCTGATCATTAGAAAATAAGAAAGCCAGATTAGGGGATTAAACCAATGCAGCACAAGGACCAGAAATGCCAATGGTTTAATAAGATGATCCCGGCGCCTGATATGGGTTTTTTCATGTTTAATAATATAGTCCGCTTCAGCCCCCGCCAAACCTGAGGGCAAGTAAATCCGCGGCCTGGTCAACCCAAGGACGAAAGGCGTCTGAATACGGTCCGTTTCATATATATTGTCCCTAACAAGGATAGCCGTTGTAAGCTTTCCTTTTAACCTAATATACGACACTAAAGCATAAAGAAGAAGCCCGGCAATCCCCAAGAGCCATATTCTTGAAGCCAGTTTGATTACACCTCTCCGGTTCTCAACATTTTCAGGAACCGCAGAAACGATATCAGTCGGAGATCCAAACAACGGTACAGGAGCCTTATGATCATAATCAACCGTGTTTTCCACTCTTTCGCTTTCATAATTATAGGCTGAAACCTCCACCTTATCTACCGGCAACAGGCTCCAGGAACTTTCGAAGGAAAAAGGACAAACAAGCCGGAACAGCACGACCAGCCAAAGGAGATAAGAAAAAACCTTCGGAGCCCTTTTTAATAACAGCCTAACCACTATAACAGCCAAAACAACGTAGCTGGCCGTTAAGCTCATCTCAAGCACCTTTAAGAAAATACCGCTCATTCTTCCGCCCCCTCGAACATTTCCACTACTGCCTCATGTTCATACATAGATTTACCGGAATAGACCTCTGCGGTAAGTTTATCAGAGTAAACCTCATCTGTCAATAAGGACCTCGTGCTTATGTGGAACTTATTTCAGCACCTTCAGCACCCTTACTTCAATAACTGAGCAACCAGCTCGCCGTAGCCATCCCGCCTGGTAATCAAAGCATAATTCAAGAATAGAATATCTGTAATTTCGTGCTCTTCAATCAGAACCTCTACACTACCCTTGAATTGCCTGGGATCAACAACCACGACATTATCCGCTACCCCCATCAAAAAGGGGACAAAGGCATTAGCATATGAATCCTTGATAACCAAAATATTACGACCGATATCCTGTTCCGTTTCAATTTTCACAAGGGCTCTGTCGCCACCCATGTACACAGCATACTTCTCGTCCTTCTCCAACCAGGCCTTGACCAATACATTACCCTCATTGTAGCGAATCCCTCCTTCCAAGGAACGATAAACATGAGGGATATGGGAATCAAGCAGTTCCACATAATCAGGATTTATTTTTAAATCCTCACTATTGGTTACTAAATAAAGACTGCCGAGATAACCCTCATGCCTGGTGATTTCAAAGTCATCCAAGACCGGTTTTTTCTCTGCCAAAACCTCTGCCAAGACCTGATAGGCATAAAACGCACCTCGTTGCGTCCAATGGTGATCCGTTCTAAAAAACAGGTATTCATCCCTGTGCTCAAAAAGCCTCTCCCAGACATCAACCCGCACGATTTCATCATGCAAAAAGGATTGTACGGTACTTATTGTCTTCCTTTGGGAAACGCTCAGAGATTGATAGCGTTGATCGTCAATAAACTCTATCTGGGTCGGTGCCAATAAGGAGTACACTGTAAGTTCGGGGAATCTTGCGGCAAAGGCATTGATTGTATTGGCATAATTCCTGGCCGCTGCTTCATCGAAAGAATTGATCTCCATGGCCCTGCCATTATAAATCAGTATCTTTCCCCATTTCGTGTCTTGTAGTGCATCTGTGTCCACTGGTTCAACTGTCTCTTGCCAGACATTTGCACCGGAGTATTCGATCAATTCCGCACGTTCTCCATAGTTCACACCCTTGAAGGAAGAAAGCTTCTTATTAACGGATATAAATGTATCCCGCCAGATAAAATTATCCGCGAAATAATCATCAAAGCCTTGAAAGAACTCTCCGGAAAACAGGTCTTCGCCGGAAAACTCAGGAAATGAAACAGTCATCCTGTTTTCACCCTCGACCCTTGCCTCGGTTTTCGGTGTAACCAGGTTAACAAATCCTAAGATTATTAAAAGCGAAACAAATACCACAATATTTAAATGTCTTGCTTTCATATGTATCCTCTCCTAAAACCGGAAATACAAAAAAGGATTATAGGTGGCACCAACCAAAAAGGCGGTAGAAACCCACAGCAACACGGCTACAGTTCCTGCTTTAAAAACGCCCTCCACCAAAGGCCCGTATATCCCCTTATCCTCCATGATATCTCTTGCCCTATTCCACAAATTCTTCAATATGGGGGTTGTCAAAAAGGCCGCCACCATCAAAAAGAGCAAGTTGTTCATAAAATGAATCAAAAACTCCGTATCAAGGAAGCTTACGCCCCCAAAGCCAAACATAATCTTGAGAAACCGGAAGCCTTGGGAAAGATCGAGGTAGTAAAAGAAAACCCAACCCGTAAGCATGACTAGCAGCAGGTACAGATGAGAAAATACTGCAGGCATTTTCTGCAATAATCCCTGTAAAAACTTCCTTTCCATAAGAATAAAAAAGCCGTAAAACAAGCCCCAGACAACAAAATTCCAACTGGCTCCATGCCAGAGACCTGTTAAAAACCAAACAACCAATAAATTTCTTACGGCAAATTTACGGTTCCCTCCTAAGGGAATATACAAATAGTCTCTGAAAAAAGAGCTTAACGAGATATGCCACCTGCGCCAGAAATCAGTTGCCGATTTTGCAATATAGGGGTAATTGAAATTTTCTTTATAGGTGAAACCAAACATCCGCCCCAAACCAATCGCCATATCGGAATACCCGGAAAAATCGAAATAGATTTGCAAGGCAAACATGCTTATTCCCAGCCAGGCACCCGCCACTGTTAGGCTTTCGAAACCCCGTTCCAAAAATTTCGCAGCGACACTTCCGGCGGTATTAGCAAGCAAAACCTTTTTCCCCAAACCCTGAACAAAACGAGTAACACCGTAAGAAAAGCCCGCCGGACTGATATTTCTACATTCTATTTCCCCGGAAATATCCTTATATCTGACAATAGGGCCTGCAACAAGCTGATGAAATAAGGAAACAAAAAGCAGAAATTTGTGGTATTGGCGCTGAGCCTTGGTTTCTCCCCTGTAAACATCGATTGAATATGACAGGGTTTGAAAGGTGTAAAACGAAATACCAATAGGCAACATAAACTCTCGATAAGGAATACTCCCCTGCAAAAGATAGTTTATATTCTCCATAAAAAATCCCATGTATTTGAAGGTTCCCAAAAGTGACAGATTCACTATTACCGAACATATCAAGGCCGCTTTGCTTTTCCATTGTCCGCGGTGCCTTTCGATCAATAACCCCAGGTAAAAATCAACGGTGGCACTGAATATCAATAAAATCACCCAGATAGGTTCACCATAGGCATAGAACAATAAAGAAAAAACGATCAGCACCCAGTTCCTGTACGTTTGGTTTTTGCTTATGTAATATAGAATTAAATTAATTGGTAAAAATATATATAAAAACGTTAAGCTTGAAAAAACCAATGCTCCACTCCCCATAACAGTAGTTTTTTTGTATTATACCACTAAATTATGACGAAAGATTGGCATATTTAACAGAAAGGACCGTCGGCCTTCTTATTGTAGAATACCGGCGGTCCTTTCTTGTACTTCCTTTATTTCGTCGCTTCCTCTATCATATTTTTCAGTTCCTCCGCTTCCTTTCTTGACAGCTTTTTGTCCCGTAAAAATGTTGCCAAGAAAGTCGGCAGAGAATTGTCAAAGGACTTTTGTAACAGTACCTCGCTCTCATATTTCTGGACTTGCCCACGTTTTATTAGGGCTGTCACTGTAGCGTCTTCGTTTTTTAAGATACCGCGCTCCGACAGTTTTCTTATCATGGTGTAAGTGGTAGGTTTTTTCCAGCCAAGTTTTTTCAGACATACCCTTGTCAGTTCCGTGGAGTTGACCGGCTCGAGATCCCAGATAATATCTAAGAATTTATACTCCGCATCAAAAAGCTTATATTTTTCCATAACCCTTTCCCCCAAATCGGTTGATTCGGATATGAGTCTATCAGGATAAACCTTCCTTGTCAAGGGGTATAAAGAGGCTAAGTGTGTTAAAGGACCTACAACTCCATTTCCGGAACACTCCGTTGACAAGCCTTTTTCCTCTTTACGTAGAGGGTATTAACATCAGGATTGCCATCACCGAACATCTCCATAAGTTCATTCAGAATGGTTTTCTTCTCCCAACCGGCTTTTTCTCTCGTTTTGATTTGCTGATAAGCACCAAACAATGTTGAAGGACCGATCTCCGATGAGAAATGCCCGATACCTTGGTTCCAAGCAAACAAAGAAAATATCTCGTCCAACTCCGCCGTTGTCACTCCCAGCGAATAAGCTTTGATAAGTTCCCTGGTAGCCTGTCTAAACCTGGAGGCCCCTACGGCGTTACTCATTGATAAGAGTAACTTTGTCTTCAAATCAAGTGCTGCGTCTTCCTTTTCCCAAATCAGTTCCCAAAAATCCACCACATTTTCGGCAAGAGTATCATCGATCTTCTTGTAATTCAGAATTGCCGTGGGCTTAAAAGGCATATCCGCCCCGGTTTCATAGGTAATATCCCTTTTTTCGGTTCTGTAAAAGTACACCCGATATTCCCTGGGGGACACCTTTTGTGTTATATGCTCAAATCCCAGATCCTGCAGGGCGGAATAAAGCGGCTTAGGTTCAAAGGTCTGCACAATACACAACCCGTCACCCACTTCCACCTGTTGCGCTCTTTTTAAAACCATCGGCAAAAAATTAGTCGTTAGTTTCCTTACATCGACGATTGCAAACGACTCTTTCTTGTTTTCCCATTGTTTTTCCATGATTTGTTTTTCCATGATTACTCCCCCAAAAACAGTTCAATATCTTCATCCACCGATTTGATTCCGGCTATGCCAAATTTTTCTACCAATACCTTAGCAACATTCGGTGATAAAAATCCCGGCAAAGTCGGACCAAGGTGAATGTTCTTGACACCCAGATACAACAGAGCCAATAAGACGATGACCGCTTTCTGCTCATACCAAGATATGTTGTAGGCAATCGGCAGCTCGTTTACATCATCAAACCCAAAGACCTCCTTCAGTTTCAAGGCAATCAGGACCAGAGAATACGAATCATTACACTGTCCGGCATCCAAGACCCGTGGAATGCCGCCGATATCTCCTAAGGGCAGTTTGTTATAACGATACTTGGCGCAACCTGCTGTCAAAATCACCGTATCTTGAGGTAGTTTTTGCGCAAACTCGGTGTAATACTCTCTTGATTTCATTCTCCCATCACAACCGGCCATAACAAAGAACTTCTTAATGGCTCCGGACTTGACAGCTTCTACAACCTTGTCCGCTAAAGCGAATACTTGCTCATGAGCAAATCCTCCGACGATCTTTCCGGTTTCAATTTCCTCAGGAGCTTTGAGGGTTTTAGCCAGCTTGATTATCTCAGAAAAGTCTTTCCTGCCGTTCTGGTCAGCCTCAATATGAGGGCACCCCGGAAATCCCGTAGAACCTGTTGTGAAAATCCTTTTTCTGACTTCTTCGCTTTTGGGAGGCACGATACAGTTTGTTGTAAATAAAATCGGACCGTTAAAGGATTCAAATTCACTCAACTGTTTCCACCAGGCATTCCCATAGTTTCCGACGAAATGATCATACTTTTTAAAAGCAGGATAATAATGGGCGGGAAGCATCTCACTATGGGTATAGACATCGACTCCCGTTCCTGCTGTCTGTTCCAGTAATTGCTCCAGATCTTTTAGATCATGTCCCGAGATCAGAATAGCCGGGTTTTTGCCAACGCCGATATTCACTTCGGTTATTTCCGGGTTACCATATTTCGACGTATTGGCTTCATCCAGAAGGGCCATTGCCTTGACACCGTATTCCCCCGTCCTGAGAGTTAGAGCGACAAGATCATCCGCTGTCAAACCATCATCAAGAGTTGCTGCCAAAGCTTCGTAAATAAAACTGTAGATTTCCTCGTCCTTCTTGCCCAGGTTAAAAGCATGTTCCACATAAGCCGCCATGCCCTTCAACCCGTACACTATCATTTCTCTTAATGAACGGATATCATCATTCTCTGTGGCCAGAACCCCCACAGTGGCAGCTTTCGCCAACATTTCCTCCCTACCATTGACTGTAAAACATGCCGCGTCATGCAACCCACTTATACCGGTCTTTTCCCTCAACTCATCTCTGAACTTCAACATTTTATTGATTTGTTTTTCAAGAGAATCCTCGTCGAAATTAGCATTAGTGATAGTCATAAACAGACTGTTTAGAACCTCATAGTTTGCTTCCTCTATGTCCTTTACGACCAATTTACCTTTGACGACTACCTCCGAAATGCCTTTAACCGTGTAAATCAACAAATCTTGAAGTTTAGCAACCTCCTCATTCTTCCCGCATACCCCTTTGACCTGGCAACCTGTGTTCTTCGCAGTTTCCTGACATTGATAACAAAACATGCTCATTCTCTCTCTCCCCCTTAAATATTAAGTATTTTCTATCTGTCCGATACCGGCTTATTTGATCCCGGCGGCGGCGCTTTAACAACAATCAGTTCGAGGGGTTCCTCCCGTGTATTTTTTACATTCATCTTTGTATTAAAAGGGATCTGCAAAATAGTTCCTCTGTCATATTCATGGGCTTCCTGCTCATCCAGCCTGATTGAAAGTCTGCCGCGCAAAACAGTCATATAAACAGGTGCATTCGAATGATGCTCCGGCAGTCCTCTGTCCTTATCAAATACCATATGAAGGTAATGCAGATTGTCATCCTGGATGACCTTTTCAACCACACTTTCATCGCCACTATTCATTTTAAACACCTTTTCTACCACTTTTCTTGCCCCCCTTCAAATATTTCTACCCTCTTTCTTACTCCATATTATAGTTTATCTCTCCCTAAAATTATGTAACCGCAGTTACATTTATAATGGAAAACAGGGGGTCAGGTTTGAATTATTATCTATTTTAATTTTGTTTTTATTCCGTTTTTTTTAAGAACGCTCCCGAGATAAAAATATTTTCATATTATTATGAAAATATTTATTTTAAGATATTTCATACAGACTACGGTTTAATGTAATATAATAATAATTGACCATACTACATAGGAGGTATTTCCTATGAAATCAGCAATTAAGGACATCTGGTGTAAATTAAACACAAGTAATTGCCGATCTAAGCAGGAAAGCCCTGATTATTGGCAGTTTCTTTTTATAAATAATTTGCTAACTACTATGATATTGATTTTAGCCGCTTTTGTACTAATAAACGTAGTTCTTTACGTCAGATATGAAGTAGTGCTTCTTGATGGATGTATTGCTATCGCTGCGACTTTAGTCCTATTATATCTTAGACGCACGAATAATGTTAAAGCAGTATCCATTATAACTGTGGTTCTGATAATAGTATCTTTGATAGTGTTATTACATATCACAGAAAATAGACATTTTGCATTTTATTGGCTTGCGGTTTTCCCTCCGATAGCATATTATCTCTTAGGTAGAAAACTGGGCGTAATGATAACTATCCCCTTTTTCCTATACATACTGATCTTTATCTTAACAAGGTATAGAAGCTGGGAACCCGCCCCTTTTTCTATAGAATCAATTTTCAATATCTGCGGGGTATCAATAGCACTTATGATTCTCGTAAGTCATTATGAATCAAGTAGAAAAGCGGCTTACATAGCTCTGGAAAAAAAGAGCGAGGAACTTGGACACCTCGCTGTGACAGACAGTCTGACAGGGCTCTACAATCGCAGTAGGTTAGATGGCATCTTAAAAAAAGAAATCGCCGGAACCCGCAAAAATCACCAATCCTTCTCAGTTATATTAGGGGACATAGACAATTTTAAGTATTTAAACGACAAATACGGTCACCTTGCAGGGGATATTATTCTGATCGAGCTTGCAGGCATCCTGCAAAAAAGCTGCAGAGATGTAGACACACTGGGCAGATGGGGTGGAGATGAATTCCTCTTTATCTGTACAGCAACAGACAAAGAGAAAGTCTATGTGCTGGCAGAAAGAATCAGATCAAACGTCGAACAACACGACTTTAAAAATGCAAACAACATCACAATCAGCCTTGGTACTTATACATACAAACGCGGTGACGATGCCTATACCGTGATAAAAGCCGCTGATAAAGCATTGTACCGGGCCAAGTTGGAAGGCCGAAACCGCGTTGCAGTATATTGATGCTAGTAAATAAGTTGACCCTATACCGAGTTTTTACCTCCCGGATATAGGCTTGCCGCAGTTTGTGCAAAACCTAGCCTCAGACTCAGAGGAAGACTCTTGCCCACAATATGCGCAGAATACTTTAGTAACATCATCTGCTTCCACAGGAGCCTCAACCTCGGACTGAGATGCTTCTTCTATTTCTTCCGCTTGCGCCCCTTCCTTCCGTAACTTTTCTTCAACAACGCTAATTTGATTCTCTAATTCCTTTATTTCTTCAAATATCCCGTTCAGGGCAAACTCATCAGGCGTCACTTCTTGCTTATGCGCCTGGTAAACCAGTTCCCCGATTTCGATCTTTTTGTCTTTAACCCCGCCTTCTAGTTGGCTCTTTTTCATTTTTAACTTACCGGTTTCCATTAGGTCAATTGATTTAGCGCTAACTGAGGATGCAGTATCTTTTACCGTCTCGCCCAACTTTTTTAGAAAACTCATTACCTTACCACCTTTCTTTTTCTCCGCCGAGGGGAACTTATTTACTTTGTGTGGGTAATCATCCCATGTCCAAGTACTCTTATTCATCAGTGTTTTTCTGCCCTCAGAATACCATCTCGAATAATACTTTTCAATACTAAACCCTATCTTGTGATAGTAATACTTTTCTCATTTTTTGTAGAGCTTCATCCCTTTTTGTTGCATTTTTTCCTCCCATATAATTTGCAACAACTCCAGCTCATCACTGTAATCGGTCTTTGTCTCATCTTCATCATATTCGAGCCTCTCAAGCACTTCAATCTTAAAATTTGACCGATCATTCTCCTGCCATTCTCTTTGCAATTCCTTATTAAAATGGCTTCCCATCCTAAGCTTGAATTCAGTGCTGTTTATTCTGCTTTTTAGATCCCTTGCTGCCTCAATGAAGCACTTATCGTTAAAACCGGAGGTAACTATAAAAACCCCCATATCAGGTTTCATTTCTTTGTATTGTTGTTTCAACTCTTTTTTTCTATCCATTTGTTATTTATCAATACCCCATTTCCTTTAGAATCATGGATAAAGAACTCAGTCGTTCCCCGATTATCTCATCGTCATTCTTCAAGGCCTGATCAAACAGTTTAATATCCTCGTCTATCCTTTCATTTTCAGTACATACGGAAACGGTCATGGCATCCCCTTGCAGTCCGATCCTATCAATAATTGCCTTCTCTTCATCATACAGTTTCTCATACCTGTATGCCTCTCTGAAATGTAGCTGCGCACGGCAAACAAGAATAGCAAGGTCAAGCACCCTGTGAAGCGGCAGCTCCTCGGATTGTCTGGACCACTTTTCTCCCGTATGTCTCCATACCTTAGCCGAAATTTCCACCTTACCCCTGTCATTCCATTGTGCCAATCCTAAAGACAGCCCTTTGGCATCGCTATTGTACGCGTACCTGCCATCAACATTTTCATAGTTCTCCGATACAATAACCGGCTTATGCTTCAAAGAAGTCGGTATTTTCATTTTGTTTCATCTCCATTCGTGCGCACGTTGTGCGCTTCATATTAATAATGTAATCCGTCGTCCTGATTTTATCATTTTTGTAGTTTAGTAGTTTAGTAATTTTGTAATTGCAGAATACCACCTTTTTTACACCATGTCAACAAATAGGTTTAATATTATGTGTTTGATATTATTCATCAATAAGCTTTGTCTTTGTTTCTAAAATCTTTCTTTGCCTTTCCTGGGGAAGTTTATTGAAATACGTTTTCAGACTTAATCTCAAGGACGTCTCGCTTTCAGTTAAGTCTACAGCCTGAATCTTTCTCTCAAATGGATGCCGTTTTAATAGAACCGCCATTTCAGCATCCCCCAGGAAATCAAAAACCGAGAATATTTCTTCCTCATTGAAATAGACATCAAACAGTAAATCCTCAATGTCACCAAAGGATCTCACTTTTTCTTTTATCAAAGCTAGCTTATCCCCTGCATAACGACATACCAGTAATTCATCGACCAGTTTTCTATATGCTTCATCTGGCATCTTCGCACCGGAAGAAAACCTGATTTTAGGCTTTAAATCCGTATTAACCGAGGGTACGAATACTTTGTCAAGAGTGTTTGTTTGAAGTGCACCGGCAATAGTGGCTGTCACTCCTGGCAGGCTTTCTCTAATGTATTTTCTAAGGGAAGGGTTTTTTACTCCAAGTTCTTTTGTCATTTTTTCGGCCCCATTTTGGAGCGTCGCAGCAAGCAAATTATCATCAACGTCTTTCGATAATCTATCATGCAGATATTTAATCTCATCCCGCGGAATATTAAGTCCGACAAGACAGCGGTTTTCAAGCATGCACCCCAAGGCCGCCGTCAATACTTGCGAAAAAATATTTATTAACAGATCCTTATATCCCTCGCTATATCCGCAAAGCAAAAAATTAATATCCTCTGCAGAGAAATATCCGCAAAACTCATTTTCAAGAAATAGCTTAACAAGGTATTGTTGAATGTACTCAACACCCGCTAAATCCTTAACGGGATTGCACAACTGATAATCAATGGAAGCGGGGATTTCGTGAGCTCCATAATCCAGATCATATGCTTTGAAAAAAACCCCAAGACCGGCATTGTCAATCGTCGCATTATAGGTGTAGCTCGGCGAACTGATTCTGTTTTTCTGTACCAACTTATAGATATGCTTTGCCGTATGAATCCTTAAATCCAGCAGTTTCCTTCCCTTTTGATATATTTCGCGAATCGAAGACGTTTTAAGTTCTTCGGCTGCACTGTCTGCATTAGGTAATGACTTGAGATACAATCCCACAGTGTAAAGATTCGACTGCATGATTCTTTCGGCAGCCTCTACCCTTATCGAACTGCTATCGCCTCCGTTGTATCTCTCACACCTTGTTGCCAAAAACTCAATAGATTGACTTTGGATGCTTTCAACATCATGGTCATCTAAAAACCCGCATTTACTCGCCTCTTGCAAGAGCGAAATAAAAAAGAATTCACCGCTCAGTTTTTTTCTGTCAATAATAGAACGCTTTTCAATATTAGCCATCCTCATCCTCATCCTGCCCCTCTACATAACATGCTAAATCCTTCGTATAATCAGGAGCGTACCCATACCTTAAATTACGCGCCATGTTTGCAAGTTCACGCCCCGCAAGCAGTTCAAGTGAACCTTGGCATTTCCCGTCAAAGCTTTTCTTCATAAACTTAATCAAATCCTCGTCGCTTATTAAATCAAGCGCTTCGTTTTTATAGAAATAGAATAGTTCGGTAAGCTCGTGGAGTGTTTCAACATAATTGTGCATAGAAATATAGGGGGAATCACAAAACTCTCTGATTATCTTATGGATGACCCCGCTTCCGAATTCTATTCTTCCGTTGTCTTTTAAGGTAAGGTTACGCGTTTCAATCAATTCTACAGCATTCTGACGAGAGATTTGCAAGCCAAAGCGTGCGGTAAAATCATTGCACTTTTCAATTTCCGCCACCGCTTGTTTTTCGACCAACGATGAAAATACATTTATAATTTCAAATGACAACGTCTCTCACCCTCGCATAAAAAAGTTATGAACAATAGGAGAAGTTATTAATAAATTTATTTAAAAATATCCCAAAATACTATTGACATAACGGTTATTTTGTGGTATGATATTATGGGTTTGTGTGTGTATTATTGTTATGCCGTAAATAATATGATAGCATAATATGATCAATACATGCAAGAACAAGAAAGAACGATTTTGAACAGCTACGACCCCCTTCAGATGAAGGGGGTCGTTTTCTGTGAATTACAACACTAAAAGGCGATATTACACTGTATCTTATTTCTTACTCGGTTTTAGTTTCTGTTGCTGCAGTTTCGTCTGCGGTACCTTCATCTTTAACATCTTCAGTTACCTCGGTCTCTTTTTCAGATTGATGGGTTATAACTCCGTAGACTGTATCTTCTTTATCGTTCACCTTTATCTGCTTGTCTAGATTAAAATTGCTTAAAGTAATCGCATCCCCTAAGGTCATGTCTGAAGCATCGATATGAATGGCGCCCGGCATTAAATCCATCGTTGCCAAAACAGATACTTCAGGTTTATATACCTGCAATTGCAGTTGTCTGGATGCCAACTCCTCCTGGCCTTTAAAAATGATAGGAACCTGAAGACTGATTTGCTGGTCTTTGGCAACAATTTGAATGTCCACATGTTTAACAACCCTTGAGATGGCATCTTTCTGTACTTCCTTAATAAACCCGAGTTTTACGGTGTCATTATACTTTACCATTACTCTGGCATTGGCGCCATGACGGGCAAGAATAGCATTTAAAACTGGTGCCGCAAACTTTACCGAATTTGCCGTCGCAATACCGTCCCCATAGATTACACCCGGTACAAAACCTTTTTCCTTAAATTTTCCAGGTTGTTTGACTCTTTCAATTGCATTTAAAGTATTCTCTTGCATAATTTATTCTCCTTTTGGCCTATTAGGCTATTATTTAATCTGACTAACCGATATTTCTCGTTACATCTGGTTAGTAATCAAATAGGAAGAGCAGGCAACTCACAAACGATTGAGTTCCCGCTCTAAACACTCAAAATATTTAAGCCTGTCTTCGCAATAGAAAACAATGTTATCGCCTCATTATACCACGCTTCAGGAAACAATGCAAAACTGCCCTGCATACGATCAGAGCTGACGCATGAAAATAATTAAAAATCCTGCGAGCTCAAAATTGACCTTTCTAAAAGAGGATATACGGTTTTTTTTAAATTTCTGTTCCTCCCCTAAACTTATTTACCCTTATCTACAGTGGATAAAGATTATATCT
>JAHDSQ010000009.1 GCA_018432615.1 Clostridia bacterium
CTGCAACGCGGCTATGCCTGAATTGGAATTGCGCTTTACGGCGTTTAAGCACACTTGGTGCAAATACTAAATATTCATTGGATTTACGGCCTGTTTTGACCTTGAAGTCCAAAGCTGCTCTTGTCAGGATGATTGCCCAATAAGTTTGGTGCCTGGCACTTATCTTACAAAGTATAATAGGTGCAAGTACAATTTTATAATTTTGAGGAGGTATAATTATGAATTTATTAAAGAAATGGTTTATTTTTATATTGTACTATGTAATAGCTAATCTCACTGCTGGTCTTGTTGTTTCATTTTTATCCTTGATTTTCAAAGTGCTTTTAATAACTGTTCAAGGACCTACAGTTTTTTCACGAATATCAGGAATAGCAACTTTTTATATCTCTTTTTCTATAGCGTCCTTCTTTCTTTTCAGAAGGTATGGCAAAAAGCACCAACAGGTGAAAAGTAGGGAAATAATTTTGTTTTACAGTTCAATCATATTATTGCATTTTATTATCATATTTTATGGAGGATGGGAAACGGTATATGCTGTTACAACTGGTTCTTTAGCGGTAGTTGAAAGCTTATATTCAGGTACATTTGAGAACGCACATGGAAAACTCTATTCCTCACTAAGAGATATTCCAAGAACATACTATTACATGGGGAAAAGCATTGAAGATATTGACTTTATTATCTTCTCATTAATAGGATATTTAAAAGAAAAAAGAGCTTATAAAATGATTTAGACTGCAGCTAATATTTAGTGCACATCATTTATATAATACGTCTTTGTAGAAAAATGTGCAGCAAAGATTATTTATATAACAGGGAGGTCAAAATGAAAAATAAAAAAAGGATATTAATTAGCGGAATATTTATGTGTTTAGCATTCATAACTTGCTGTATGTTTCCTATCTTAAACTTAACAAAAGAAACTCCAATAAGAATGGAAGTTGTAAACTGGTTAGTAATTGTCATTTCAATTATGTTTTACCATAGCATTGGACAGGCAGAAGCGAAATTATTTACTAATAGTTCGGCAATATTTATAGGTTTATTTAATTTGATTGCTACTATTGTAGGAATGGGAAGCCGATTTTTACTCGAATTTGGTGAAGTGTCGAATACTTACAATTTTACAATTCCGAACATTATATTGCATATCTTAATATCTGTGGTGGTGATTTCAGGCACTTGGCTGTTTTATAAAAAATTAGCGATAGGAAAAACCGATTGATATATTCCCACAAACGAGAGCCGATATTGGATATGTTTCCAGTTACGAGCGTGGATATTTTCCCAAGTTCGAGATTGGGTAAATTTAGTACAAAAAAGCCGTTTTGATAGCTATACCCTCATCTCAAAACACGTTGAGTGTATAATAATGATGACAAGATGTGGTTTGGAGGAGAAATGATGCATCTTGACCACAAGATATAGTGGTTTGTGAGCTAAAAATGAGCAAAAATTAGGGTCAAAAACTGCAATTTTTGACCAGCCTATGTATGAAATGCAGAATTCCAATATAGATGGATGTATGCCCGATGGTTTTCTTTTTTTTCGATAATAATGCTATCGCCAAGGAATGTGACCGGCTACTTGAAAAAAGTGAAATTAAGTCAGCTTCTCAGAACGATCAAGAATATATCATGTTTCTCAAGCGGTTTGGTCCTGATGTTTAAAAAGTATCGATGGCGAAGAATTAATTGAAACAATTTTCAATGTTATGACCATGATGGACTTCCCTATTGGCTTGAATTCAAAAATGATGAAATGATGGATACAGGGCAATATGGCAGCATTGCTGGAGGCAGCTCCCTGAAGTACATAATGTATAAACGGAAAAGTGATAATAAGTGGATCCGGAAGTCCACAAAAGCAAATCGTTCTTTCATTTGATGATGCAGTTAAAAAAGGCAGAAAAATTCGTGATGCCATAATACGCGGTGCTGAACTTATTGCTAAGTTTGAGAATCCCGATCTTATTTAAAGGAGGAGCTATTACTGACACTACATAATGCCTAAAAATAAGGGAAATAATCAGGAAATTGGAAACTTAAGTGGCTGTTTTTCGTCTAATATTTTGAGGAGGCAAATTTTGACTGCCTCACAATAAATATTAACAAACACGATGAAACGGAGGGGTAGAACTTTATCTGGACGGTAAGTATGTAAAGGGTGGTATTGTTAAATTAAATGAAGGAATAAACAAAGTTGCGACAGAAAGAGTAAAAGATGATTTACTTCGGAAAAGAGAGAGTATATTATCACTCTTGATACCATTTCGCCTGAAATCAAGCTATATAATCAAGAAAAAATCACTACATCAGATAAGGAAGTATTGATACATGGGTTGTACAGCGCTGATGTAGAAAGCTTAACTATCAACGGTGAAAGTATTCAGATCAGTGAATTTGGTAGTGGTTTTGCTAAATATTATCTTATTGACAGTGGAATTAACGAATTCTTGATTTCAGCTACTGATAAGGCAGGCAATAAGTCGGAAAAGACGGTAACTGTATTTAAGAAGTAATGTTTACATTATATCCGGCCATAGCATACGATCTATGGCCGGGTATACCTTTTTAAAGGAGGAGCTAATAAAATGAAAAGGCTTCATAGAATAAAGTATTGGCATCTCATAATACTTGCTCTGGTAGTTGTCGTTGGGCTATTTGCGGCATATTCGGCAAACAAGGCAAGAGAAAACACGCCGCCATATCTATTTAGACAGTCAGTTATGGACGAAATAGAAAGGTATATGGAGGAAAACCCAGATGGCGAGGGCAAGGATTATCGGCAGGATTACTTCTTCCACCTGAACAGCAATGAAAGTATCTCCATATTCTATAACGCCATTAGGAAAAGTATACCAATGGACTATGAAACCTATGTGGAACGTGTGACACGCAGTAGACGTAACAGGGATACTTCTGAGTCGCTTGCGTTTATTTTGCCTTGTCTAGAGGGGCATTTCTCTTATTTCCCGAAATACTTATACTGCCCAGAGGAAAGGCTATTTTTTGAAATGAAGAAAAAGGACGACGAAAAGCTCTACGAAATAATTACAAGGCTGAGGTGAGTTATTCCGTAGAGCTATTATTCCTTCCTTTATCACACATCCAGTATTTTACCGTCGGTGCTTATAGTGACTATGCTCCAAGAGATCATCTTTCCGCTGGTGATTAGCGCATTCTTAACTGCGTTCACAATGCCACCGCAGCAATGATCCTCCATAAGAAAAACTGTTATGCTTTTGATGTTGTGACTTGCAAGAATCCGGGACAGTTTTCCAGAATAATTTACGCTGTCTGGACAACCTATATAAGAAGAACAAGTGCCCTTTCTGAAGAGAGTATCAGAAACTATTTAACAGAAGCTGTACCAGATATTGAAGATGTGGCACTTTTCTCTCTCGCCGTCTATGCTGATAGATAATTCAACACTCAGGTAATATAATAAAGCTTCTTTTTGAACAGCGTTATCTTGCGCTTTATGAGGTTCGGAGAAGCATCGTTTATTACTGCCGTGGTGGACTGTTGCCAGGAGTATGGCTGGCTATTGTAAATAAAAGCATGCCCGGGACTGGGAGGAAGCATAAAAGCCACCGAGGGGATACCAGAAGGGTGCGACATCTTTATTACGCACTCAAGCCACGTTGAAGCAGCAATTCTGATGATGTATTGTGGTTTAGATAAGAAATAGTAGGGATTGACCACAACATATAGTGGTTTAAGGACGATTTTGAAGCAGAAAAAGAGCAAAAAAACACCGTTTTTTGACCCCTGTTTTTAGGGTGATTTATAGATGACATAGGGTAATTTAAGTGATGACAAAGTAAAAGCAGTAAAAAAAGGGGTAGGAGACTAGATAATATTTTTAATACTTATTTAGGAGTTTAAGGTGAAAAATTAAATAATAATGAGATAAAATTGAACTTGTTGTTACAGAAAGGGGATGAAATTAAATGAACAAAATAGTAATGCTAGGTATTAGCTTTGAGCATGGAGATGAAACAAAAACTATAAATCCCATTATATTAATAGATAAAAATGATGTTGTTTTAGTTGATTGCGGTTACCCTAATCTTTTAACTTTATTAGAAGATGAAATGAAATTAAAAGGAATAGACCCAGATTCATTGACAAAAGTACTGATTACACATCATGACGATGACCATATGGGAGCTTTATATGAAATCAAAGAAAAATATCCACATATTAAGGTGGTTTCAAGTGAAATAGAGAGTGAGTATATTTCTGGTAAAAGGAAATCACTTAGACTGTTGCAAGCAGAGGAAATACTAAAGGTCATGCCAGAAGAACAGAAACAATTTGGAATTGATTTCTGTGAAACCTTAAGAAAAATTAAACCTGTCAATGTAGATATAACAATTAAAGATGGAGATAATTTTGACTGGGCAGGAGGGTGTCAGGTAATATCTACTCCTGGTCATACGCCAGGTCATATTTCATTATTTTTAACAGAGACTAATTCCATTGTAGCAGGTGATGCAGCAGTTATAGAAAATGGTGAATTAGTAATTGCAAATCCGCAATTTACACTTGACTTAATTACAGCTGAAAATTCATTAGAGAAGATTATGTCTATGAATGTAGATAATTATTATTGCTATCATGGAGGAAAATTAATTAGATCCACAACTAGGTAATGTAATTCTTGATAAGAAATTATATATATAAGAAGCTTAGAGAATAATATATATTAAGACATATTTTTATATTTTACATCCCTTGATGATAAGCTGATTGTTGAGCTCAAGCCTGGGATGGAGATTGACGTAGAAATATAAAATGAATTTGACCGCCGATTAAGGGAAACAGCTCATGATTGGCGGTTTTTTTGTGTTTATAATGCTTTTGCCGTATAGAAAATTGTAAAACCTTAACTGCCAAATTAATCAAAGATATTGCATAATCTACTGCTTTTATAGTAATGTCTTTTTAATAATAATGCATTCATTTGGTCTACGGAGCGTGGATTATGTTTTAGAGTATTTAAGTATATAATAAAATCGAGGTGAACAACAATGGATATAAAAAGAAAAAAAGAACTTTTAGAAGCCTATAAAAACAGGCACCCAGAAATGGGTGTAATTTCTTACTGCTGTAAAGAAACTGGAGAAGTATTCTTAGGCATTTCTAAAGATACAAGAGCCGATTTTAACAGTACTAATGTAAAATTGGCAGCCAACTGGCACCCCAATAAACGATTACAGGAACTTTGGAACAAATATGGCTCGGAAGGCTTTGAACTATCAGTGATTAAAGTGTTAAAGTATGATGACCCGCATGAAAATCATACAGCAAAATTGGAAAATTTGAGAGAGCAGTGTCTCGCGGCTAATCCAAATGCAAGGAGAATATGGCGATGAATGAAAAAGTTGTTATGGTATCAAATGGTTATGACCATATAGATGGCAGAAATGCTTATCAATCTGAAATCAAACGTTTAACATTAGGTGCACCCATTCTGGAAGAAAATAAAAAAATGCAAATTGCTGCACAGATTTGGAAAAATGATAAGGATTGTGAATTGATTTTGGCCCAGGAATTACCCATCCATCAAATATTTGACCTAATAATCTTTTTGTCCAGGACATTACTTTACTTCAAGGAGGCTTATCGATTCCCCCTTTTATATGACCCGGAAAAACCCACAGTGGAACGAGTTGGAGTACAAGGTGGGGTATTACCAGTAGAAGTGTGTGTAGACAATCAAAACATCAATGAGGACATCAAAGCATTTGCTCAGAGTCTGAATGATTTAGGGGAATTGATTGGAGAACGCAAGCGGGTGCTTAACCGAATTTTAGAAGAATTGGAGTTGTATTAATATGAAGCAAACTAGTATTTTATCACCTACCAGACAGCTATCAGAAGAGGAGAAGTCTCTTGTCTGGCAAAAACCACCTTCACATATTGAGAGTGAAGCAGAAAAACGTATATATCAAGAAGTAGTAAGAAATTGGAATCGTGGTGAAATGAAAATAAGTACAATTTTGCTGGAGGGGGATGCTGGTTCGGGAAAAACCCAGCTTGCCAAAGCTTTATCTGCTGATTTTAACCTGCCTTATACGAAAGTAACCTGTTTTGCAGATATGGATAAATCCGATGTGCTAGGTTCTATTCTTCCAGTACTGTCGGAAAAAGATGATAAATCAGATACTGTTGAATATCGCTATTATCCGTCAGAAATTGTCCGTGCGTATGAAAATGGATGGCTCTTGGAGATTCAGGAACCCACAGTGATTAGGGATGCTGCTGTTTTAATGGCTCTAAATTCCGCATTAGAACCAGATGGCAGTCTAAACTTACCTACCCGTATCGTACATCGTCATCCTGATTTTATTACCATTATAACAACAAACCGTGGTTACAATGGCTACCGTCCTTTAAATGAAGCTTTGCGTGATAGAGTACAACATGCAGAAAAACTGGATTTACCACCCAAAGAGGTTATGATGGAACGGGCCAAAGCTAAGACCAGTTATCAATCTGAAAATGTTCTTTCTCTTTTAGCCGAAACAATTATGCTGCTGGATGAAACAGCCCGGGCTAATGCAATTAAAGGTGTGGCCGGGATGCGATCCTATATCTTTTGGGTTGATGCCGTTCAAAGCGGTGCCTCAGTACAAAATACTCTATATCATAAGGTGCTTTACAAAATTACCACTGACCCACAGGAGCTTGCCATTTTAGAGCAGTTGTTGGTAAGTTATGGCTTGACAGATAAGCTTGAGGAATTGGATATCATCGGCCATTCCCATTCAGAGGTCGAGAATCCAGAAGTAATGGAACTTAATATTTCCGAAGATGGGGAATTCTCAGCCGAGACAGATCAAGCAGATAAAAGCGCAGTGCGTCTGAGAAAATCAGAAGACAGTGAGGGGCATTCGGATAAGAGCAGTAGTGAAAATACTGATGTTTCGAGCAATGATAATGGAGAAAATGGCACTCCATTCTATCATGAGCTCGATCAATCCGATACAAACGAATTTCAAAAAAAGGAATTTCGTAAACAGTTGAACAGGGAAGCACGGCAAAGTGTTCAAGGCAGCTCCCATGAAGAAATCAAGCTTATTGTCCACCGTCCAGAAACTACTGCTCAAAACAGGGAAGAGTATCACAACATGGCTGATAGTTTGCTACCAGTCATCCGGGAACTAATCCGCAAAACAAACCCACTTTTAGAGCATGAAGTTTCTTCTGAATTCGCCAAATCACAGCTTTATGGCACAAAGTTCTGTGCAGATTGGGCTGCTACTTTGGATTTTCGCGTATTTGCTCGCAAGCGTCCTCCTGTGGAAGAACCCTCGCTTGCAGTTGCTCTTAGGATAGATGAATCAGCGTCAATGTCAGCCTTCGGGCGTTTAGAATCAGCAAAACAGGCAGCCGTCGCTTTATATGAATTCTGTACTGGGTGTGGTATCCCCATAATGGTTTACGGGGATACAGCAGACCGCTCCAAGCTGGAGCAAATGTCCGTCTATGCCTATGTAGACTTTGAAAGCAAAGATGTAGATGAAAAATATGCTCTTATGAACATTCAGGCTCGCAGCAACAATCGGGATGGTATGGCGTTGCGCATTATTTCCGATAGACTGCTTAATGCGCCCCAAAAAACCAAATTAATAATAAGCATCAGTGACGGGCAGCCTAAGGCTATGCCTAATTATTCAGGTGAAAAATCAGCGAATGATATGAAAAATACTTTGCAGGAATTTAGGCGAAAAGGTATCCAGTTCCTAGCTGCAGCTATTGGACAGGACAAGGAGGCTATCCGAGAACTTTACGGTGCTGAAAATACATTGGATATAACTGATTTAAAGCAGCTTCCAGCAAGATTGGTACAAATAATCACAAGGTTCATGTAGTATGTTATACTAAGCAGAAATGGAGGTGAAAGCATGGACTGTGTGAAAATAGGAAGATTAATTGCCAAGCTACGAAAGGAAAAAAAACTTACCCAGAAAAATGTTGCAGATGTACTGGGCATTCAAAATAAAACGGTTTCAAAATGGGAATGTGGTTTAGGATGTCCAGACCTATCGCTGTGGCCAGAACTATCTGCTATTTTGGGTGTTGATATGAAACAGATGATGGAGGGCGAAATTACGCCAAATAAGCCGGATAGCGGAAATATTGATAAAGTACGTTTTTATGTCTGTCCTTCCTGTGGGAATATTCTGGTTAGCACAGGAAGTGCTTCTATCTTCTGCTGCGGAAGAAAGTTAGAACGTATCTTGCCTACTGTTGCAACTATTGCACCAAAAATCACGGTAGAGGAAATAGATACTGATTATTTTATCACCTTTGACCATCCAATGACCAAAGATCATTATCTTTCTTTTGTGGCCTGCGCTAAAAGTGACAGAGTATTTCTGAATCGCATGTACCCAGAACAAAGTCCAACTTGTAGGTTTCCTATAACTACTGGTGGCAAACTATTTGTTTATTGTATTAAGCATGGCTTATGGGTATATTCAGGTAATCTATAATTAAATCAATATTATCTTCCTGAGATGTATATGTTTGTTGTACTGTCCTTGGTTTTTACAATTTTAAACGTTGCTTAAACCGACTTATTGTGTTAATATACACGTTGATACAAATAAGAATTTAGGAGGAACCGAAACTATGACAGCCTCAATGCGTTTAAGATAAGCTGGCAATAAAAAAGGCAGAATCTATCCCCGGTGATAGGCTTTTTTGTTGTGCTTATTATACGATATTGAGCATTCAATAGTTAAGGTGAGATATAGACTATGTAACTATAGCGTTATTTAACTATGTCTTTTTAAAGAATGGTTCCATATTGTATGTATGCAGACAATAGCCACATTGTGGATTTTGGCCTGCATTTTTTATTGCCTAGAATACCTATTCAAAATAGAAATTCAAGCAAAATAATATGCAGGAGGTAATAAAAATGGAAAAATACAACAATTGGAAACTAAAGTTTTTTACAATATGGGCAGGGCAGGCAGTATCTCTGATTACAAGTGCCATCCTACAAATGGCGATTATTTTTTATCTTACAGAAAAGACAGGGTCTGCTATGGTGTTGTCGATGGCCTCACTAGTTGGTTTTCTACCCTATGCGGTCTTTGGGCCAGCTATCGGTGTGCTAGTGGATCGCTATGATAGGAAAAAGATAATGATTGGTGCTGATTTAATTATCGCAGCAGCTGGAGCAATGCTAGCTATTATTGCATTGAATATGGAGTTACCTGTCTGGATGGTTATGGTAGTATTGTTTATCCGTAGCATCGGAACAGCTTTTCATTCCCCTGCTTTGAATGCGGTTACGCCTCTTTTGGTACCAGAGGATCAGTTGACCAAATGTGCGGGTTATAGCCAGTCCTTGCAGTCTATAAGTTATATTTTAAGTCCAGCATTTGCAGCATTGTTATACTCTGTTTGGGAATTAAATGCGATTATAGCCATCGATGTGCTGGGTGCTGCGATTGCTAGTCTCACAGTAGCATTTGTGAATATTCCAAAGCTTAATGTAGACCAGCAAAGTTTGAAGCCAGAGTTCATAAAAGAAATGAAAGAAGGAATTGTCGTACTGAGACAAAACAAAGGGTTATTTGACTTATTACTTTTAGGAACACTATATACATTTGTTTATATGCCAATTAATGCACTATACCCTTTAATCAGCATGGAATATTTTAATGGGACACCAATGCATATTTCTATTACCGAAATTGCTTTTGCCTCAGGCATGCTGGCAGGCGGCTTGATATTAGGAAGATTGGGAAGTTACGAAAAGCGTGTACCTTTAATAACAGGTTCGTTTTTTATGATGGGAGCTAGTTTAGCCATTGCAGGATTACTTCCTCCAAGTGGATTTATCATCTTTGTAGTCTGCTGTGCAATAATGGGACTTTCAGTTCCATTTTACAGCGGTGTACAAACAGCACTATTTCAGGAAAAAATCAAGCCTGAATATTTAGGGCGTGTATTTTCCTTCACCGGAAGTATCATGTCACTTGCAATGCCACTTGGATTAATCCTTTCCGGGTTCTTTGCTGATAGAATTGGTATAAACCATTGGTTTTTAATATCAGGTATTTTAATCATCGGCATTGCTATAGTTTGCCCGATGATGACTGAGATTAGAAAATTAGATGCAAAATAAAATAAAGGAGTGTGTTCGTATGATAGATAATATTATTCAATCAGTGACAGAAAAATTATCCTCTTTGCCTTATATAGAAGGCATCGTATTAGGGGGTTCCCGTGCAAGAGGTACCCATACTGAGGATTCTGATATAGATATCGGAATCTATTACAAATCAGAATCATTTGACCTGAAAGCGATTAACCAAATTGCTACAGAGTTGGATGATGAGAATAGAAATAACCTTGTTGTACCTCCCGGAGCGTGGGGTGATTGGATTAATGGCGGTGGATGGTTAGTTATAAACGGGTATCATGTTGACTTGATTTTACGTGATATAAAACGGGTGGAACAAATAATCAAAGATACGGAGCAAGGAATTGTTACTGCCAATTATCAGACCGGGCATCCTCATGGTTATATAAGTGCTATGTATCGTGGAGAATTGGCAATCAGCAAGATACAATATGCTAATGATGAAAACTTTTATGAGTTTAAAAAGCAAGCAGAACGTTATCCAACCGCTTTGCAGAAGGGATTAACTGAATTTTTTATGTTTGAGGCAGGTTTCTCTTTAATGTTTGCTGAGAACAATATTGATAAAGACGATGTATCCTATGTTTGTGGACATTGCTTTCGAAGCATATCTTCCCTTAATCAAGTCTTGTTTGCAATAAATAAAGAATACTGTATAAATGAAAAAAAGGCTGTTAAGATGATTGAGGATTTAGATTTTAAGATCAAGCCAAGCGATTACAAGGAAAGGGTCGATAAGGTTATTTCCTTAATATCAACTGATGTAGATTGTACAAGAAAAGGAATAGAGATTCTTCAAAGATTAGTAAATGAGGTTGAAAACCTGAAAGGAGCCAATACTCAATGACGGGGCCAGATAAGAAAAAGCTTTATCCGAATAAAAATATAAAGACGGTTTGCTTTATAAGCAATCTACCAAAAAGACCCAATGTTGAGATTGGCGAATATACCTATTATAGCGATAATAAAAAGTCTCCAGAGAAATTTTATGATAATATAGAGCACCACTACGAATTTCTAGGGGATAAACTTATAATAGGCAAGTTCTGTGCAATTGCAGAGGATGTTAAATTTATTATGAATGGTGCAAATCATAGAATGGATGGAATTACAACCTATCCGTTTAATATCTTTGGCTGTGGATGGGAAAAGGTGACTCCTACAATAGAACAACTTCCTTTTAAAGGTGACACAGTGATTGGCAATGATGTATGGATAGGTCAAAATGTAACCATTATGCCGGGTATTAAAATTGGTGATGGTGCGATTATTGCAGCTAACTCAACAGTAGTAAAAAGTGTTGAACCATACACAATATATGGTGGGAATCCAGCTAAATTTATCAAAAATCGATTTAGTGATGAAAAGGTTGAATTCTTGCTAAAGCTTCAATGGTGGAATTGGAGCGAAGAGGAAATATTTAATAATCTTGAAAAGCTAACAACGGAAAATGGATTAGAGCAATTAATGAATAAATCCCTGGATTCAGGGCCTTTCTACCACGGCACAAAAGCCGACTTGAATCTGGGGGGATTGTTGGAACCCGGTTATAGCTCTAATTATGGGGAGCAAAAGAAGGCCAACTACGTCTATCTGACCGCGACACTAGATGCGGCTATATGGGGAGCTGAACTTGCGGTGGGCGATGAACCTGGTCGGATTTATATTGTAGAGCCTACTGGTACCTTTGAGAATGATCCTAATTTAACTGACAAGAAGTTCCCGGGGAATCCGACAAGGTCTTACCGCACCAAGTCACCGCTACGAGTAGTAGGCGAAGTGTTGGATTGGGATGGACACGCTCCAGAGGTGCTCCAGAACATGTTAGATAACCTTGAGAAGCTAAAGCAGCAGGGTATCGAGGCAATTAACGACTGATAACGTGATAATAGATAAATTAAAGTTGTTAGACAGAGAAATCTAGCTGGTAAATAAGAACTTAATAAAGGGAGATTTTATGAATAAAAAAGAGATTGTAACCAAGGAAAACTTAATAGAAGTATTGGATTTATTAAATAGTATGGAAATGAGATATTGGATAGATGGCGGATGGGGTATAGATATTTTACTTGGAAAGCAAAACAGAGAACATCGAGATATTGACGTTGATTTTGACGGAGAGTTTACAGATGCTTTATTAAATAAACTGAAAGAAATAGGTTATGAGATTGTAGTTGATTGGAGTCCTTCTCGTATCGAGTTATATCACCCAGAACTTGGCTATATAGATATACATCCTTTAATAATAAACAAAGATGGAAGCGCTCGGCAGGCTGATCCGCAAGGTGGCTGGTATGAGTTTGAAGCAAAATGGTTTTCGACTGCAGTGTTTGAAGGTCGGGTTATTCCATGTATTTCTGCTGAAGCTCAAAAATTATTTCATAGTGGATACGAGCTTAGAGAAGTTGATAAAATCGATATGAATAATCTTGATAGCCTCATTTCGGATTAGTGTATTATGAATGAAACAAGTATTTTACGAGGAGAATTCAGATGAAAGAAAACAAATATGATGACAATACATTTTTTCAAAAATACAATCAAATGAGTCGCTCGCAGCAGGGTCTGGCCGGTGCAGGAGAATGGGAAACATTGAGAAAGCTGCTACCAAATTTTAAAGATAAGCGTGTGCTTGACTTAGGATGCGGCTATGGTTGGCACAGCATCTATGCTATGGAAAATGGTGCCTCTTCTGTAGTAGGTGTTGATATTTCTCATAAAATGCTTAAAGTAGCAAAAGAAAAAACGCATTTCCCACAGATTGAATATAGATGTTGTGCTATAGAAGATGTAAGTTTTCCAGATGAGAGCTTTGACATAATGCTTAGTTCATTGGCATTCCATTATATAGAAGACTATGAGGAATTGATTAATAACTTGTATAAAATGTTAAAACCAAATGGAACACTTATTTTTACGGTTGAACATCCTGTTTTTACTTCCTATGGAACACAAGACTGGCATTATAACGAAAAAGGAGAAATACTGCATTTCCCAGTGGACAATTATTATTATGAGGGAAAACGGACAGCTGTATTTTTGGGAGAAAAAGTTAGAAAATATCATAGAACACTGACCACATATCTAAATGCACTGCTTTCAAATGGTTTTATAATAAATCAGATTGTGGAGCCACAGCCACCAGAAAACATGATGGATATTCCGGGGATGGAGGATGAAATGCGCCGTCCCATGATGTTGATTGTATCTGCAAGAAAAGGATGTAAATAATTATAGAAACAAAAATTATTTCATAGTGGATTGAGCTTCGAGAAGTGGATAAAATCGATTTGAAAAATCTTGAGGGCCTCATTTAGAGTAATGTATCATAGAAAAAACAAATATTTTACAAGGAGAATTAAAATGGATTTATTAGAATTAATCATAGAATTTCATAAGGATAACGAACGGCAGGGACCGGGCAGTGATGAAGCGACATTAAAAGCACTAAGCTACATTCCTTTATTGAATGAAAAAACTAAAATATTGGACATTGGCTGTGGAACTGGAGGTCAGACATTAAACCTTGCAAATAACACAGCTGCACAAATAACAGCGGTGGATATGCTACCGCAGTTTTTAGAAACACTTATGAAAAATGCCAAGGAGAATAACCTTTTAGATCGTATAACAGCGAAAGAAATGTTAATGGACAATTTAACCTTTGATAAAAATTCTTTTGATGTAATATGGTCGGAAGGGGCAATCTACAACGTCGGTTTTCAAAAGGGACTGTCCCTGTGGAGAAATTATTTGAAGGATAACGGTTATATTGCTGTTTCTGAAATCTCATGGTTAACCGATACAAGACCAGAGGAAATCCAGCAGTACTGGGTTAATGCCTATCCAGAGATAGATACAATCGAAAACAAGTTGTCTGTTATTGAAAAATGTGGATATACCTCTGTCGTTCATTTTGCCCTTGATGATAAATGTTGGAAAGATAATTATTATCAACCCATATTGGAAAGATCGGAAGAATTCTTGAAAAAATATAATTATACTGATGAGGTTAAAAGATTCGTTGAAGCAGGTAAGGTTGAGGCTGATTTGTATAATAGGTTTAAGGATTATTACAGTTATGTATTTTATATCGCAAAGAAAAAATAGTAGTTTAAGCTTTACCCTCAATAATAAACAACAAAGGATTGAGATAAGGAGGTTAGCTGAAAATAGCTCCACCCCTAGGAGTGATGAAGAACTAAAAAAGCTTACGGTGACACTGGAAATCCAAAGTATCGAAGCCAAATCTGGATTCTAGGTGAAGAAGAAATAACATTAAGCATATCAATGGTTATGATTAAGGGCACTCCTAATTAGAGTGCTCTTTTCGTAAATAGGCTAATAGACAAGGGTGGGCATGTTCCCCCATACCTCAAATGGAAAAATCGGGTGGATATGTTTCCGACAACCGAGAGTTCGTAAGACATCAATGCTGTCCTCTCGAGCCACGTGGAGTGCGTAATAGGAATGCAAAGGAAAGATACGTAGAAATCCTGAGTTTTCAGCACTTTGCGCGATATACTACTTTCACGACGGATGGCGATGATTTCAGGAATAAGGTTTTGAAAAATAAAATTGATGTTTCAGTCGTATTGGACATGGAGTGTGTAGACATGTTTACTCAGTGCTTTAATTAGAGTGTTCAGGCATGTCTATATTACGCAGTGTGAGGCAAATTTAAGACTGGGCAATGATGAGAGAGTGTTGGTTTTTTTAGCTGGCATTCTCTTTATATATAGAAAGAAGACAGTTATTAATTAATGTTTTTATTTTATATATGATTCCACTGCAAAAACCCCTATAAATCCTCATTTTCAGGAGGAGATTTGCTTCTTTATGCCGAATTATTAAATAACAAGAAGCAAGTAAAAGATATAAAGAGATAAATTGAATATACGGGGTGTCAGCAG
>JAHDSQ010000061.1 GCA_018432615.1 Clostridia bacterium
ACATTTTTACCACCCCTGACAATGTTGTTATGTGCAAGCTTTTTTAGCCATATCGTGCATTTCCTTTGCACTTAATTATATCATTTTTCAGGGGAAAAGTCTTATTTCATGCGGTTTTGCGGGTTATTCATTAGCCCCTAGATAAATCTGTTGAATGGGCAAATAAACTAAAAGTTAGCACAGAAGCGTTGGCATATGCACTTTTAGAAGCTAAACTGATTAATTCTGATGTAGCAGAATTGATTAAATCCTCTAGAGTTCCTCGTGAGGATAAAGCAGATCCCGAATTATCAGCAAATCTTTCCGAGAATAGCAAAAAGAGAAAAAGTGTTCTTTTAGAATGTGGTTTATCGAGCAAATATGTTCGTTTATGTATTGAAGCTTATGATAGAAAAATTATTTCTGCAGCAAGAATGGCAGAAATGCTTTTAGTTGAGGAATTTGAATTATCCCAAATTCTTCAGCTATATGGCGAGGAGATAAAATATGGCTGTTGATGTTACAAGATTTTATAAAAATAATATTATTGATACTTGTTCTATATGGAATGTTCTATCGTCTAAAATCCTGTATCGGGCGACATTGACTGCAGGATGTGCATTTTTTTGTACGCAATTTGTTATTTATGAATGTCTTTATAAACCGCGGAAAATAAATAGTCCTGAGGAAATTGAGCTAAAGAATAGGCTCCGCAAGGAAAAAATGAGAGGTTATTTTAAGGATTATCATATTAGTATAGAAGACCTACAAGATGTTGATGTCTTAGAAAAAAGGAAAAACTTATCAAAGGGAGAGTTGTCATCAATTGCTTTTGCACGAAGAATGTCTCAAGCATTTTTAACTGATGACCAAGGAGCTAGAACTCTTGCAAACGAATTTATGAATTCAGATATGGTTCAAACTATACCCCATCTTTTCGGATGGCTATTATATGGATCATTTTTAAACGACCTTGATAAGGATGCCATTATTAGTGAGCATGAAAGTTTAAATAGGCCACTGAAAAAATACTTTAATGATATATATCTAAAGGCACTTGAGATGAAACTTCTTAAAAAATGAGAGAGACTATAACTGTTTGTAAACGCCTCACTTCAGATAACGTGGCGCGGGTTGCACCTGCTGATAGGCGATGTCCGCTTATCACCATATTGCGGCAAGGGCGCGTGGGGTAAGAATTTGAGGAATATGCGCCACATCCCCAGACCTAAGTCAGGCATGACCCGGCTTGCCCGGGGCTAAGATTTGCAAGCAAAACGTAACCTCCGGGTTGCGACTTAAGACCCGGGGACATCGTGAAGATAAATCCGTTAGACGAAGTTCCATTTATTTTATATCAATTTCATTTATCATTTTTTTATATAATGGGTCTGGAATTCTATCCAACAAATCTTTTTTTAGTGATAATCTGTACTTCGGACTCGCGTTATTATAAGATAATAAATCATATGCAATTAAGAATTTACTCAATGGATAAGTTTTTACTTCAAAAGTGCCGTGAAGAATATATGACCTTTCTGCCATTTTTAATGGTTGTTCATTTCTTAGTTCATCTAAATGATAAATAACTCGCAATGCATCCAATTGTCCCGTATCAGCTAGAGTTTTTTCTATAAATCTGTACTGTCCTTTTTGAGAACGTATTCTTGGAATAACTGCAGCTACTTGTCGGGACAAAAAAGAATTATATTTCCATGTCTCAGCATGTCTCCCTAAAAAGGAAGCAATATCATGATCGTAACAATACTTTGCAATCATCCATATACTTGCCAGTAAATATGTGTGAGATTTTGGCGCGATTTCTTTCGATAGTTCAATGATATCCCCTATAAGTTTTGATCCAGGTCGTATTGGCCAATCAACAAACACTTTTGCAATTTTAAAAATGGAAGTGTCATCAGCACAATGATTACTTAACAAGTATTCTTTTAAATGTTCATGCCTTTTTTGGCTTGGACCTAAACTTGTATAATAGCGGCAAATATGAGTCCTTATTCCTGGGTTATCAATTAGCAAAGAGGGGACATGTTTTTCAAGATACGGGTCTTTAGTATCAATTGCAACTGTGAAATATCTGTTGTATACTTTTTCCCAGCGCCCAATATTTGGCTTCTTAAGAAATTTTTTAAAGCGTTTTCTAACCCTTTTCTTTTCGTCGTCAATTGTTTGCCCTCTCCCTCTTTTGTTCTTAATCCTCTCTGTTATAAAAGATAAATATCGGTTCTCATCGGGCAAAAAATAGTCCTTTGCGCTATCATATGACAGTATTTTTGTTTTCCCCATATTTAAATGTAATCCACGAGTTAATAGCAGTTCATCTAGATCCTTCAATATATGTTTGGCCTGGTCTGTATCCTGCACCCCGAAATCAATATCATCCATCCATCTAACGAAATTGCCATGAGTTTTGTCATTAAGATACTTATCTATTTCAAAAAGTAGGCAATGGGCTAATAGTTGTGGCGCATCAAAATTAACCTGTGGCAATCCCAAACCAGATAATGGCAAATAGTCAGGCCTCCACACGAAAGATTCAAGCATATAAAAAAGAAAATCCAATAAACATTCTTCGAATTTCCCGTAACCGGAAATCACATTTCTTAAACGATCAAATGATATACCATCATAATAATTTGCAATATCTGTCACAACAACATAATTAAACTTCTTTGTAAATTCATAAATCCTTTTCTGAAAGACTGGCCACAATTCCCACCAGGGATAAGGAAAAGAAGTATCAACATCCGCTTCATTTTTTATACTACTATGGCTTCTACTAAAATAGGCTCGATCAGATGGTTGTGCTATCTTAATTATTGGGGATAGATTTTCAATCAGAGTTTGTAATACTACAGCATCCTCAGGAGAGGGAATCTGTAGATGCCTGCATACCCCATATTTCTTTTCCACACGAATAAGTAGGGGCTGATGAATAACCCGCAAAACCGCATGAAATAAGACTTTTCCCCTGAAAAATGATATAATTAAGTGCAAAGGAAATGTACGATATGGCTAAAAAAGCTTGCACATAACAACATCGTCAGGGGTGGTAAAAATGT
>JAHDSQ010000018.1 GCA_018432615.1 Clostridia bacterium
CTAAACATCTGCTGACACCCCGTATATTCAATTTATCTCTTTATATCTTTTACTTGCTTCTTGTTATTTAATAATTCGGCATAAAGAAGCAAATCTCCTCCTGAAAATGAGGATTTATAGGGGTTTTTGCAGTGGAATCATGATATAAATATGTAAAAAAGGGGGAGCGGCGATGCGAAAGATGCTACACTTTACAGTCGCCTGGGCCTTGTTGTTTGTTATGCTGTTTGCAATGCCGGGCGCGGCCGAAGGGATTGTTTCTAACCTGGAGGTTTTTTTGCAGGATAATGTTGTTGGCAGAAATGTTGTATATTTGGTGAGTTTCACTTCAAATACCGTTTTGTACGGAGGAATGGATTCGGTTAAGGTGGTTTTTCCCGATGAGGTTCAAATAGACGAACGAATCAGAAAGGAAAATGTATCAATCAATAACCTTGACGTTCCGGGTATTGATTACAGTGATAATGTCCTATCTGTCCTGATTCCCGAGAGGATAAACATCGCTTCCGGGGAGAAGGTGGAACTTCGTATTGCCAGCGGGGTAATAAAAAATCCGCGGGAGGCAGGTACATATCAGCTTTCTGCGTATACCAGCAAAGATACGGCGGAGACATTTTCACGGGCCTTTGAAATCACTGATTATGAATATGCAAACGGTGTAAGCAAGCCCCAGGTTAAGCTTTTTGGGGGTGTGGACAACATCCATGAGTATCAGATTAAGTTCAAAACCTCCGTTAACGGATATTTACCGGGGGGTACGGGTAGAATAACGCTGGTGTTCCCCACTGTTACGGAAATTCCCTCATATATAAACGGCAGATATATTAAAGTGAATCAGGTGGACCTGGCGGGGCAGACGATTGCAGTCAACGGCAGGAATGTAAGTTTTTACCTTCCAGCGGGCTTAAGTATTGCCGCAGGAGGAAATGTGGAAATAGTGATATCTGCCGAGGCTGAAATCAAGAATCAGTACACTTCAACTTATAATACTTTGAAGGTTTATACTTCTACGGAGACGCGGGAGATAACATCCTTCCCCTATGAATACACCGGGTCATCTTCTACGACCACGGGAGGAGCGGAGGCTACTACCAATAATGTTGTAGTTGTAACGAGCCCCAACGGAAGCGGAGAAATGGCATCGTATCGGATTAAAATTGGGTCTCAGGCTCTTTTCTCTTTGGGTCGTGAAGGCGACGGCTTCGTCTTGACCTTGCCGAAAAAAACCGGGATTCCCGCAACGATTAATCCCCGGCATATCAAGGTCAACGGGCAGGAAGCCTCAGGGGTGCTCTGTAATGAGGATAAGGGTCAAATTATTTTCACCCTGCCTAACGAAATAAGTTTTAATCAGCAGCTTGAAATATATATTGACAAAGAAGCGGGTTTGGTGAACCCGCCCTCGGCTCAATATAAACTAAGTATTAATTCACTGATGCAGTCCGGTACTGTTCTTTCGGAGTTCTATATCATCTGGGAGGAAAGCACGGAGGATTCCTGGGAGGACCCAACGGAAACAACAACCGGTGAAGAAACTCCGACGGGTACCGGCAGTGACACTGGCGGCAGCAGTCAAGACTCGGTTGTATTGTGGATCGACAATGATGTGGCTACAGTTGGCCAAACGACTTATATGATGGATGCCAAGCCGCAAATCAAGAACAATGTGACCATAGTACCGGTAAGGTTTCTCTCCAATGCCCTGGGGGCTGAGGTAGAGTATGACAGTAATGCTAATTGCGTCAACATCAATCTTGACGGCAAGGAAATGACGTTATGGATTGATTCCATCTTGGCCAGAGTGGAAGGAGAGTACACCACCTTGTCTTTGCCGGCTTCCCTTATCAACAACAGGTTGATGGTCCCCATAAGGTTTATAAGTGAAAACTTTGGGGCTCATGTGCAGTGGAACGCAGAAAGCCGGAGTATCACTATTTCCCCGGACGGGGTGCCGGCAGGTACTTCAGGAGGTACGGTGCCGGAAACTACCGCTCCCGAGAATCAATATCCCATAGGTTACAAGGCCTATATAAAATCCGGCAACAGCTATTCCAATCTCAGGCAGGGGCCGGGGACCGGATATGATATTGCCGGAAGAGTTTTGCCGGGAGAAGTAATGACGATCAAGCTTGTTGACGGCGACTGGTACAAGGTTAGCTTGAGCACAGGCCAGGAGGCTTGGATTGCTTCCTGGATGGTCAATATCAACGGTTAATGGCTAGTACTATTTAATTTCCCGGTGATAGCTTTGCAGGGATTTTACAGTGTCATGATCGGGGGCATCGCGGTAAGCCGCGATGCCTTTTGCGCTCGCATGGGCAGCGGCGACGGTGGTGATATAGGGAGTTTTATATTTGATTGCCGCCTTGCGGATGTAGGAGTCGTCATTTTGACTGCGTTTGCCGGCGGGAGTGTTGATGACCAGTTGTATTTCATTATTCATGATGCCGTCGGCAATATTGGGACGGCCCTCATGCAGCTTTTTAATTCTCTCGCAGTGGATACCGTGTTCGACGAGAAAGCGATGGGTGCCTTCGGTGGCTTTGATTTTAAAGCCCAGTTCCATAAACTGTTTCCCTATTTCCAACAAGGCCGGTTTATCCTTATCGGCGATGCTGATCAGGACCGTACCTTCTATCGGCAGGGGTACCTGAGTAGCCTCCTGGGCTTTGAAGAAGGCTAAGCCGAAGGAATCTGACATGCCCAATACTTCACCGGTAGAGCGCATTTCCGGCCCTAAAAGTGGGTCGACCTCCTGGAACATATTAAAGGGGAAAACGGCTTCTTTGACACCGAAATGAGGAATGTTTCCGGGCAGAAAACCGGCTATATCCGGATGTTTGCCGGTCAAATCGGCCATCATGACTTCAGTGGCGATGCGGGCCATCGAGATATTGCAGACCTTTGAGACCAAAGGGACGGTACGGGAAGCACGAGGATTAGCCTCCAGTACGTAAACCCGGTCTTCGGCAATGGCGTATTGCATGTTCATCAGTCCCGAGACGTTCAGTTCCCGGGCAATGTCTTTGGTGTATTCGCAAATCGTTTGCAGGTGTTTTTCCGGGATGCTGATGGAGGGGATAACGCAAGCCGAATCGCCGGAGTGGGTTCCGGCCAATTCAATGTGTTCCATAACTGCCGGTACATAGGCGTTTGTACCGTCGGCTATCGCGTCCGCTTCTGCCTCAATGGCATTATCCAGGAATTTGTCGATCAATATCGGCCTTTCCGGAGTGACACCTACGGCAGCTTGAATGTAACTGTATAGCATTTCCTCATCATGAACCACTTCCATACCGCGTCCGCCGAGGACGTAGGAAGGCCTGACCATTACCGGATAGCCGATACGGTCGGCAATTTTTTGGGCGTCGGCAAAGTTAGAGGCCATATCGGAAGCGGGCATGGGGATATTGAGTTGTTCCATGATATGCCTGAACCTGTCGCGGTCTTCGGCCAGGTCGATAGTTTCAGGGGAGGTGCCGAGGATATTGACACCGGCATCCTTTAACTCTCTGGCAATGTTCAAAGGGGTTTGACCACCGAATTGGACGATAACACCCAGAGGTTGTTCTTTTTTATAGATGCTGAGGACGTCTTCTGTTGTTAGGGGTTCAAAATATAGTTTATCGGAGGTATCGTAATCGGTGGAAACTGTCTCCGGGTTGCAGTTGACAATGATGGTTTCAAATCCCAAATCGCGCAGGGCAAAGGCTGCGTGAACGCAGCAGTAGTCAAATTCGATTCCCTGCCCGATGCGGTTGGGTCCACCGCCTAAGATCATCACCTTTTTATTGGCGCTGACGGGCGTAGAGTCTTTAGCGTTATAAGTTGAAAAGTAGTAGGCCGCATTTTCTACGCCGCTTACGGGTACCGCCTCCCAGCCCTGGACAATACCCAGTTTGATGCGACGTTCTCTTATCTCTTCTTCCCGGACACCCAAAAGTTCGGCCAGATAACGGTCGGAAAAACCATCTTGTTTCGCCCGGGCGAGTAAACCGTCGGACAGACCGCTTTGCTTGTATGAGATAATTTCTTCCTCCGACATTACTAATTCTTTCATTTGCCGGATAAACCATGGTTTGATATGGGTGAGCTGATGAAGCTTATCGATATCCGCACCCTTGCGAAGTGCCTCGTACATGATGAATTGCCGCTCACTGGAAGGTTCGCTCAGCATAGCTAGCAGTTCATCCAATGTGCGTTCGTTGAAGTCCTTGGCGAAACCAAGTCCATAGCGCCCAATTTCCAAGGAACGAATGGCTTTTTGCAAGGCCTCTTTATAGTTTTTGCCGATGCTCATCACTTCACCGACGGCCTTCATTTGTGTGCCTAGTTTGTCTTGAGCTCCTTTGAATTTTTCAAAGGCCCAGCGGGCGAATTTAACTACCACGTAATCGCCGGAGGGCACGTATTTATCCAGAGTTCCTTCCTTCCAATAGGGAATTTCATCAAGGGTTAAGCCTGTCGCCAGCAGTGTTGAAATCATAGCAATCGGAAAACCGGTAGCCTTGGAGGCGAGGGCGGAGGAGCGGGAAGTCCTGGGATTAATTTCTATAACAACGATACGATCTGTTTTGGGGTCGTGAGCGAATTGGACGTTGGTACCACCGATGACTTCGATGGCCTCGACAATGTCATAGGCCTGTTTTTGCAGCCTTTGCTGCAACTCGGGTTTAATGGTCAGCATGGGGGCGGAGCAAAAGGAGTCACCGGTATGTACTCCCATAGCATCAATGTTTTCAATAAAGCACACCGTAATCATTTGGTTTTTGCTATCACGGACGACTTCAAGCTCTAATTCCTCCCAGCCGAGCACCGATTCCTCGACTAAAACCTGTCCAACAAGGCTGGCGGCAATCCCTCGGTTGGCCACGGTCCTTAGCTCTTCTATGTTATATACCAGGCCGCCTCCCGTGCCGCCCATGGTATAGGCGGGACGAATCACGACGGGCAGTCCGAGCTCCAGGGCGATTTCTTCGGCCTCTTCTACGCTGTAAGCTGGTTTGCTCCGCGGCATATCGATTCCTAGTTTGTTCATAGTTTCTTTAAAGGAGATGCGGTCTTCACCGCGTTCAATAGCGTCGACCTGTACTCCGATGACTTCTACCTTGTATTTTTCCAAAACGCCCTTTTTAGCCAATTCCGAGCAAAGGTTCAGCCCGGACTGTCCACCTAGGTTAGGCAGCAAGGCGTCGGGCCGTTCTTTGGCAATAATGTCGGTAATTCTTTTGACGTTTAAGGGTTCAATGTACGTCACATCCGCTATTTCCGGATCAGTCATGATGGTGGCCGGGTTCGAGTTTACCAGCACAATTTTATAACCCAGTTTACGTAAGGCTTTGCAGGCTTGTGTCCCGGAATAGTCGAATTCGCAAGCTTGCCCTATCACAATCGGGCCTGAACCGATTATCATGATTTTTTCAATGTCTGTTCGTTTTGGCATGATTACAACACCTCGTTTTTCAGTTTCCATCTGTTACATTATATATTAGATTAAGCATTATTCAAAAAAAGATTTCAGGAAGTTGAAAAAAATTTTTTAAGATAGTTTTTCAGGATGAGGGAGAAGTAAAAAAATGTCGAAACAAAAAGGAAAAGAAAAAAGCATCGCGAATTGTTTACCAATGCCAAGCTTATCTTGTGGTGGGGTGATTGTCGATGACAGAGCAAATCATAAATGACAAATATACCGTAATAAAGACTGTTTTCACCGAACCGCACCAGTCGGTCCATATCGTAAAAAATGTCTTTGCCGATAACGAAGAGCTTTTGATCCTCAACAGTATTATCGATACGAGGATTATTCCCCGGCTGGTTAATGTTTTTTTGGAAAACTATAAAGACTTACAGGATAGCTTTGTCGAGTTCTTTTATACCGCAGAGGTTTTTTATGTAGTGTCTAAGCTGTTTCCCGGTCAATCTCTTTATGAACTCTTATCTCAGGAGGAGCTCGCGGAGAATGAAAAAAAGGATATAGCATACGGATTTCTGATACTCGCTAGGGAAAACAGCAAGCTTCCTCTGCTTTTGCAGCAGTGCTTGTGTAATTACGGGAACATTACGGTAGAGGAGAAAAAGAAAGTTAGGCAGAATCACTTTTACAGCTTCACGGAAGAAGATTTCTCCGTTGAAAACGAGGATATGATAAAGAAAATAGGGGAAATCCTGCTGGCGATTTTTACAAACTCTATGTATGCCGAAGAAGGGGCGGTGGAAAAACTCCCACCTAGGGTACGTCGGGTTATTGAGGGCTGTTTGAATAAGGAGTATACCTCGGCTGAACAAGTCTATCGCGATTATGCCATCGGAGTAATGCGTAAGCTCGATGAAAACGAGCATAAGAAGCTGTTGACAGATGAAAACAACATGTATTTGGCAAGAAGCCTTCGGTATAGGAGAAAAAAACATTATAAGGCGAGTCGGGTGATGGGCAAAGCTGCAGTAGTTTTGCTACTTGCCGCTTTGATGGTACTGGGTTTTAAGCTGCAGTCTTTGTTGTTTTGATATAATTTAACAGAACAAAGAACAAAAAGGGGATATTTTATGCTTTTTGAAACGAAGGTAGACATTGATAAGAAAGCAGTCTATAGATATTTAGGCTTCAAAGAGGGGACTCAAGTATCGGCAAGGATCGTTGATGAGGTGGAAAGAGCCGTTGACGAAGCCAAGGAACTTGTTAATCCGGCCGTGTTCTATCAGGAGTTTCCCTGCGGACTTGACAAGGAGAACAAGCGGGTGATGCTTCCCAACGGGCAGTATTTTACCGGCAGCTACCCTTTCACTCATTTGGCAGGTAGCCGCTTTCTAGTTGTGGCTGTTTCGACCTTAGGCTTTGGATTTGAAAAGATCAGGAATGCTGCGGGTATGCAAGGTTCGATGACGGCTCTGGTTTACGATGCGGTCGGCAATGCAGCTCTGATGGAACTGAACCACAGATTTTGGTTGTTTTTGGCCGAGGATTGCCGGAAAAAAGGTTTGGGACTGAGTCGCCAGGTTTCACCCGGAGATAACGATTGGCCTCTGGAGGAACAAGAGGTGGTATTCGGTCTTCTGCAGGAAGTTGTTGTTGGGGTGGAACTGAGCGATTCCTTCATTATGGCACCGTTTAAGTCACATTCTCTGGTTTACGGAATAAAGGATTCCCCGGATATTTCACAGGAGGGGCATGACTGCAGTGAGTGTAATCTGCACGATTGTATGTTTCGACGGGAAGCGGTTGCCAAATCTCCTGATAATCCGGATAAAAAATACGAGGTCGTAATTATCAAGGGGAAGAAGGAGAAAAAGGTCGAAGCCCCGGAAGGGGAAAATCTCTTTGACCTGTTGTTTGCAAACGGTCTTTCTCCGTCGAACTCTTGCGGCGGGAACCATACCTGCGGTGAGTGTCAAGTGGAGGTTCAGACTGAAAAAGAGATTGCCATAAGCGAAGAAGAAGCCAAGCTTTTGCGGGCTAAAGGAGCTAAGTCCGGTAGCAGGTTGGCTTGTTATATCCGTGTCGACCGGAATATGAAGGTCGTTGTGCCGGAAAAAGAGGTTGCCGCCCAGGTTTTTGTTGAAGGCACTATGCCCGATATCAAGCTGCAGCCGCGTGTTGAAAGAAGGGAAATAAAGCTTTCCCGATTTGAGGAAGACGAGGATAGAGACAACCTGACCAGGTTTTTCAAAGGGAACAAAGAACTTGCCGAAGGAAAGGTCTCATATCAGGTCCTGCAGAAATTGCCGGGCCTTTTACAGGAGGAAGCGGATAAGCTGGATGTTGTCTGCTGCGAAAAAGAGATAATTGATGTTAACAGGACAGGCGGAGAAAAAGGAATACACGGATTAGCTGTTGATATGGGTACGACCACACTTGCGATCTATCTGCTTGATTTAACGACAGGTGCTGTGATAGATGTTGCCTCATCGCTGAATCCCCAAAAGGACTTGGGAGCGGATGTTATCAGCAGGATCCAGCATACTGTTCTCAAGGAAAGCGGATTAAAAGAATTGCAGACCCTGGTTATTAATGAATTAAGCCGTGTTATCCAGGGGTTATGTCGTCAAAACGGCCTCAGGCGGGAAGAAATATATGAAATTATATTTGTCGGCAACACTACTATGCTGCACCTTTTGTTAGGGGTTTCATGCGCCGGCCTGGCTTCGTCGCCCTTTATTCCGGCCTTTTTATCCGGTATCAGGCTCAAAGCCCGGGACTTGGGACTTAAAATTAATGCCGAAGCCTATGTCCAAACATTACCCGGTGCTTCGGCTTATGTGGGAGCCGACACAATGGCTGCCCTTTTGGCAGTGGGAATGCATAAGGCCGCAGGGATAAACCTGTTGGTGGACATAGGTACCAACGGGGAGATTGTCCTTGGGGGCAAAAAGGACCTATATTGCTGTTCTACCGCGGCCGGTCCAGCCTTTGAGGGAGGTAAGATTACCTTTGGGGTCGGAGGGATAAAGGGCGCCATCGACCACGTTGATTTCAATCGAAAAGAGCCGTATACCACGATTGGGGGTACGGCTCCGGTGGGAATCTGTGGGTCGGGCTTACTGGATCTTGTTGCGGAGTTGTTGAAATATGGAGTTATTGACAAAACGGGTAGGATGCAAAAAGCAGAGGCGGCTGTAGTGCAGGTGTCGGAGGGATTAAGCGGCAGGCTCGTTTCTTCCGAAGAGAAACCCGCCTTTGTACTTGACGAGAATTCGGGAATACTTTTGACCCAGGGTGATGTGAGAGAGTTTCAACTGGCAAAAGCCGCTATTTATGCTGGGATTGAGGTGTTGGCGGATAAAATGGGTGTCGGGTATAATGAGATAGACAAGGTTTATCTTGCAGGCGGTTTCGGCAATTATTTGGATTTGGAAAGCGCTTTTACTGTGAAGCTTCTGCCGCATGGGTTGAGGAACAAGGTGGTCCCCGTCGGTAATGCTGCCGGTACGGGGGCAAAAATGGCCCTATTATCGGCTCCTTTCCTGCAGGAGGCGGATGGGGTTGGCTTAAGAATGAAGCATGTGGAGCTTTCCACTTCCGAGGTGTTTCAGGAGAGGTTTATTAAGGCCATCAATTTTTGATTTCTAGATAAGGAAAATATCTTTACAGGAGGTCGTGGTGATGTTTCAAAAGGAAATACCGGTTATCTCCGTTGTGGCCGGTCCTGGTGCCGGAAAAACGACTCTGCTGGAAAAGGTCATTCGGGAACTGAAGAGACGTGGTTTAAAGATAGCGTTTGTTAAGCGTGACCCTCATGATTCTGAAATAAATCCTCCGGTCAGGGATGCCTGGCTACATGCTTATGAAGAAGCCGATATGGTGGCGATTTCCGCTCCCGGGGAATATGCGGTAATTGAGAAGCGAGAGCGCGAACTGACCTTGGAAGAGATTTGTGCGCGAATTTCCGGAGTTGATGTCATTCTTACCGAGGGCTACAAAACGGAAAAAAAGCCTAAGATAGAGGTGTTTCATTCCGGGGCCGATCAGGAGCAACTCCTCTGCAAACCATATGAGTTGATAGCTTTGGCCAGTGACATTCCTTGGGATATAGGGGTTCCTTGTTATCATCATGACGATTACAAGGGAGTAGCCAATGAGATAGAGCAATATGTCGGGGCTTACGGTCAGGGCTGATATAAAATTATTTGATTTTCACATGAGTGAAGCTTTTCTTTTTACCGGCATAATCCGCAACAATGTGACCGTTTCCGGTCAGCATATATTTGTAAATCAACAAGCCTTCCAGGCCAACGGGGCCTCTGGAGTGTATTTTGCTGGTGCTAATTCCTACCTCGGCGCCAAATCCGTAGCGGAAGCCGTCACTGAAGCGGGTGGAACAGTTCCAAAAGGTGCTGCCGGAATCGACCAGGTTCATGAATTTTTGGGCGGTGGCTTTATCGGCTGTGATAATGGCGTCCGTATGGCCGGAACCGTAAGTGTTGATGTGGTCAATCGCTTCATTATCGCCGGTGACGATTTTGACGGAAACCTTGCGGTCCAGGTATTCCTTGGCCCAGTTGTCAGCGGGCACAGGCTTAATGTCGATGATTTCCAGTGTTCCTTTGCAGCCGAAAAGTTCTACATTTACTTCCTCAAGCCGCTGCTTGAGAAGAGGAAGAAACTTGTTGGCTATATTTTTATTTACCAGGATCGTTTCCGTGGCGTTGCATGCGGCGGAGTATTGCGTTTTGGCATCGATAATGACTTTTATGGCCATTTCGATGTCCGCATCGCTATGCACATAGGTATGGCAAATTCCGTCGGAATGCCCGAGGACGGGGATATTCGAGTTGTCCATGATGTATTTGACAAAGGCATTAGAGCCGCGAGGTATCATTAAGTCAATGTATTCGTCCATTTTTAGCATTTCATTGACGTCTTCCCTGGTTTCTACAAGTTGCAGCCAGCCGGAGGGAATGCCGGCCTTAATAGCGGACTGAGAGATGATTTCAGCCAGGATTTTGTTGGTTTCTGCGGCTTCACTGCCGCCTTTTAAGATGACCGCGTTTCCGCTTTTTAAGCATAGCGTGGAAATTTGCACCAGTGCATCCGGTCGTGACTCAAAAATGACGCCAATCACACCTATAGGGCAGCTGACCTTGTGCAACTCCAAGCCCCGGTCAAGCTCGGTAACGGACAGTGATTGGCCGACGGGTTCGGGAAGCCGGATTAGACTCTCGATACCATCGGTTACGTCTCGAATCTTTCCTTCGTCGAACTTTAACCTTTCAAGAAGCGGTTTGGCAAGATTTGCTTTTTTGCTGCGTGCCAGATCAGCTTCATTAGCTTTGATAATAGCAGCGGTGTTTTCTAACAAGGCCTGTGCCGTTTTTTGCAAGGCGTCGTTTTTCAGTTCGGCACTTGCGGCCGCAAGTTCAAGCGCGGCCTTTTTGGCGGAACGTGCCATTTCTTTAATATTCACAAAGTTCATCCCCCTATCTCAATATCTTGATGCTATTATACACTATATTTGATTTTTTGCATTGGTGAGGAAAGTTGATAACGCCTGTTTATTGTGTTAAAGTATCATCAATAACAAAAGCTGTAACAGGTATCCAAGCAAATTGGAGGTTCAGAGAGAATGGAAATGCGCTATAAAATATGGTTGGACCAGGATGGAAAGGCTTTTGGAACCGGACCTTACAACATATTGGTCAATGTGGAAAAAGAGGGTTCTTTAAACGAAGCCGCCCGTAAAATGGGGATGTCATACAGCAAGGCCTGGAAAATAGTAAATATGGTAGAGAAGAGACTGGGGATAAAGTTTTTGCTGAGGAAAATCGGTGGAAATGAAGGCGGAGGCTCGTACCTGACTGAGGAAGGCAAGGCATTTATGGAAAGGTACGCTGCATTTCGCAAGGAAGCCGATGAGGCACTGGCCAAGATATACGAACGGTATTATGGTGGAAAGAACGACGATGTGAAGTCTTAAAGATAGAACCTGAACAAAGGGAGAAGATGAAAACAATGGATAATGAACTGGTACATCTGCTTTCTGAAAAAATAGCTGAAAATAAAGAAGTGGCTCTGGTGATTGTTACCGGAGCGGAGGGTTCCAGCCCGCGTGGAAAAGGAAGCATGATGTTTGTTGATAAAAATGGGAATATTCTGGGTGGGACAATTGGGGGCGGTGCCCTTGAGGGGCGGGCGGCTCAAGATGCTGTTGCGTGCCTGAAAAAAGGAGAATCCGAGGCCTTTCGCTACAGCTTGGATATGGATACCGGGGAAGGTGACGACGAGCCGGATATGATTTGCGGAGGCAGTGTCGAGGTGTTTATCGCCCTTTTCGGCAGCAAGGACTTGTTGTTGATTGCTGGGGGTGGTCATATTGGTTTAAGCCTTTACCGGTTGGGCAAGATGCTGGGCTATCGAGTAGTGGTGGTCGACGACAGGGAGGAATATGTGTCAAGTGGACGCTTCCCGGAGGCCGATGAGCTTCTTGCCGGAGATATTGCTGCAATCATGGGAGACTACGAAATAACCGACAGAACAAGTATCGCTATTGTCACACGCGGCCATCAGTATGACACACAGGTCTTGGCAAAGGTGATAAACAGTTCGGCACGATATATTGGGATGATAGGCAGTAAAAAGAAAATTGAGAGCTGTTATTGCGAACTGAAGCAACAGGGTGTGGGAGCGGATAAGCTGACGAGGGTTCATGCCCCTATTGGCCTCGATCTGGGGGGCGACAGGCCTGAGGAAATAGCCTTGGCTATTATGGCTGAGATCCAGGCGGTAAAATATAAAAAGGGGCAGGTGAAAACAGAGGATAATCCTGACAAAAAAACCGTAGTAGTAAGAGGCGGCGGTGACGTCGCTACAGGAATCATAGTCAGGCTTCATCAGGCCGGGTTTAAGGTTATCGTGTTAGAAACAGCAGAGCCAACGGTAATCAGGCGCACAGTGGCTTGTGCTGAGTGCTTGTTTTCCGGGGAAGTCGAGGTTGAAGGCATCAGGGCAAGGCAGGTCTCTTCGGCGGAAGAAGCACTGAGGATGACGCAAGAGAATTTTATACCGGTATTAATCGATCCGGAAGGGAAATATATCAAACAAATTCGACCGTTTATTGTGGTTGATGCAATCATGGCCAAGAGGAATATAGGGACCGATCTGGGCGTGGCTCCTCTTGTAATAGGTGTAGGTCCCGGATTTACGGCAGGGTTGGATGTGCATGCCGTGGTGGAAACAAAAAGAGGACATCATCTGGGAAGAGTATATTATGAAGGAAGCGCTCAGCCTGATACCGGAGTACCGGGTGAAATCGCGGGAGTGAGCAAAAAAAGAGTTATTCATTCGCCTGCTGATGGGGTCTTTATCCCTGAAAAGGAAATCGGGGACGAGGTTGAAGCGGAAGACATCCTGGGTTATGTGGGTAATGTTGCGGTGAAGGCCCCGTTGAGGGGTGTTTTGCGCGGTTTGATCCAGAAAGAAGCAAAGGTTTATCAAGGGATGAAAATCGGTGATGTGGATCCCCGTTGCATCAAGGAGTACTGCTGGACGGTTTCGGATAAGGCCAGAGCAGTTGGCGGGGGAGTGCTTGAAGCGATACTGCATCTTGGGGAAACGAATCAAGAAGGAAGGGGAGAAGGTTTTTCATGAGATTACTGGTTTCTTTAATGGGTAGGATAGACTACAGTGAAGCGTTGGGTATGCAGGAGCGCTTATTGAAATTAAGGCAAAAGAATGCTATCGAGGACGTTCTACTTATCCTGGAGCACAATCCCGTCTTGACGTTGGGATTAGGGGCAAAGGAAGATAATATCATTGCTTCTGCGGAAATCTTGAGAAAACAGGGGATAGATGTATATAACATCAACAGAGGCGGGGATGTGACATACCATGGACCCGGCCAGGTGGTGGGATATCCCATACTTGATCTGACGGGTTACGGCAAGGACGTTCGTGATTATGTGACCAAACTTGAAGAGGTTATCATCCGGTTGCTGGAAAAGGATTACGGATTAAAAACACGAAGGATTCCTGAATACCGCGGCGTATGGGTAGGAAACGAGAAGATCGCCGCGATTGGATGTGCGATCAAGAAGTGGGTGACCATGCATGGTTTCGCTCTTAATGTTAACACACAGCTGGAGCATTTCAGATATATAACCCCCTGTGGGATAACGGATAAAGGGGTAACTTCATTGGAAAAGATTAAGGGCTGTCCTCAGGATATCCATAAAGTTAAAAAAGCCATTATTCACTATTTTGCCGAAGTTTTTGATAATGAACCCATTATTATTAACAGGCAGGAGTTGGACGAATTGATACAAGGAGATGAGAGTCATGAAAGAAGCGAAGCCGGAATGGCTGAGGGTTAGGTTTAAGTCAGGCCAGGATTTGTATGCGGTAAAAGAGATGCTGGACAGGCTTTCCCTACATACGGTATGTGAAGAGGCAAACTGTCCTAATATAATGGAGTGCTTTGGTAGGAAAACCGCGACGTTTATGATTTTAGGCAAGATTTGCACACGTAACTGTACTTTTTGCAACGTAACAAAAGGGCTGGCGGAAAAAGTCGATCCAGCGGAGCCCTTGCACGTAGCCCAGGCAGTTAGGGAGCTTAAACTTAAGCATGTAGTGGTTACCTCCGTTACGAGGGATGACCTTCCCGACGGGGGTGCCGCTCATTTTGCAGAGGTTATCGGGGAGATTTTCAAGCTTGGAGGTAATACTACCATTGAGGTATTGATCCCCGATTTTCAAGGAGAGAAGGAAGCATTGCGTACTGTAGTAAAAGCCAAACCTAATGTTATTAATCATAATGTGGAGACAGTACCCCGTTTATACCCGAGCGTGCGTCCCAAAGCGGTTTATCAAAGGTCGCTGGAACTGTTAAAAAGGGTTAAGGAGATGGACTGTGGGATTGCGACTAAATCCGGAATAATGGTTGGCTTGGGTGAGAAAAAAGAGGAAATCATGGAAGTTTTACAGGATTTACGGTTGGTTGACTGTGACCTCTTGACCATAGGGCAGTATCTGTCACCTTCAAAAGAACACCATCCCGTTGTTGAGTACATTCACCCTAATGAGTTTGCCGAATATAAGGAAAAGGCGTTGGCTTTAGGATTTAAGCATGTTGCCGCTGCTCCCCTGGTGAGGAGTTCTTACCATGCGGATGAGGCCGCACAAAGCGTAAGGCTCGAGTCAGACTGTTAAAAAAAACCGGGAGGCAATCCCGGTTTTACATAATAGAGGCCAAATCTGAAGCTATTAAATTATCTGTTATCCGCTGGGCACTGCTTTTGACGAGCTCTATCATCCTATCTACCTTATCTGTAGGTTCAAAACGGTACACCGGTCCGGAAATACTCAGACCAGCTACCAGTTTGCTGTGGGAGTTAAAAACCGGGGATGCTATTCCGACCAGGCCCTGGTCCACCTCACTGATACTAAAGGCATAGCCTTGCTTGCGTATTTCCTGCAGCTTTCTTCTGAGTGTGTCAGGGTCGGTGATGGTGTTTTCGGTGAAAGCGGGAAGCGGCTGGGATAAAACACTTTCTATTGTTTCTTCATCTGCGTAAGCCGCAAGCACCAGTCCTGAAGCACCGGCGTGAATTGGGATATGGTTGCCGATTTCTGTAGTCATCCTGATGTTATGGCTACATTCCACCTTTTCGATACAGATACCCTGGTCAAAGGAGGGAGACATTATTGTCAGCATGGCGGTTTCGTCGACTTCGGAGACAAGTTCGCTCATAATGGTTCTCGCTATTTGACGAAAATTATTGCGGTTGGGTACTAAAGGTGAAAGCTTTAATAGTTTGAGTCCCAGGGAGTATTTTTCGGTGGTTTTGCTCTTATGTACCCAGTCCTCGCTTTCCAGGGTTACTAAAAGTTTATGAACCACACTTTTATGAATATCCATCAGTTTTGCGATTTCGCTTACTCCAAGATTAGGCCCGTGTTCAGCAAACAGATTTATAAGCCGCACAGCTCTTTTTACGGCAAGGATGTGATATTGGTTTTTTGGATCTGTCATCTGATCGCCCCCCCGTCATGGTAATTTATATAAATGCAGAAAAAGGCTATGTAATACTACGTATATATTATAACAGAAAACAGAGACAACGTCTCTAATACATAACCGCTCATTCCCTAAATATTTTAACAAATTAACGTCTTGATTTCAAGCACAAATGTTCAAATGCATACGGGTATACAAGTGATTTGGTCTTAAAAAAACAGAGCGAAGTATTTTAAGATATGGTAGAATAACAGCATTAACGATTAAGCTATTGAAAGATCAAGAAAAGGAGGGGTGGATATATGCAGGTGTTTAAAAAGTCAAGCAAGCTGGATAATGTCTGTTATGATATCAGAGGCCCGGTGATGGAAGAATCCGTGCGAATGGAGAAAAATGGCTATAAAATAATCAAACTTAATATTGGTAATCCCGCACCTTTTGGACTCGACGCCCCTGACGAAATAATTCGCGATATAATGGCAAACTTAAGAAATGCCAGCGGTTATTGCGATTCGAAGGGACTGTTTTCCGGACGCAAAGCAATCATGCAGTATTGTCAAAAACGGGGTATATCCGATGTACAAATTGACGATATTTATGTAGGTAATGGTGTAAGTGAAATGATAACCATGTCAATGCAGGGGTTACTCAACGACGGTGATGAAATATTGGTACCGATGCCTGATTATCCCTTGTGGACTGCAGCGGTAAATCTTTCAGGGGGAAGGGCTGTCCACTATTTTTGTGATGAGGAGGCTGATTGGTGCCCTGATATCAAGGACATACAGAGCAAAATTAATTCCCGCACAAAGGGGATAGTTTTGATTAATCCAAACAATCCTACCGGTACGGTATATCCGGTTTCCTTGGTTGAAAAGATTGTAGAGATGGCGGCCGCTCATAATCTGATAGTCTTCTCAGATGAAATATATGACAGAGTACTATACGATGGCGAGGAGCATGTTTCTACGGCTTCTCTGTCTGATGACATATTGTTCGTTACTTTTAACGGAATTTCGAAATCCCACCGCGTAGCAGGTTTCCGAGCAGGTTGGATGGTGCTTAGCGGAAACAAAAAGATGGCCGCTGATTATATTGAGGGTTTAAATATCTTATCTAATATGCGCTTATGCAGTAATGTTCCGGCACAGTATGCTATTCAAACGGCTCTTGGCGGACACCAGAGTTTGACCGAAATGCTGGAGCCGGGAGGCAGATTGAGGAAACAGAGGGATATTTGTTATGAGCTTTTAAACAAAATACCCGGGGTGTCTTGTACCAAACCGAAGGGTGCCTTTTATGTTTTTCCAAAGTTGGATGTTAAGAAGTTTAACATCACCAATGATGAAAAGTTTGTTTTGGATTTTTTGCGTGAGAAAAAGATATTGCTTGTTCAGGGTACAGGCTTTAACTGGCCTTATCCCGATCACTTCAGGTTAGTCTTTCTGCCTGGGGTAGATGAGTTGACTTTTGCGCTTAATGAGATGGGAGACTTTTTGGCGGGATATTGGCAATAATTATCAAGGGGTGAACATATGCTATACATTAGGAATGATTCGAATGATCCTCATTACAATCTAGCATTTGAAGAGTACATTTTAAAAAACCTCAATACGGAAGAAAAATATATCATGCTTTGGCAGAACAAACCTTCTGTAATCATTGGGAGATTTCAAAACGCCTTCGAAGAGGTTAACATCGAGTACCTGGAACGTAACGGGGTTAATTTGGTTAGAAGGATTACCGGAGGAGGAGCAGTCTACCATGATATGGGCAATTTAAACTTTACCTTCATCGAAAAAAAAGACGGAGAAAGCATTGATTTTAGCGAATATGCCCAGCGTATTGCCAAAGCGCTGGAAAAAATGGGAGTACAGACTGAGATATCCGGCAGGAACGATATTACAGTAGACGGCAAAAAGTTTTCCGGGAATTCACAGTATCATTACCGGGGTAAGGTTTTACACCATGGTACAATCCTATTCAATTCTAACCTCCATAATGTTCAGCAGGCACTGAATGTCGGTGCCGATAAATATGAGTCAAAAAGCGTAAAATCCGTCAGAAGCAGGATAACCAATTTGGTTGATTACATGGAGGAAAGTAAGGACATAAATAGATTTAAGGAAGTATTGGTGAGATCCTTGTTTAATGGAGAGCCTGTCAGAGAATATATTCCCACTTGGGGTGATTTAACCAAGATCAAGGAAATGATGGCGGAAAAATATTTGACCTGGGAATGGAATTACGGTTCATCCCCGGCTTATAACATGAAAAAAAGAAATCGCTTCAACTTTGGAAGTGTAGAGGTTAGATTGCAGGTTGAGCAGGGTACCATTCAGGGATGCAAAATATATGGCGATTTTTTCAGTAACGAGGATATATCCGAGTTAGAGAAAATGTTGGTCGGAAACAAACATGATTTCAAGTCAGTTGAGTCTTTGTTGGACAAGATTGATATACAGTGCTATTTTGGTCAAATCGAGAACAAAGAGTTTTTGGAGCTACTATTCTAATCTGCCTCGATTGAAAAATTTGGAGGACTGAAAATGTCAAGACAAGAGTTGATTGCGACATCAGGATTCGGTATGGAAGGCCTGGTGGCTGCTGAGCTTAACAGGCTTGGTTATGGGCAACAAAAGGTAGAAAACGGCCGGGTAACCTTTCAAGGCGATGAAAGGGCAGTATGCAGGACTAATCTTTGGCTGCGCTGCGCGGAAAGGGTCGTCTTGAAGGTGGGGAGTTTCGAGGCCCAAACCTTTGAGGAACTGTTTGAAAAGACCAAGGCACTGCCTTGGCCTGATTTGTTGCCGGAAAAAGCCTGTTTCCCGGTAAATGGTAAATCGGTAAGATCCCGCCTGCATAGCGTGCCGGATTGCCAGGCCATCGTGAAAAAAGCTATTGTAGAAAAGATGAAACAGCGTTACAAGGTAAGTTGGTTTGAAGAGACGGGTCCAAAATATACGATCGAGGTTGCACTTTTAAAAGATGTTGCGACACTGACCATTGATACGAGCGGGCCAGGACTCCACAAAAGAGGATATAGGAAAATTGCCGGCAAAGCTCCCTTGAAGGAGACGATGGCCGCAGGTATGATCTATTTGAGCAAGTGGAGGGCCGGGCGAACATTGATCGATCCCTTTTGCGGTTCGGGCACCATCCCGGTTGAAGCAGCCTTGATCGGCTTGAACAAAGCGCCGGGTCTTGAACGGAGCTTTGAAGCGGAAACCTGGCCCGATATTCCCGAAAAGCTATGGCAAGAAGCCCGTACGGAGGCCTTGGATCTTTTGGATAAGGACAGTAAACTGGAAATTGAGGGCTATGACCTTAATGCCTCTGCCGTAAGTTTGGCCAGACTGCACGCTCAGGAGGCCGGGGTAGACAAACAAATCCATTTTCAACAGAGGCCTGTAGCCGATCTTTCTTCAAAAAAGAAATACGGGTATGTTATCTGTAATCCTCCTTATGGTATCCGCTTGGAGGAAAAAGAGCCTATTGAAAAACTTTACCGTGAGATGATACAGGTTTTTAATAGGCTGGAGAGTTGGTCGTTCTATATTTTGACGAACCATCAGAACTTTGAAAGACTATACGGGCGTAAAGCCGACAAAAACAGAAAGCTCTATAACGGCATGATTGAATGCCATTATTACCAGTTTTTTGGGCCGCGTCCGCCCAGAAAAAGTGAAGTTGGGGATGCTAATAAACAGTTAGAGGGTTGAAGTCTTATTCCTTTTTCTCATAATCAGCATCAGTATTATGCCTGTCAAAAAACCTCCGATATGTGCCCACCAGGCGACAGAAATATAGTTCGTGCCCAGGCTAGAAATGCCACTGAATACCTGAATGATAAACCAAATAAAGAGAAAATAGATTGCCGGGATATCCCGGATGGTGAAAAAAATAAAGATAAACAGCAGGGAAGTGACTTTAGCCCGCGGAAAGGTTATAAAATATGCACCTAAAATACCTGCTACCGCTCCGCTTGCCCCTATTACCGGTACGGGAGAGGACGGGTCAATAAGAAACTGGGTTAAGTTGGCGAAAACACCCGTCAGTAAATAAAACAAGAGGAAGCGGACACGTCCCAGTTTATCCTCAATATTATCACCGAAAATCCACAAGTAAAGCATATTCGATAATACATGGAACAGGCTGCCGTGCAGAAAAAAGGACGTCACCAGTTGGGGATGGAAAAGGCCGGGTAAAGAATAGTCACGGATGTTTTCCGCCAGGTGAGCCGGAATAAAAGCATAGCTGTTAATAAAGTGTGTCAGCTGATTTGGGTCGAGGAAGATTTGTCGCAGGAATATGTAAAGATTCAAGATGATAATTAGCACGGTAAGTATAGGTGGTTTGTGGGAACGAGTGCTGTCACGAAGGGGAATCATACTATCACTTCCTTTGCGTTTATAATAACATTTTACTCTAGTTTAACCAAGGCGACATTATCACAGAATGAACACAGTTGCTGAGAAAAATATTGACAGGTAATGATTGCACTGCTAAACTAATATTCATAATTACAATTAAATTGTGTGTGCTCTTATAAAGAGAGGTGGAGGGACTGGCCCGATGAAGCCCGGCAACCGTTCGCAATTGTTGCGGATTGGTGCTAAATCCTGCAGGAGTGTTGCATCCTGAAAGATAAGAGACCCGTCAGCATCGAAAAACGGGCCTCTTCCTAAAGAAGAGGCCTTCTTAAATTCATATTAAGACCTTAAACGGGGAGAAAGAGCACAGCATCAAGGAGGTAGGGAGTATATGGGTGTAGAACGTACATACCAGGACATCAATGCTCGCATTAAGGCGGGGAAAGCTGTTGTTTTAACTGCTGAGGAAGTCATTGAAAAGGTCAGAGAAAAAGGTGTTACTCAGGCGGCACGGGAAGTAGATGTGGTAACGACCGGAACTTTCGGGGCGATGTGCTCATCAGGTGTATTCTTGAATTTTGGACATACGAAACCACGGATGAGAATGAGTAAGGTGTGGTTGAACGAAGTACCGGCGTACGCAGGTATTGCTGCAGTCGACGCCTTTTTGGGAGCGACGGAGCTGCCGGAAGGTGATCCGAAAAACAATAATTACCCGGGAGAATTTCGTTATGGGGGCGGTCATGTTATTGAAGATCTGGTAGCAGGCAGGGATGTCCGCTTAAGGGCCGTCAGTTACGGAACGGACTGTTATCCCAGAAAAAGCCTGGATACCCTGATTAATTTAGATAGTATTAATGAAGCCACGCTGTTTAACCCGCGTAATTGTTATCAGAATTACAACTGTGCGGTCAATGCCGGGGACAGAACTGTTCATACTTATCTGGGCACCTTAAGGCCGCATCTTGGCAATGCTCATTATTCAACTTCCGGACAATTGAGTCCGTTGCTGAAAGATCCCCATTTTCGTACCATTGGCATTGGTACCCGTATCTTTTTGGGTGGGGGCATAGGTTATGTGGCTTGGAACGGAACCCAGCATTTTCCGGGCTTTATCAGGGATAAAAATAAAGAAGTCCTTTGCGGGACGGGAGGTACACTCTCTGTAGTAGGGGATTTGAAGCAAATGAGTTCCCACTGGCTGGTTGGTGCCAGCATTAGAGGATACGGTGCGTCCTTGACCGTGGGCTTGGGTTTGCCGATTCCAATCTTGGATGAAGAGGTATTGGAGTACGCAGCCAAAACCGATGAAGAACTCTATGCGCCGGTTGTCGATTATGGTATTGCTTATCCGGAAGGGAATCCGGAGGATATAGCTTATGTCAGCTATGCACAGCTGAAGAAGGGCGAAATAACTGTGATGGGCAAAAGCGTACCGACGGCACCTGTCAGCAGTTATCCTCGTGCCCGAGAGATTGCGGGGATTTTGAAGACTTGGATACAAAAGGGCGAATTCTTGTTGGGGGAACCAAGCCAGTTGCTGCCAGGCCCAGGAGCCGGTCTGGCCGGGAAAGCCCTTAAGATACGGGATAAATAATAAAGAAGGGAGATGAGTCCATGGCACCGGAAAAGATTGTACTGCGTTTTGGGGCAGAGAAGGCGGATAAACCGGTCATTTACCACCTGGCAAAGGACTATGATCTGATTATTAATATTGTTAAGGCTTCCATCAATCCGCATAAAGAAGGAACTATGGTGCTGGAACTTACGGGTGAAAGATACGCAGAAGGTATTGCTTATTTACGGGAGCAGGGAATATCCGTTCACCCTCTGACAACAGAGGTTGTCAGGAATGAGGAGAAATGTACACACTGTGGTGCTTGTACGGTTCATTGCCCTACGAAGGCACTCTTTATAGACAGATCTTCCATGGAGGTAAGATTTAACGAAGATGAGTGTGTCCTTTGCTTGATGTGTGTAAAAATATGTCCCGTAAAAGCCATGGAGGTCAAGGTATAAGTGAAATATGAGGAACGTACCTATCGTAATCTGCATAAACAAGACGATCTTGAGCATTTCCGGCTTGTGGTTGAGGAGACAGATCTTGATATCGCTGTTACGAAAGGAGTATTAACTTCTGAACTTTATGAGAAAGCAAGGGGCTATGTGCAGGACAGGCGGGAGGAATTAAAAGAATATATAAAACGGGATCCCGTTTTTGCCAAGACACTGCAACCTCATAATCCTCTGGAGGATGCTCCAGAGCTGGTTGCAAAGATGTGTATAAGAGCCTTACAAGCAGGAGTAGGCCCGATGGCTGCCGTCGCCGGGGCACTGGCAGAGGTTGTAGGGCTTTTTTTGCTTGATTACTCCGGGGATGTTATTGTGGAAAATGGCGGGGATATCTGGTTGAAATCCGATAAAGATAGAAAGATAGGTATTTTTGCCGGTGATTCTCCTTTTTCCTGTCGTATTGGAATGGAAATAAAAAATGCACAAACACCGTTAGGCATTTGTACCTCATCTGGGACAGTCGGGCACAGTTTAAGCTTCGGAAGGGCTGATGCAGTTGTTGTTTTATCACCATCGGCTGTTTTAGCCGATGCCGTAGCAACCTCTGCTTGCAATCGTATCAAAACGCAACATGATCTGGAAGGGGCTGTTGATTTTGCCCTCGCTGTTCCCGGTATTATCGGTGTAGTTGCTATTATGGGTGATAAATTGGCCGCAAGGGGAGAGGTAGAACTGTATCCGGTATAATACTAGAACTTGATTTTTATATTCAATATCCCGACTTTTTGGAGGGCATTGAAGAGTATGACTACTGTTGGTCCGAGGAAGAGTCCGATAACACCTGCCAGCTTCAAGCCGATGTACATACTAATGAGCGTAGACAAAGCACTGATCCCCATGGCGTCGCCTAATATTTTGGGATCAATGATTCGTCTGAAGACCATGATGATGACATAGTGAAGAAAAACACCGATGCATAAGAATAAGTTGCCTGTTAAGCCATAGAAGATCGACATGGGAATCATCACGGCACCTGTTCCCAGAATGGGCAAGAGGTCGACAAAGGTGACAATTAGCGCCAGTAATGAAGGAAACCTCACATCCAAAAGCAAAAAACCGGCGAGTACAAAGAAAAATTCAAGGGCGGAGATAACGATCTGTGCTCTTAAAAAACCAAAAACCGCGTAATTCAGGTCTTGAATAACAGTATTGACACGGAAATGAACCTCCGGTTCGAAAAAGCTCAGAAACGAATCCCTGGCCTTAGGCAGATGGAGACTGATAAGAAACATGGCGATAAAAGTGATGAGAACCTGAATGAAAAGGTTAGGAATTTGTTTTGCCATACTGAAGGCTAGTGAGACGGATTCTCTCAGGAAAAACTGTAGGGATTCCAGGATGCTGTTGGTAAAGGATTGTAGACTGAAATAGTAGTCGAAGGGTAGTGAATCCAAAAGGTGTTGGTAGCGGGCCCCTAATTGTCCGATGCCGCCATTTATTTCCCGGGTAAAAGATAGCAGCGTGTTTGAAAGACCTATGGCCTCAGTTATGATTTTGGATACCAGTATATAGCCGAGTATCAGAATCAAAACGGTAAATATTGTGCAGACAAAAAGGGATATGAAACCCCTCTTTATTTTTATTTTATTGCTTATTAAACCTATAACAGGCTCCAACAGTAAAGCAAGCAAAAGAGCCAATAAGAAAGGAAGCCCTACGGTAAATAAGGCATATAGAAGCAACACTATAATTATAAAGGCAAATAATGGTTTGAAGGACAAGGGTAGAGCCTCCATAACTGGATTTGATAACCCTATTGTATCAGAATTAGAAAATAAAGCTATGTTTTTTACTTCTATTGTGCTCATATTGTGCTCAAACAGTCGTGATTTGGTGAGGAGATGAGAGAGCTTGGTTGTTAGAAAGGGCTAGTCGAAAAAGGATTATTCTGTTATAATGTCCATGTTCTAGAAAATTTGCACAAAGACTAACGGAGGAAAAATTGATGAGTGATACGATCAAAGCGGTGATACTCGGGATTATTCAGGGCTTAACAGAATTTTTACCTGTCAGCAGCAGCGGGCATTTGCTAGTTTTTAGAAAAGTGCTAGATTTGTCCGAGGCTGGCTTGTTTTTAGATACCATGCTGCACTTTGGAACACTTTTGGCGGTTGTTGCCGTGTTTTGGAGGGATATCTTGGGTATGATCAGACGTCCGTTCAGTCATTTGACACTATTAATAATTGTGGGGACGATTCCTACAGGGATAATTGGGGTAGTTTTTAAGGACTATTTCGAAGAGCTGGCGGTAAGCGGTGTAAGTGCTGGTTGGGGCTTTTTGTTTACCGGGTTGGTTCTTTGGTTGGCAGATCGTGCTAAAAGCTTTGGGACAAAGGATATTGAGGAAATCACCTTCAAAGATTCGCTAATTGTCGGTACACTGCAGGGAATTGCCATATTTCCGGCGGTATCGCGTTCGGGACTAACTATTGGGGGATCTTTCTTTCGGGGTATCGATAGGGATACGGCTGCGCGCTTTTCCTTTTTACTTTCCTTGCCGGCGATTTTGGGAGCTGTTGTCTTGCAGGGAGTTGATGTGCTGAATGGCAAGGTGGAGGCCATAGGGACGGTTCCCCTGGTTGCAGGGACATTAGCTGCGGCTGTGACAGGGTATATAGCCGTTAGATGGATGCTCAACATTATTAGGCGCGGATCCTTAAAAGGGTTTGCCATATATGTCTGGGGTATGGGAGCGCTTGTTTTGATTGTCCAGTTTCTAGGACGGTTTTAAATTACCGAAGAGATAGGTTTGTTTAAAGGGGGAAGAGTCTTTGGAGGACTTTTTAAGAGCCCATCTTATCTGCTGGGAAAATACTGGGGAAATCATTGACGAAATAAAAAAATACTGTGTGATTACGGGGAAGAGTCCGACTTTTAAAGAGGCTTGCCTGTGGGCTAAAGAAAGCGGAGGGGCAGCACCGGATTTATTTGTGGTCAATGGCGGTGAATATTTTTCTAGCGTCTTAGGGGCAGAAGATGGCACCAGAAAAGCGCTGCTGAGAGGGTTGAGAGAAATAAAAAAGCAGCGGCAGCAGAGTCGGATTATTTTGTTGTTACCCACAGACAAAGTTCAAGATGACGCCTTGATCGTAGGACTTCTTAAAACCCGAGTTTATGATTTCTGGTTTTATGATGATTTTGACGAAAAGGATATCAGAGAGTTTTTATTAACAGAAAGAACTTTAGAGAATGCCGAAGAGTACCTAGTAAGACGACAGGAGCAGACCGACCCAAGGGGGCAGAGAAAGAGAAGCTTTTTTGGCTTCCACAGCAGATTCAAACAAACCTATAAGCCATACTATGTAAAATCAAATATTATTGCTTTTTGGTCCGAGGATGATTTGCTTCTTAATCAGGGTATAGCTCTTATGACTGCCATCAGACTGGCCCAGGCGGGCTTTAAGGTTGCACTGCTGGAAGCGGTGACTCCGACGCCACAGTTGGCTTCATGCTTGTCGATAGCACATTTTCCTCGTAACATTAGACATGCACTGGCTTTATATTCGCAAAAAAACAATAAATTACTTAAAAATTACTTATTCAATATCGATGATATTCATGAATACGGTCTGCAACACGGCGGAGATTACAGTATTGCGGACCTGCCTGCCAATCTGTATCTGTTGCCGGACGGAGTTAGAGAAGACAGTTTGCCTTTAAAAGAGCTGAAGAGGAATTGGAAACCCTTTATTGATGAAATCATGAGGGCCACTATATTTGAAAAAGACTATAATTTTATTGTTCTTATTTGCTCCGGCAACACATATTTCGGAAATGTGATTTTAAATGAGGTAGCTTACCTTAAATTTATCACATTAAACATGCTTCCCGGCAGCGTGGTAAAGGCTTTAGAAAAAAGAAGGGCGGCAAGCCAGGAAAATGTTCATCTTATCGGTGGGCAAAGGATGAAATATGTTGCGGCTGAACTTCGTGATTTGGGAGAAAAACCATTTCTATACGTACCTGCTTCCCTCGAGGAGGATTTTTTAAATCTCGTTTATTTGCAGAACATACGTAAGATAGGGACTGAAACACGGGAGTTCATTGAAATGATAGTAGAAAGAACAGGGGTGAAATTGTTTGAATAGTGGGGCTAGATTATTTTTGAAAAATAAGATAGAATATAAATAGTGAGATTCGCAAAAAGGTATTAAGGGAGAAACAGATGTTAGCAGATAGGGAAAGACAGGAATATTTGATTTTGCTTATTGTAAGTCAGAGCGAGTCTCCTGTCGGTTCCGGCTATCTCAGCCGTGAATTAAAGAATTACGGATGGGACTTGAGCGAGGCAACTGCCGGAAGGTTATTAGCCCAGTATGATACCCAAGGTTATACCACTAAAGTGGGTTACCAGGGTAGAGTATTATCGGCTCAAGGTTCGGCTAAGCTGAAAGAACTTGAAGAGAAGAAACAACGTACGGACCAGGGTCTTGAGTTTTTCCGGGTACTGGAGACGAAGACGGCTGAGGAGCTGATTGACGTACTGGTTGCACGTCGCGCTATTGAACGGGAAATCGCCCGCTTGGCAGCGGAGAAGGCGACAGAAGACGAAATCAAAGAGCTTCGCTATATCCAACGCTTGCAGCAGCAACGGGTTGAACACCAAAGAGGCGGAGCGGCGGAGCAGGATGTTGCTTTCCACCGTGTTTTAGCCAGGGCTGCCCGCAACAAGGTTCTGGAAGGTGCTATGGAGCTGATTAGGCAGGACGGACAGCTGGCCCCGGTATTGGAGTACATCAGGAAAGAGGTGCACAGCGTAGTATCTTTGGATCACGCCAATATTATCGAGGCTGTGGCCGACCATAACTCTGACGCGGCAGAAAAAGCCATGACCGATCATATAGAGAACCTAATCAGGGATGTTAAGAAGTATTGGAATAAGGTGGAGAACCAGGGGTAGTAAGGTACTTCGGGCAGAGCTATATTTTTTTACCTACAATATACTCATCAATGATGAGTTGCAAGATGGGAGGGTATGGAGATGGGAGAATGGTTCGAGAGAGTTCTTGATGCCGTGGATATCGAAACGTTTTTCGCCTGCAAAGACGAAAAAGAGGGCAGGGTATTGGCAATGCAGCTAATGAAGGGGTTCGGACTGAAAGACGCGGATATTGTTTTTATTGAACATGAAGGACCGGGTGCAAGGGTAAGGGCCCGAGGATATATTCACAGGGCCGGTGACCGCTATGGCTGGCTGGAGGGAGGGACAGATGATGAGTAAAAAGGCTAAAGTCTTATTGGCACCGTTGGATCCGGTGCATGATATAGGCTTGAAAATTATAAAACGATCCCTGGATGAAGCGGGCTACCAAACAATTCTTCTACCCCCCGACTATTCTTCGGAGGAAATTCTCAAGGTAGCAATGGAGGAGAAGGTCCGTGCCATCTTAGTCAGCCGTACTTTAGGTTATGGTGTTGCCGAGCTTTTAGCACGGTTCGTGGACATGGCGGAAGCGGTAGGGATTCGCGAGAATGTAAAGCTGGCTATAGGGGGTATGAGTATTCGCCCCGAATTAGCGCAAGAGTTGGGCTACGATGCCGGCTTTGGCCCGGGGACGAAGCCGGAGGAGGTTATCGCTTTTCTGGAAAACAGGAAATATGAGCCGGAGATAAGAGGAGCGGGGAAGATAAAAAGGGATATTACCAAAGGGTTTGATTATGCCTATAGTAATAAAAATATTGAAAAGATGTTGGATCATATCGTGACCTCGATTGTCGGTTGGGGACAGAACAAAACTACCCCAGGGATAAAGAGGGCCGAGGTAAGAAAAGGATTATTGGAACTTCCTCAGGGTAAGGACAGGACACACCTGTTGCAGGAATACTTGCGGTGGTGTGATGCCAAGGTCAAGGAATTCTATCTTGAAGGAACGGTATTGCCAAAAACGCGTCTGTTGAGCAAGGAAGAACTGAGGAAATTAGAGAGATATGTTGAGGAGACCAATAAGCGTATGACGCTGCAGGTAATTCAACACAGCAGGGAAAAACCGGTAGTATTCATCCAGTATGGCACAGGTTGTCCCTTTATGGATATTGCGCACATCAAAGCCGGAGAAGCATGGGGTGCCGACGGGGTAGTGCATTTTGATCCGTCCTGGGGGGCTCGCACCGAAGGTTTTCTGGAGGGATACATAACCCATGAAGAGGACGGTTCCATTATTACCCCTGAGAACTTAATGGGTATCAAGAGTTCTTTAAGTCCTCATACGATATGGCAGGTAAGGGCTCATAGGGGTTTAAACACGCCGGAAACAGTACTCTTGGCAGGGGCGATGGGAGCGGATCTGACTAAAATCAATATTGCCTATGGTTCCCTTGGCGGGGGAACAGACCCGGCCAGGCTGACTATGGATGCTATGCAAGCTATTCGTTACGCGGTTGAGTACGGACTTCCCTTTGATGTGGTGACAAATGAGGAACTGTGTGGGGTTCCTGCCTATAAGGCTTTTGCAGGTATGCTGATTACAGCGCATCTCGGCTTGCGCTTGGGTGGCAGACCTATACTGCAGCCGTTGTTCTGTTATTCTCCGGAGGTTATGGTATCAGGCGATATGGATGATAATTACGTTGATTTCAATGCGGCGAAAATCATGGCTTTGCGCAGTATAATCAGGGCTCCGATTTGGCCGGGAGCTCCCATCGGGTTTTTGACACAAACGGAGGATAGGGTGCAGTCATCACTGTCCACAGCATTGCACGGGGCCCTTGCCGCCAGTTTAGGAGTTGAAGCCATCTCTATCGCTTCCTCCGATGAGGCCTATTCAGGTGGGCCGATAGCAGTGCCGTCCCGTATCGATACCTTAAAAGCCCTGCAAGAAGCCTTCCGTTTCTTCGGGCTGTCAAGTATTGCCCCCACCGAAAATGCGCAAGTTTGGGCCGAACGCTTGGAAAAAGGGATAGAGGAAGTGCTGGAAACGGTAGCGGAGAGAGGCGATTTTGTTGCTGCTCTTTATGAGGGATTACTTGGCAGCGTGGCTGAAGGCGCTTATCCGGGCAGGAGCGGAAGGAAAACGGTGATGATGTTGTAATTGGGGTGATTTTCACCCTTGCAAATATATCAAATAAAAAAAAAGGAGTTGTTTAAAAATGGCAAAATTTAAGTTCAAGTACCAAATGTACAAACATCTTAGGGACAATATCCCTAACATTTATGCCGAGGCAAGCAAGGCAGCGGAGAAAATTGGCGTTCCTGCGGATATCAAAGGGAAATTCGGATTAACAGGGGCTATTTCCGGTTGCCCGGCGCCTCTTAGGAACGATATTTTGGAAGCCGGGGAGAAGGAAGCCAAAAAGGTCGTGCCTTTAGCAGTGTATGTCGATCAAATGAGGGATATTGTCAAAGAGGTTTACGGAGATGACTGGGATGTAGCACCGGTCAATACCTGCGAGGCAGGTTTGTGGGTTTCATTTGATGCCCTCTTTACACCCCCCGCTATGGGTCGCGGTGATAACTATCGTTCTCGTTATATTGCCTTGTATGAGAAGCATATCCATCACCAGGCAGGATATGGGCGGCCCTTTCCGGCACGCTACAAAGACATCTTGGCAGATCGCGGTTCAACAGCCGGTGAATTAGGTTTTTACGGGAAGAGACAGAACAACCTTGATACGATTTTTGCCCCCCTGGCCGGAGCAAAGTATGATGTTCACGGGATTAAGTATCATCCGGTACCCCTGTTAACAGAGGTAGATCCCCAAGCCTCTCAAAAGAGCATTGCCGAATTGGCTGAACGCCATGCCCAAATGCTTACCGGCTTCACTAGTTTAGGTTACGAGACTCCGGGGTATGGCTATGGCATCAAGGATAAAGAAGGCACGCCTGTTTTGCAGAAGGTCGTTGCGGAACTTGCGCAGAAATATAATGTGCCCTATGTGATAGACAATGCTTGGGGACTGCCGTTTGTTGGAACCAACCCTGTTAAAAACGGCTGTGATGTGATCATTTACAGCATGGATAAGGCAACCGGTTCACCTTTATGCGGTCTTATTATCGGTAAAGAGGAAGTTATGGTACCGATTAGGCGTGCTCTTGGTATGCACGGTGATCGCTGGGGTACTACTGCTTCTTACGGGAAGGCCGCTTACGTCACGAATGACCCCGGCAAAGAAGCCTTAGTCGGCGCTTTGGCTGCTCTCAAAGCCCTGAAAGACAAGCCTGAAATGTACACCAAGCCGGTTGATGATCTCTACGATATAGTTGTGGATGAAATCAAGGGTCTTGATCCGCAAATCAGAGATGGTTTTATTGTCAATAAATCCTATAACTCCACGGCGGTAGAAATCAACTACGAGAAAACATGGAAGAACGGAAAGATGGGTGTACCGATTTTCTCGATTGAGGATATGTATTCCGGCACGAACATCTTCCAGTCAGGGATGTCGGCGATGGGAGTCATTCCTACCGTGGCATACGACGGCAACATCTATATCTCCACAGGTCTTGCCACTACAGACGAAAACGGGATGTTGATTCCCGATAGGACCAGGGTTGCCGTGAAGGCTTTGGTAGAGTTGATTAATATTACCAGCCGGTATGCAGGAATTTTAGAGTAAGGTAAAAAACAGGGAGGGCGGCAAAGCTCTCCCTGTTTTTATGAGTTTCCGCAAAGAAAACTAACTTTAATGGTATTTATGGAATCTGCCAAAACTAATCTGAGCCCAAATCCATAAGATTACGCCCAGAGAAAAGGAATGTACGGATGAAAACCATAATTCGGAGGCGTTTAATAAGTTTGTATTAAATGAGAAAACATTTATTATTGGAAATAGCACTCCCCTGGTAAGTATTTGTGTGCTTGAATAAATAACGAGTATGACTAAAGACCAACCGGAGTTTGCAGTCATTGTTATAGCCCAAAAACCTAAACCGGCGAAAAAAAATACTTCAGATCCCAGTTGCACTGCTAGAGGGAGAAAAATACGCGCAACACATAACTGGTCTATTATTAGTAATATCGCTAGCAACAAAAAAAGATAGAAAATGAAAAAGACGAATGCCCTCAGAAACCCTAATTGCAAGCGGCTGGTTGGATAACTGAACACCGTTTCGCTTCCGGGTTCTTCTAAAATGTATTGGTATAAAAAGATGCTCCACCAAGCAGCGAAAACAGGAAAAGTTAGTTCAAGGGCCGGTATAATATGATTTAAAGCATCTTTCCTCAGACAGCTATAGAGAATAAGTAATAGCGATATTAAGAAAGGAAGATGTGCATTAAATCCCATTACCTTAAAATCGTAAAAAACATCTAATTTCTTTTTCATTCTGAAACACACCCCATTAAATACAGATAAGCATCCTCTAAAGTAGGCGTTGCAGAAACGGCACCATTTGGCGGCGTTTCCGATATAATGCGAAGATTATACTTATCCCCAAGATGTTGACTGGAAATGACATTCCATTCTTTTGATATGTTGAAATATTCATCAGTTGACAAGGTCATACTCCAAACCTTACCTTTTGCCATATCAGATAAAGATTTCAAATCATCTTTCTTAAGTATTTTTCCTTTATGAAGAATTGCAGCTTGTTCGCAAGTCGCTGCAATGTCTTCAACAATATGGGTAGAAATAATCACAATAGATTCTTTGCTGAGATAATGTAATAATCTTCTAAATCTAATCCGTTCCGCTGGGTCTAGTCCGGCAGTGGGTTCGTCTACAACAATAATTTGAGGATCACCTAAAATTGCCTGTGCTATACCCACACGACGAATCATACCGCCGGAGAGTTCTTTGATTTTCTTATCCTTTTGCTCTAATAAATTTACTTTCTCCAGAACATCTACAACCATTTTTTCCCGTTGATCGTAAAAGCCTCTTAATACAGCAATATGATGCAAAACTTCTTTGACCGTGATGTTTTTGTATAAAGAGAATTTTTGCGGAAGATAACCGATCATATTCCGTACTAAATGAGCTTTTTTCCAGTTGATGTTACCCATGCTTATTTCACCTGCCGTGGGTGTCAGGAGGGTTGTTATGATTCGCATCAGAGTGGTTTTCCCGGCTCCGTTAGGGCCTAATAATCCAAACATACCGGGAGAAATTTCAAGCGAAACATCTGTCAGCGCAGGAAATTTGCCATAGCATTTGGATATGTTTTTAATTTCAAGCATTTTATCTATCCCCTTTTTCAATGCTGATTAATTCGGTAACATTCTCAAAATCCATAATTTTATCACTGTCTAAAGTGCTTAACCAATTACGGAAAAACGATTGCAAAATTTCGTGGTCTGATTTATTTTCATCGATAAACGCTTTAATTTGGTTTAATACAATTTCTTCCCTTGCAAATTCAAGCTCATGATAATTATCTACAATAGTACGAAAATGATTGTAGCTATCTATCATGGAATCCAGGATTGTTTTTGATTCTTCATAAGATGTTTGATCGTAGTTCATGCTATACCAGTATGCATAACCAGCTATAAAGGAGGCTTTTATTCTCTCATTTTGTTCAGTCATGTTGTTAGTTCTGGTTAAAGAAGTCAATACTGATGGAACAAGGGATCTTCTGTTATTTAGAAGATCGCCATCATTATATTGTTGGTTTATTCCTATAATTAAATGGTCATCTAAATTCCATATAGTTGAGGAAACTAAACTTGATTCTGTAGGTATCGAAAGAAAAAGCAGTTTTGAATATTTTAAAGTGTTTTTAAGGGCTAAATCGGTTTTAATATTTTCTACTACCGGTTTTATGTTTTCAAGAAAACCTGGTATTCCTTCAATCATTTTGTTAAGAGATATCGGATAAACTATATTTATCTCTCCTATTTTCGTTTCTGTGAGCATTCCTGCAGCAAGTGTTATTCCGGATGATGTTTTTCCGCTCCATAAATTCTCACCTTCTCTGGAAAGATTGGTAAATAAAGGTCTAGGCCCTGAGTACTTGAGTGTATATTTGGCAGGTGTTTGAGAAATTAAAGGTTTTCGCAGCAGGTATGAGTTTTCGGCTTTCATAGCTTGGTAAGAACCTGCAACAGGAATCCAGGGGAAATAAGCGGGGAGCATAACAGCTTGTTCATTAGCATAAAAATAAGGAGAACTCGTGCCTTCATAATCAAAAACTATTTTCTTAAGAACATTTTTGTTTAAGATTTTTGGGAATGATACCAAAACTTGATCTCCCTTTTGCTCATATGATAATAGGGTACCGCTTTCATCAAAAACACCTTTTACTCGTAGATCATGGTAAAGAGTAAATACCATTTTTTCGGTTTCTTGGAGCGGCTTTATTTCCATGATGACCTTAGCTTTAAGATTACGAAATGACTCTAAATCGATTTCGTACGATTCGATAATAAATGGTTCGTTGTTTTGAAATGCGGTCTGTTTATTGGCAGTATAGTAACACATATCATAAACACCCACTGCATTATATTCATATTTTGTTGTTATTACTTGGTCTTCTTTAGCAAATGAGTTAATCAAGGGTATATTTAGAGTTAACAAAAAGATTATAACAATAGCGAGTGTTTTAGTAGATTTGAAATTGAAAGATTTTAAAAGCGATATTAAAAATAACACCACAACGTTTAACAACCATAAGCCCTTCTGTAACCATCTGCCGATTTCTAATTGTAAACCATAAACAGGATCATACGATAGATGGGGATTAGTTTGTCCAAGATTCAAAAAATTAGCAATAGAGTTTAAATTAACCCGTAATATACCCATAAGAGGTTTAAAAACAGCCATATTAAGAGGACCAATAAATAACCAGATTAAAACTAGTACAGGATATATCAAATTTGATTTCATATACAATCCCAAGATCATTCCTAGAAGCCCTGATATAATAAAAGGGATTGCCCAGTATAAAAAAAGATAGGAGATTGACTTCCAATAGAAAATAAAAGGAACATCTTTACACCAAAATATTACATATATTTCAATTAAAGATATGCAGGTGAAAGCAAGTATTATAGATATTAAAGTAAGGCATTTAGCAATTATTTTTGAACTCTGTCCGTTAGGCAGCACATCAAACACTTCGTCACACCAATAAAATGCTTCTTTTTGTACAAGATAAACACCTAAAATCATACAAGCGAACATCCCACCCTGAATTATAAAGGCTGTTGAAATCAAGGCTCCTCCCGGATTAGACCTTTGAAGCCTGATTATAAAGTGGTAAAAAATAACAAAAAGAGACAACAATAAAAAAAAACAGCTTCCATAATAACGAGTTAACAGTCTTAATTCAATTTTGTACGAGTCAATAATCTTTTTCATATCCTAATCTCCCCGTTTTTAATACCCCTGAATTTTACGCGCAACTTAAAAGAATAGAGGGACTATCATGATGCCCCTCTATTCTATGGGATATCATGTAATACTATTTAACGGTTAAACAAAACAAGATTTGATTTAACAATTAATTCTCAGCCTTTCCGTATCCATTACAACCTGTGCGAAGAGGACCGCTTGGATCAAGATGCACATAGTAAGTGCCGCTTTCAACATTAGGTGCCCATGAAGCAGTGCCGCCAACAGCCATTTGAGACTCAGAAATTCTTGTATTTAGACCAGGAACCTCTTTGTACAATTGTATCCAAAGAGAATTGGTAGATGAAGTATAGTTGTAACCGAGCATACTAACATCACCTGACATAGTGTACTGAGCTCCATCTGCTCCTCCACAGCTATCAGCGGGTTTATCTCCCGGAATTCTTTTCCTGCGCCCTTTTTGTACATGCTCTTTACTATCAAGACCGCATTTTTGGCCCTGAATTCATCAATTTTTCTCCAAATGTGGGGATAGTGAGAACTCATATCCTCCATTAACTGATAGGTAATATACTTGTGGGATAAATCCAAGAAAGCATTCAGCAGCTTCGTCAAGGCTTCTTCGGAGGTTTCGGCTTCTTCTACTGTTTTTATGACATATGTTGACGCCTGATGAAGCAGTTTTTCTACAGTTGCCTCGATGATTTCGTCTTTGCTTCTGAAATAGCGATAAACTGTTCTTTTGCTCATTTCTGCTTCAGCATTAACATCAGCAGCCAGTTCATCCATAGAAAAGTGTTGGTAGCTTTAATTAATATCACATGCCGGTACGCGGGGATTTTGGAATAGGGACCTTGTTGTTTTTACAATAAGGCAAGAAGTGGAAAGGTTCGAAGAAGTTCACAAGTCTGCCTAAAAGCTCACAAAAGACAGAGAAGGCGTCGAAAAGCATCTGTTCGTAGTTCTTTCGGATACAATTCAAAGTGTCGTCTGCTATTTTAGAGAAAATCAATATATCGATTAAACTAATCCTGTGTTCGCTCGTGTTTTTCTTGTTTTTATTGTTATAATAATGCTGCTTATTTGTGCTATTAACCAGGCGAGGTGGACAAAATGGCGATCAGTTACAAAAAACTCTGGAAACTCCTTATAGACAAGGCACTGAAAAAAAGACCTGCAAAAACTTGCAGATATCAGTTCTGCTTCAATAACGAAACTTGGCAAAAATGAAAATGTAAATACTGAAACATTTGCGAAAGTATGCAAGGCCTTGAATTGTGACATAGCCGATATTATGGAAATGAGAGATGAGGTGAAACGATAAATTGGGGATGGGGATATTTATGGATTTTTATACACCACATCAAATAAGATTTTTTGCAGAACGATTACTGCTCAAACGCCCGCAGTCAATCCTCGAAAATTATGATGAAGAAGTTGCCGCCCACTTTAAAGGGTACACTCTCGCTGGACAAGCTGATATATACCGGCTTTGAAAATGAAGGACACCTTATTTATTCTGTCATCACAGAGGATGATACATTATGAAGATCTCTTTTGAGGTTGTTTGAGACACGGAGGTATAAAAATGTCGAACCTGAATGCCGAGGAATATAAAACTTTTGAAAGCATCAAGCATGTTCGGGAAAACGGAACTGAGTTTTGGCATGCTCGTGAGCTTGCTGAAGTGTTGGAATATGTTCAGTGGAGAAACTTTCAAAAGGTAATTGCCCGAGCAATTCTTGCCTGTAAAAACAGCGGATTTGAGGTCAACGACCATTTTGCTGAAGTCAGCAAAATGGTCGGGATAGGAAGTTTAACGCAAAGAAAAGTGAAAGATTATGAGCTCACGCGCTATGCGTGTTACTTAATAGTTCAAAACGGTGATCCGCGAAAAGAAATTATTGCGCTGGGTCAGACCTATTTTGCTATACAGACTTGTCGGCAGGAGGTCCAGGATGCTTTTAATCAGCTTGATGAAAATAACAAACGCTTGGTTGTTCGCGGTAATATCAAGCAGTGGAATCAACTTCTTGCTGAAGCGGCGCACAATGCGGGCGTGATTACTGACGAGGAATTCGCTATATTTCAAAATGCCGGATATATGGGGCTTTATGGCGGCATGACTGTTTCTGATATACATGCAAAAAAAGGGCTTAAAGAAAAAGGATAAAATTCTTGATTACATGGGCAGCACCGAGCTGATGCTGGACGAATAAGGAGGATACACATCATGCAAAACTTGAACTCACATGGATTGGCAAGGGTAGCGAACCTGCCGCAGCGGCAAGCTATGGGAATATGCGCTTATTTCGCACGATGAAGTGCGGCTGCAATCCAGCTTCACTTACCTTGCAAAAAACAGAGTGGCACCGGAACAATTAACTTTATTCATTTCAAAAAGCCGTTTTTAAAAATAGCAAGAAGCTGCTTAATAGTTTCTTCAGAAGTTAAATTGTTTTGCAGGATGAAGTCGGGATTTAGAACCGCCTGGATAGACGTCTTTACCACTTCCGCAGCTATCAGCGGGTTTATCTCCCGGAATTCTTTTCCTGCGCCCTTTTTGTACATGCTCTTTACTATCAAGACCGCATTTTTGGCCCTGAATTCATCGATCTTTCTCCAAATGTGGGGATAGTGGGAACTCATATCCTCCATCAACTGATAGGTAATATACTTGTGGGATAAATCCATGAAAGCATTCAGCAGCTTCGTCAAGGCTTCTTCGGAGGTTGCGGCTTCTTCTACTGTTTTTATGACATATGTTGACGCCTGATGAAGCAGTTTTTCTACAGTTGCCTCGATGATTTCGTCTTTGCTTCTGAAATAGCGATAAACGGTTCTTTTGCTCATTCCTGCCTCAGCAGCCAGCTCATCCATAGACAAGTGGTAGATACCCTTTTTGGGAGCAAGCCGAAATAAGGCATTAATGATTCTGTCCTTAATAAGAAACCCCTCCTTTAGCCGATCTTTTTCTTGAACTTCAATGTACTCACAGTTAATAGCACCACGGAAAAGACCAGTAATGAAGCCACTTGTCCCATAAGATACGGGAAGCCTATCCCTTTCAGGATGATACCCCTGATAATATCCAAGTAGTAGGTAAGGGGTATGAGGTTGCCAATGTAATAAATGATTTTCGGCATGGCATCCCGGGGAAACATAAATCCTGACAGCAAGATGCTGGGCAGGAGAATGAAAAAGGCCAGTTGCATAGCTTGCATTTGTGTTTGGGCAATATTAGAAATCAAAATGCCTAAGCCCAAAGAGGCCGTGATAAAAAACAAGGTGAGGAGATATAGTTGAAGCAAGCTTCCCTTGATAGGTACTCCAAACACGATCACTCCGATAATCAGCGCCAGGGTAATCTGGATATAACCCAGGACGATATAGGGCAATATTTTGCCCAGCATAAGCTCATAAGACTTGATAGGTGTTACCATTAATTGTTCCAGAGTTCCCCGTTCGCGTTCCCTGACGATACCCATGGAAGTCAGCATGACCATAGAAAGGGTGACGAGTATACCGAGAATGGCCGGAACCATGTAATATGCCGTGATTCCGTCCGGGTTGTACCAAGGACGCACTCTAATATCATAAAGAGGGCCCCCGAGATGCACCTTTTTACTTAATATTTCCTGGGATTTCAAAAGACCGATGGAATTAGCCACAGCGATAGCCTGGTTTGATACCAAGCTGTCGCTGGCGTCGACGATGACCTGTACAGGAGCGGGAATGCCCCGATTGGTGTTTTGGGCAAAGTCGGGAGGAAAAATGATACCGGCTTTGGCTTTTCCGCTGTCAATTGCTTTATTAACCTCATCGTAACTGTTTACCGTGTAATGGACCTCAAAATACCCCGAAGCCGTAAAAGCCTCTAGCAACTCTCTGCTTTCGGCAGACAATGATTGGTCGAAGACCACCGTTTTAATGTCTTTGACCTCGGTTTGGATCGCAAATCCAAACAATAATAGCTCGACCAAAGGAAACAAGAAGGTTAAAGTCAAGGTCATTCTGTCCCTTTTGATCTGCAGGAATTCTTTATACAAAACAGCCAAGATCCTATGCATGATTTTCACCGACCCTTCGACTTTTAGCCAAACTAACAAAGACATCCTCCAAAGAAGGATTGATCGCTTGTGCCTTGACCCCTGTATATTCATAAAGGTCTCGTTCATATTCCTCTTTTTCCAGCAGGATATGGAGTAAGGGGCCGTGAATGCTGCAATCCTTAACATAAGGCAGAGCCTCAAATTCCTCTGTCCTTTCAGGGGCGTGAGGGATATCCAATTCCACCAGATGACCTTGCAACGAGTTTCTTTTTAGGTTTTCCGGTGTGTCCACCGACAGCAATCGTCCGGAAGAAATAAAAGCAATTTTATTGCATCGTTCTGCCTCGTCCATAAAATGGGTGGTAACCATAACAGTCATGCCGGAGCGTGCCAGATCCTGGATAATATTGAAGAACACCCTTCTGCTCGTTGGGCTCACACCGCTGGTGGGTTCATCCAAAAAAACGATAGAGGGTCTGGCAATAATGGCACAGCTTAAGGCTAATCTTTGTTTCCAACCGCCACTTAAATTTGCCACCAACTCATTTTCTCTTCCGGCAAGCCGGGATATCTCGATTAATTCCCGGATTCTTTTTCTGCGCTCTTGGCCGGGAACACTGTAGATGCCCGCATAAAAATTAAGGTTTTGCAGGACCGACAGGTCATCATAAAGACTAAACTTTTGGGACATGTAGCCAATATTGCTCTTGATCGTTTCGGTCTCTTTCAGTAAGTCGTAACCAAGGATGACGGCAGACCCCGCAGAAGGCTCCAGGAGCCCGCAAAGCATCCTGATGGCAGTTGATTTTCCTGCCCCGTTGGGGCCAAGAAACCCGTAAATCTCTCCTTTTTTGATGCTGATAGTAAGTTTATCAACAGCCGTAAAATTGCCAAACCTTTTTGTAAGGTCCTTCGTTGCAATCGCATATTCCATTTATCCCACCTCCTTCTCAGCCAGGGAGACGAAAACATCCTCCATAGAAGGAGCGATTACTTTTAAATCAGGCCGGGGCAGACCTGTTTTAGCCAGCTCTTCCCGGAGCCGGAGGTGGTTTGAACTTTTCTCGGCAATAAGATGGTACCTGTCTCCGAAAAAGTAGGCATCTAAGATACCAGGAATTGCTTTTAAAGAAGCGGTATCGACATTTTTACAAACGAGTTCAAGTACAGTATAGGGAAAGTTCTTTTTAAGGTTTAAAGGGGAATCCAAAGCTTTGATATTTCCCTGATCGATAAAGGCAACCTTCATGCAAAGTTCGGCTTCATCCATATAGGGGGTAGAAACAAAGATGGTCATACCTTCCCTGTTTAAGTGATAGAGGATTTTCCAGAATTCCTTCCGTGATTCCGGGTCTACCCCATAAGTGGGTTCATCCAGAACAAGGACCGAGGGCCTTGTTACAAGTGCACAGGTAAGGGCCAGTTTCTGTTTCATCCCTCCCGAGAGATTATTGGCAAACCTATCCTTAAAAGGCAGAAGCCTGGTGATATCAAGAATGCTATCTGCCCTTTTCGTTATAACCTCACGGCTCAGGTTATACATGGAGCCAAAAAAATGTACGTTTTCCCATATCGTCAAATCGCCGTAAAGGCTGAAACGCTGGGGCATGTAACCTAAACCGTCCTTAATCTGTTCGATTTCCTTAAAGCTGCGTCCCAAAAGAAAAACCTGCCCTTGATCAGGGGAGATTAAACCACAGACCATCCTCATCAGCGTTGTTTTGCCGGCACCGTCAGGTCCTACCAAGCCAAAGATATCCTGTTTTTCAACATGAAGGTCGACATCCTTAACGGCTGAAATTTTGCCGAAAGCCTTGCTCAATCCCTTTGCTTTGATCATTTCGATCAACTCCGTTCAAAGACGACATCCGCAGGCATTCCCGGTTTCAGCACGCCTCCGTTGTCCGTAATCCTGATTTTGACTGCAAAAACCACATTGGTTCTCTCTTTTTTGGTTTGGATGGTTTTGGGCGTAAATTCCCCTTTGTCTGCGATTTCCTCAACTTTACCCAAGAAATCCTCTTCGTAACCGCTCACGGAAAAATGCACCTGCTGACCAAGCCTGATATGGGGCAGATCATCGGTGGGGATATATACCTTAATCCAGAGATCATCTTCTTGGGCTATGCTGGCAACAGCAACCCCCATTTGCACGAATTCACCCTCTTGGTAGTTCTTGGATAGTACTGTTCCGTTAAGCGGTGAAATGATTTTTAAGTCTTCGAGCATGGCCTCGGTAGCCCTTAATACAGCAGTGCTTCTTTTTACTTCTATCTCGGCGGCGTTAATTACTTCGGGCCTGCTGCCTGCGTTGATTAAGCTCAGTTTAGCTTCAATGGCAGCTACCTGATTTTCCCTGATTTCCAATGCTGCTTCGGCTTTTTCATATTCCACGAGCGAGATGGCCCCTGTTTCAAGCAGGGCCTCGTATCTTTGAAAATCATCATAAGCAAGCTGATAATTAGCTTTGGCAATGTTCAAATTGGCTTCGACTTCCCTAATTTCCGCCTCTCGGGCCCCATAAAGGAGGTCGGACAGCGCAGCCTCGGCTTTAATCACTGTCAGTTCATCCCTTTCCTTTTGAGCAAGAAGGTCGTTCCTGGAAAGGGAGGCGATTACTTGATTCTTTTTTACCTGCTCCCCGGCCTTGATCTTGAAATCCTCCAGAGTCCCGGAAATTTTAGCCTGAAGGTCAAGCGTAGTGGCTTCGATAGTTCCTGCGGCCTGGATGAATTCATTCTTTTTTTGATAATGATCCCCAAGAAAGTCTACTGCGCTTATGGCTATTATGAAGATGAGGACAGCAAAGAATAGGAGCTTTTTGGCTCCTATTTTTTTTAATTTAACTCCTGTTTCTTGTAATCTTTTCCGCACGTTTTTCCCCTCCAAGTATACTAATGACACATAATTAGTTTACTAAGTATCATTATAGCATGATAAATCAATCAATGCCATCCAAAAATTATACAATGGCAGAAGGCTGCTTCAATAAGCAGCCTTCTGCCATGACGTAGTGCGCAAATAGCGATTAGCGTATCGTTCCGCCCAGATAGAATACCAGGACAAGAAAAATGAGATAAAGGGAACCCACACTCATAAGGGTGCGTGGCGCAAGACGGTTTGTCAGCCGCAGGTTGAGGTAGATGATGAGCACGGAGATGAGGGCTAAAACACCGCTGGCGAGAGCCAGTGGTGATAACTCCCAGGGTGTCAGTAGAATACCGATAGCAGGTACGACGGAGCTTTGGAAGACCATGGCACCGGTGATATTGCCCAAAGCCAAGGTATCCTTGCCTTCTCTAATCCATACGATGCTGTTGAACTTCTCCGGAAGCTCGGTGGCAATTGGCGCAATAACAATGGCCAGGATGAACTCAGGGATATTCCATACTGCTGAGATTTTTGTGATGGCTGTGATAAGAAGACCGGCGCCGTAAATCACCATGCCCAATGCTGTCGCAATTTGTAAAAGTATGACGGTCAGGGAAGGATTGCCGGCAGATTTGTGGAATAACAACGGTGGAATCCTTGTTTCCTCCAAGGACCTTCCCGCCTTTACCGTATGGTAGGCATAGATTGAATAGGCGGTAACCAAGCCTACGGCACAAAAGACTTTAAAAACGTGGGAGGGAAGAAAAGCTGTTAGTAAAGCGGCACTGTACACCAGGGAAAAAAAGAGAAGATCCCTGCGCATAATTTGGGGGTCGCACAGCAGATGCTCGCGCTTTTTTCCTTCAACCATACATAATGAGGCAGTGACACCTGTGACAAACATGGCCAAAGTCGATAGCATAAACGGAGCCCCCAGGATTGCACCGATTCCGATTTGCTCTGCGCCTTTCCCGGTGCCGAAAAAGATGGCAATTACCGGGAGCAAGGTTTCAGGAAGAGCTGTACCGACCGCTGCCAGGATGCTTCCGACAGCACCTTCGCCAAGTTTGAGTTTTTTGCCCAGCCACTCGATTCCGTTGGTAAAGATTTCTGCCCCGCAGAGGATTATTGCCAGGCTGAAAAAGAGATAAAAATAGGTCATGCAATTTCTCCTTTGTCAATGATGTAACCGAGAGCGACAAGTCGGCGCTGCAATATAATATGAAATAGAGGGCAAAGGCATGTAAGTACAGAATGAATAAAATAACGAACATATTTTGGATGAGACGAGCGCTGAAGAAGGAGAAGGCGTATGAGTGCGGTAGAATATGGCTCCAGAAAAGATAGGAGAAAGAAAACAACAGCCAAACCGAATGCTGCGGTTTTGCTGTTGCTTTTTCTGGTGGCATTAATTGCCTTCTTATTTATCAAGCCAATGTTGGAATATCGGCAACCGGATCTGACAGCCCCGCCGGAAGTTTATTATCAAGGAGAATTGTGTTTAGAAAAAGGCCTGTACAGGGAAGGGGAAATATATTTCCCCTTGGTCTTTGTCAAAAAATATCTTGACAGCAATATTTGGTGGGACGAAAAGAACGATATGGTCATTGTAACGACGGATGAAAAGGTTTATCATTTTGTCCCCGGCAGCAAAGAAGGATTATTGAATTTGCAGCCGCAGGTGATAGAGCATGGGATTATTGCCAGTGAGTCTATAGTTTATGCCCCTGCCGCTCTTTTGCGTGAATTGTATGAGGCAGACATCATATATAATACGGAAAGGAATACCGTGAGTGTTCGTGCCGCCGGTGATCAATATTTGACAGGGACGATTGGCAAATCCGGCAGGATGCGAGCACAGGCCACTATATGGTCAGGATGGACAGGGGAAGTCGAAAAGGGTGAGGTCGTAAAGATAATTAATGAAGCAAAGAGATGGGTATGGGTAGAGAAAGAAGACGGAAGCATGGGATACTATCCGCAATCCCGGGTTGAACCGGCAGGCGTAAAAGGAGGAGTGTCTGCGGAAAAACCAGGGGAAAGCTCAGCTACCGTTAAACCCTGGAAGACTTTGCAAGAGCCGGTTTTTTTGACCTGGGAGTACGTTTTCAGCGCCACCGCAAATCCGGCTACTATCGGAGATTTAGACGGGGTACAGGTGATTTCACCGACCTGGTTTCAGTTAGAGGAAAACGGAATCGTGATTGATAAGGGTTCCCAAAGATATGTTGATTGGGCCCACAGTCAGGGAAAAAAGGTATGGGGAGTATTTTTCAACGACTGCGAAATTGACTTGACCCATGATTTTCTTTCAGATGCGGCTTTAAGGATCAAAGCCTACGAGCAGATTTTGGAATACGCTAAAGGATACGGCTTGGATGGCATAGACATCGACTTTGAGTATATGTATATGGAGGATAAGGAGGCTTTTGTACAGTTTGTGCGGGAAATAACTCCTCTGCTGCACGAAAAGGGCTTGAACGTCACGTTGTATGTCATCTTTCACTCCACCAGTGAGAGGTGGTCAAGGTGTTACGATCATCAGCGTTTAGCCGAGGTGGCTGACTATCTCATCGTGATGGCTTATGACCAGCATACGGCCCGGGCAGGTTCGGTAGCCTCTTTGCCTTGGGTGGAGAGGGGAGTGGTGAGGATGTTGGAGGATGTTCCGGCTGGGAAGCTGTTGTTGGGAGTACCCCTGTATACCAGGCTCTGGAAGGAGGAAACCGACGAGAACGGCGAGGTAAAAACGACCCGTAGCACCTTGACATTGCCCCAGGCGGAGAAATGGATCGAAGACAACGCTGCCCAGGTAGTGGTGGACAATGATTCAGGCCAGCATTATGCGGAGGTTCAGCGGGGCGAGGCTGTCTATAAAATGTGGCTGGAGGACAAGTACTCTCTCGAAAAGCGTGTTGCCCTCATGAAGAAGTATCATTTGGCCGGAATTGCAGCCTGGAGAAGGGGTTTGGAGAAAGGGGAGACCTGGAGGGAATTGACGGAGTTGCTCAAGAGGTAATGGCAAATTACCAGTAAACACCTTGTCCCAAGAGGCATATTTGCTGGTATTCTGATGGCATAGGCTTTCCCATTCGTATTGGAGGTTAATTGCATATGAGCTTGATTCCGGTAAAAAAGATTAAAAAAGCAGGCTATCCTCTGCCCGCTATGGTGCTGTTGGTTGTCGCAGTGCTGATTCTGGCCGTATTTACTTACTATCTGCCGGGGTTTTTTAATAATTCCCTTAATCCTTCGGAGGAGATAAGATTATATTATGAAGGGGAATTATCCGATGCGACGGCACTTTTGCAGGATGATAAGTTATATATTTCTTTCGCCTTTATCCAAGAGAAATTTGACGAGGGTTTGCAGTGGGATGAGGAAAATGAGGTTATCATCATCACCACTGAGGATTCTCTTTATCATTTTCCGCTGGGCATTGATGAGGGGTTGCTTAACCTTAAACCATATACCTTTACTTGCCCGGCTGTGCAAGAGGAAGGGCAGGTTTTCATGCCGGTTGACTCTTTACGGGAGATTTATAACCTGGAGGTTAGCTATAACCCGGAAACTCGTCTCGTGTTGTTTTGCGACCTCACCCAACCCGCTTTGGAGGGAAGGGTGAAAAAGGCCGGCAAGCTACGAACTGCGCCCAGTATCAGGTCAACCTGGACGGCGAGCATCGCAAAGGAGGAGACAGTTCGTATCGTAAAAGAAGAAAAGGGCTGGTATTGGGTGGAAACAGAGGGTCTGCAAATCGGCTATCTCGAAAAAGGCAAGGTAGAGTTGACCGGCATTTCAGGCGGCGACCTTTCGCAAGAGGTGTATCGCCCTTGGAATCCTGTAGGCAGTCCGATCATGATGACCTGGGAGTATGTGGGGCAAAAAACAGCCCAACCGGATGTGTTGGGAGAGTTGGAAGGTGTGCAGGTTCTGTCGCCTACCTGGTTTCATCTGCGGGAGGAGGGCCTGGTCATTAATAGGGCGGACAAGGCTTTCGTGGAGTGGGCTCACCGGCGGGGCGATCAGGTCTGGGCCTTGTTCGATAATGGTTTTGACCCTGAAATGACCCATGAGGTTTTACATGATACCGACTTGAGAATAAAGGTATACAAACAGCTTTTAACATATGCTGATCTTTATCTTCTTGACGGAATCAACATAGATTTTGAAAATATGTACCTTAAGGACAAGGAGGCCTTTGTCCGGTTTATTAAAGAGCTGGCGCCTCTTTTGCATGAAAAAGAGATAACCTTGACGGTGGACGTGACATTTCATTCCAACAGTGAAACTTGGTCCAGGTGTTATGACCGGAAGGCTTTAAGCCAGGCAGCGGATTATCTGATAGTAATGGGCTATGATGAGCACGGAGCGTCCAGTCCTTCGGCCGGTTCGGTTTCTTCTTTGCCCTGGGTAAAAAGGGGTCTGCAGGAAATGTTGAAGGAGGTTCCGGCAGAGAAGTTATTGCTAGGTGTGCCTTTTTATACCAGACTGTGGATCGAAGAGACGAAACCTTCGGGCGAAAAAGAATTGACGGTAAAAACCATGACCATGGAGCGGGCCCGGGAATGGATCTCTCAACGACAACTTACGGTTAGCGAGGATGTCGCCACCGGACAGCACTACGTTGAGCTGGAAGAAGGGGACAAGGTCTATAAAATGTGGTTGGAGGATGAATATTCGTTGAAAAAGAGGGTAGAGTTAATAAAAAAATATAATTTGGCAGGGCTTGCGGCTTGGCGCAGAGGGTTTGAAACGGATGAAACCTGGCCGTTTTTAAATACACTGGTTAATAAAAGGTGGTAAGTGATATAATCAAGATAGGAGAGTTTTCAAGGGAACAGTTATAAAGGAAATAGGGTTGCCAGGGAGAAAAAAGAATGGGATAATCAAATTAAAAATCGGGATGGGATCGTATGAATGCACTGGGGAGAAGAGGAAAACTGCTAAAAATACTGAGGGAAAGGCAGTCTCCCGTTTCCGGCGGTGATTTGGCCGAGCAACTCGGAGTCAGCCGTCAGGTTATCGTTCAGGATGTAGCCCTGTTGCGGGCAAATGGCGAGGACATACTGGCAACACCCCAGGGCTATATACACTCTCTTTGTTTGCGGGCCAGGCCTAAAAGGGTCTTTGCGGTAATTCACCGACCGGAGGAAATTGAGGAAGAACTGAGGATGATTATGGAATCCGGTGGGAAAATACTCGATGTTATTGTTGAGCATCCTCTTTATGGCGAACTAAAAGGTCTTTTAATGATAACTAATGAAGAAGATCTGCAGGAATTTTTAAGCAAAAAAAGGGCTACCGGGGCCGAACCTTTGGCTGTACTGACAAGAGGTGTACATCTACACACGGTTGAGGCTGATGATGAGGGAAAATTGGCGGATATTGCTAGAAAGCTAAAGGGCAGAGGTTTTCTGCTACAAGAGATTTAAGATTTCAAAGAAAACTTGGTATTTACTTGACATTAAGCTTTTATGCAATATAATTAGTTATACGTATTTGCCTCCAATTTCAGAGACCGAAGAGGGGGTTGTATTCATGAGAATAAAAAAGATTAATGACGACAAAGTACAAATAATTATCACCAATCAAGATTTGGAGGAAAGAGATTTTAAAAAGTGGGAACTAATGCCGATTACGCCCAAAGCACAGGAGTTGTTTCAGGATTTATTGGATATGGCGTACCACGAATGTGGCTTTGAATTGGAGGATGATTCTCAGCTGATAGTCGAAGCTTATCCCCTGTCTGGTGATAGCTTTGTCATAGTCATGACGAAAATTCGTCCGGTTACTTTGAATGAGCAGCTGAGCGGTCTTCTACCTAATTATCAACTTGATGATGAAAAGGAAGACATGGAAAACGAGCGGGAGCTCAATCAGGTATGGTGCTTTTTCGATTTAGAGGATTGCATCCAGGTTTGTGCGCGTATTGACCCGATTTTTGTGGATAGAAGCGCCCTTTATAAGTATGAAGACCAATATTATCTGGCGCTGACAGCAGCAATGGAAAAGGATTGCGATGTGGCTGCGGTATTTGGGGAGTACGGTGAATGGGTTCCATTGGATGAGGAGTTCTTTAAGGAGCATGGCAAAGCATTGATTTTGCGAGAAGCAATTACAAATTTAGCCTGTATAAAGAGATAAAAGAGGAAAAAGAACCTACTTAAAAGAAGCTGTTTTCAAAGGCTTCTTTATTTTTAAAGGAGACAGAGAATGTTGTTGGCAAAAAAAGAAAAAATCTTAGAAAAGCTTGAAGAGATTTATCAGGGGAGAGAATCGGCCCTGAACTTCAATAATCCCTTTGAGATGTTGATTGCAACGATACTGTCGGCCCAGAGCACGGATAATCAGGTGAATAAAGTTACGGGTAGACTTTTTGCTAAATACCCGACACCTAAGAAGATTGCTTTTTTGTCAAAAGAAGATTTGGCTGAAGAGATCAAAGGTTGCGGACTATATAAGACCAAGGCTGCCAACATCTTATCGACTGTGAAGCTGTTACTGGCCGAATATGACGGACAGGTTCCCAAAAGCCGCGAGGAACTGATGAAATTGCCCGGGGTGGGACGCAAGACGGCAAATGTTGTTCTAGCTAATGCCTTCGGCGAGCCGGCGTTGGGTGTGGATACCCACGTGTTTCGGGTTGCCAATAGGCTGGGGTTGGCGGAAGGGAAAACGCCGTTGCAGGTGGAAGAGCAGTTGATGCTTGTTATACCTCAGCACAAATGGAAAGAGGCTCATCATTGGCTGATATGGCACGGTCGTCTTGTCTGCAAAGCGAGGAAGCCGCAATGCGATATATGTCCTGTCGGGGATTTGTGTCCAAGTGTGTCCAAGTAATCAGAAAAACGATGAGGAATAGAAAAGCGCGGAGGGAGTATGAAGCGTGAAAAGCAGGGAAAAAGAGATAGAGCCTGTGAAAGTCCTAATTTTTTCAGTCTCGATCGGTGCGGGACATGATTCTGTTGCCAATGCTTTGTCTGAAAGACTGAAGCACAATGTGCCAGGTTCGGAAGTAAGGATCGTTGATACTTTTCAGTACATCAATGTGGTTTTGCATAAGGTTGTTCAAGGCAGTTATATGGAAACGATAAGATTTACGCCAAAGGTTTGGGGCCTGCTTTATGAACAAGTGGAGGAGGGCGAGCGCCTGGTTGATATGGGGCAAATACTGTCGAAACTGCTCTCTCCGAAACTGGAACACCTCTTGAATGAGTTTAAACCGCATGTAATTATTGCAACCCATGCTTTTCCCACCGGCATTCTAGCCATGTTAAAACGCAAGGGCCATGTTAAGGTGCCTTTAGCTTCCGTAGTAACGGACTTTCATGTCCACGCTTTTTGGGTCCATGAGGGGGTAGATCGGTACTTTCTGCCTGCTCCGGACTTGGATTACAGGTTAAAAAAAAGCGGGGTAAAAGGGGAACAAATCAAGGTATCGGGGATACCGATTCGCCTCCAGTTCAGTGAAAAGATAGACCGAGATAAGGAAAGGGAAAACTTATCCCTATCCAACAAGCCCGTTGCTTTGGTAATGGGAGGTGGTCTTGGTTTAGGGAGGATTGAGTTGATTGCTAAGGAGTTGCTGGAAAACAGTGACTTTCAGGTTGTGGTTGTAGCAGGCAAAAACAAACGCTTATTAGGCATATTATCGGATATTGATGATCCGCGTCTGAAGGTTTTCGGATTTGTTGATAACGTTGCACAGATCATGGCGGCTGCAGATATTATAATATCCAAGCCCGGTGGGGTAACCATCGCCGAGATTCTGGCCATGAAAAAGCCCTTGTTTATTTATTCTTCACTGCCCGGACAAGAAGACCGTAATACGGATTACCTTCTCAACCGAGGGGCAGCCGTTAAGATAAAAAAGATTGGCAAGCTGGTTTCCGAGATTGAAAGCTTTTGGGACAATCCGATCAGAAGAAGGCATGTGAAGGAAATGGCTGAGTATTTGGGTTCCCCTCACGCCGGAGATCTGGTTTGGGAGGAAATGCTGTCTTTAATGGAAGACCCAAATGTGTTATCCTGATAAGTATAATTTGCAGGGAGGTGATTACAGGGTGCAGGTAAAACGAATCGGAGTTTTGACCGGTGGGGGCGATGCTCCAGGCTTGAACGGGGTAATCCGTGCGGTAGTCAAGACAGCTATAAACAGGTACGGGTTGGAAGTGATAGGATTTAAAGACGGATTCTACGGACTGATAATGAATAAGTATCTTTGTCTCGATTTATCAAGTGTTTCCGGGATTATACATAGGGGAGGAACAATACTCGGAACCAGCAACAGGGATAATCCTTTTCGTTTCCCGGTTACGGAAAACGGAAAGACCGTTTACCGTGATGTTTCAGATCAAGCCATTGCTAACTTGCAAGAACTGGGCGTAGATGTGCTGGTAGTAATCGGTGGCGACGGGAGTTTGAGTATAGCCCATGACATGAGTAAGAAGGGACTAAAAGTTGTAGGCGTTCCTAAGACGATAGATAATGATCTTTTTGCTACGGACGTGACATTTGGTTTTGATACTGCCGTTAGGACGGCTACCGAGGCCTTGGATAAACTTCATACCACCGCAGAATCACACCACAGAATAATGGTGTTGGAGGTCATGGGACGTTACGGAGGATGGATCGCTCTTAATGCGGGGATTGCAGGAGGAGCTGACGTAATTCTGATACCCGAGATACCTTTTGCTTATGATAGAATTAAGGAAAAGATTGAGGAGAGAAGAAAAGACGGCAAACTTTTCAGCATTGTGGTGGCCGCCGAGGGAGCAACAGAGAAAGAAGGGCAAATGGTAGTTGCAAAATATATTAAGGAAAGTACCGATCCCGTACGTCTGGGTGGGATAGGGCAAGTGGTAGCGGAGCGTTTGGCGGAAATAACCGGGTTGGAAACTCGAGTGACGGTGCTTGGACATTTACAGCGGGGAGGAAGTCCTACAGCTTCAGACCGTATTCTTTCCACCAGGTTTGGCGTAAAAGCTGCAGAGCTTGCGGCCAAGGGTCCCTGGGCACAGATGGTTGCCCTACATGGAACGGAAATAGGCTGTGTTGAACTGAACGAGGCTGTCAAAGCCTTGAAAAAGGTTGACCCGGAAGGTGAAATGGTCAACGCCGGTAAGGCAGTAGGAATAAGCTTCGGGAATTAAAACTTCGAAACACGGGTTAATGAGATAAACGGTAGGATGGTAGAATGGTAGGAAGAAGAAGTGTCTAATGAAGGAGCACCTTTCTTATTTCCTATGGGTGCTTTTTTTGTACCTTTTTGCTTACCGTTTACATGATTCAAGGCAAAGTAAAATGAGCAAAGAGGAGGACTTAAAAATGAGCGTAAAGGAAATCGCTATCGTTGGATTGGGTGTAATTGGCGGTTCATTGGGATTGGCCGTTAAAAAATTTCTGCCTGGGATTAGGGTTGCGGGTACGGATATCAGCCCCGCTGTTATTGAAGAAGCCTTGGCGGCAGGAGTGATTGACCGGGGCAGCAACAACTTGCAGGAGGCGGTTCAGGAGGCCGAGGTTGTCTTTTTAGCTGTTCCCATGCGTGCCATGCAGCAGGTTTGCAGAGAAATGGTCCCGGCTTTAAAGACTGGAAGCATCGTAACGGATGTGGGAAGTACAAAGTCTGCCCTTGTTAAGGTGATAAGGGAGGAACTACCTTCAGGGATCAAGTTTCTGGGAGGCCATCCTATGGCCGGTTCCGAGCAGCACGGACTTAAGGGGGCTGATGAACTGTTGTTTGAGAATGCGGCATATATTCTCACACCGGTGGACGGTAACGATATTGCCGCTGTTCAAAGGGTACGGGGTATCGTGGAAGGAATCGGTGCCCAGGTAATCCTTATGTCACCCCAGGAGCATGATAACAGGGTAGCCGCAGTCAGTCACTTGCCGCATGTGGTAGCCAGCGCGATGGTGAGTACGGTAGGGAAAATGGAGGAAAGAAAGGGCGGCTACTTCACACTGGCCGCCGGGGGATTTCGTGATTCCACGAGGATTGCAGCCTCCCAAAGTGAAATGTGGTGTAATATTCTGCTGCACAATGAAGAAGCGGTTCTTCCTTCCTTAAAAGAATTCATTAAATCTTTAGAGGAATACGAAGCTGCTATTGTTAATAAAGATAAGGCTTCCCTATTAAAACTATTAGAACAGGCCAGGATTTGGCGGGAGGCAGTGCCCACCGGGTTGAAAGGGATAATGCCGCAGCTTTATGAATTATCTGTTACCGTGCCGGATCAGCCCGGCGTAATCGGTGATATTTCAAATCTGCTGGGAAGAAAAGGGATAAATATTGCCGACATTGAAATAATGAGGGTGCGTGAAGAAGGGGGAGGCACTATCCGTTTGGGCTTTGCACAGGAAAAATATCGGGACGAGGCATTTACCTTAATGAAGGATAATGGTTTTAATGTTCAGAAATTTAGGTTATAATAGAGCAAAACAGGATGGGGTACAAAAAAGATGATAATGTGCGTAAAACCGACAAAAAAGCTCACGGGAAGGCTCAGTGTCCCGGGAGATAAGTCTATATCCCACCGGGCCGTAATGATAGGCGCGTTGGCCGAGGGTGATACTGTGGTGAAGGGATTTTTACCCGGTGAGGATTGTTTAAGTACCGTTAACTGCATGCGCGCCCTGGGTATACCGGTGACAGCTTCCGCCGAAGACGAACTGGTTGTTTGCGGAAAAGGGCTCTACGGTTTGCGGGAGCCGGAGGATGTCTTGAATGTAAACAATTCCGGGACAACGATCAGACTATTAAGCGGTATCCTTGCCGGACAGGATTTTACAACGGTTCTGACGGGGGACGCCTCTATTCGCAAACGTCCCATGAAACGCGTAACCGGCCCCTTAAAAGAGATGGGGGCTGTTATCCTGGGGCGAGCGGAGGGTGAACTGGCACCTCTGACCATCAGGGGAGGTAACCTTAGAGCCATCAGATACGAATCGCCTGTTTCCAGTGCACAGGTTAAGTCGGCAGTATTGTTGGCAGGACTATTTGCCACCGGGTGTACAGAAGTCGTTGAACCAGCTCCTTCTCGAGACCACACGGAAATCATGCTCCAAGCCTTTGGTGCCAAAATAGAAACAGGCTCGAATTATGTCAGATTGGAAAGTGAGCCGGTCTTGCAGGGGCAGGAGGTTATAGTGCCGGGTGATATTTCTTCGGCGGCATTTTTGATGACGGCCGCTTTGATCGTTCCCCAGGGAAGACTGGTCATAGACGATGTAGGCCTAAACCGGACTCGCAGCGGCATCATCGAAGTGCTGCAAGCCATGGGCGCGAAGATAGAAATATCAAATGTGGCTCTTGCCGCCGGGGAGAAAAGAGGAACAATCACGGTGGAGAGTAGTTCACTGCGCGGAGTCAGCGTTGGCGGGGAGATGATCCCCCGTTTGATTGATGAAATACCGGTACTGGCTGTCGCCGCTCTTTTCGCTTCCGGTGTTACCGAAATCCGTGATGCTGCGGAATTGAAGGTCAAGGAAAGCAACAGAATCAGCGCGATGGCGGAGGGGATAACACGTCTGGGAGGACGTGTGGAGGAACTTCCGGACGGACTGAGGATATATGGCGGCTATAAACTTAAGGGGGCAAGATGTCAAAGCCACCATGACCACAGAATTGCTATGGCCTTTGCCGTAGCAGCTTTGCAGGCTGATGGTGAAACATGCATCGAGGATGCGGAAGCAATTAATATATCGTATCCCGGTTTTATGGAGGTTATTGAGTCCTTGAAGGACTGAAGGAATAATACTACATTTACCATTTAGAGGAAGGGTGATTCTGCATTATGCTTAGGTACTTAACGGCGGGGGAATCCCATGGCAAGGCTTTGTTGGCAATTATTGAAGGCCTGCCGGCCGGAATCAAGCTGGACGGAAGCGAAATCAACATACTTTTAGAAAGGCGGCAAGGAGGTTACGGCCGCGGCGGGCGTATGTCCATTGAAAAAGACGAGGTTGAATTCATATCCGGTTTACGAAGCTCCTATACCTTAGGGAGTCCGTTGGGACTTTTGATTAAAAACAGGGACTGGGAGAATTGGCAGACCGCTATGGATCCGTTGGACCCAGTTATTGACATGAGTAAAAGAGTGGCCAGACCCCGCCCCGGACACGCCGATTTACCGGGGGGGATAAAATATGGGCATAAGGATATGCGCAACATTCTGGAACGTGCCAGCGCCAGGGAGACAGCAGCTCGTGTGGCTGTCGGCGCAGTGGCTAAGGAACTCTTGAAAGCATTGGGAATAAGGGTACAGGGGCATGTCTTTAGGATAGGCGGTATTGAGGCGGACTCGCCTCCCAAAATATACGATGAAAAAATCTATGATAATCCCTTTTACTGTTCCGATCCAAGGGTAAGGGATCAAATGAAGCTGGTGGTCGATACTGTTAAAAGTAGCAACGATTCCATTGGTGGAACGATTCGGGTGGTTGCCGAAGGGGTACCGCCCGGTTTGGGGTCTCACGTTCATTGGGACCGGCGTTTGGATGGCAGGTTGGCCCAGGCGGTCATGAGCATCCCCGGTATTAAAGCGGTTGAATTCGGGATGGGTCTGAGAAGCTCCATCGAACCCGGTAGTCATATACACGATGGGATCTCCTACAGTAAAGAAAAAGGCTATTATCGTGAAAGAAACAATGCCGGCGGCCTCGAAGGCGGCATCACCAATGGCGAGCCTCTGGTGATCAGAGCTGCCATGAAGGCTATTCCTACTATGATCATGCCGCTGCAGAGTGTGGATATCGATACGAAGGAGAAAATGTATGCGATTGTCGAACGTTCCGACATTTGTGCCGTTCCCGCAGCCTCAATAGTGGGAGAAGCAATGGTGTGTTGGGTGCTGGCAGAAGCCGTGATGGAGAAGTTCGGCGGAGACAGGCTCGAGGAGATTGTTGAAAACTACCACAACTACCTGCAGCACGTTAAGGAGTTTTAGAAGATGGAGAAGATCAGGGTAGAACTGGGGGAAAACAGTTACGATATCCGGCTGGGCTATGACATCCTTACAGACTGTGTGGAAAGACTGAGGGAAACTGCTTATGAGAGGGAAGTCTTTGTAGTCAGTGATAGGAATGTTTATGAAATACACGGTGGCGGGCTGGAGACGGTCTTGAAAAATAATGGCTTTGCGGTAGCAAAGTACATAATACCGGCCGGAGAAAGCTCCAAGTCTTGGGATATGGCTAATGAAATATTGAAGGTCATGTTGAAAAAAAACTACAGCCGCAAGACCTGTGTTCTCGCCTTGGGTGGAGGAGTAGTCGGTGATTTGACCGGCTTTGTGGCTGCGGTTTACCGCCGAGGCGTGCCCTTTATCCAAATACCGACTTCTTTGCTGGCGCAAGTCGACAGCAGTGTGGGCGGTAAGGTCGCGGTGAATCATCCTTTAGGCAAGAATATGATCGGTTCCTTTTATCAACCGAAGGCTGTCTGGGCAGAACTGGGGATGCTGGAATCATTGCCCGAGGGTGAGTGGCTAGCCGGCTTGGCCGAGGTGTTAAAGTACGCTGTTATCTGGGATAAGGAGTTCTTTGATTTCCTCGAAAAAAATTCAGAGCGGGTATTCAGGCGGGAGAGAGAAGTTCTGCCGAAAATGATAGCTGTTTGCTGTGAAATCAAAGGGGAAGTAGTAAAAAGGGACGAGAAAGACGAAAACCTGCGAAATATCTTGAATTTTGGGCATACCTTCGGACATGCCTTAGAGACAGCGACCGGATACAAAAAGTATCGGCACGGAGAAGCCGTGGCCGTGGGTATGGTAGGAGCCATGCATTTAGCGTGTGGTTTGGGACTATTTTCGCTTGAAGAGTTGCAAAGGGTCGAAAAGCTCCTGAAAAAATGGCACCTACCTATGAGCTTTTCCGGACATTTGAAAGAAGAGGTTTTGCACCTGATTGAGCATGATAAAAAGGTTATCGGCAACCAGGTCACCTTTGTCCTGCCTACGGAAATAGGGAATGTAGTTTTAAAGAAGGGGATTCAACAGAAATTGCTAGAAGAAGCTTTAGAAAAGATTGCGGAATAGTTTAGTCAGGTGATGGAGTGATCGCAGATGAAATTGGTTTGTCTTGGAGATAGTTTGACGTACGGTTATGGAGTCAGGCGTTCGGAAGCGTGGCCGGCGTTGTTGGCAAACAGGCATAAAATTGAGGTTTTGAACAAGGGCGTTAATGGGGATGCCACGGCAGGAATGCTGTCCCGTTTTTATAGAGATGTCGTGCTCCAAAAGCCTTCCCATGTTTTTATTATGGGAGGCGGTAACGACCTGATGTGGGAAGCCCCGCTGTTTTTAATCAAGGCTAATATTGCTTCAATGGTTCAGCAGTCATTTCACGAAGGCATTCTGCCCATCTTAGGTGTTCAAACCCCCATCCCTGCCGAGATGGCAGAAAAGAATTGGGGCATTGTGAAAAGCTTTACAAAGGTCAATGAAGGCCTTGAAGAGTATACGGAATGGATTTACGAGTATGCCCGTAATTTTAAACTTAAAGTAATCGATTTTTACAAGCCATTTATCAATGAAGACGGCAGTGTCAAAAAGGAATACTATTTGGACGGACTTCACCTAACGCCGGAGGGGAATATGATTATGGCCGATTGTGCGAGTAGTGTACTGGGCTTGGAGTAAGCATAAAGTTTATTCTAAGGCATAGAATTTAATATTGACATATATAGATGGTCGATATAATATATAATATATCGACCATCTATATATGTGGAGGGAAACGCTATGAAAATTGATAAAAGCTTGTTGACCGGCAGCACAACAATGCTGATACTAAAACTGCTTGAGGATAAGGATATGTACGGTTACCAGATGATTGAGGAGCTTGCAAAAAGATCGGACGACACCTTTTCACTAAAAGCCGGGACGTTGTATCCTTTGCTGCATACGCTCGAGGCTAAGGATATGATAGAATCTTATGATGAAAACACAGGTGGAGGAAGAGTAAGAAGGTATTACAGCATGACAAAAAAAGGCAAGCAAATGCTTGCCGAAAAAAGAAACGAATGGAAGACTTACACTGCTGCAGTTAATCAGGTTTTGCATGGGGGTGTCAATATTGCAACAGCCCATTAGAATAAGCGAGTTTTTAAAAACCGTTTGCGAACAAGTAAGGTGGAAGAAGGCTCATAATATTATTTCAGAAGAACTAGAGAATCATATCACCGATCAAAAGGATGCCTACATAGCCGCCGGCATTGATGAGGAAAAAGCTATGACAAAAGCAATAAAGGAAATGGGTGATCCTGTTTTGATCGGTTCGGAGCTTGACCGTACGCATCAGCCCAAAATTGAATGGAGCGTGGTTCTGCTGACCGGGCTGGTGCTTTTAATAGGCTTTGCTATCAGAAGAGTTATTGCTTTTGATCTTGATTTAGCCTGGCTAGGCAGAAATAGTATAATCAGTGCCATACTTGGCCTGGGGTTTATGGTTCTTGTTTATCACTTGGACTTTACTATCCTTGGCAGGTATCCAAAAGCAATATATTTCGCTCTTCTTGTGCTGACTATCGGGACAATAGCATTTTCCCCGGCTGTTAATGGCAGGTATTTTTATGCTCAGTTCATACTGTTGCTTTTCCCTACAGCTTTTGCGGGAATACTATATAATATGAGAACCAAAGGGTATCTTGGGATAATATTGAGCGGCATATTCCTTGCTGTTCCCGCATTTATAGGGTTAGTTGCCGCAGGTTTTCCGATAGTAGTTGTGTACTCATTAGCATGTTTAATCTTGCTTACATTTGCTATTGCAAACGGGTGGTTCAACGTAAAAAGAGTATATGGGATGCTACTATTTTATATTCCAACGATCATAACAACAATGATTGTTGGCATGGTAACGATCGTTAACAATCCTTATCGGCTCCGGAGATTGAATAGTTTTTTTGACCCGTCCTTCGATCCTTTGGGGGCCGGGTATATTGGAACGATAACAAGGGAGATGCTAGCTAAGGCAAGATTTCTTGGGCGGGGGCAATTTGGAATAGATCAGGGTATGATGCTGCCTAATGCGAGTACTGATTTTGTAGTGACGTATTTGATTCACAGAGTGGGTTGGATGCCGGTTATCGTTTTAATGGCTTTGTTGTTATCATTTATTGTTCGTTCCTTAGTACTATGTTCCGGGCAAAAAAGCGTTTTGGGGAAATTGGTGTCTGCCTCTGTTTTGATAACCTTTACAATGCAGATTGTTCTCTATGTTGCGTTTAATTTGGGCTTTCAGTTGGTTTCCCCGCTTACACTACCAATGATTTCTCATAGTGGGACTGCTACGGTAATAAATATGATTCTCATCGGGGTGATGCTTTCGGTCTTTAAATCAGGTGACTTGTTCAGGGATAACCTGGCAATGCCAACACGAGAAAGAAAGAAACTGCTTGAAATCATAGACGGTAGAAGAATCATTGGTTAAAAGAGCAGATAAGAATAATCCTTCGAATATGAGTAAAAAGGTGCGGGACTTAAACATGCAATTTCCATTCCTTGACGGCCCTGAAACTGTGGTAAGGCTGCCCATCGATTTTTCTCTTATTAAATACTCCTCCATGGTACACTATGATGTAAGCGCGTTCTTCATCCTTGGGGTATGTGTCTGAAGTCCAATAGTATATTACCTTAGAATTCACATCCCACAAAGGGGATTCTTTATCCGGTGCTTTATTATATGTAGCCTTTTCTTCTTCCGGATGCCAGACCCCGCCCGCATTTTCACCATGGAGCATCATTGAACGGACCGCTTCGTCAACTGTCGGCAAGCGCCAAATATTCTGTTCCGTTTCCATGACAGTTGTACCATCCTCAGCTAAATACTTACATATTTCCTGTGCTTCTTCCCAGGAGGTTCCTTTATCCGGCCAGCCGGGTCCCCTGGGAGCCCAAGCGAGGGTGACGCCGTTCCCCTCGACGATCCTCATACCAAGGTCACCGTCATCGATTCTTTGTGCAACCTTAATTCCTTGAGGAATAGATATAGCTAAAACAGTAATCAGGGGAACAAATATTATCAAGCGATAAGCCCACTTTTTGGGGTGCGGGTCACCAAAATAATAGATAAGCCCCAAGACAGCAAAGGGTATGACTATCAATAGTCCCAGCACACTAAAACTGGCCCCCGAGAAAAACCAAATGCAAAAAATACCCAACAGCAGGTGAATCAATAACCCTGCTTTTTTCCATTTTAAAATAATCAAGGCTAAAGCGACAAAAATGATGGTAAAAAGCATATACTGAAAAACAAGCATAAAAATGTTTTCCCAGAGAGATTCGGAATACCAACCTTCGTGGAAGTTTTCAAATGCTCCCCAATAAGCCCACAGGCTTGAGAAAATTACCGTAATGGATACACCAATCCAGCCTAATATTACCTTTTTTCGTTCCATTTCATTCCTCCGGAAATATATTGTTGTACTTTTCGAATTATACATTAAGCATACAAATATTATAACACCTCTCGATATAGAGTAAAACTCATGATAAAATACTATTAGCAAACTTGCTATTAGATGGCAAAAGGAGAATGTTGCGGATGAGGTCAAATAGGGAATGGTTACTTGGGGGGATTTTCGTTGCAGCAGGAGTGATAATGTTACTCAATAATTTTGGGATAACAGATATTGGGCTAGGATATATAATATCGGAGTTTTGGCCGGTGGTGCTTATCCTTTGGGGACTGCAAGTCCTCATTAGGAGGAAAGGCACAGGGGAATTGATTAGCGGATTAATATTGCTCACGCTTGGCGTATTGATTATTGGTAAGAAGCAAGGTTTGTTTGATCTTGATTTTTCTATGTTTTGGAAGGCCTTATGGCCTGTGTTAATCATCTTAGTGGGTCTTAGCTTTTTGCGAGGGCCAAAGTCAAGCGGAAAGCGAAGAGTAGCCTTCATGGGCGGCCTGGAAAAAAAGCAGAATGAGTGGGTACTAGAGGATGAAACCTACTGGGCCGTGATGGGTGGTATTGAATTGGATTTGCGGAAGGCAGTGTTCGAGAACAAGGAGTATTCTCTTACATGTAATGCTATCATGGGCGGGGTTGAGTTGGTAGTGCCGGCAGACATAACCGTTTTTTGTGAGGGTACGGCGATTTTAGGCGGCGTAGAGTTTTTAGGGGAAAGCTCAGGGGGTATCATTGGTTCTCAAAAAGCAGAAATGATCAATAGTAAGCCGGAAGGCGGTCCCGTAGTGAGGATTTATTGCCGCGCTTTTATGGGTGGAGTAGAGGTAAAGGCCAAGGAATAATGATATAGGAGAACTCGATGCAGAAGAAACGGATTTGGGAAGTAGATTTTTTAAGAGGTATTGCACTTGTTTTAATGATATTCTTTCATATCGTTTTTGATATGAAAGAGTTTTTTGGGTACGATGTAACATATTCCGAGGGTGTAAATTTTTATATAGGAAAGGCCTCAGGTATACTGTTTATTTTTGTGGCCGGTATCAGTTCTACCCTTACATCCGGTAATACTAAACGAGCCGTAAAAATACTTGCTGTCGCGATGTTGGTTACTCTTGCGACATACTTATATGATAATGATGTTGTTGTTACCTTTGGGATACTGCACTTTTTAGGTCTTAGTATCCTTTTGGCTTCTGTTTTGCGGCGGATTCCCGCATATCTGTTGCTGGTTTTAGGTACTGTCGTTATTCTCTTGCGGCAATTCATAGCCGGTCTGGTTGTGACGCATAATTATTTCTTCATGCTTGGCGTATCCACAGCCGGCTTTATTTCTTCCGATTATTATCCCCTGATACCCTGGTTTGGTATCTTTTTATATGGACTTGCTGCCGGAAAAGTATTGTATCGTGAAAAAAGAAGCATTTTCGGTGATTATGGCCTGAGTCAAAAAAATATTATTATCAGGTTAGGGTCTCATACGCTCCTTATCTATCTCTTGCATCAGCCGGTTATAGTAAGCGTACTTACTGTCTTAGAAAAAATAAAATGACAATAACTTAAAAACAGGGGAAAAAAGAGTAAAACGAAGAATATAAGAGATATAGAAGAAAAAATACGACATAACGATGCTATATCACTTTGACACAACTCTAGGGACCTGGTATTATGGAAATGAGCTCCAAGGAATACCTAGCGTGGGAAACCTAAAGAGCTGGAGACGGAAACCGAACATATCGACTGGCCTTAAATCTCGGTGGATTAAAGTCCGCTATATCTGGAAGGGAAGAGAGAAAGAGGTTTGTTTCGGAATTAACGACATTGAAGTTGGGTTTCACAAGTATCCGAAAGGGTTCTGGTGAAGGATGATGGATGTGAAGTAAGACCGAGGTAGACATTGAGTATCGAAACTGGAAAGACGAAGAGATTGAGTAAAGTATGGTAGTGGGAAACGGAAGTTGAAGGCAAAATGGGTGGAACATTAAAAGGGTTCGTTGGAGCTTTTTTGTATACAGTAACAAAGAACAGAGACCTGACTGAAATCTTATCAGGTCTCTGTTCTTTGTTCTTATTTTCGATTGAACTCGGCAATATAAGAGAGGTTGCGGTATCGTTCTTCAAAATCAAGGCCATAGCCAACGACAAAGACATCAGGCATAGTAAAGCAACGGTAAGCGATGTCGATATTCAGCAGACGCTCGGCCGGATTATCGAGAAGTGTACAGATTTTCAGACTGGCTGGCTTAGCAGATTCAAGGTGCTGGCAAATATACCCGAGAGTCAAACCGGTACCGATAACATCTTCTACTAAGAGGACGTGACGATCCGTAATACTCAAATCCAAATCTTTTTTAAAGCTTACCACACCTGTTCTGTTGGCTTCTCCTACTCGCACTCCGATCGATAAAAAATCAATATTGATAGGGATCGTCAAATGACGCGTTAAATCAGCCACAAAGTAGAGTGAACCCTTGAGGATGCCGATTATTACCAGGTCCTGGCCCTGATAGTCTTGGTTGATTTCCTGTCCTACCTCTGCTATTCTTTGCTGGATCTGTTCCTGAGTAAAAATGGTTCTTCCTATGTTCTCAAAGCTCATTTATTATCAATAACCTCCCGCAAACCGAATCTCTTTATCAAAGCATGGAAATCGTTTTTAAAGACAATTTTGATATTAGTTCCGGGGTAAAGCTTCTCCAGAAGCTTTACTTTTTTCTTTTTTTCCGAGGTGTATTTTTGGTTCATCGTAGTCAACTCAATATATGTATCAAACTTAGGCAAATAGAAATCAGGTGAAAAGGCGAGGGTGATATTGCCCTCCGCGTCCCATTTGATCGGAAATGTGCGTGGCTCGTACTCCCATTCCAATTCATACATATCCAATATCTTGGCGAATTCTTCTTCAGACGGGTGCTTAAAGACAACGGTTTTCTCCCCTGGTTGTTCAGGGTGTTCAACAGAGGAATCCTCAGTAATCTGCTTGTTCTTTGCCATATGATATAGTAGAGAAGAGGCTTCTTCAATGCTCAAAAAATCGGTATTCAGTATTAAGTGATATAACAAAGGGTCAGACCAGTCTTTGTCATAAATAGTAGAGATATATCGCCTGTGCTTACGGTCTGTTATCTTGAGAAAGGTTTCGGCATCTTTTCTGCTTAGATTATGGGATTGCATAATACGATTAGTACGGACTTCATGAGAAGCTATAATCTTAATATGAAGAGCAGCAGGATGCCGGGAAAATATGATTTGAGAGCCCAGACCATAGATGACCGCGGCTTGTTCAGCGATATAGTTTTCAAGTTTTTCTTCCAAATACTCGGCGAAGGTTGGGCCCTGAGATGTGTGGGTCAGATAAAAGCCGGGGCTTTCCGCCAGCATATGCAATTCATGATCACCGGCTATTTCAGGAAACCAGTGTTCCATAACAAAATCGCGGTTGATGATGGGTAAAGCAAGCTTTTCTGCTAAGAGTTTGGCGATTTCCTCACCACGACTGCCTGTTTGTCTGGATATAGTGATAAATATCAAAGTATCATCCCCAACCGATGGATATTTTCTTTATTGTACCACGAAATGTGATTATCATATGCTATACTTTTTAATAGAAAAATAGCACACTTGTAAAGTGTCAACCCAAACTGTTTAAGAATAAGAGGGTTAAGATGAACATTATTAAAAGGTTCCAAAAATCTAAAAGAATCATATTGTTGATAATAACCGCCGTCATTCAAATCCTTGTTTTTGTAGGGCTGATTCAGTGGTTTAGCCACTATATTGCGGTTTTTTACGGCTTTAACATTCTGGTAAGCTTAGTGGCAGTGATATCAATTCTCAACAATAAAAGCAAGTCCGCCTATAAAATGGCCTGGATTATTCCGATAATGCTTTTCCCAATATTCGGAGTCTTATTCTATCTTTCCTTTGGCGGTAATAAAACGGGCAGACAAGTAAGAAAAAAAATGCAATCGATTATGCAGCAAACGGCTGAGGCTTTAAGACCGGCAGACGGATGTCTGGAGTTGATTCAAAAACAGGATGACGATGCGGGAAACCAGTCGAGATATCTTCAAGAATACTCCTATTATCCTCCTTACAAAAATACGGTAACCGAATATCATGCAGGCGGGGAAGATAAGTTCGCGAGGTTGAAAGAAGAGCTGAAAAAGGCAGAGCATTTTATTTTTCTGGAATACTTTATCATTGAAGAAGGCTATATGTGGAACAGTATCTTGGAAATATTGAAGGAGAAAGCGGCAAAGGGAGTCGACGTTCGCGTCATCTACGACGATATGGGTTGCCTCAAGACCTTACCCTATCGTTACGACAAAAGGCTTGAGAGAATGGGGATAAAGTGCGGCATCTTTCATCCGGTCACTTTGCTTCTTTCCGCCAGAATGAACAACCGTGATCACCGAAAGATTGCAGTAATAGATGGACAGACAGGGTTTGTCGGAGGAATCAACCTGGCGGATGAATATATCAACGAGGTGGATAAATACGGACATTGGAAGGATGCCTCTCTCATAATCAAGGGGCAGGCTGTCTGGAGTCTGACGGTCATGTTTCTTTCCATGTGGGATTACATCAAAGGAATTAAGGAGGATATGGAGTTCTATCATACATACAGCCAATCCGGTGAGGAAAATGAAAACGGGGCAACTCCCAAGGAGGGGTTTGTGCAACCCTTTGGGGATAGTCCCTTGGACGACGAACCTGTCGGTGAGGCGGTTTACCTCAATATAATCAATAAGGCGAAGAAGTATGTCTATATCACAACCCCTTATTTGATTATTGACGATGGAATCTTGAATGCCCTTTGTTTGGCAGCGAAAGGCGGTGTTGATGTACGTATTATCACACCGTATCATGCCGACAAATGGTATGTGCATGCTGTATCCAGATCCTACTATCACACCCTGGTAGCCAGTGGAGTAAAAATTTATGAGTATGTGCCGGGATTCATTCACTCTAAGACCTTTGCCGTTGATGACGAATACGGTGTGGTCGGCACCATCAACATGGATTACAGAAGCCTCTATTTGCACTTTGAATGCGGTGTGTGGATGTATCGCTGCCAGTGCATTTTAGATATAAAAAGAGATTTTGAAAACATCATGAAGGTTTGCAAGGAAATAACGACAGAAGAGCTGAAAAAAATGCCTTGGCCTAAGGTTTTAGGCATATCTATTTTAAGGGTATTTGCTCCGTTGATGTGAGGGGAATTTTCCAAGGCAATCCGTTGATACTTCCGTTCATTCATCCATCAAAAAAAATTTGATAGATGAATGAACGGATTTTGGTTCTTACACATTGGTGTCTCGGTTCATCAGATGGACTGGGACATTTTTCTTGCCGTCACTACCGTTTTGCATATCGGCGGGTTTATAAAAATTGACGACCGTAGACATTTACCAAACTAGTATCAGAGAGACTGGCGACTTAATAAGCCTGTCGATAAAAGTCAGGTTTTTCCCCAAGGATTACATTAATGTGTTAGAATAATAGCAAATAGATAAAAAATAAAACAAAAATTATATTACAGACAATATATAGACAAATAGAACAATAATAGGCAAAACAGAATATCAACTGCGGTTTTATTGTATTTATTTATGAAAGGAAGAGCAGGATGTTTTATGCACATAGCAAGGCGACAGAAAACAAAGAAAGTTGGCAACTGCTGAAAACACACTTATATAATACGGCTGTGTTGGCAAAGACCTTTGCGCAAGAATACGGGCTCGGTGAAGTAGCCTATGTGCAGGGGCTTCTTCACGACGCCGGTAAATATACGGTGCAGTTCCAACGGAAATTAGATGGAGATAAAAGCTTTGTCGACCATTCAACAGTTGGAGCGAAAATAGCTTTTAATAAATATAAAGGTATTGGTAAACTTATGGCTTATGGGATTTGTGGACATCACGGCGGGTTGTCCAACGGCATTGATGCCGGTTTTGTCAGTAAGAGGAGCAGCCTGTGTGCGAGGTTGGATAATCAGACAGAATCAATTAATGAATTTTGGAATGAAATAGAATTACCTGATACATTAGAGTTTCGTTATGACCCAGGAAATCAAAAGAAACTTGTCGGGTGTTCGCTCGCATTTTATGCAAAAATGTTGTTTTCTGCATTGGTGGATGCGGATTATTTGGATACGGAAGCATATTACTTACCTCAGTTGACAGAAAAGCGAGTTGGTTTTCCTAAACTGGAAGAATTACAACAGGTATTCTTTGAAAAAATGGATTTATTGCAGCGTGAGGCGAGTAATACAAAGGTAAACAAAAACCGCAGAATTGTCTACGAGAATTGTTTAAGCGCTGCTGACCAAGCGCAAGGTATATACACGTTGACGGTTCCGACCGGAGGTGGCAAGACGCTATCATCCATGGCATTTGCATTAAGACATGCGCAAGTGCACGGATTGAAAAGAATTGTGTATGCTATTCCCTTTACCAGTATTATTGAACAGAATGCAGAGACTCTGCGAAAAATGTTCGACGACAACGCAGTGTTGGAGCACCACAGCAACTTCGATTTTGAAGAGGATGATCTAGCTCGCCTTGCCGCAGAAAATTGGGATGCTCCGGTGATAGTCACAACGAATGTGCAGCTTTTCGAATCACTTTTCTCTAATAAACCTTCCCGTTGTAGAAAACTACATAATTTAGCCAACAGCATAATTATTTTGGACGAAGCTCAAACAATACCCGATCATCTACTGAAACCTTGTTTGGCGGCATTACAATGTCTTGTTAAGAACTTTGGGATAACCGTCATCATTTGCACGGCGACACAACCGGCTCTGGACAAACAGTGGCCGGATTACGCTGAAATAAGAGAAATAATTTCAGAGCCGGGAAAGCTTTATCAAGCTTTCCGCAAGGTGGATGTGACTAGTCTTGGAAGGCTAGATGATGATGAGCTTGCAGAAAGGTTGTCAAATCATGAACAGGTGTTGTGTATCGTTAATACACGTAAACACGCAAGAAAAATATATGAGCTATTAAAAGAGGATGAGAGTTTATTCCATTTGAGCACGTTAATGTGCCCGGCACATCGTTCTGAAACGATTAAAGTTATTCGTAGTCGTCTGGAATCAGGTCAACCATGTAGAGTTGTTTCAACCCAGCTCATTGAGGCGGGTGTTGATATCGATTTTCCTGTTGTATATCGTGCAGTGGCCGGGATAGATTCCATTGCACAAGCTGCGGGACGTTGTAATCGAGAAGGAAATTTGGAAATTGGTAAAACGTATGTGTTTTATCCGATGGACGGATTGCCTCAAGGTTGGTTTCAACGTATGGCAGCTTTAGGCATAGAAATAATAGACAGCGGGATGGATCCGCTGGGTATGCAGGCTGTAAAACGGTTTTTTTCTCAACGCTATATGGACGCCGGTATAAATGGCTTAGATAAACATGAAATACTTCGTGTTTTTCATGAAGGCCTAAAATCGCTTGATTTTCCGTTTGAACAAATTGCACAGAACTTTTCTTTCATTGAATCATCAGGAAAACAAATAATTATCCCCTATGACCGACAATGCAGAGAAAAGTTACAGGAAGCGGAGTATTCAGAACAATACCGGTATCTATCCAGGTTCTTTCAAAAATACACAGTAACGGTTTACCCATATGAATATGAGCAGATACTGCAGAGATCTTTATTAAAGCAGATAGGTTCAGCGTTTGTGGTGTTGGATGTTGATGAATTAAGCTACAAGAATGCTTATAATGACAAAACAGGATTGAATATTGAACCGGAAATGGAGGTGATATTAGTATGAAAGCATATCAATTAAGAAGGAGGGGAGTAATGTGGGTTACGGTATACAGCTTCATGTGTGGGGAGAACGTGCGTGTTTTACCAGACCGGAAATGAAAGGAGAACGTGTCAGCTATGATGTGATGACCCCTTCGGCAGCAACGGGTTTGCTTGAAGCAGTTTATTGGAAGCCTGCCATCAGATGGGTGGTGGATCAGATTATTGTATTGAATCCAATCGTTTTTGATGCTGTCCGTAGAAATGAACTTGGCGGAAAGGTGCCTCCCCGCAATGTTTCACTAGCAATGAAAGGCGGTGTGATAGACTTACATCAATATATAACCGAGGACCGTCAGCAAAGAGCGACATTACTTTTAAAGGATGTTTCCTACATTATCAAAGCACATTTTGAGATAGTCGAAAAAAAAGCCGGACCGGAGGATACACCGGAGAAACACTACAATATTGCGGTGCGGCGGATGAGAACAGGGCAATGTTTTCACCAACCTTTTCTTGGGTGCAGGGAGTTTCCCGCGCATTTTAGACTACTGGACGCTGGTGAAGAGCTCCCTCCTAGCTGTTATGCGAAAGAAGAAGAAAGAGACCTGGGCTGGATGCTAAGCCATATCGATTATGAAAATGATTTTACGCCTTCTTTTTTCAGAGCGGTAATGAAGCGTGGCGTTGTGGAGGTGCCGAAATGATTTTGCAATCGCTGTGCGGCTATTACGACCGATTGGCAGATGATCCGAATAGTAATGTTCCGTTACAGGGATATGCGAGGGTTGGTATTTCATCGTGTATCGTTATAAACAATGACGGTTGTGTTGTGTCTATTCGGTCACTATGCAATAAGGAAGGAAAAAAACTTAAAACCACACCTTTAATTGTGCCAGAGCTTCCAAAACGTTCCGGATCAAAACCATCTCCTGCGTTTCTTTGCGAGAACCCGGAGTTTATCTTTGGTATTTACAAAAAACCGGAAGGAGCCGAATACCGCTTTAAAGCAAGCTGTAGCATACACAATTCGATACTCGGTGAAACAAATGATGGTGGAGCTTGTGCTATTCTCAAATTTTTCGCAAAGCGTACTCAAGGGAGATATGATATTTACGGCGTGGATGCGTCGCCTTTGGATGATGGAGGATATGTAATTTTTCAATTACAAGGAGACGATTGTTATTTGCACGAAAGACCGGCAATTAAGCGGGCTTGGGAGCAGTATAAAAAAGGACAAAGCATAGAATCACAGATAGGACAATGCCTTGTAACAGGTGAGGTTGGCCCGATTGCCAGAATACATAATAATGTTGGCGGGTTTGGCCAGGACAAGCCTACACTGGTGGGATTTAACCAAAACTCATTTGAGTCGTACCAAAAAAAGCAGGGTATGAATGCGCCGGTTTCCGAAACAGCAGCATTTAAATATACGACAGCGCTTAACAGCTTGCTATCTGATCGCCTACACAGCGTTAATCTGCATAGTGATAAGATATTGTTTTGGGCGGAAAGAGAATCGCCAGTAGAGGAAGTAATTGCGGCATTGGTACTTTCCTCAAACTTTGAAATAGAAGAATCAGGGCTTGATGAAACATCTACCGCACTGGTAAGAGGTGTTTTGCATTCACTATTTAGTGGAAAAATGCCTGAAAGCACACAAATTGACAAGGATGTACGTTTTTATATTCTTGGTCTTTCAGCCAGTAAAACAAGATTGGTGGTGCGGTTTTTCTATACAGACACATTTGGTGAAATATTGGAAAGAATAACGCAGCATCATCAGGATATTTCTTTAATAGGACTGGAGAATCCCTCGCTGTATCGTATTCTATCGGAGACGGCGGTAGGGCGGGAAAGTAGTAATGTCCAGCCCAATCTTAACGGGATGTTGATGCAAAGCATCTTAAAGGGGACGAGCTATCCATATAGCCTGTATCAGGCAATGTTGCGCAGAATTCGTGCCGAAGGCGGCAAGGATCCTCAAAAAGCTAAAGGATATCCGATAAATGCTGTCCGAGTTGGCATGATTAAAGGGTATCTAAACAGGACGTACAGGCTTAACGAGAAAAAGGAGATGATGGAAGTGGCATTAAACGAAGAGGAACGTAATATAGGCTATTTATTAGGCCGTCTCTTTGCTATGTTGGAAAAAGCGCAGAAAGATGCGCTGGGGAAGGTAAATGCAAGCATTGTAGACAAATACCTCAACTCTGCCTTAGCGACTCCTCAGATGGTTTTTCCAATGCTATTAGCACTATCAAAAAAGCATATTTCTAAAGCGGACAATTGGTATATGGATAAACAAATAACGGGGGTTGTTAACCTACTGCCTTCATCAGGTTTTCCCATTAGCTTAAATGCAGAGCAACAAGGAACGTTTTTAATCGGATATTACCATCAGAACCAAGCACTTTATACCAAAAGGGAAAAAGATAATAAGACAAAAGATAATAAAGAAATGGAGGTTTTATAATGTCAGAGGTATTAAAGAATCGTTATGAGTTTGTGTTGTTTTTCGATGTGGAAAACGGGAATCCAAACGGTGACCCTGATGCGGGCAATATGCCTCGAATTGATCCTCAGACCGGGAAAGGGATTGTGAGTGATGTTTGTATTAAACGTAAAGTGCGTAATTATGTCAGTGCCGTCTTTGACAATAAATTTGGGCATGATATTTACGTGTCCGAAGGTGCTGTATTGAATAACAAGCACCAGGAAGCTTACGAAAAGCTAGGTCTTGAAGGAAAGAAGGATAAGAAGGAAGACAAGGATAAGGCCCAAAGCTATATGTGTGAACGTTTTTACGATGTACGTACCTTTGGTGCGGTGATGGATACCGGGGATTATAAATGCGGTCAGGTATGCGGACCGGTGCAATTCTGTTTTTCAAAAAGCGAAGATGTCATTTTGCAGCAGGAAATTACTATTACACGTATGGCCTCAACCACTGAAAAGGAAAAAGAATCAGAAAACAGAACTATGGGTAGAAAATATATAGTACCTTATGCATTATATCGAATGGAAGGATTTGTTTCGGGAAAACTGGCACAACGTACTCAATTTACAGAAGAAGACTTGCAACTGTTGTGGGATGCCTTGGTAAACATGTTTGAATATGATCGTTCCGCTTCCCGTGGGAAGATGGCGACACGAAAATTGTTTGTTTTCAAACATGAAAACGTGTTGGGTAATGCTCCGGCCATACAATCGTTTTCAACAGTTACAGTATCACGCAAGAATCCAGAAGCCCCACCCCGAGAATTCGATGACTATTCAATAGACTTCAAAAGAGGAGAACTGTCAGATTCCGTACAAATGATAGAGGTGATCTGAAATTTACTGTGAAAGCGAATTGCTTGCTATATCTGGGATACAACATTATGAATTCTGTAAAAGGCAGTGGGCCTTAATACATATAGAAGGACAATGGCAGGAAAATTTACTGACAACAGAAGGTAAACTGATGCATACACGTGTGCATGATCAGGAACAATCAGAATGTCAGAATGGTGTTGTTACTATGCGTTCGTTGCCGTTGCGATCATTGTCTCTCGGATTATATGGCGTTGCCGATGTTGTTGAATTCCATCCGGATGAAGAAAACGGTATACTGATTAAGGGATATCTGGGATCATATACTCCCAAACCTATTGAATACAAACATGGTAAGTCTAAGGCTAACGATTGTGATAGGCTGCAGTTATGCGCTCAGGCGTTATGTTTAGAGGAAATGCTGGGATGCCGGGTTGGGCAGGCGGAGATTTTTTATGGGGAAACACGCAGAAGGGAAAGAGTATTCTTAGAAGATACACTAAGGCAAAAAACAATTAACTTGTGTGCAGAAATGAGAAGACTATATGATTCGGGAATTACTCCTCCACCTCAACCATCCCCTGCGTGTTCTCGTTGTTCTTTACAGCAAATATGTTTACCCACATCATCTAAGCGTTCAGCCGTTATATATTGGAAAAGCGTATTGAAAGGACTGATGGAGGGGTCTTGAGAAAATTAAAAAATACACTGTATATCACTACTCCGGGAGCATATCTTGCTCGAGAAGGCGATAGCTTGCTCGTGCAGATACCGGAGAAGCCGCCGGTAAGGTTTCCGGCACATAACCTCGAAGGTGTAGTTTATTTTGGTTATCCCGGGGCAAGTCCTTCCGCTCTTGAATTATGTGCAAAGATGGGGATATGCGTGACGTTTCTTACACCTCAAGGGAGATTCCTGGTAAGAGTAGAAGGTGAGCAAACCGGTAATGTGCTGCTTAGACGCCAACAGTATAGAATCAGTGATGACTCTCATGATGCTGCTCGTATCTCTTCAAGATTTGTAGCGGCAAAAATAATCAACAGTAGAATGCTTCTCATGCGAGGAATGAGAGATCATCAAGAATGTTGTACCGAAAGCATGACAGTAGCGAGTAAACGCTTGAAGGTACTCGCCGTAAAATCAAGTGAAGCAAAAAACCTGGACAGTATCCGCGGTATTGAAGGAGAAGCAGCACGACATTATTTCGGTTGTATCAGCAATTTGTTACTGGAAAATAAAGAAGAATTTTTTATGGCTGTGCGTAGTCGACGACCACCGTTAGATCGAATAAACTGTTTATTATCATTTTTTTACACATTGTTGGTTCACGAGTGTCGTTCAGCTTGTGAAACAGTAGGTTTAGATCCTGCGGTGGGGTTCCTTCATCGAGATAGGCCAGGGAGACCTAGTTTGGCATTGGATTTAATGGAAGAGCTTCGTCCCGTTTTTGCTGAGCGGTTATCTATTACCCTAGTGAATCGCAGGCAAGTCGGACCGGAAGATTTTGAGTTGCTACCGAATGGGGCAGTATTTATAAAGACGGATATTAAGAAGAAACTAATAGATGCATGGCAAAAACGCAAAACAGAGATCATCAACCATCCGTTCCTACAGGAGAAAATCGAATTTGGTTTAATTCCCTATACACAAGCATTACTACTATCTCGATATATCCGCGGAGACCTAGATGATTACCCTGCATTTATTTGGAAATGAGGTAAGCTGATATGATGGTTTTGATAACATATGATGTGAGTACAACTGATACTGCCGGGCAAAAACGTTTACGCCAAGTTGCAAAATGCTGCCAGAACTATGGACAGCGTGTGCAAAACTCTGTGTTTGAATGTGTTGTCGAACCTGCACAGTACGCAACTATTAAAGCAAAGTTAACAAAAATAATCAATAAGAACACTGATAGCTTAAGATTTTATGAACTAGGTTCAAATTGGAAAAGACGTGTAGTACATATTGGAGCAAAGGATACCTATGATATAGAGGGTACACTTTTACTCTGAGCTGATAGCGCGAACCTTAAGTTATTGGCAAAATGCTATTAGGTTCGCGCACGAGAAAGAACCAAGTATAACGGGCATATAACAAATGCATAGTATTTTGCTGTAAGAATAACCGTTTATGAGAGAACATTCGCGGAAACGTACGATCAAACCATTACTACTGTAGTGATTATTATGAATGCCGTCGCGCCCTACGCGGGCGCGTGGATTGAAACTAAATGAGAATTACAGTCTTAAACAATTTTCACACGTCGCGCCCTACGCGGGCGCGTGGATTGAAACGTATATAATAATTGAAAATGGAGAAATAAAAGGAGGTCGCGCCCTACGCGGGCGCGTGGATTGAAACATATACCTCTCATACGATGCAGATTTTGTCTGCGTGTCGCGCCCTACGCGGGCGCGTGGATTGAAACTGACATATATTCCGACCAACGCTGATAAAAAATGTCGCGCCCTACGCGGGCGCGTGGATTGAAACACCAAGTATTACCTATACAGGTGCCGATGTACTTAGGTCGCGCCCTACGCGGGCGCGTGGATTGAAACTTTCTTCCGGCTTATTATCCTGCTTAACCTCCTGCTGTCGCGCCCTACGCGGGCGCGTGGATTGAAACCTGGATGAAGCTGGGGGCCGCAGGATGGCGTTTGGTCGCGCCCTACGCGGGCGCGTGGATTGAAACAGTCAAGAGTAATAACACTACTCCAATAACTAAAAGGTCGCGCCCTACGCGGGCGCGTGGATTGAAACGTTATTATTATAGTTGTGGGTTTTGTCGCTGTTGAAGTCGCGCCCTACGCGGGCGCGTGGATTGAAACAACTTGATTATAGCGACACATAAGCAGATTTGAGTCGCGCCCTACGCGGGCGCGTGGATTGAAACGAAGTACCAATCACATTTACATGATGGGTCATTGCGTCGCGCCCTACGCGGGCGCGTGGATTGAAACTTTTTATAATAAACGCTTGACAAGTAAATGTGCATGTC
>JAHDSQ010000017.1 GCA_018432615.1 Clostridia bacterium
AAAAGGTGAGTAATATGCATTGTACAGCTAAGTATAAACTTAAGTATTCACTAGATGAGATTTTGAGAGAATCCATTCCTTGATTTTCCACTTAATAAGTGGTTAAAAGGACCGCTTTACTGCTTTCTGCAGTGGAATCATTTATGAATTTCAAAATTATCGGATAAAGGAAATTCCTCTCATGTGCCGAAAACTTGGTTAGCATCGCCAAAATATAATACGAAAGACAAGGAGGGAAACTTATGAGAAGTATTAAATCATTGGTTGCCGGCATAGTCATTGGAGCTTTATTGTTCGGCAGTAGCCCAATTTTCGCGCTGTCCGGGATAAGAAATATTGCTGTAACATACCAGAATATTAAATTAACCGTTGACGGAAAAACCGTTCAAACAGATGCGGAACCGTTCCTGTATGATGGCCGCACCTATGTGCCCATCAGGGCTGTGTCAGAGGCGTTGGGTGCAGGAGTTAAATGGAGCGCCACGACAAGCACAATCGAAATCACAAAATCTCCATCGACAACCACCACATCTTCCACGTCGACGTCGGTACCATCTTCTGTTGTCCAGCGGCCGGTGGCCACGGAAAAGCAGAATGTAACCGTATATATAACAAAAACAGGATCAAAGTATCATACCAGCAATTGCCGGTACCTAAGCAAAAGCAAGATACCGATAAGCCTCAGTACCGCTAAAACGCAGGGATATGGGCCATGTAGCGTATGTAATCCACCGAGATAAATCCTTATTGCCAAATTTATCAGGGAATCACTTCCTTTATGCCAACAGCCATGCTCGTTGATGCAAGCTAATTCTGCAAAGTTACGGAATGATAAGATTCTCAATTTATTAATGATTTTTGATATAGGTTAAGTTCTAATGAAATTGTGATACGCCGGTTAGTCAAATCAAGCCGCAGTCATGAAAGGTAACCGTGATCCGGATCACGGTTTTTTGCTATCTGAAACGGATTCTTGCTTAGTTTTGATAAGCTTAGCTTATTTATGATTTTGCTTTTTCAGAAACATCCTTTTTCTTGGCGGACTGCGCAAGATAGTGTTTAAGAGCATTATAGTCATCCCAGATAACACGATGATGGATATCTGATGCTTTCTTGCGGGCAAGATAGAATCCGGATTGGATGGCAAAACCTATTAAAACTGCCGTCAGCGCAGTGCCGATACCGATAAGTCCCCCCAGAAAATACGCTGCTACCAGAACAAGAGTCTCAATACAGAGCCGTATTTTCCAAACAGGCTGCCGAAACTTTTTTATCAACCCCAGCATGAGGCTATCACGTGGGCCCGAACCCAACTGAGCTAACATATATAAGCATGACCCCCATCCCATGAATAGGATACCGAAAAAAAGCATCGCCCACATCTGCCAAGCTGTAGAGGCCAAGGGAACAAGTTCGTAATTCCTAAGAAAGTCAATCAAATAACCGACGAAATAGGTGTTAATTATTGTGCCCCAACCGGGATATTCTTTTAAAAAGGCAGCAAGAATTAAAATAACAACCCCTACTAACTGACTTATCTGTCCAACCTTTAGACCGGTAATATTGGAAAGGCCTAAATGAAAGGCATCCCAGGGTGATGCTCCGGCTCCCGAATGTATAGTCAGAACTATACCGAGGCTGAGTAGGCAAACACCTAATGCTAATAGAATGATACGACCTAATATCTTCATAGTGTACTCCCAATCTTTTTAGTATACTTGCCATTCTACCACTTTTATGAGATTTTGTAAGCATTAACAAATCAGTCCGGAAGTTTGTAAAGGACTTTTAAACATGGTAACATTAAATTACAAAAACGAACGGCGAATATCGTATCGATGTGAGGTATGATAATGAGAAAAACAACCAAACCCTATGATTTTTATCCGGAGCGGCAAGAAATCGATGCTTGGTTGGAAGGCATCATGACTGAGGGTAAGAGCATTGGTTATGATGCGGAAGCCATTGAGCTGACAGGATATGCCCCGAACTTTGGCGTTCGGCATCTGCGGGATTTCAAGTACATCCGTTTCAGCCCGGCAGGTAGGGATGAGTTTTATGCTTATTGGCAGCCGGCCTTATCAGGCCCTGCGCCCCTGCTTGTCCACTTGCCTGCATATTCGGCAAACATAAGCTCTCAGCCGGACTTAGTTGTTCAGGGGTACAATATTCTTCACATCAACCCCTTGGGATATATGACCCCCTTAGGGCCTGATTTCAGCAAAGCAAGAGATCGTTCGTGGCCTGTTCTACCGGATACGGTGCAAAGCGGCGGAAAGAGGGGTTACCGGGACTGGCTGATAAACTGTGTAATTGCTCTGCGTTGGGCACAAGAACAGCAGGAATGCCTTAAAGACAGGCTCTCTTTTTTCGGTACCAGCCAAGGAGGTGGAACTGCCTTGCTTTTAGCTTCTCTCTATCAGAATAAGGGGATAAGATGTGCGGCAGCCGATGTGCCCTTCCTGACAGATATCCCCACCGCCATAAAACACGGAGGTAACGCTTACGATGCTGTACGGGAGGTGTTGGCGGGAATGGAAAATGAAAGCCGGGGATGGTACGGGCTGGGATTGATAGATACCCTTTCTCATGTACATCGCCTTGGTTCCCCGGTACTGCTTACTGCCGCCGGTAATGATAACTCCTGTCCGCCAGCAGCGATAGAAAACTTATTCAAGAAGCTTTCCGGCACAAAGTTGTATTGTTACCTGGACGGACAAAAACATGGCTACACCAAGGAGTTTGGGCCGCTGTCTGCGAGTTGGTTCAGATTATATGCATAAGGGTAAAAAATTCATAAAAGACCGGGACAACTGCCCGGTCTTTTGTGATAGAATATCTACATATAAAAACAATGACTTCAACAAAAAGAGCTAACGGAGGAAAACTATGAGTAAAATTATGAAAACAATGGACGGAAATGAAGCCGCCGCCTATATATCGTATGCCTTTACGGAAGTAGCCGCCATCTATCCGATCACACCTTCATCTCCTATGGCGGAGCTTGTTGATGCCTGGTCGGCCCAGGGGAAGAAAAACATCTTCGGACAGGAAGTACAACTGGTTGAAATGCAATCTGAGGCTGGTGCTATCGGTGCGGTCCACGGTTCTTTGGAGGCCGGGGCATTAGCCACATCATATACAGCCTCACAAGGTTTACTCCTGATGGTGCCGACCATGTACCGCATCGCAGGACAGCTTCATCCCGCTGTACTGCATGTAAGTTCACGTACGGTTGGAACTCATGCCCTTTCCATTTTCGGGGATCATTCGGATGTTATGAGCTGTAGGCAAACAGGCTTTGCCTTGCTGTCCTCGGGAAGTGTTCAGGAGGTCATGGATCTTGCCGGAGTGGCGCATCTTGCGGCTATTAAAGGCAGTGTGCCGTTTCTCCATTTCTTTGATGGCTTTAGAACTTCTCATGAGCTTCAGAAAATCGAATGTCTGGATTACAGTAATTTGGCTAAGTTGCTGGACCAGGAGGCGCTGGAAAGATTCCGCAAAAAATCTTTAAATCCGGAAAGGCCTGTCCAGCGCAGTACGGTGCAAAATCCTGATGTTTTCTTTCAAGCCCGAGAAGCCAGCAATCGATACTACGACCGATTGCCTGAGCTGGTAGAAGAATATATGGGTGAGATAAACAAACTGACAGGAAGAAACTACAAGTTGTTTAATTACTATGGGGCTCCTGATGCCGAAAACATCATCATCGCCATGGGCTCTGTAAGCGGTACGGTTGAAGAAACCGTAGATTATTTGCTTGCTAGAGGCGAAAAAGTGGGCTATGTGCAAGTGCATCTTTATCGGCCCTTTTCCGCAAAACACCTTTTAGCGGCGATTCCGCAGACAGTAAAAAGAATAGCTGTGCTGGATAGAACGAAAGAGCCCGGGGCAGTCGGCGAACCGTTGTATGTGGATGTATGTGCGGCCTATGGAGAACTTAGGAACAGACCGGAGATGGTGGCAGGCAGGTACGGCCTGTCTTCCAAGGATACTACGCCTGCGCAAATTGTGGCTGTATTCGATAATTTGAAGCAGAAAACGCCAAAAAATCACTTTACAGTCGGCATCAATGATGATGTCACGAACTTGTCCTTAAGCGTTGGCGAGGAGCTTGATATTGTATCGCAGGACACTGTCAGCTGCAAATTCTGGGGGCTTGGTTCGGATGGAACTGTGGGAGCAAACAAAAATACTATCAAAATTATTGGTGAACATACGGATTACTATATCCAGGCATATTTTGAATACGACACCAAAAAATCCGGAGCGGTGACGAAATCCCACCTTCGTTTCGGGAAAGAACCTATCCGTTCCAGTTATCTAGTGAAAAAGGCTGATTTCATAGCCTGTCACAATCATTCATATCTTGATAAATACGACATTGTTTCGGAGCTTAAGGATGGCGGGACATTTCTTTTAAACTGCGGTTGGTCCGAGGAGGAACTGGCGGAAAGAATGCCCGCAGAAATGAAGAGATTCCTGGTTAACCACCGGATTCGTTTTTATACCATTGATGCTACCAAAGCCGCACAAGAACTTGGCTTAGGCAACCGTATCAACATTGTCCTGCAGGCTGCGTTTTTTAAGTTGGTCAATATCATCCCGGTTGATGAGGCCACGGAATATATGAAACAGACCATCCAACAAACATACGGCAAACTAGGGGAAAAGGTTGTCCGTATGAACTATGCCGCAGTTGATAAAGGTTTGGCAGAAGTCAGAGAGGTCAAGGTGCCCCAAGAATGGCGACAGGCTGTTGCGAAGAAGCGCACAGAAGAGGAGGCACCTGACGTTATTAAAAGAATCCTTATTCCGATCAGTGCACAGGAAGGAGATAAACTTCCCGTAAGTGCTTTTGTGGGTATGGAAGACGGCACCATCCCCTTAGGAACGGCCGCTTATGAAAAAAGAGGGACGGCACTTGATGTGCCTGTCTGGCAGCCGGATAACTGTATCCAATGTAACCAGTGTTCCTATGTATGTCCCCATGCGGCCATTAGGCCGGTTCTTTTGGATGAGCAGGAAACAAAAAATGCCCCTAGGGGCTTTGAAACCAGAAAGGCGAAAGGAAAAGGGTTGGAACAGTACAATTACAGAATGCAGGTAAGTGATTTGGATTGTTTGGGCTGCGGAAGCTGTGTTGAGGTCTGTCCTGCTAAAGAAAAAGCTCTTGTCATGACCCCGCTGGAAGGAAAACGGCTTGAGACGGAAAACTGGAATTATGCCTTAGGGGTTTCTGTTAAAGAGACGGGGTTGAATGTGGCTACGGTAAAAGGAAGCCAGTTTAAACAGCCGCTGTTGGAATTCTCCGGGGCATGCGCAGGCTGTGGCGAAACCCCATATTACAAGCTTATTACCCAGCTTTACGGTGACAGAATGTATTTGGCTAACGGGACCGGCTGTTCTCAGGCTTGGGGAGCCGCGTTTCCTTCCGTTCCTTACACCGTAAACAAGGAGGGTCATGGACCGGCCTGGTCTAATTCACTGTTTGAAAACAATGCGGAATTCAGCCTGGGCATGTGTTTGGCTGTCAACCAGCAAAGAAATAATTTACGGATGAAGGCAGAAGCTCTCTTGAAAGTGACAGATAAGGGTGAAGTTAAAAATGCGATTAGTCAATGGCTGGATAACTTTAATAATGGGGAAACATCGAAGGAAAGTAGCAAGGGACTGGTCGCGGTTCTAAAAAACAGTGGTTTGTCGGGAAAGGCCATGAAAATAGCGCAGGAAATCATTAACAACAAGGAGCATCTAGTCAAAAAGTCAATGTGGATGATCGGAGGCGACGGCTGGGCTTACGATATCGGGTATGGAGGCTTGGATCATGTTTTCTCCTCGGGTGAGGACGTGAACATCTTTGTGGTGGATACGGAAGTATATTCAAATACCGGCGGACAATCCTCTAAGGCGACTCCGTTGGGTGCTGTGGCTCAATTTGCGGCTTCCGGGAAAAAGAGCGCGAAAAAGGATCTGGGGAGTATGGCTATGAGCTACGGTCATGTTTATGTCGCCCAGGTGGCTATGGGAGCAAACCAAGGACAATTGTTAAAAACATTGCAGGAAGCCGAGAGCTATCCGGGTACTTCGCTGATTATCGCTTACGCCCCCTGTATTGCCCATGGAATCAAGGCCGGAATGGCAAAGGTTCAGCAGGAAATGAAACGTGCTGTTGAAGCTGGCTATTGGCATTTATATAGATATAACCCGCTTTTGAAAGAGCAGGGAAAAAACCCGTTTGTTATAGATTCAAAAGAACCTACAGCTGACTTCAGAGAGTTTTTAATGGGGGAAATCAGGTATTCGTCCTTAGAAAAAACATTTCCTGAGGAAGCAAAGGTATTGTTTGAAAAGGCAACAAAAGAGGCTAAGGAAAAATACGCTCTCTATAAACAGCTCGCAGAACAGAGCTGAAATGATAAACAGAGTAAAGAGAAAGAACAATAGTATTTAGGAGGAACGTTATGAAAATAGCATTTTCAACCCTTGGTTGCCCCGACTTCTCTTGGACAGATATTTATACAATGGCGAAGGATCTCGGGTTTGACGGCATCGAAATTCGCGGGCTGGGTAAAGACATTTTTGCGGTGAGGGCTCAGCCCTTTAAGGAAGATCAGATAGCCCTAACGGAGAAAAAACTTTCCGCCCTGCGGCTTAAGATATCCTGTCTGTCTTCCGATTGTTGCTTGAAGTATGCAGATAAAGCCGAAGAAAATCATCAGGAAATCTTGCAGTATATTATGTTGGCGTCCAAACTGAATACCCCGTATATACGTATTCTCGCCGATGATAAACCCCACCCCGACGGCGAGGTAGATGACAAAGTCGTTATTGCTGCGCTACATCGATTGATTCCAATAGCGGAACAGCATAACGTAACGTTACTGGTGGAAAGCAATGGGGTCTATTCTGATACCTCCAGGTTGCGCAGTCTGCTTGAGCATATTTCCAGTGATGCGGTTGCTGCTTTGTGGGATTTCCATCATCCTTATCGGTTCGCCGGAGAAACCCCCGGACAGACAGTGCAGAACCTCGGTGCCTACATTAAATATGTACACATTAAAGATTCCCTGGTTGTAGACGGAGAAATCCAATACCGGATGATGGGCGAAGGGGATATGCCTATAGACGATATGATGCTCGCTTTACAATCCATCAACTATGACGGGTTTATTTCATTGGAATGGGTCAAACGCTGGGCTCCTGACCTTAACGATGCCGGCATCGTATTTCCCCATTTTGTAAACTATATGAGCCGCTATATCGAGAACAAGACCGTGAGAAGCCGTCTTTTTGATAATAAGACCAAGACAGGCAAGTATGTGTGGGAAAAGGACACTTTGTTGGATCTGACTTTTCCTCAGGTGCTGGATCGTATGGTGGAAGAGTTTCCCGACCAATATGCATTCAAATACACCACTTTGGATTATACCAAAACATATGCTGAGTTCCGAGAGGATGTGGACACCTTTGCCCGCTCCCTGATCGCCTTAGGGGTGAAACCGGGGGATAAGGTTGCCATTTGGGCCACCAATGTTCCCCAATGGTTTATTACTTTTTGGGCCGCGACGAAGATAGGCGCGATTTTAGTTACGGTAAATACGAGTTATAAGATTTATGAGGCCGAATATTTGCTGCGCCAATCAGATACACACACGCTGGTAATGATTGATGGGCATAAGGATTCTGATTACGTAGGCATTATTAAAGAGTTATGTCCCGAATTGGAAACAGCCGAACCGGGAACGTCCCTTCACATAAAAAGGCTGCCATTTTTGCGTAATATCATAACAACAGATTCACGGCAAAAGGGGTGCTTGACATGGAATGAAGCTGTAGCACTGTCCGAGCGCGTCCCCTTGGAGATGGTGTATTACCGTGCTTATTCCATGAATAAACATGATGTTTGTAATATGCAGTATACCTCCGGCACCACCGGGTTTCCCAAGGGTGTTATGCTGACCCACTATAACGTGGTGAACAACGGCAAGACCATCGGGGACTGTATGGACTTTTCCACGGCGGATCGTCTGTTAATTCATGTTCCGATGTTTCATTGCTTCGGTATGGTGCTGGCTATGACAGCAGCCATGACCCATGGTGCTACTATGTGTCCGATTCCCGCCTTTTCACCTAAACTGGCGCTGGAATGTATTAATAAAGAGAAAATTACAGCGTGTCACGGGGTACCTACCATGTTTATTGCCATGCTGGGGCATGAGGATTTTGACAGAACCGACTTCTCTTCGTTAAGAACCGGCATCATGGCCGGTAGTCCCTGTCCAATCAAGGTCATGCAAGATGTAGTCGACAAGATGAATATGAAGGAAATTACTATCGTTTATGGTCAGACGGAGGCATCCCCCGGTTGTACCCAAAGCCGGGCCGACGATCCTATCTCACTTCGCGTAAACACGGTAGGTCGGGCCCTGCCGGGGGTGGAGTGCAAGATAGTAGATCCCGTTACCGGTGAGGATCTGCCGGATGAAGCGGACGGCGAATTCGTAGCCCGGGGTTACAATATTATGAAGGGTTACTACAAGATGCCTGAGGCAACGGCAGCCGCAATAGGTGAAGACGGTTGGTTGCACACTGGAGATTTGGCCAAGCGCGATGCCGATGGTAACTTTAAGATAACAGGACGCATCAAGGATATGATTATTCGAGGCGGCGAAAATATTTACCCTAAAGAGATCGAAGACTTTATTTATACCCATCCGAAGGTTGTGGACGTCCAGGTTATCGGTGTGCCTGACAAACAGTACGGAGAGGAAATTATGGCCTGTATCATCTTAAAAGACGGTGTGACCATGACCAAAGACGAGCTGAAGGAATATGTCCGCTCCCATATGGCCAAGCATAAGACACCGCGCTATGTTGATTTTGTCAGCGAATTCCCCATGAATGCAGCCGGTAAAATCATGAAGTATAAAATGCGCGAGTATGCTGTGGAAAAACTTGGACTGCAGGATGACGGCAACATTGAAACTGCCTGAGATAAGGATATAATATAGACGGCGCAAAAAGATAGCGATACGGAGGTTGTTTAATAATGGAGAAAATTTATGTTGGCAAGACAAAAGATGTTTACAGAAAAGAAGACGGGAACTACTTATTAAAATTTAAGGACGATGTTACGGGAACAGACGGGGTATTTGATCCGGGAGCCAATACGGTGGGACTGTCAATTGCAGGGGCAGGTAAGGCAGGTCTCAAATTAACAAAATTATTTTTTGAAAAAATCAATGCGGCAGGAATCCCGACTCATTTTATAGCGGCAGACATTGAGAATACCACCATGACAGTAAAACCGGCCAAGATTTTCGGACAGGGCGTAGAAGTCATTTTGCGCTATAAAGCGGTTGGCAGTTTCCTTAGAAGGTACGGCGAGTATTGCAACGAGGCTGATGACCTTGACGGTTATGTGGAAGTAACCTTAAAGGACGACGAAAGGAATGACCCGCTGATTACCGACGAAGCCTTGGAAATGCTAGGAATAATGACTAAAGAAGAGTATAGAGTCTTAGTTGATATGACTAGAGAAATCGGGGAAATCGTCAAAGCAGAAATGGCCAAGAAGGACTTAGAGCTTTACGATATTAAATTTGAGTTTGGACGTGTAGGTGAGAATGGGCAAGTGGCCTTAATAGATGAGATTTCGGGAGGAAACATGCGGGCTTATCGGGGCGGTAAGTATGTTGAGCCCTTGGAATTAGAAAGAATAATGATGGAGTAAACAGAAGCACAATATAGTGAGAAAATAGTTGAAACAACAGGTTAAAACAGGGTAAAACTAGGATTTGATTTTTTAGGCCGGAGTGTGTATAATGTTATGTGCACGTCTTCACCGTGGAGAGATGGCCGAGTTGGCTGAAGGCGGTCGCCTGCTAAGCGATTATACGGGCTTAAACCTGTATCGAGGGTTCGAATCCCTCTCTCTCCGCCACTTTTAGTTGTTGTGTGCCCGTAGCTCAGCTGGATAGAGTATTTGACTACGAATCAAAGGGTCGCAGGTTCGAATCCTGCCGGGCACGCCATTTTATTAACTGAATCCGGTCAACTGCCGGTGATTATCGGTGAGTGGCCGTTTTTCTCTCGTTTTGTATTGATTTGCAGATAAAAGAATAGTTATGTTATTTTTGAGTGCGCCCGTAGCTCAGTTGGATAGAGCGGCGGATTCCTAATCCGCGTCTGCCGCAGGTTCGAGTCCTGCCTGGCGCACCATTTTAATACCTGTAATTATTGAGAAACAGGGGATATTTTCATGGATTATGAACAATATATGAGAGAAGCTATGCAGGAAGCGAAAAAAGCGCTGGCCTTAGGGGAAGTTCCCGTGGGCGCAGTAGTGGTTTTAAACGATGTGATCATCGGACGTGGCTACAACCGCAAGGAAAACGACCACGATCCTACTTCCCATGCGGAGATTATCGCTTTGCGGGAGGCTGCTAAAAGACAAAAGAGTTGGCGACTCAACGGAGCAACTCTTTTTGTGACTCTTGAGCCATGTCCGATGTGTGCCGGAGCCATGCTGCAAAGCCGTATTGAACGAGTTGTCTTCGGAGTTGATGATCCTAAAGCGGGGGCGGCGGGAACTTTAATAAATCTGCTGCAATTTCCCGGTTTTAATCACGAACTGAAGATAGTGGCGGGTGTGTTGGAAAAAGAGGCACAGGAACTACTACAGGGTTTTTTCAGCAACATGCGAAAAGAAAAGTCCTAGAAAACCATAAACCTGCCTTGCGAAGGCAGGTTTTGTATAATAAGCATTCCCTATTTCGATAAGGGAACAAAATTTCACAATTTGCGTCAGGGGATATAGAATAAATAATAATGAAGGTGATAGGATGTTAAAAAAGATGATGCTGGTAATTTTGGTTATTGGAGCGGCAGCTGTACTGTTTGCCGGTTGCAATTTATTAAATCGCGAGGATACTCAGAACACCGATCCCGTCAAAGGGAAATTAACTTATGAAGCCATTGAGTCCGACTCCGCAAAATTTACAGAGTTGAACAAAGACGACTTCAAGAAGTGGTACGAGGAAAACTATGAGAATGAAGGAGTTTATTCCTTGTCCTTGGATGATAAAACATACGTCCTGATAAGTGCCGGGGAAAAACCCACCGGTGGCTATGATATTGAAAATGTGGTTTTGATCGGGGAGGAAAATGAAATATCCGTAGCGGCAGAGATTTCATCCCCTGCCGCCGACGAGATTGTTACCATGGCCCTTACGTATCCCCATGTTTTGTTAGCAATACAAGAGGATGCAAGACCCTTTGTTCTAAAAGAACTTAAGATAGCAGACGAGAACAAAAAAGATTCAGGGACATACGTAGGGCGAATAGATAATAACTCCATAGAAATCAAAATCAGCGGGGTTCCGGAAGAAAACGCTCATCGTGCTTTCCAGCTTAGTGAAGAGCTCAAAGAAAATCTGGACTCTCTGGGGATCCATGAGGGAGATGCGGTTTTATTTGCGTACACGACTAATGATCAGGTGCGTCCTGTTATTATTGAAATCGAAAAGATAAAAAATTAGGCAAGAAATTTCTTTGAGTTTTGTGGTATAATATTTTTCAGTTGTCCTTAACTTACAGTCCGACAATATGAGGGCTATAGGTTAAGGCTGTTGAGGAGAGGTGGCCGAGTCCGGTTGAAGGCGCACGACTCGAAATCGTGTGACTGTAACAGGTCCGTGGGTTCGAATCCCACCCTCTCCGCCATATGATATCGAGGTTTCACGTTTTTTAAACGTGGAGCTTTTTTTATTTAAAAGGTAGCATTTATATGCCTTCGCTTCGCCGCGGTTTTTGCCGTCGACCGATGTTGCGTAGTATAATTGTGGCAAAAACCAGGAGCCGTGCAGCATGGTATTCTCCATTAATGCACGAGTTAACCTTATTTATCCCGTCATGGTCACCTCCTTCAAAACATGAAAAAACCGCCCCGAAGAGCGGCTCAAATTGAAATAAGTGATCTAATCGGTAAACGTGACAGGCCGAAAATGGTTGATATCAAGACTCGCATTCAGGGCGTTGGGCATGGATTTTAGAAGCTGATGGCAATGCCGTTCCACGTCATCATCGGATAATGGTACAGCGTAATTTTATGTGACCCGTCGCTGATCTCAAGCATGCTGGATATGCTTGCAAAGAGTTTCTCAAAAGACAAATAAATATCATTCAAACAAATCTTCTATCTTGCACCCCAGCGCTTGCGCCAGGCTCTGCAGCGAAGACGCCTGTGCTTTATTAATATCATTTTGCTTCTGCTCATAAAGTTGAATCATACGCAGGGCAACACCCGAGGTTTCAGCAAGCTCCTTCTGCGAAAGTCCCCGCGCCTTCCGCAGCCGACTTAAATTGGTTTCACTTTTCTTTTTGCTCTCAATCAAAACTTCATCCGCTACGGAAACAAACTTATTTATATCGGCCTCGTGAAGGGTAGGGTACATATTCAACAGTTCGGCAAAAGGCAAAGCTTTATGGATTTCTTTAAAGCTGTATCCCGAATACCATTGATAATATGCCAGCGCCCAAGCAGCCCAATAGACCGGCGAACGCTCAAAGTGCGGCGCAGGAATTACATCCACAGACTGACCGGTTGTAATCAAAATGACTTCGCGGGCAAGTTCAACCCCGCTTTTTCCTGCAATATATGTTGGATTACCTCTGCCGAATTCATCCACAAGCCCGGACTGCAAGAACAACATGAAGAATTCATCCGGTTCGTAGTTCAGATCGGAAACTGTATAGACCATCATCGCCGCAAGGGTTTTCTGTGCTTTATTCAGGTAGGATTCTTTGTAAGCGCGGGTCATCGTTTTTCATCTCCTCTCTAAGGATATCCAGCACGTACAGGTCGTTCTTTAATGTCTTAAGATCTCTTTTCCTGCTTTGATATTCCTGGCGGGCAAGGTTGTCTCTGCTCATTCGCTTAATGTGATATTCCTGATAGCTTGCCGCTTCATAGCCTTCAAAATGGATTTGCTCAAAAGCCTTTGGAGAAATCAAAACCACTTGCTCGCCAAGGGCTCCAAGACGCATAGCCTCGCTTAAATCTCGCAAAGAAAGGATTCCGCTGATAAAATCCTCCGCAAAGGAGAAATATGAATCATCAGCCCTGTAGCCTATAACGTAATCCTTTCCTGCCAGAACCGGCATAAAAGTCTGAATGACATATTCTTGCGCCTGCAAGGCAAGTGCCGCAGACATATCAAAAGTGCGGTTTTTAAGCAGCAGAGCCAGCCAATTCAATATGTGATAACTACCACCGGAAAGGTGAAGCAAAGAAAGCCCTTCGGTATTGAGGGTATACTTGTTGGCAAAACCGTCCTTTTGGGTCGGGCAGGCCCATTCTTTGGCTAAGTCCAGACTTTCTGTGCAATAAAATCCCTGCCCGTAATCATTATATGACTTACCTTTGCCAAGCTCGGGCTGCTTCACGATTTGAGGCGAGCCGTGATATATAATCATAGTGAAGTCCTCCTGTTAAAGAGTATCGCCATAACGATACCACATTATACGCTTTAAGTATATCGCTGTAACGATACTTTGTCAATAGAGAAAGCTTCGATTACTATTTTAGACAATAAAAATACTATTGTGTTGAAAAAAACCCAAAATTAGTCTATAATTGCGTTATACGCAGAGAAACATAACGGCATGATAAACCAATTTACTTAACGTCCGGGAAGGGCAGATAATAAAAGGTAGAGGACGGGAGGAGAAGTCTGAAATGAACAAATTGAAGTTAATGCCAATTTTGATTATTTGCATAGGTATCTTCTTGATTTTTGGCTGTGTCAACAATGTGGAACAAAAATCAGAAGAGCAGAAAAAATTATTCGCTTATGTGGGGGCAAACTTAAAAAATCCTGTCAGTGATCTTGCTGAAACCTATGAGCAAGAAACCGGAGTTAAGGTTGAAGTAACCTTTAACAACTCCGGTGCCCTGTTAAGCCAATTGGAGACGATGAAAAAGGGAGATATTTATATGCCCGGGGGCATGACTTTCGTGGAGGCGGCAAAACAAAAAGGGCACCTCGAAAAGGTTGTTGGGCCTATCGCTTATCATACACCGGTCATAATCACGCCCAAAGGTAATCCCCAAAAAATTACCACAATTGAGGACTTGGCTAAAGAAGGGGTAAAATTGGTTATTCCCGATATAAATGCTACGGCTATCGGAAAGACGGCGATGAAAACTTTTAAAAAGCTGGGAATTGCCGAAGCGGTGGAAAAAAATATCTTGGCAAATGTGGAGACTCCGGCTAAAGTGCTGGCTGCGATTACTATGGGGCAGGGAAATGCCGGGATAGTCGAATACAGTAATACTTACAAGGATAGAGAGAAAATTGAAGTGATAGAGATCGATCCCAAAGTTAATGAAATCGACGAAATACCGATCGCTGTTTTGAAATACTCCGCAGACAAGGAGGCTGCCGCTGCATTTATAGAGTATGTCCGAGAAGAAGGACCGGCGGTGTTCGAAAAATATGGTTTCAAAACAAAAAAGTAAGGCAGAAAAAAGAAGAAAACCAAGTCCCTTTTATTGTTTTTTCTGGTTAATTCTCATTTCCCTTGTTATGTTTCTGGCTGTCCTTATTTACGGACTCATCTCTTACGGCAATTGGGGAGCCATCATGGCCATCATCAGGGATCCGGAGTTTCATTTTTCGTTAACGTTTACCCTGAGGACGTCCATGATAGCGACATTTTTTGCCGCATTGGCCGCCATCCCCAGCGGCTATCTTCTTGCGCGTTGCAAAAAACCGGGCATGGTCCTTATAGATACGCTGCTTGATATTCCTATTGTGCTTCCTCCCTTGATTAGCGGAATTGCCCTGCTGATCCTTTTTGGTCCTTTGCTGGGCGGGTACTTAACTAAACTTGGCTTGGATATGGTTTTTTCTCCGCGAGGTGTTGTGGCAGCCCAATGGTTTATTGCCACCCCCTATGCAATTAAAGCCATTAAGCAGGCTTTTGAAGCTGTTGATTCCCGTATGGAGAATGTAGCACGGACCCTGGGTTTTAGGCCGGCTATGGTTTTTTGGCGGGTAACGATTCCGCTGTCAAAAAACGGGCTTATTAGCGGGATGATTATGGCTTGGACCAGAGCCCTGGGGGAATTTGGCGCTACGGCCATGTTGGCCGGCATTACGCGCATGAAGACGGAAACACTCTCCGTTGCCATTTTTCTCAATATGTCGATAGGGGAGCTTGAATTTGCTGTCTCTACAGCAATTGTGATGCTCGTGATATCGCTTGCGGTGCTTATTGCATTAAAGGTTTTTTTGAGAAATGAGGTTAAAGTATGAAACCGGTCCTCTTTGAAGTACAGGACTTAAGTGTCCGAGCAGGAAATTTCATGTTATCTGACATTTCTTTTTCTTTGGAAGCAGGGCAGTATTTTATTGTTTTGGGTCCGACCGGCTGCGGAAAAACTATGTTGCTCGAAACATTAGCCGGCTTACGCAATCCAATCCGGGGTGAAATATTTTTGCAGGGTCAAGCGATTACTTCCTTACCGCCTGAAGCCAGACAGTTTGGATTTGCTTATCAGGACAGTTTGTTGTACCCGTTTCTGACTGTAAAAGAAAACATTTTTTTTGGAGCCAGAGCTCAAAAAAGGCATCAAGAACAGGAAATTTTGCACAGAGCAGACAACCTTGTCGAGGTCATGGGCATCGCTGCTTTATTGGACCGGTACCCCAGTTCCTTAAGCGGGGGGGAAAAACAACGTGTTTCCTTAGCCAGAGCACTACTGACCTATCCTCCTCTTTTGTTGCTTGATGAACCTCTTGCCTCTTTAGATCCGCAGACACACCGTTCTATGCAGGAATTATTGCGGGAGATCCATAGAAAAGAAGGATTGGGCATAATTCATGTTACCCACGACTTTAATGAAGCTTTACAACTTGGGACAGATTTGCTGGTCATGAATCATGGAAAAGTATTACAGCAAGGCAAACCGTCAGATGTTTTTTTACAGCCCTCATCGCTAGATATAGCAAATTTCTTATTGGGTGAAAATTTATTAGAAGGGACTATAGAATGGCGAGAGGGAAGAGCCTGGTTTAAACAGGACGGCAGCGATTTGGCTATTGGACCCTTAGATGTTGGCAAAATACCAAAAAAGGAAGCCAAGAAGATAACCTTGCTGATTAGGGCAGGGGATCTTATGCTTAGTCGCCAGAACGAGAACGAGCATACTGGACATAATAGTTGGTGCAGTGTGATAGAACGGATTGAATTTAACAGTACCCATATTGAAGTTGTATGTGCGGGACAGGGGCGATATAGAGTGATATTATCCAGATCTGAATGGAAACGGCTGGATTTGCAGATAGGGTCACCGGTTAGGATCTCTGTTCATACCGATGATATCCACATAATACAAAACTAAGATATGGGGGTGCGTGAGGATAATGAGCTCGAGAAATGTATGCAAAATTCAGTCCGGCATTTACAGGAGTCGTATACTGATAATATCGGCAATAGCGAGGCTCGGTGGAGACGAATTTGCCATAGCTCTACCCCATCTTGACAATGACGACAAGATAAGGGTTATTGGCGATTAAATTTTAAGAGCATTGGAAGAAAACCTTGAAATTGAAGAGATGTCTGTACAAATCAAAGCAAGTGCCGGTTTTAGCGTCTTCCCCCGTGACGGAGAGAATCTTGGGGAACTATTAAAAAAAGCGGATATAGCCATGTACAAGGTCAAAGATCAAGGAAAAAATGGCTACTGTATTTACAAAGAATAACAGTCAGAGCTGAATTCCTTGCGTAATGTCGGCAAGTGTGATAAAATTTCATGTTGTAGTGTCCCTGCTCTGTCACTTGACAGGGCCGTTAGTCCAGGGGGAGGAGGTGAATGTGGATGCGGAACTATGAATTGATGTATATCATCAGGCCGGATTTTGACGAAGAAAAGGTTGCTGAGGTAATTGAGAAGTACAATAACCTGATTGCCAACAACGGAGGCGAGGTTGTTACCGCCGACAAGTGGGGCAAGAGACGTTTGGCCTATGAGATCAAAGATTTTCATGAAGGCATCTACGTCCTGGTTAATTTCAACGGTGTGCCTGATACGTCCCGTGAAATTGACAGGGTGATGAAAATAAGCGATGATGTCATTCGTTTTATGATTATTAACAAGGATAAATAATCAAGGCAAAAGGTTCTTATCTTCGGAGAGGCCGATGGAGAGGCCGATCGCATATTATTAGGTGGTGATTAACTTGTTGAATCGAGTGGTCCTGATTGGACGATTGACAAAAGACCCGGAGCTCAGATACACACCAAACGGTGTAGCAGTAGCGTCTTTTACTCTGGCTGTTAATAGGTCAAGGCCTAACCAACAGGGGGAAAGAGAGGCTGACTTTATTCCTATCGTGGTTTGGCAAAAGCAGGCCGAGAATTGTGCAAATTACTTGGGAAAAGGCAGGATGGTTGCGGTTGATGGTCGTTTGCAGGTACGCAACTATGAGGGCAAAGACGGGGTGCGTCGTTGGGTTACCGAAGTTATTGCCGAAAATGTGCGTTTTCTGGACAAGAAGGATTCGTCATCGGAAACCGCGGGTGCGGGTTCTTTTGGTAACGAGGTTGAGTTCAGCGATGACGATATTCCCTTTTAAACCTATCCTCTCCTTAAATTCTTAAAAAGGAGGAAAAAAGATGAAACGTGAACGGGGGCGTCGCCCGCGTAAGAAGGTGTGTAGCTTTTGCGTTGACAAAGTAGATCACATCGACTATAAGGAAACAGGACGCCTGCGCAAGTATATTACCGAAAGAGGGAAAATACTTCCTCGCCGGATATCTGGAAACTGCGCTAAGCATCAGCGTCAACTAACAGTTGCTATTAAGCGTGCGAGAAATGTGGCATTGTTGCCTTTCTCAGCAGAATAAAAGTCATAAGGAGGGGGCGACAGCTCCCTCTCTTAGTTTATCGGGCACTAGAGAAGGAGTTATTTCTTGAAAGTAGAAGATATAACTAAGATTAAGCCTAAAATACGGAGGGGCGAGCTAGTTGAAATCGCAAATGAACACTAAGGCGCTGGTAGAAGGGTCGCTTGCGGCGGCGTTGACCGCTATTTTGGCTTTGGCGGGGATCTATTTTCCTTTCATGCGCTTGTTGACGAATTTGATATGGACCATTCCGATTCTTCTGGTCATCGTTCGCTATAGGTTCCTAACGGGCTTAATGTCGATATTTGTGGCAGGGGTTTTGATATCGATTATGTCAAGTCCGATGGAAGCCCTCTTTTTGCTGTTGCAATTCGGTGGGCTTGCTTTGGTTTACGGTTATTTCCTGAAGAAAAAAGCTAAAGCGGGCTTTACTATCATTACAGGTACCGCTGTGGTGCTTATTTCTATTATCGCGACACTGTTTTTGTCTTACTTGCTCTTTGGCTTTGTCTCCGTCGATTTTGCCGGGGCATTTAAAGGGAGCGTGGACGAGGCTTTAAAGATGTATAAGGAGATGGGGATACTCGAACAGTACATGAGTCCGGGAGTTACTGAAGAAACGATCAGACAGGATTTATATGCTGCGGCGGATTTGGTTATAATGTTATTTCCTGCATTGTTGTTCATCAGTTCTCTGTCCATTGCCGTTGTCAACTACTTGGTTGCGCAGAAGGTGTTTGCTCGCTTGAAGATAGAGATACCTAAGTTACAGGCTTTTATGTATTGGCGGTTGCCCTGGTGGATAATTTGGGGGTTTATTGTGGGCTTTGGGGCGAATATCTTGGGAGGACAGTTTGCTAACGAGACACTAAAGACAGTGGGTATGAATATCATGCTGGCGTATTTCCCGGTATTCATTGTGCTGGGCTGGGCAAGTGTGAGGTATTTATTGCATAAATACCTGCAGGATTCCTTACCCTTCAAGTTTCTCTTATATTTTACAGTTATCTTTTTCTTCAGTTATGCTATGATAATCCTAGGCGTATTAGGTTTGTTCGACTTGATTTTTGATCATCGGCATCCAAGTGGGAAAGAATAAAGGACAAAGGATAAAGACGCCGAGACTTAAGGTGGTGTCATTGTTTGAGAGACAGCAGGCACTTAAAGATTGATAATAGGAAAAGAGATATGAGGCCTGCCCTGGCCTTTATTCAACTTGACAACATGGAGGATGTACTAAAAGCCATGCCTGTTGATGACAGACCGTATCTGGTGGCAACCGTTGAGAAGTTCCTTGTCGAATGGGCCGGGGAGTTGGAGGGGTATCTGGAGACGCTCCGGGAGGGGCGATATGTTGTTTTCTGCGCTGCCAGACTGATACTGGAGGCGGAAAAAAATGGTTTTACCATTTTAGACAGAGTAAGGGAGCTAAAACTGGAAAATGAACACCCCATTACCTTAAGTATTGGTATTGGTCTGCAAGAAGATAATATGGGCAGATTGGGAAGGATGGCTCATAATTCGCTTGAATTGGCCCTGGAAAGAGGAGGAGATCAGATTGTAGTTAAATCACCTTACAGGACCAGGTTTTATGGCGGGAAATCAATGAGCATTGAAAAAAAGACAAAGGTAAAAGCACGGGTCATGGCTACCGCGCTGAGGAACATGCTGCTTGAAGCCGGTCGGGTCATGGTCATGGGACATGCAATGGCTGATTACGATAGCTTGGGGGCGGCTATCGGAATTGCGTGTGCAGCGGAAAGCTTTGGGAAAGAAACAAGGATTATTGCAGATGAAAGTGATCCCGCCGTCAAAAGGCTTCGTTCCCTTTTGTACGGAGAAACGGAAAGCTTAAAGCTTGTCAAGCCCGGCAGTTCAAATGTAAAGGTGGGGGATAACACCTTGTTGGTCGTTGTGGATACCAATAAGCCCTCTTTACTTGCCGATAAAGAGTTGTTGCAGCGGGCAGATCAGGTTGCGGTCATTGACCATCACCGCCGAGGGGCGGAAGGGATTGAAAAGGCCCGTTTGTTTTATGTGGAGTCTTACGCATCGTCAACCTGCGAGTTGGTCACGGAATTATTGCAGTACTACGGGGACCAGGTAGAATTGGGCAGGAACGAGGCTATAGCTTTATTAGCAGGAATTACCGTTGATACGAAGAACTTTATGCTGCAAACTGGTGTCAGGACCTTCGAAGCGGCAGCATTTTTACGGGAAACCGGGGCAGACCCCGCTGTAGTGCGGGATCTGATAAGTGAGGAGATTTCCACTGTTATAAAAAAAGCGGAGGTCATCAGTAGAGCAAAAATCCTTTACGGACATATCGCTCTTGCGGTTGGTAGGGATATCAGTAGTGAGGCTCAGACCCTGGCTGCGAAAACAGCTGATACGATGCTGGATATTAAGGATGTGCATGCCTCGTTCGTATTGTGGCCTTATGAAGGAGGGTCAGTGGTCAGTGCCCGGTCCCATGGCGAAATAAATGTTCAATCTATCCTTGAGAAAATGGGAGGGGGCGGACATATGACAGTTGCTGCAGCCCAGATTAAGGAGCCTCCCAATATGGTGGAAAAAAGCCTTTTAAAAATATTGGAAAAAGAGTTTCGCTAAGGAGGAAAGAGATTATGAAAGTAATCCTGAGCAACGATGTGAAGGGAACAGGCAAAAAAGGGGATGTAGTGAAAGTAGCGGAAGGCTATGCCCGGAATTTTCTTTTGCCCAAAGGACTGGCGAAGGAAGCCACCCCCGCCAATATCAAAGAGCTGGAACGTCAGCAAGAGTCTTTTGCCAGACAAAAAGAGGAGTTGTTAAAGAGGGCCAAAGAGTTGAAGGAACGCGTGGATGGAGTTAGAGTCAAGATTCAAGTCAAATCAGGGGAGGGCGGACGTCTTTTCGGCTCCATCAATACTAAGGATATTGCCGAGGCTGTAGAAAAAGAGCATAGTCTGGTAATTGATAAAAGGAAGATTGAATTAAAGACACCAATCAAAGACCTGGGCGAACATCCGGTTATGGTAAGGCTACATCCCGAGGTCTTGGCTACCGTTTACATAGACGTAACTGCAGTGGAGTGAAAGGGGACAACCTTAAGTCATGAAAAACGGAGTAAAGGCGTATAAATTCGTCGAATACAAGAAGCTTAAAAAAAGGTTCAGCAAGGATGAACTTGTAAGGCGAAAAATTGACAGACTGCTGGAACTGGTAGCGAGGATTTTCGGAGCGGATAAAATGGTCTTGAAGGCAACGAAGCTTGGTGTTATTAAGCACCTGCGTTCCGGCGATGTCTCGAAAAAGGCCTTGGCTTTAAAGAGACTGCTTTATGAGGACCCAACAGTAGTTATGACTGACGAAGATCAAAATTACGAAGTTTATCTTAAAAACATGGAAGAGATGATTGCGGATCTTTTGGCGAAAAGGTCTTTTGAAGATCAATTGGAACAGCTTGTGGCCCAAAAAATGCAAGAAAAGCATGAAGAATATGCAAATCAAATCAGATTACAGGTGGTTAGTGAATACAATCCAAACCCGGAAAATGCCCAAACCCTCAAACGCATGGCGATTCTAGAGAAGATGAACAGCCTGGGCTTAGCCGGCTCGGCTTTGGAAGTGCTGCGTCCTCAGTCTTTGGAAGAAATCATTGGGCAGAGTCAGGGGGTTAGGTCGCTTTTGTCAAAAATGTCCAGTCCTTATCCGCAGCATGTATTGATTTACGGACCTCCCGGTGTAGGTAAAACAAGCGCTGCCCGTTTGGTGCTGGATACGGTGAAACGGCTGTCTCATTCGCCTTTTAAAGAGGATGCTCCCTTTGTTGAGGTTGACGGGGCAGCTCTGCGTTGGGACCCGCGGGATGTTACCAACCCATTGTTGGGTTCGGTACATGATCCGATTTACCAGGGGGCCCGGAAAGATTTTGCCGATACGGGGGTCCCTGAGCCCAAACTGGGGCTGGTGACCGATGCCCACGGAGGGGTCTTGTTTATCGATGAAATAGGGGAAATGGATCCCATGATGCAAAACAAGTTGCTTAAGGTGTTGGAGGACAAGAGGGTCTTTTTTAATTCGGCCTACTATAATCCCCATGACAACGGAATCCCTCTTTATATCAAGAAACTGTTTGAGGAAGGTGCGCCGGCAGACTTTATCCTAATCGGTGCTACCACCTGCGATGCGTCTGAGATAAATCCCGCCATTCGTTCCCGTTGTGTCGAGGTATATTTTGAACCTCTGACACCGGCGGATATTGAAATAATAGTCGCCAATGCGGCTAAGAGATTGGCTGTTGAGCTGGAAGAAGGAGTAAAGCAGATAATCAGCGAATATACGATTGAGGGACGTAAAGCGAATAACATTTTAGCCGATGCCTATGGCTTGGCCTTGTTTCGGGATAATGCCAACGGTGCAAAGGGTGCAAAGCAAAAGAAACCGCTCATTACCAAGGAAGATGTGTATGAAGTTATACAGGTTTCACGGCTCTCGCCCTTCGTCACGGTGAAAAGCTCCGAGAAGAGAGAAGTAGGACGGGTTTTAGGTCTAGGGGTTGCGGGCTATTTAGGTTCAGTGATGGAAATTGAGGCGGTGGCCTTTCCGGCTAAAACCGAAGGAAAAGGGAAGCTGCGTTTTAATGATACAGCCGGTTCGATGGCCAAAGACTCAGTATTTAACGCATCTTCAGTATTAAGGAGTTTGACAGGAGAAGAATTAGCCAATTATGATCTGCATGTCAACATCGTCGGCGGCGGGCGCATTGACGGGCCGTCGGCAGGTTTGGCCATTTGCCTGTGCATTTACAGCGCCGTTACCGGAAGGAGATTGCGACAGGACGTTGCCGTTACAGGTGAGCTGTCCATTCAAGGACGTGTCAAACCGGTAGGCGGTATTTTTGAAAAAATATATGGAGCCAAACAATCAGGGGCTAAATGTGTTATTATTCCCGAGGATAACAAGACAGATGTGCCGATGAGCTTAAGGGGAATCGAAGTAGCGCCGGTAAAGACCATCCGGGAGGCTCTGGATTATATCCTGGAGAAAGAATAGGCCTTTGTAATAATACGAATTACCGATAATATCCGGAATGCGGTGAGAAGAATGAGTGTTTTACTGGAGAAAATACCCCCGAATAATCAGGAAGCCGAACAAGCGGTGCTTGGCTCGATGATGCTGGAAAAGGAAGCGGTATACACCGTAATGGAGATTCTACTTCCTGAAGACTTTTATAAAGAGTCACACCAGCTCATGTATAAGGCGCTGCTCAATCTTGATGCCAATGGAGAACCCATTGACATGATTACGGTGACAGAAGAGCTACGACAACAGAACAACCTCGACAAGGTCGGAGGGGTAGGATATATTGCGACGATTGCCAACACTGTTCCTACTGCTGCCAATGTACGCTATTATGCCGATATTGTGGTGGAAAAAGCCATTTTGCGGAAGCTTATCAGGTCGACGACAACAATAGCCAATCGTTGTTATGAGGATAAGGAAGATACCTACCAACTCCTTGATAATGCCGAAAAAATGATTCTGGAAATCGCCGGAAACCGCAACTCGGGTTCGCTGGTTCATATTAAACAGGTTCTCGGCGACGCGCTGGAGCGCATTGAGGAACTGGCAAAGCAGAAGGGTAATATCACAGGGATACCGTCCGGGTTTTCTGATTTGGATCGTATGACTTCCGGCTGGCAGCACTCGGATTTGATTATTCTTGCTGCCCGTCCGGCCATGGGGAAGACTTCTTTTGGTTTAAACATTGCCTTCAATGCTGCGGTAAAAGCCCAAGTCCCGGTAGCAATTTTTAGCCTGGAAATGTCCCGGGAACAGCTGGTACAAAGACTTATGAGCTCTGAAGGGATGATTGATCAGCATAAATTAAGGACAGGGCGTCTGCATGATGAAGAATGGCTGCGTTTGACTAAAGCGGCTCAACCCCTATCAATGGCGAATATTTTCATCGATGATACACCGGCCATTTCCGTTTTGGAGCTTAGGGCTAAGGCCCGGCGACTTAAGGCAGAAAAAGGGCTGGGACTGATTGTCCTTGATTACATTCAGCTGATGCAGCAGGGCAGACGCAATGAGAACCGTCAACAAGAAATTTCCGAAATATCTCGTTCGCTGAAAGCTTTGGCCAGGGAACTAGATGTTCCCGTTATGGCACTTTCCCAGCTATCACGGGCGGTTGAGCAGACACAGGGGAAAAAACCGGCCTTGAGTCATCTCCGGGAGTCGGGGGCGCTGGAGCAGGATGCGGATATGGTTATGTTTATTTATCGTGATGAGTACTATCATCCGGACACCGAAAAGCCGGGTATTGCGGAAGTTATCATTGCTAAACACCGCAACGGACCAACCGGAGCGGTAGAACTTGGATTTATGAAAGAATTCACGAAATTTATTGACCTTGACAGAGTACATTCACCGGAATAATTCGTAATACACGAATAAAAAATCGAATAATCCTAATTGCCTTCGTGTTTTGTTGACTTTGCATAAAAATCCTGATAAAATAAGAGACGCACGATGGTCAGGTAACAATGAGCTCAAGTAGTAACTGTTGTAAGCGGTAGCACTATTTGAGTTTATTTTGTGCGTCTTGTTTTTCGTAGCCTCAGACAGCAAGGAGTGTTGGGTATGAAAAGAAAATATGATGTTGTAATCATTGGGGCCGGACCGGCAGGGATTTTTGCCGCTCTTGAATTGGTGGACAAAAACAAGAAACTTGAAGTATTAATAATCGATAAAGGGAAAAAAATAGACGAGCGTGTTTGTCAGATTCCAAAGACCGGTCGATGCGCAAACTGTAATCCGTGTTCAATTGTAAGTGGGTGGGCCGGCGCGGGGGCTTTCAGTGACGGTAAAATATCTCTTTCACCTGAAGTCGGCGGGAGGATTACAGATTATCTAACGGAGAAACAAGCCCGCGAATACATTAGTTACGCCGATGATATTTATTTACACTTCGGGGCAAGTAAAAAGGTTTACGGGCTGGACTCGAAGGTGCTTGAGGATGTAAGGTATGAGGCTTCCCGTCACAACATTTCCTTGATTCCTTGTCCCGTCAGGCATTTGGGTACGGAATTGTGCCGTGAGGTGCTTCATCGTATGTACTTTTATTTGCTTGATGAGACAAAGACAGATTTTTTGCCTTTGACTGTGGTAAGTGAGGTTTTGGTTGGAGACGGCAAGGTAAAAGGAGTTGCGATTACAGGAAAAGACGGAGAAAAGACGGAGATATTGGCGCCTGTAGTCATTGCTGCTCCCGGGAGAAGCGGTGCGGGATGGTTGGCCGAACAGGCCCAAAAGCTAGGTTTGAAAACAGAGAATAATGAAATCGACATTGGCGTCCGGGTAGAAGTACCCAACTCGATCATGGATCATTTGACAAAAGAATTATATGAGGCCAAACTGGTCTATTATTCCGATACCTTTGAAAACAAGGTCAGGTCTTTTTGTATGAATCCGGGAGGGATTGTCTCCGAGGAAAAATATGACGGCGACATTGCGGTTGTCAATGGACATAGTTATGCCGATCCCCAGCGAAAGACTTTAAACACCAATTTTGCACTTTTGGTTTCAACGAGTTTTACCGAACCATTCAACCAACCCATTGAATATGGGAAATATATAGCAAAGTGCTCCAATATGCTGACCGGCGGCGGGGTGATGATCCAGCGCTTGGGAGATCTTTTGAGAGGGCACAGAACAGATTACAGCAGGCTGAAAAAATCCACCACAATCCCCACCTTGAAAAGTGCGGTGCCCGGCGACTTGAGTTTTGTTTTGCCGCAACGCTATCTGACGTCGATTGTTGAAACAATAAAAGCCTTTGACAAGCTTGCGCCGGGTCTGTATAGCAAAAACACCCTGTTATACGGGGTAGAGGTGAAGTTTTATTCTTCAAAGATCAAAGTCAAACCCAATCTTGAAACAAACATCACAGGGTTTTATACGATTGGGGATGGAGCGGGTATTACCAGAGGTCTGATGCAAGCTTCTGTTTCAGGCGTGTTGGCAGCCCGGGATATAATTAACAAGTAAGGAGGTGCACCCAATGTCGGCAGTAGCGGTTATTGGCAGTCAATGGGGAGACGAAGGCAAAGGTAAGATTACAGATTATCTAGCGGAAAAAGCTGAGATGGTTGTCCGCTATCAGGGAGGAAACAACGCAGGACATACGGTGGTAGTTGACGACAAGGAGTTTAAACTCCATTTGATACCATCCGGCATTCTCTATCCTGAAAAGATGTGCGTGATAGGCAACGGGGTGGTTATCGATCCGGAGGTATTGTGCAAAGAATTAGCCTATCTTGAAAAAGAAGGAATCAACACGGATAATTTGCGCATTAGTCTGCGTGCCCATTTGATTATGCCCTATCATATCCGTCTCGATGAATTGGAGGAGGAAAGGAAAGGAGTCAATAAAATCGGAACGACCCGGCGGGGAATCGGACCGGCCTATATGGATAAGGCGGCCCGTGTGGGTATTCGTGTGGTAGATCTGATGGACGAAAAGGAATTTGCAGACATTCTGCAAAGAAACCTTGAGGAAAAAAACCATGTTCTGCAGAAAATATATGGAGTGGAAGGATTTAAATTCGAGGATATTTTTAATAAATATCGTTCTTACCTGGCAAGAATAGAAAAATATATTACCGATACGACAGCGGTGATAAACGAATATATTGAACAGGGGAAAAAAGTGTTGTTCGAAGGTGCCCAAGGAACGTTATTAGATTTAGATCATGGTACTTATCCCTATGTGACAAGCTCCCATCCCGTGGCGGGTGCGGCCTGCATCGGAGCAGGAATAGGGCCGACTAAAATCAGAAGGGTAATTGGAGTTGTTAAGGCTTATACAACGCGGGTCGGGGAAGGGCCATTTCCCACAGAACTTCTTGGCGAGGAAGGCGAACTAATCAGGAAACGCGGTTGGGAATACGGAACTACTACCGGGAGGCCTAGACGCTGCGGATGGCTTGATGCCGTTATCCTTAACTATTCTGCACGCATTAACGGTATGAACGGGTGTGCCATAACTAAACTGGACGTACTTGACAGCTTAGCAAAGATTAAGGTTTGTGTTGCTTATGAATACAGAGGGCAGGTCATTAAAAATTTTCCTGCCAGTTTGAAGGCATTGGCCGAGTGCAAGCCTATCTATGAAGAGTTTGAGGGTTGGCAGACCGATACCACCAAAGCCCGCAGTTATGAAGAACTACCGGCCAAGGCCAGGCAGTATATTGAGGGCATTGCGGAAATAATTAAAGTAAAGCCGGTCATCATCGCAGTAGGGCCGAAACGTGAGCAAACCATTTTCCGTGAAGAAATATTTTAAGCGAGGATGTCTGTAAAACCTCAACTACAGAAAGCTATCTTAAGAACACAAAGAACCCGCTGTTGGCTTGCAATTTGGGGATAAATATAATAAGATGTGATAAACTTTAAAACAGTAGCTAAGAAAAGGAGGCTTGTAAGAATGGGAAAAGAACTCAAGGGAACAAAAACAGAAAAGAACTTATGGGAAGCGTTTGCGGGAGAATCCCAGGCCAGGAACAAGTATACATATTTTGCTGCCGTAGCAAAAAAAGAAGGATACCAGCAAATAGCGGAGCTGTTTGAGGAAACAGCCCATAATGAGAAAGAACACGCAAAAATCCACTTCAAACTGCTCCAAGGAATAGGCGATACCATAGCAAACCTTAAAGATGCGGCTGCCGGGGAAAACGAAGAATGGACAGGTATGTATCCCCGTATGGCCAAAGACGCTCGCGAAGAAGGCTTTGAAGATATTGCCAAGATCTTTGACGGTATTGCAGTGATAGAAAAAGAGCATGAAGAAAGATATAAGAAACTGCTGGAGAACATTGAAAAGGGAGTTGTCTTCAAAAAAGATTCACAGGTTAAATGGAAGTGCAGGAACTGTGGACATATCCACGAGGGGAACGAGGCGCCGGAGGTTTGTCCTGTATGCGATCATCCGCAAGCCTTTTTCGAGGTTAAAGCGGAAAATATTTAAATACCTTTACAATATGAGCAATAAGAAAGCCCAAGGAGCAGAAGAAACTGCTCCTTGGGCTTTCTTATTGGGGAAACAGGAAATACGTAAAATGAACGATAGGGAAACAGGAAATATCGTTAAATAGGATGATTGCAGCAGCAGAAGACAGTTATGATAATAAGACTAAGAAAATATCTTCGTGGAGGTGTTCGTCTGATGAGTTATTCCAATCAAGAACTGCTAAAAATGTATGAACAAATGCAGTTCAGCCGCTTATTTGAAGAAAAGCTTATTGCCCTGATTAACGAGGGAGGACTGCCGGGATTTTATCATTTGGCTATCGGACAAGAGGCGGTCCAGGTAGGCGCGGTAAGTGCCATGAGCAAGGAAGACTATTTCTTGGCAACCCATAGGAGTCACCCCGCTTTGGTAAACTTGCTGGATACGAATAAGTTTATTTGTGAGCTATTAGGAAGATACGAAGGCTATAATCAGGGAAAAGGCTGGGAGCATATTTCCAGCAAAAAGGAAAAGGTTTTACCCGCCAGTGGAGACCTGGGAGTTGGGGTTCCTCTGGCAGTCGGATTTGCCTGGGCCTTAAAGGCACAAAAAAAAGAGGGGGTCGTCATCTGTCTGTGTGGTGACGGGGCAACGAGTGAAGGCAATGTGCATGAAGGAATGAATATGGCGGCTCTTTTCAAAGTGCCGATTGTATTCCTGATTGAAAATAACCAATGGGCCATCTCAACACCTTATGCCAAACAGACTGCCGCAAAAAACCTGTCCACCAGGGCGGCTTCCTACGGCATGACGGGAGTGACCATCGACGGCAATGATGTGGAAAAGGTCAGGGAAACCGTAGAGGAGGCCATTAATAAAGCCCGCAAGGGTGAACCGAGTGTGATAGAAGCCGTTACATACAGATGGAAGGGACACTTCGAAGGTGAACCGGGACTCTATCGTAATCCTCAAGAGGTGGAAGAAGCAATGAAAAACTGCCCGGTGAAAAAGCTAAAAGAAAAGCTAATGGCGCAAGGTACGCTCACCGTTGACATGGTTGAAAAAATCGACCAGGACATAGTGGCAAGAATAAAGGCGGCTTTTGATTATGCCGCTAAATCGCCGTTGCCTACCGAAGAACAAACGGTAGACTACAAGATGGTTTACGCCACATATTTAGGAGGTGATTTGCAATGAGAACGATTACATATGCCCAGGCAACCCTTGAGGCTATGGCGGAGGAAATGAGACGGGACGAAAAGGTATTCTTTATGGGTGAAGACGTGGCTATGATGGGCGGGGCTTTTGGACAGAGCATGGGTCTTTTGCAGGAATTTGGGGAGGAAAGGGTAATTGACACACCCATCTGTGAATCCGGCATTGCCAACTTTGCCAATGGTGCGGCTATGGCAGGGATGAGACCGGTCATCGAGATCCAGTTTGCTGATTTTCTGGGGTTGGCCTTTGATGCCGTTTCCAATCAGGGGCCAAAGTTTCGCTATATGTCGGGCGGAGAGTGGAGCGTCCCAGTGGTTGTAAGGTCACCCCAAGGAGGCGGATTTGGAGCTGCTTGTCAGCATTCCCAGTGCGTTGAAGCCTGGTTTATGAATCTGCCGGGTTTAAAGATTGTAATCCCCACAACCCCTTATGATGTAAAAGGACTATTGAAATCAGCCATACGTGACGATGATCCTGTCTTGTTTTTGGAGCATAAAGCCTTATATGCTGTCAAAGGGGAGGTTCCGACAGAAGAATACACCGTACCCCTTGGGGAAGCAAGAATTGTCAGGGAAGGGAAGGACATTACGATTATCGCCATTCAAAGTATGGTTTATCAAGCCCAGGAAGCTGCGGTGGAACTTGAAAAAGAGGGTATCAGTGTAGAGATAATCGATCCGCGGACGGTAATTCCTCTTGATAAAGAGACTATCTTTACCTCAGTCAGAAAGACGGGCAGGGTTGTGATTGCTCATGAAGCCCCTAAGAGGGGCGGTGTCGGTGCAGAAATAAGCGCAGTTATCACAGAGCACTGCTTTGGGGACCTGAAGGCTCCAATCATGAGAATAGGGGCCCTTAACATCCCCTTGCCCTTCGGTCTTCCTGAAAAATACTGCTTGCCTCATAAGGGGCGTATCATAAACAGTGTACAAGAACTAATTAACGGATAAACATAAGATGATAGCCCGGAGTTCCTGTTCAAGACAGGCTCTCCGGGTTGATTAAAAGAGGAGCAAGCAAAAAGATGGAGCAAAAAGAAAGGATTCTAGTCATCAATCCGGGGGCAACCTCTACAAAAATCGCAGTTTTCGACGAGAACGAGAACGTGTATAAAAAGAATATTGAGCATAAAAAGACAGACCTGCAGGAATATCAAAAGATTTTTGAGCAATATACTTTTCGGTTATGCAAAGTACAAGAATCCCTGGCAGAGGAGAGAATTGATATTTCTTCGATTTCAGCTGTTGTCGGGCGGGGAGGGCTCTTAAAACCCTTACCGGGAGGGACATATCCGGTGAATGAGAAAATGGTCCAAGAACTTGAACTGGCCGCCAGGGGACAGCATGCTTCGAATTTAGGAGCCGTATTGGCTTACAATATAGCAAGGGCGCTGGGTGTTCCCTCCTTTATTGTGGATCCTGTTTCAGTTGACGAAATGTGGCCTTGTGCCAAGTTGTCCGGGTTGCCGGAGCTCGAACGGGAGAGCATGTCGCATGCCTTAAACATCAAAGCTGTGGCCAGAAAAACGGCAGAAGGTCTGAATCGGAGCCTGGGTGAGTGCAACTTCATTGTCGGGCACCTTGGAACAGGCATATCTGTAGCCGCGCTGAGAAAAGGCAAGATGATAGATACATGCAATGCGAAAGATGACGGGCCCTTCTCCGTCGATCGCTGCGGCTCTTTGCCTGTTAGCCGTCTCATTGATATCTGTTATTCCGGTCAATATACAAGAGAAGAATTACAAAAGAAGATTAACGGGGAAGGGGGTATATATGCTTACCTCAAAACGAGGGATGTAAGGGAAGTCGAAAAATTGGCCCGGGAAGAAGTGGGAAACGCCCGACTTGTCCTGGAGGCTTTTTGTTATCAGGTGGCTAAAGAGATTGGAGCAATGGGAGCCGTTCTGGAGGGAGAGGTGGACAGGATTATCCTCACCGGAGGAATAGCGCATTCCCGCAGGATAATTGAAGATATCAAAAAAAGGGTGCGGTACTTGGCCGATGTTGTTGTTATTCCGGGTGAGGAAGAGCTTGAAGCCTTGGCCTTGGGGGCATTGAGAGTATTAAAAGGCGAGGAAAAGCCCCGGGTCTACTGATAGCGGGAAAGGAAAAAGTAAAATGTGCTATAAAAGCTTTGCGGAAATGACTTCAAAAATTCAGGGGTCAGAAATAATAAAAAAAGCAGCTGTAGTGAAGGCTGAGGATAAGCATACCATAGAGGCCGTACTGATGGCCAATCAGGATAGGCTTATCGACCCTATCCTGATTGGGAATGCCGGAAAGATACTTGAAACACTTAATAGTTTCAAAGCAGCAGACGAGGGGATAGAAATACTTGATGTCAGCAATGCGGAAAAAGCCGCCGAAAAAGCAGCACAGCTTGCCCGGGAGGGAAGCTGCGATCTAATAATGAAAGGATTAATTGAAACAGCGGATCTCATGAAAGTAATTCTCAAAAAAGAAAATGGGCTAAGAACGGAAAGAATTCTTACCCATCTTGCCTTTTTTGAAGTTCCCACCTATCACAAAATTTTGGCATGTACCGATACGGGGCTGGCTATGTATCCGGATTTACAGCAAAAAAAACAAATAATAATAAATGCCGTCCTTAGCCTAAACAAAATGGGTTATCAGAGACCAAAAGTAGGAATATTATCGGCAGTAGAAAAAATAAATCCCAAAATGCCGGAGAGCGAAGAGGCCGGTAAGCTCAAGGAAATGTATGTTGCAGGCCTATTCCCTCCCTGTATATTGGAAGGACCAATTTCTTATGATCTGGCTGTTAATAAGGAAGCGGCAGAAACAAAGGGGTTTCAAAGCCCGGTAGCCGGAGATGTGGATATTCTCGTTATGCCAAATATCACGACCGGTAATGTTTTGGGTAAAGCCCTGGTATTTTCCGCCGGGGCAAAAATGGCCGGATTTATAACCGGAGCAAAAATCCCGATAGTTTTGACCTCAAGGGCTTCCTCTGCTCAGGATAAATACTTTTCCATCCTCTTGGCGGTTACGTCCTCTTAATATGACAGCCGACTTTTTGTACAATGGCCGTACGGTTTTTTACATTCAGTTTTTTACGAATATTGTCCAGGTGAGTACGTACCGTATTGGCACTGATATAGAGCATCCTAGCTATTTCATTGTTGCTCAACCCCAAAGAAACCAGATTAACCACTTCCGTCTCCCTGGGAGTGAGGTTGTAGAGAAGAGAAAAGTCACCGGAAGAATTCTGTCTTTCGGGGGCAGATTTTACAACATACACATAATAGGAACTTTTTAACCCCCAATATTTATTAGGAATCAAAACCGGAATAACTTTAAAATTGTAACAATCCAAAGATATGGAAATTTGGGAAGAAGGATTTGGAGGAGAGAAAAAAGCGCCGCTGAATATTTTGTCCATTACAGCTTTGATAGGATTGGAACATGTGTTACCGTTAAGAATCTCTTTACAATACCAAAGTGCAATCTCATTGCTTTTTGTCACCTGTAAGTTATTGTCCAGGACAACCAGACCTATGGGCAGTTGCGAAATAATACTGGTGGCAAACAGTTTTTCATGGATTAACTGAGCCGTGTCAACGTGGTTAGCAAGATGAGCGGAAATATGGGCTGCAAGCTTTTCTAAGATGACCCTTTCCCTCATGGTAAAGTCGCCTTCTTCCTGCGAACGGAAAATACCGATTGCGCCCAGTAATTTGTTTTTGTGCTTAAGAGGCATGGCCAGCTCAGTATAGATGTTTTGCATTTTTAAAAAGTCGTTATAAAACTCAGTTTCTTCAAACCGTTCACGTGGCATAAGGTCTGTGACAGAAAAGCAGTTTTGCGTTAATAAAAATTGGGGACCCACATTGCGTGGGTGGAAGATATCTGTTTTAAAGTAGTGTTCATTATATTGCTGGTAGTATCTGTTGCTGACATTCAGGCCGACAGGGCAACAAAACTCTTCCCTGGAATCGACCAGAAAGAAATTACTGTGCTGAAAGGAAAACAGAAAAGAGAGGGCTTTTAGCACCTGAAATTGATAATTATGAGTGTCCTCTTGAATGAGGGAAATGAACCGGAGAATTTTTTCATAGTCATCTTTTTGGAGTAACATATTCATAATAATACCCCGAATATAAAAAATCTCTTTAATCTTTATTATAGCAAGAGTATTTAATATTTAAAAGGTTGACGGTAAAACGACAAGAAAATACGTAGTTTGCCGTAGAGAAAGCTGATAAAAATAGGTATCTCTAAGTATGGAATGGGAAAAAGGCACCTGAGAAAATGGATTAAAAGAAAAAGCCGAACATCAAAAGAAACGGGGGAATGGAGATGTCAATTGAGGTGCATATGCCAAAGCTGGGCATGACTATGCGGGAAGGCACCCTTGTAAAATGGCTGAAAAAGGAGGGTGAGCAGGTTCAAAAAGGAGAGGCGCTTGCGGAGATCACTTCAGAAAAGATAACAAATACTATCGAAGCGCCGGCCTCCGGGGTTTTAGAAAAAGTGCTCTATCCTGAGGGAGAGGTCGTAGAGATAGGAAAGGTGATTGCCTTTCTTTCTGAACAAGTTGTCGAAGACACCGTTTCTGCAGCCAGGGAAGAACCTGTTACCGAAACAAAGGAAAGCGAGGATACAGCGGACTATGAAATAAGGCCGCTGGGCCCGTTGAGAAAGGTTATCGGGGAAAGGATGACAGAAAGTCTGCGCAGTGTTCCCCAAGGAACATTAACAACCAGGGCAGATATGTCAGGCTTGATTGCTTTAAAAGAAGAATATGCAGCCTTGGGGCAGAAAGTTACCTTTACCGATCTTTTTATCAAGACAGTAAGCGTTGCCTTGTTGGATAATCCAATAATAAACTCCTCCCTTCGGGATGGTAAGGTATATACGTTTAAATCAGCACATATCGGAGTAGGAGTTGGTACGGATGAGGCTTTATTTGTTCCCGTAATCAAGAACGCCGATAAAAAAGGTGTTGTGGAAATATCTCAGGAATTAAAGCAGTTATCCCAGAAAGTAAAGGATGGAAGTATAGGCATGGAGGAGATGAGCGGAGGAACTTTTACCATCAGTAATCTGGGAATGTTTGATGTTGATATCATCACTCCCGTTATCAATCCTCCGGAATCAGCTATTTTGGCCATTGGAGCAACCAGACAAGAGGTGGTGGTTGATAAAGAAGGGCAGATGGTAATTAAACCGTTGACAACACTATGTCTGACTGCAGATCACACCCTTGTGGACGGGATAACGGCAGTGGAGTTTTTGGCAAAAATCAAAGAGGTTATGAGAAGCCCTCAGATATATTTGAGATGAAGCGGAGGAAACAGCAATGAAAGAAGAATACAACGTGGCTGTTTTAGGCGGTGGCCCCGGTGGTTATGTAGCGGCTATTCTGGCAGCTCGTCTGGGGGCAAAGGTGATTTTGATCGAAAAAAACAAGCTAGGGGGCACTTGCCTAAACGCAGGGTGTATTCCCACCAAAGCCCTCCTGAAATGCGCCGCTGTCCATGCCGGGGTAGCTTCTGCGGGCCGGTACGGTGTAGAATACGAATCGGTTTATTTTGACTTTAGAAAAATGATGGAGTTCAAAAACCGTGTTGTGGACCAGTTAGTGGGAGGAGTTAATCAGCTAATCAAAGCCAACAAAATCGACCTTATCATCGGAGAAGGTCGGATAATTAATCGGCAGAACATTTTAGTGAAGACTCCTGCCGGCAACGAAAAAATAAACGCTCAAAACATTATTGTGGCCACAGGGGCGCAAGAAGTGACTATTCCCGGTTTTGAACCAGATGGCGACCAGGTTTTAAACAGCACCCAAATACTTTCCTTGCAAGAACTGCCCCGCAGATTGACGATTATCGGTGGCGGCGTTATTGGGGTGGAGTTTGCATCACTCTTCAACAGTTTGGGCGTAGAAGTCACCATCCTTGAACTAACAGATCGTCTCATTCCTACCGAAGACGAAGAGATATCGCAGGTCCTCCAGGGATTTCTGGAGAAAAAAGGTGTTAAGATACAGCTCAATATTTTGGCCCAAAGCGTAGAAAAACAAGCAGAAGGAAATCTGCTTGTTCGGGCCAAGCCGCCTGATGGTTCGCTACAGGGGGTGAACTGTGATAAACTTCTGGTTTCTGTAGGAAGAAAGGCCTGTTTTCAAAATACCGGTCTTATCGAATTGGGTGTACGTATCAAGGAAGACCGGATTGTAACTGATGAACATATGCAAACCAACATTTCCGGCATATATGCTGTAGGTGATATAACACTCAGCGAACAATTGGCCCACGTAGCCTACATGGAAGCACGTACGGCGGTCTTCAATATTAAGGGAGAAACTTGCAACGCAGATTATACTGCTATTCCTCATTGCATCTATACCAGTCCGGAGGTTGCCGGTGTCGGTCTTTCCGAACAGAAGGCCAGGGAGCTTTACGGCGATGTAAAAGCGGCGCGTTTCCCCTTCTATGGCAACGGTAAGGCAATTATTGACGGACATAACGAAGGTTTTGTTAAAATCGTTTTTCGCGACGATTCACAAGAGATTGTAGGGGCATCGATAATCGGGACTAAAGCGACGGAGTTGATTACAGGGGTGACTTTGGCCGTACAGAAAAAAATGAAAGTCATGGATATCGTCAACACCGTCTATGCTCATCCCACCCTCTCCGAGGCCTTGGGCGAGACAGCTCTAGCAGCGGCGGGGCTCAATCTTCACTCCGTGTAGAGTAATGAAATAATGAGATTATTTGAAGTCTTGAATCATACCCGTTTTGTATAGTATGGACGTGCGGCTACTAACATTGAGCTTATTAAAGATGTTATCTACATGTGTTCTTACAGTGTGTACGCTTAAGAAAAGAGTGTCGGCTATTTCCTTGTTGGAAAGACCCTGGGCAATCAGTTTTATGATTTCTACTTCCCGATTTGTCAGGTTGTAGCAGACGGATAATGATTCAAGATTGTTTCGTTCATCTGGTGTCTTTTTAATCAGGTAGAGAAGATAATATGTTTCGATACCTTTGTAGGTGTTAGGGACAATCGAAGGGACTATTTTCATGCTGTAGGAATCAAAATCGTTATAGATTACTGTTGAGGAATCCATGGCTTGAAAAGAGATATTAGGAAGGATGTTGATTATTACCTCGTTAATCGGGTCAATGGTTTCTTTTTGGTTTAAAAGATCGAGACAATAGATTTTAGCCATTTCATTGCTGTTAACAACACTCCAATTACTATCCAAAACAATTAAACCTAAGGGCAACTGGGCTACGCAATTCTTGTAAATCTGTCGTTCTTTTTTAATTTGAGTCGTTTCCAAGTATTCGTTTAAGTGAAAGGAAATGTGGTGGGATATATTGCCAATGATTTCACGTTCATGGGAAGTGAAATCACCCTCTTTCTTCGGGCGAAAAATGCCGACGCCTCCGATCAGTCTTTTTCCAGCCTTTAAGGGCAGGGCGAGTTCGTAGAACAAATTGTCTTTCTTTAGAAAATCCAAGTAATACTCGGTATTTTCAAACTCTTTGAGCGACATCAGGTCTGTAATGGTGAACGAGTTTTTGTTGAACATTAAGCGAGAGGAAACATTAATAGGATGAAAGATATCTGTTTTAAAATAGTATTCCGCATACATCTGAAAGAGGTTATTACTTATGTTAAGGCCCAAAGGACTGGTAAACTTACCCTGGTCATTAATCAGGAAAAAAGTTAAATGATTAAAAGTGAAGATTTCGGAAAGATACTTTAGTACCCTATAACGATAATCATCCCGGTCATCCTGAATTACGGAGATAAAATGCAAAATATTTTCATAATCCCGGAGAGAGAGAACGCTCATAGTTATACTCCTCTCTACTTAACACTAAAGGATACATGTTACAACAATTATATCAAATATTCCTTTCAATTTATACCCTGTGCGTGTTGTTTAAGAAATACGTAAAATATCGTATGCATTAGTGATGCAGATAAGTAATCTATGGGATGAGAAAAGAGGTGATTTTTGACAAAATGATATAGTAAGCGGGTTAAAAAACATCAAAATAAATGTTTTGGGGGTGTAAGGATGAATTATTCAAAGAACGAGCTGCTCGGATTTTATGAACAGTTGGTACAGGGGCGCAGATATGAGGAAAAAATACTTGGATACGTTAATGAGGGCAAACTGCAAGGCTTTTTTCACTTGGGGATAGGACAGGAAGCCGCGCAGGTAGGAGTGGTTAACGCTTTAGGCCACAATGATTATCTGGTACCGACACACCGTTTCCATCCCGGTCTAGCCAACAAGCTGGATTTGAAAACATTGACGGCGGAGCTTTTGGGCAGAAGCAACGGGTATAACAAAGGGAAGGCCTTCACCTTTCATATTTCTAGTAAAAAAGAGCGGCTATTACCGGTTAACGGTATGTTGGGAGCAGGAATTCCTGAAGCGGTCGGGTATGCCTGGGCCTTGAAAATGGATGAGAAGGATGCGGCCGTGGTTTGTGTTCTAGGTGATGGGACAACCAGCGAAGGCAATGTTCATGAAGGGATGAATATTGCTGCTATTTTAGATGCACCAATAGTATTCTTTATTGAGAATAACGGATGGGCAATATCTAATCCTGTTTCTGAGCAAACCAAAATAGAGGATCTTTCTACACGGGCGATAGCATATGGAATGCCGGGGGTAACGATTGACGGGAACGATGTCATAACAGTAAAAGAAACTCTTGAAAAAGCTCTTGCCGAGGCGAGAAAAGGGCGGCCCAGCATCGTAGAAGCTAAGACTTACCGTTGGCGTGGGCATTTTGAAGGAGACCCCGGCTTTTATCGTGATCCCCAAGAACACGAAGAGGCAATGAAAGATGATTGTATCAAGCGTCTTGAGAAAATCCTGTATGGGCAAGGAGCAACGGACAAAGAGCTTGCCGAGATCGAGGTAAGAGTTCAACAGAGAATTGACGAGGCTTTTGCTTATGCAGAAAAGTCTCCCTTACCTACAGTTGAGGAAACACTGGATTATGATCAGGTTTATGCTACAAATCTGGGAGGTGACTTATTATGAGAGAGATTGCTTTTTCTCAGGCAATTATGGAAGCGCAAATGGAAGAAATGCAAAGGGACAGCAACGTGTTTTTGATTGGTGAAGACGTTGCTAAAATGGGCAGTGCTTTTGGACAAAGCGCCGGCCTCTACGAAAAGTTCGGCTCAAAGAGGGTTTTCAATATGCCGGTTGCAGAATCGGGATATGTAAATTTTGGTGTCGGTGCGGCCATGGCAGGAAAGCGACCTATCGTGGAGATGCAGTTTGCTGATTTCATAGTTTTGGCCTTTGATGCGGTAGGGAATCAGGGACCCAAACAACGCTACATGTCTGGTGGCGAGTTGAGTGTTCCGATGACGGTAAGGGCCCCCCAGGGCGCGGGCTTTGGAGCTGCTGCTCAACACTCCCAGTGTGTTGAGGCTTGGTTCATGAACTTCCCCGGTTTAAAAATAGTGATGCCGTCTACCCCGTATGACGGTAAAGGATTGCTGAAAACAGCCATACGTGATAATGACACCGTCCTCTTTCTGGAACATAAAGCCTTACTAAGCATCAAGGGAGAGGTTCCGGAGGAAGAATACACTATACCCCTTGGCGAGGGCAAAATCGTCAGGGACGGCACCGATGTCACAATCATTGCCTTGCAGGCCCAGGTGTATCAGGCTCTGGAAGCTGCGGAAGAACTGGCTAAAGAAGGTATAAGTGCAGAAATCATCGACCCCCGCACGCTAATACCGTTGGATAAAAAGCTTATCGGAGAATCCGTAAAAAAGACAGGGCGTGTTGTTATTGTTCATGAAGCTCCCAAAAGAGGCGGCTTTGGCAGTGAAATCAGTGCCGTAATAGCTGAAAACTTTTTCGACAGTTTGCGTGCTCCTATCATAAGAATCGGAGCAGCTAACATTCCGCTACCCTTTGGGATGCCGGAACAATACTGTTTACCAAACAAGAATAGTATAGTGCAGAGTGTGAAGGAGCTTTTAAAATAGTTTACTAATGGAGAATAGCGGGAAAGGGGGGTTTGACTTGATTATGATTTAAGCCTGTCAAAGTCCCTTTTTCTTGTACATTAGGATGGTAGAGGGGATGGATAATGGTTTATAAAAACTATCAGGAAATCATTACACATATTCAAAAGCGAAACAGACCAAGTCGAGTAGCTTTGGTTGCCGCCGAAGATGTCAATTCCCTAAGAGCGGTGCAGATGGCCGTTCAAGAAAAAATCTCCGTTCCTCTTCTTATTGGCAATAAACAAAGAATAAGGGATTTAATGAGGCAAATGGGGATTGCTCCCGAAAAGCAGCAGATTGTAGATACAGCTTCAAACGACAATTATGCTCAAGTGGCAGTGGATATCTTGCATGCCCAAGAGGCCGACTTTTTAATGAAAGGAAAGATAAAAACGACTGATTTGCTCAAGCCTGTTGTTGATAAAAAGAATGGTTTACAAAAGGGGTGTTTGATTTCCCATCTTGCTTTCTTTGAAATGCCCTCTTTTCACAAACTGTTGATTATCAGCGATGGGGGAATTGTTCCATATCCGGATCTTTGGCAAAAAAAGCAGATTATCATAAATGCTGTTGAATATCTTCGCCACAGTGGATATGAAAAACCCAAAGTTGCGGTACTGGCAGGCGTTGAACAGGTGAATGAAAAAATGCCGGAAACCCTGGATGCCGCGGAATTGAAAAAAATGAACCGGCGAGGGGAAATTGACGGCTGTATTATTGAAGGGCCCATCTCTTATGATTTGGCTATATGCGAAGAGGCGGCCAGAATCAAAGACTATACCTGCTCTTTGTGTGGGGATTTTGACGTTCTGATTGTTCCCAATTTGGTAGCCGGAAATATCCTTTCTAAGGCCTTAGTTTATCATGGTAAAGCGAAAATGGCCGGAATAGTTGTAGGAGCAAAAGCGCTTATTGCGCTGTCTTCTCGCGGGTCATCTGCTGAAGAAAAATACCTTTCTCTGGTTTTAGCAGCAGCGGCACATTCTGCTGTGGTAGTACAGGGAGGTTGATTAGAATGGGATATCTGATTTTAGTTATTAATCCGGGTTCAACCACAACAAAGCTTGCCGTTTATAACAATGAAAGAGAAAAGGTAAGTTCCAGCATAGAACATAATTCGCAAGAGTTGCAAGCTTTGGGGTCGATTATTAATCAACTGTCTTTGCGTATAAAGGCAGTGGTGGATTTTCTTGATAAAAACAACATCAAGACTACCGAGCTTTCGGTAATTGCAGCTCGGGGTGGGCTCTTGCCGTCGGTAAAATCCGGCGCTTATGTGGTAAATGAGAAAATGGTAAAAACATTAATACAGGCTCCGGCAGGAGAACATGCTGCCAATTTGGGCGCTGTTATTGCCCGTGAGATTGCCAGTCCTTTGGGCCTTAAGGCGTATATCTATGATGCGGTTGCAATAGATGAGATGGAGGAGGTTGCCAAGTTCACCGGTCTTAGCGGTGTGACCAGGTCAAGCCTGGTTCATAACCTGAACATGCGAGCGGCTGCACGTGAAACCGCAGTGAAGGATAAAGTGAACTACAATCAGGCCACCTACGTTATTGCTCATCTAGGGGGAGGAATTTCAATTGGTCTTTTAAAAAAGGGAAGGATGATAGATGTTGTTTCTGATGATGAAGGGCCTATGTCTCCGGAGAGGGCCGGGAGAATCCCTGCTTTGCAAATGTTGGGAATATGCTTAAAAAATCAAGAAGAAAAGGATGTCATGCAAAGAAAATTACGGGGACAGGGAGGTCTTGTTTCTCATTTGAATTCCAACAACGCACAAGAGGTTGAAAAAAGAATTCAGGACGGCGATATGTATGCCGCAAAAGTTTACAGGGCGATGGCTTATCAAATCGCAAAAGGGATTGGAGAGTTGGTTGCCGCGGCAAGTGGAAAGGTCGATAAAATCATCTTAACAGGAGGGATGGCAAACTCCAAAATGTTGACGGGATGGGTAAAAAAGCGAATTGTTTCTTTTGCTCCCGTTACAATCATTCCCGGTGAAAACGAAATGCGGGCATTGGCACAAGGTGCTTTTCGGGTATTAACAGGCCAGGAAAAAGCTCGCCAATACAAATGAAGTGAGTCAATAATTTATTTTGTCTTGCTACCCCAGCAAGAGTTATGCCAAAAAAATAAATAATACACATAGTTGTAAATTTTAGAACAAAACAATACAATAAACGTCACATTTATGGTATTATTTCTGGTAAGAGTAAAATTATGTTTGTATGTCTTGTAGGGAGGAGTAAGAATGAATAAAGAAGCTCTGAAACATTGGCGTTTTGTCATGACCATGAGATGGCTGGCCAGAATAACAAGTATTCTTTCGATGGGGACTATACTGGTGATGTTTGCTCGCGGGGAAGAGATAAAAAATCTTGCTAGCAACAGTTTCGGACAGTGGGTTATGATTTTTCTTGTACCGGGGGCTTTAATATTCGGCATGTTGCTCGGATGGTGGAAGGAGATGCCAGGGGGGGTTATTGCCGTAGGCAGTGCTTTGATGTATACCGTGGTCAAGTTCATGGTAGAAGGCACCTGGAACGGGGAATTTGAGTACATTTTCTTTGCGATACCGGGAATGTTGTTTGTGGCCACTTGGGCTTTGGATATTGAAGAATTGTATGATTAAAGAGAAATGGGCAAACTACTATTGAGAAAATAGTAGGGAGGATTTCAAGTGAAAAGGGTAAGCGGTAATTTGTTTGTTGCCAGGAATATGGTGTATTATATACTAGGGGTCCTGGAATTGTTGCTTGCCTTTCGTTTTATCTTTAAACTATTGGGAGCAAATCCGGGCAGCGGTTTTGTTTCCTTTATTTATTCCCTCAGCGGAGTGTTTTTATCACCTTTTCAAGGTATATTCAGATCGGTGGTAACGAAGGGGATAGAGGCCAGGGCAGTATTTGAACCGGCTACGTTGATAGCCATGGCTGTTTATGCTCTGGCTGCTTATGGCATTGCGAAGCTTATGGAGATAAAAAAAACCTCCCCATAAATGTTTGTTAAATAGATGGAGGTGTTAATTATGTCAGCGTATCAATTTGTTTATGGGCCAGTTCCTTCCAGGAGGATGGGACTTTCTCTTGGCATCAGTCCTATACCCAAGAAGGTATGTAATTACTCGTGTGTTTATTGCCAATTAGGAAGGACACGGGGAATGACTAACGAGCGGCGGTCGTTTTACCAGGTGGAGGCGCTTGTTAAGGAATTCAAGGATTATATTAAGAAAGGCGGAGTGTTTGATATTGTGACGCTCGTCGGCGAGGGAGAACCGACCTTATTTGCCGATATGCACGATCTTATTAAGGAACTCAAAAAAAACACTACAAAACCGATTGCAGTGATTACCAATGGTGCACTTTTGTACGAAGAGGAGGTAAAAGCCGGGCTGAAGGAAGCAGACCTCGTTTTGCCTTCGCTTGATGCTTATGATGAAGAGACCTTTATAAAAATAAACCGCCCTTACGGTACAATTAGATTCGACGATGTTTTCCGGGGACTTAAGGATTTCTCCCATGAGTATGAAGGTGAATTATGGATCGAAACTATGCTGGTCAAGGGAATCAATGACAGCGAAGAGGGTTTACAGAAAATGAAGGAACTATTAACGGAGGTTTCATACGACAGACTATTTATCAATAGTCCGGTTCGGCCTCCGGCGGAGAAATGGGTCGAACAGCCATCAGAGGGGACCATGGCCAGAGCCCAGGAGATTTTGGGAGGTACACTCATAAATGTTTTGGCCTCTGAGGGATTTGCCAGTGGGGTAGAGGACCATTATGAGGCGGTGTTAAGCATTATCGGCAGGCACCCCATGAATCAGCATGAAGTCAGAAGCTTCTTAAATTCAAGAAGTTGTGATAATATAGAGGAAATATTCAAGAGACTGACACGGGACGACGGTGTAGAGACTATAGAATACAAAGGATATAAAACCTTTAGGCTGAAGTATTGATAAGGAAGAAGGCTAATGATAATGAAAAGACCGGTCAACAGGGTAGCGGCAATTCATGATTTATCCGGCTTTGGCAGGACGTCCCTTTCCGTGGTCATTCCTATTCTATCGACCATGGGGGTTCAGGTATGTTCCCTTCCCACTGCCGTCTTGTCAACGCACACAGGAGGTTTCAAAGAATATAGCTTAGTGGATTTAACAGACTCCATGGAAGGATTTATTTCACACTGGCACAAGCTGGGATTGGAATTTGATTGTATTTACAGTGGTTTTCTTGGATCAGCCCGGCAAATAGAAATAATCACCGGTTTTATCAATGCCTTTTCGGGGAACTCTCCCCTAGTCGTCATTGATCCGGTTATGGGGGATAATGGTAAACTCTATCAGACGATGGACAAGGAAATGGTTAAAAACATGAAAGGATTCATAAAAAAGGGTGATGTAATCACTCCGAACTATACGGAGGCAGCTTACCTTCTGGATGAAAAGTACAGCGACCGTATTAACGAAAAAACCGTAAAAGAATGGTTGATAAGGCTTTCCGAAATGGGACCTCGTATCGTGATAATCACCAGCGTTCCTGAGGACGAAAGTAAGAACAAAACAAGTGTGATGGCTTATGACCGAGAGGACGAACGTTTCTGGAAGGTCAGCTGTGTTTATATACCGGCCCATTTCCCCGGGACGGGCGATTGTTTTACAAGCGTTATTGTCGGTAGTCTGCTACAGGGAGATAGTTTGCCTATCGCCCTGGACAGAGGGGTACAGTTTATCACCGCGGCAATCAGAGCCAGTTACGGTTTTAAATACCCGGAAAGGGAAGGAATCCTGCTGGAGAGGGTCCTGGAAAATCTCAATATCCCGGTCATTACAAGCAGTTATGAACTCCTAGAGTGACGCAAAAATTTTGTTAGATCAATTATTTTTTTGGAAGGAAAGCATGAAATCACGCAAAGCCAAACAGTTTTCGTAAGTCACAGCGTTATAAGCGGAAGCCCGGCAGCCTCCAACAGAACGGTGGCCGTTTAATCCGACGAAACCGGCGTTCTTGGCTTCGGCTAAAAACTTTTTCTCCAGCTCCTCGTTGGCCAGGCGGAAGGCGATATTCATGTAAGAACGGCTTTCTTTTTCAGCGTGACCTTGATAAAAACCATTGCTCTGGTCGATTGCATCGTAGATCAGAGCTGCTTTTTTAACATTGAGCTCTTTCAGCCCTTCAAGGCCGCCGTTGTCCTTAGCCCAGGAAAGCACATTTTTCAGCATATAGATCCCGTAAGCCGGGGGTGTGTTGTAGAGGGAATTCTTGTCAGCATGTATATCGTAACGAAGCATGGTGGGAATGTCCTTCCTTGCTTCTTCGATTGAGTCCTTGCGAATGATGACAACGGTGACTCCCGAAGGACCGAGGTTTTTTTGAGCACCCGCGTAGATGAGGGCAAACTTACTAATATCAACGGGTCTGGATAGAATATCGCTTGACATATCTGCAACGAGCGGAATATTTCCGGTTTCGGGAAAAGAATGCCATTGGGTACCGTGGATGGTGTTGTTGCTGGTAATATGCAGATAAGCGGTATCGGGGGAAAGCGTTAACTCTTTTATATCAGGGATACTGCGGTATTTTTCGTTTTTTGTGCTTGCCGCTTCGTAAGCCTCCCCAAGTTTTTTTGCTTCAGCCAAGGCTTTTTCCGACCAAGCACCGGTCATGAGGTAGGCGGCCTTTTTTCCCTCCTTAAGGAAATTCATAGGAACCATGGTAAACTGTAGGCTTGCGCCGCCCTGAAGGAAAAGGACATCATATTCTGTAGGAATATTAAGCAGCTCAAACAGAAGGGATTTTGCGTCGTTATGAATTGCTTCATATTCCTTGCTCCGATGGCTCATTTCCATAACGGACATGCCGGAACCCTGGTAATTAACGAGCTCTTCTGCGGCCTTTTGCAATACGGAAAGGGGAAGGGCTGACGGCCCGGCATTAAAGTTTTTTGCACGTGTTAAGGACATTAATATCACTCCCTGTATCTATTAAATAATAATAGTAATTTGATTTACGAATAAACATATATTACATTTAAAAATGCAGTATTGTCAATGAGGAAGAACTGTTTTATTCACAAAAAAGGTGCTTGCATGGCGGGTTTCACGTGAAACCAAGGCTAAGAAAATGAGACGGGGTGAATTATTGGAAACGAGATTTAATGGGTTGTGGATTCTTTTGTTACTGACAGCGGGATTATTTTGCCTTCTCTATCTTTGGTTTGCGATTTTCCCGGGGCAAGTAGCCCCTGAAACGTTCCAATATTTCAGTGAGAAACAGGTTAATGCGGGAAGGGATTACCAACGCTTGCCGCGGATTATTTCTATTCTTGGCTTTATCCTGCAAATAGGGGTGCTTATTTGGTTTGCCTTTGGCAAAGAGAAAAACGGTATCGACGGTGGAGCGAGGAGTCCTTTGGGGTATGTCGTGCTGTTATGGCTTGTGCTTAGATTAGCGGACTTGCCTTTTCAGTATTTTAGGGGTTATTACTGGCAAAAAAAGTGGGGGTTTTCAACTCAGTCGCTTTTTGCGTGGTGGAAGGACTATTTTTTAGAAGCAGGAATTGAGTTGGTCCTGTTTGCGGCAGGTTTGCTGATTCTATATTTTGTAATCGGACATTGGTCAAAAACTTGGTGGATAATTATAACAGGCTTGTTTGCCTTGTGGCTTCTAATCCAGACTTACCTGTGGCCTGTTGCGATTTCGCCTCTTTTTAATGAATTTACACGCGTTGATGATCCGGCCATTACCGAAATGGTGGGAGAGTTAGCTGAAAGAGCGGGCATAGAGGTAGACGAGGTTCTCATGATGGACGCGGGGCGCCGTACCACTAAGGCGAATGCTTACTTCACCGGTTTGGGAAGAACAAAGCGGATCGTATTGTATGATACCCTTTTGCAAAACTATCCTCCCAAACAGGTTAAGGCAGTTGTCGCCCATGAAATGGGGCATTGGAAACTGGGGCACATTGCTAAAGGGGTAGGACTTGGCATCTTAGGAAGTTTTATTCTTTGGTGGTTGGCCGGGATCATGTTAAGCAGGACGATTCCGTTTGGTTTTAGGTACGGACCGGAAGTTATGGGGATGGTTGTGCTGTTCATATTACTGAGTTCATTTATTAGTAGTCCACTGCAAAACGGGATATCCCGTCACATGGAAAGAGAAGCCGATAGGTTTGCGATAATGCTTACGGAAGATGTCCAATCGTCGGTGGATTTACAGGTAAACATATCCCGGAAAAACCTATCCGACCTTGCGCCGGCACCTTTTATCGAATGGTTTGGTTACTCCCATCCGTCGGCGGTAAAAAGAATAGAGCAGATGAATTATTAGACACTGAATTTATTATTGACAGCATCGCTTTGACTCTAGTATAATATATATTCATATTTGACAAGCCTAGTCACCTAGTGCTATAATGATATAGTAATCCTGGAAGGAAGGTGATTGGTTGTCTGCGAGAAGAGTTTTGGCCGATATAAAACGAGATTTAGAACCTTATGTTGGATACAAGATTAAGTTAAGAGCTAATAAAGGCAGAAAAAAAGTCATCGAAAAAACAGGTATTCTTGAAAGCACTTACCCTAATATTTTTGTAGTGCGGCTTGAAGAAAAGCAAATTGAGCGGAGAGTATCTTATAGTTACGCCGATATTTTAACGGATGCGGTTCAGCTTACCTTCTTTCGTGACGAGCAAGATATAATATTTACAGCACGAAGCTGCTAGCACAAAGCAGCTTATTTTTTTGCCCTTTTTTAGGGACAAAATACCATTTCCGTTTAATATTAAATAAGCGGGAAATACATCAAATGCCATAAATACCATAAGCCCAGAAAGTGGTCAAGGGCGAATTAGCAGATTTGTAGTAATAACACCAAAAAGATACAATCTTAGTATCAAATGTTATATTATAGGAGGGAGTTTATGAAAGGGTCCAGAGATAAGAGAAGAAGGAAGACTCCATTATTGATGCCGGTATTGATGTTTTTTCTGTTTTTATGCATTTGTATCCCGGCCTATGCTCAGGAAGATGGAGACAGTGGAGAGAACGCGACCGCTACCGTTATACATACCTTTCAGGTGCGAAGCATGGAAGAGAATGAGGAGACCTACGAGCTTTTAATCAATGATAACGTAGTTGTCAGATACAGAACGATGCATATGGGTTTCAGTGCCCGAGAAAGGGCTATGATAATATTAGAACGAGTTAAAAAGCTGGGCAGTACTTTGCAGAATGCAAACATTGCGGCGGGTCAAATAAACGGAAGTCCTGTTATTATGGCAGGAGAAAATCTTTTAATAACCGTAACTGAAGCCGACTATAAGGCGAATAATTCCAGTGGCGAAGGTCTGGCCGGTGTATGGTTGAATAATATCCGCAAAACGCTTGAGGAGCGGGAAAAGGAAGCTTTGCAAAACGCAAACGAGGAAAGCGGGGGCAGCGGACAAGGCGGACAAGTAGGTAAACTCACAGAAGATATTATCAGAGAAACCGAAGATACCAACAGTGAACCAGGCGGGGAAGTTGAAAGAGAGACAGAAAATGAAACCGGAAGAGAACCGGAAGCCGAGAGAGAAGAAGATGAGACGGAATATGAAACAGAAAATGAGCCAGACAAAGAACCCAAAGGAGAAAGTGAAAACGAACCCGCAGAAGAGGTAGAACAAGGGCAAGACGGGAGCATGACAGACACCACGGTTAGCTCCGAGGAAAACGAAATGTTGAGATTAATCAATCAGGAGCGGGTAAAGGCAGGAATACCCGAATTGGCAATGGACACCGACTTGGTAGGAGTTGCCCGCCTTAAATCCCAGGATATGATAAACAATAACTATTTTGCTCACACCTCACCGACGTATGGTGACCCCTTTAGAATGATGAGCAGTTTTGACATTGAATATCAATATGCGGGAGAGAACTTAAGCGGCAGTCCAGACGTGGAATTGGCACACAACTCCCTCATGAATTCGCCGGGACACAGAAAAAACATTCTTAATTCCAATTACACTCATGTTGGGATAGGTATAGTTGACGGCGGGCCGTATGGTAAGATGTTTACACAACTCTTCGTAGGCAGATGAACCAGGAAATATTTTAGGCACAAAATCCTCATAACGGCATATACTTAAATGAATTAATATGCCTTAGAGAGGAGGAAGTGTAGATCATGTCCATTAATGTCACCACTAGAAGGATAAAGGTGGAAAACGTTATCGGTGAAGCGGTGAAGCAGGCAAACATTATTCGCGACATTACACTACCTGTGCCGGCTAAAAAAATAGAAAGCATCGATACTCAGATTCGAGACGTGAAAAGCAAAGTTATTGAGAACAAAGTAATTGTTGAGGCGATTCTGCATAAGCAAATATATTATGTGGAGTGCGTGACCGGCGATGTGCAGGAATACACAGTACCGGACGAAAAAATTACAGAGTTTGTCCATTTGGATGGTGTTGAGCCGGGAATGGATGTCAGGACGGTCGTCGATATTGAGTATTGCGATGTCGAAGCCATTGATATGGTAGGAGACAATAACTGCCATACCAGATTTCAACAGACTTGTATAGTAAGGATAAAAGTAAAGGTTATTGAAATGCTGGAATTTGAAGTAGTTACGGATGTCTCAGGTGTAGGTATCATCCCGACTTATCAGACAGTCGTTATTGACAATGTCATCGGTGCCGCCTGTGAGCAATATAACCTGAGTGACAGTTTTATTGAACTACCGGATGCTGCTGTTAAGATCAAGTCTGTAGATGCTGAGATTCAGGAGACGGAAGAGACGATTTTGCCTGACAAGGTAATCATCAAAGGGAAACTTCATAAGCAGATCTACTATGTTGTGGAGCCCGGCAGGGAAGTGAGAGAAACCCATGCGGATGTGCCATTCAGCGTTTTTGTCCATATTCCCGGAGCCAAAAAGGGAGCCATGGTAACCACAGATGTGCGTATCGAATACATCGATAATGAGCTGGTTGTCAGAAACGGAAGAAAGTATGTCAAGGAAACTGTTGTGCTGCAGATTTGTGCAAAGGTCACGGAACCAATTACTATCTGCATTGTCACGGCGGTTGCGGGCGCAGAATATGAAACCAGGACGCTGAGTATTGAAAATGCCGTTGGAGAAGGGCGCCGTCAGGTTAACATTTTGGCGAATTTTGTTACACCAACGGAGGCGCGCAAGGTAGCCAAGGTAGATGCCGAGGTGCGAGATTTAGAAGGCAAAGCTATTCCCAACAAAGTTATCATTAAAGGAGTACTGCATAAACAAATATACTACGTTTCGGCAGTGGATGATCAGTTGCGGGAAATATCCCTTAATGAGCCGTTTACTGAATTTATTCATATTGACGGTGTTCGTGAAAACGACATGGTTGATGTCACTGCCCGTATAGAATATGTCAATGTAGAAGCGGCAGCACCGACACCTACAACCAACTGGCGACAGACAGCAGTTTTGGAAATCATTGCGAATGTAACACAGACAGAAGAACTTACAGTTGTGGTAGCAGTGAAAGAAGCTGATTTTTGTGAGCCCGGGGAATCCTTTGACTACGTTATTCAAAAAGGAGATACTCTTATGGCGATAGCAATCAGGTTCAACAAGCCGCTTAAGGCAATACTGGAAGCGAATCCGCAAATCAAGGATCCTAATATAATTTTTGTCGGCATGACAATAAAAATACCCTGTACCATCAAAGGTATGGGATAAATATTTAAACATGGGGTCAGGCTTGAAATATTCACTTATTGTGAATTTTTCAAGCCTTTTTGTTTGTTGCTCTATGAGTAATGTTTAAAAAAGCCTTTCAATGTTAATACTTTTAGTAGAAACATGGGGAGGTATTAAGCGTGAAAATTAACAAGCAAATATTATCCTTTATATTAGTCGGTCTATTGTTAATGTTTCTTTTTCAATGTATCAGCATTCAAGAAAGGGTTCCTTCTTTAATTAGACTCCACATACTTGCTAACAGTGATAATGCTTATGATCAAGACATGAAGTATAGGGTGAGGGATAAGGTGGTACAGGCAGTACGAGAGGAGTTTGCCAATTCTCGCAGTTTGGAGGAGTCGCGTACGATTCTTCTTAACAAGCTGAATGTACTAGAGGATTTGGCAGAGGAAGAGTTGCGGGAACTGGGATGTACTGCCGATGTTAAAGCATATTATGGTGAATACAGATTCCCCGTTAGGTATTACAGGACATTTTCTTTGCCTGCAGGCAGGTACGAAGCGGTGAGATTAGTGATAGGAGAAGGCCAGGGGGCAAATTGGTGGTGTGTGTTGTTTCCTCCCCTATGTTTTGTTGATGGACAGACAACTGTTGAGGGTGAAGAAGAGGAGGTCTCACAACAAATAGAAGAAGCACTGAACGTGGGGAAGGAAGTCAAAATAAAGCCGGCACTTAAAGTTGTTGAATTATGGGAAAAAATCAAGCCGGATCCTTCAGACACATGATTATCCGGTATTTTTACCGTATCAGGCAAAGAGGAGTACACATTGTTGGTGAAAAGCAGCATTGGTATTCCTTGTTTTATTTTTTGATAGAACTTACAATAGGGTTAAAGAATGCAAGCAGAGGTTAAGGATGTATGTAAGCAGTTAATGCTGGTGGATAGATAGATGTTGTGGAGGAGGGTATGTGATGTCGGATAAAAAGTCGAATGAGTCATTGCGAAGACTTCCTGCGATGCATAAGATTTTAAATGCTGAGAAGGGAAGGGAATTAACAGAACAGTACGGTCGTCAACTGGTAGTGACGGCTGTTGACGAGGTGCTTGATGAAGTAAGAAAAAGCCTCTTATCTCTTGAGAAGAAAGAAAAGACCGGTGCTTCTTTAGACATGGTGCTGGATAGAGTTGAAAATCATTTGGCGGGATTAGCTCAGACCTCCCTGAGGAGAGTAATTAACGCGACAGGAGTGCTTCTGCATACAAATATGGGAAGAGCAGTTCTGAGCAAAAAGGCACAGGAGGCCTTACTTGTGGCTGCAAGTGGCTATACTAACCTCGAATATGACCTGGAACGGGGAGAACGGGGCTCGCGTTATGAACATGTGGAAAAGCTTTTGCTTCGTTTAACTAAAGCAGAAAGCGCATTGGTGGTAAATAACAATGCCGGTGCCGTCTTATTGGCGATTAATACCCTTGCAAAGGGAAAAGAGGCTATAGTATCCAGAGGCGAATTGGTGGAAATAGGCGGGTCCTTTCGAGTTCCTGAGGTTATGAAACTGGGAGGAGCGAAACTGGTTGAGGTAGGGACTACGAATAGGACGCATTTGGCCGATTACAAGCAAGCGATTAGTGATGATACGGCGGCTATTCTCAAGGTTCACACCAGTAATTTCCGCATCGTAGGTTTCTCAAAGTCGGTTGAGAGAAAGGAATTGCTTGAACTTGCGCATAGTAAGGAACTTCCCTTGATTGAAGATTTAGGGAGCGGCTCGTTCTTAGATTTTTCCCAGGAGGAAGCAACCGTTTTTGAGGTGATTGCCACAGGTGTTGATGTAGTGACCTTTAGCGGTGACAAGCTTTTGGGTGGCCCGCAGGCCGGTATTTTGCTGGGGAAGAAAGAATATATTGAGGCTATGAAAAAGAATCAACTGGCAAGGGCTCTGCGTGTTGATAAATTCACTCTTGCAGCTTTGGAAGCAACCCTTTTGGAATACTTGTCTCCGGAAAAGGCGATGGAGAACGTTCCTCTTTACAGAATGTTGAACGCCCCGGTTGAAATGCTTCGTGAAAAGGCAGAAGCCATAGCCACGGAAGTGAATCGGGGCCGGGAAAGGATTAAGGTTATTCCTATTCCGACAAAGGCGCAAATGGGAGGAGGAAGTATTCCCGGGCAGGAGTTCCCTTCGTATGGGCTGGATATAAGCTGTGAAGGGAAAAGTCCCATGGAGTTGGAAGGGCATTTTCGCAGTCTTCCGATTCCCATTATCGGCTATATTGAGCGTGAACGATATATCATGGATTTGCGTACCGTTTTACCCGGCGAGGAAGAAGTAATCATTAACGGGATTAGACTGGCAGGTGGATGATGTCTCCCGGGAAAATCAGGTCCGGATTAATATGTGGGTTTAGTCTGATGATTTCGTTTGCGCTTGTGCCGTGCATGCGTGCTATTGACCAGAGTGTATCACCTTTTCTTACGGTATAGCTTTTTCCGCCGTGCTGTTGCCCCTGGGCTCCCCTTGAGATTTCAACGCTTGTTCCAATAGGTATGAGGGGGAAAATTCCTTCGACGTCGTTATTATACATTCTGATACATCCCAGGGATACAGCTTTACCGATAGCACTGGGGTTGTTGTTGCCATGTATGCCGTAAGAGTCATTGTTTAGACCCATCCAACGGGTACCAAAGACAGTGCCCTTTGTAAGTATTTTTTTATTAATGATTTTCCAATTTCCGATAGGCGATGGTGTAGCGGGCTTGCCGATGGCTATTCTATAAGAGCCGTATAAGCCGTTCCCTTTGTATAAGTGCAAGTATCGGCTGTTGAGATCAATTTTTATCGACATTCCACCTGACGACAATTTGAACATCCTTTCTGAACGATGACTAATTTATAAATGATATGCTGAATCAAAAGAGTTTAAAACCGATTGTTAAGGGCATGTTAAGAAATTGTTAAGAGATGCTTAATCACCTGTTAAATTTATTGAAAAAAGAGTAGTATATCAGCGTAGGTACAAACACAAAGCACAGGCATAATGAAAGGAAATGGCAATCATGGAAATAACTGCTCAGCAAATCATCTTTTACTTTTCAGGCGGATTGGCATTTTTCTTGTTTGGGATAAGGCAGATGTCGGACGGTTTAAAAGGCTTGGCAGGTGATAAATTACGAGCGTTGCTGGAAAAAGGTACAAAAACACCGCTGAGGGGAGTTATTACCGGAATGCTGGTAACAGCGTTGATCCAGAGCAGTTCGGGAACTACCGTATTAACTGTTGGTCTGGTAAACTCAGGTTTACTTACACTGCGACAGGCGGTCGGTATTGTCATGGGAGCCAATATAGGGACAACCATTACCGCTTATTTGATTGGATTCAAATTGGAATATTATGCTTTACCAATACTGGCGACGGGTGCTTTGCTGATGCTGTTTAGCAAGAACAAAAAAGTCAGTACAATCGGTAAGGTCTTATTTGGTTTTGGGATGCTTTTTCACGGCATGCAGACCATGGGAAGCGGGTTGAAGCCCTTGCGGAACATGCCATTCTTTGTTAACGCCATGACAGGGATTGAGTCCCATGCCTTGATGGGGGTACTGGTTGGAACGGCATTTACCGGGATAGTACAAAGCAGTAGTGCAACTATCGGTGTTTTGCAGGAACTTGCTTACCAAGGAGCTATTACATACACTCAGGCCGTGCCTATCTTGTTTGGCGATAACATCGGAACGACCATTACTGCCTTGCTGGCTTCAATAGGGACATCAGTGGCGGCAAAAAGGACAGCCTTATCCCATTGTATCTTTAATTTATTGGGTACTCTTATTTTCTTGCCGCTTTTTGTTTTAGGAATATTTCCGGAGATAGTGCGATTATTTACAGACTATATATACGTACTGCTACCGGGTGCTGAAGGAACCTGGCAGACTTTAAACATAAAAATGCAATTGGCGCAAACTCACGGTGTCTTCAATATTAGCAATGCACTGATACAGTTGCCCTTTGTAGCAGTGTTAACAGCTATTGTGAGTAAGATTATTACGGGAGAGGATATCATCGTTGAATTTGAACCAAAGTACTTGGAACCGAGATTTTTAGACAATCCCTCGGTTGCTTTGGCTCAAGCCGGTAGAGAGGTTCTAAGGATGGGGGACGTGGCCAAACAATCATTTGAGCATGCTATCACCTATTTCTTCACAGGTCTGGAAAATGAGGCGGAACAAACGGATAGTTTGGAAGAGGTAGTTGATAATTTACAAAACAGGATTACGGATTATATCGTAAAGTTATCGGAGAAGCAGTTGTCGATTGAAGAGTCAAACTATGCATATATGTATATTCAGGCAGTAAATGATATTGAAAGGGTCGGAGATCACGTTGAGAATATTGTTGAACTGACCCATGCCAGGAAAGAGCGTGGGGTTCGTTTTTCCATTGATGCCATGGCCGATATGAGGAAAATGATCGATAAGACTATGGAGACGTACCAGTGGGCCTTGGAAAGCTTGAAAAACAAGGATTTAAAGCTGGCGCAAAAAGTTGTTGAAAACGATGACAGCATTGATGAAATGGAGAGGGATTTCCGCAGGGGCCACATTGATAGGCTGAATGCAGGTACTTGCAGTGGTGATGCCGGAGCCATCTATATAGACATTTTGAGCAATTTGGAGCGTATCGGGGATCATTCGGTCAATATTGCTCAGTACGTGATGGGGGCACGTTAGAATGTTTTAAAGAGCGAGGTATGAAGTTTATGGATTTTTGTGGGAAAAGTGTTGTTATCACAGGTGCCGCAAGCGGCTTGGGAAGAGCAATCACTAAGGTATTCGCCACATACAAAGCTGAACTCGCGCTACTGGATATAAATATGGAGGGATTGCGGCAAATCAAGAACGAGTTGCAAACGCAGAAGGTTTTAACGTATGAAGTTGATGTGACAGACTATGAGAAGGTACAAAAAGCCGGCAAGAGAATTGTCAGTGATAATGGGCGGATTGATGTCTTGGTTAATTGTGCCGGCGGTGGGAAGGAATTTTTGCTCGGTTTTAGAGAATTGGATGAAATAACGTGGAACAAGCAAATAAACTTAAATTTAAACAGTATGTTTTATTGTTGTAAAATGGTTCTGGAACAGATGATAAAACAAAGGAGCGGAAAAATCATTAATGTTTCCTCTGTAGCCGGATTGCGGGGCGGAGGTTTATTAGGCCGGGGCGCATACGCTACGGCCAAGGCGGGTGTATTGGGTTTGACCAAAGCGTTAGCGCGGGAGGTGGGGGAATACGGTATTAATGTTAATACCGTCGCTCCGGGATTGCATTTAACGCCTCTAACAGGTGATGCACCTGCTGAGAAAATAGAACTAATAAAAAACCAGCTGCCGCTCAAGTCTTGTGGCGATCCGGAAGAATTGGGTGAGTTGGTGGCCTTTCTTGCTTCGGAAAATGCCCAGTTTATAACAGGTGCGGTAATAACTGTAGACGGTGGATACGCCATGCATTGATTAAAAATGCATATCGTAAAAATAGATACAAAAAAATGTGCTAAATATGTGTTAAAATATCAATTTACATAGAAAAAAGCATTTAAAGTATGTTAGAATATAACTGTTGTGACGAGGGACATATGTCCAGGCGGTTTTTTATGAGAGTTTGAGTCGAATGAGAATGCTTTCGGACAAAGACGGTAGAGCAATCATAAATATAGAGACGGAGGGATATAGGGAATAATTATACTCCAAAGTAAATAGGTGGTATGGTTATGAACACAACTTCTGCTGGTAAAACAAAAACCAAACGTTATTCTTACTTCAAGCATTTTTGTGCTCTGTTTTTGATTTTGTTTCTTTTTTGGACAACTCTTTCCGGCAAACTGGATGTTAAGCATTTGACCATTGGCGCTGTTACTTCTCTGGTTGTTGCTTGGGTGACACTTTCTTTATTGCGTTTGCCGTCGGGAGAAAATAAGGATGATTATTATTTAGCCTTCGATATTCCTATTCGAAGGCTTTTGGCGTATGTCCCTTGGCTGATTTGGGAAGTTGTTAAAGCCAATGTTCACGTGGCGCTGATAGTACTCAATCCGAAGATGCCGATTGAACCCAAAATGTTTAAGTTCACAAAGAAAATGGACAGTCCTGTTGCCCAGGTATTGCTGGCAAACTCGATAACATTGACACCGGGTACAATCACAGTAGATTTGCAGGACAATGTTTATATTGTCCATGCTCTTGACGAGGATTCGGAAAAGGCGCTGACTCCGGATGAAGGAGAAGCTGTCATGCCTGAAAAGGTTGCCCGCCTTTTTCAGGAAAATGTGGTCGGGGGAAGGGGTGATTAGCAAATGGATTTCACTTATGTCTTTATGGCCCTTATTATCGGCTTGGCGGTAATTGCTGTTTTGATGCTTTATAGGGTACTGCACGGACCTACAGTGTTTGACCGTTTGAACGGACTTGCGGTTATCGGGACAGATGCGATTTTACTGTTAGTATTGCTCGGCGTCCTTAGCGGACGAGTCGATATGTTTGTAGATGTGGCCATTGCTTACTCCATCTTAGGGTTTATCAGTATGGTAATATTTGCGAAATACCTGGAGGGGAAAGGAGATGCTGACGGATGAAATATCTTGCCCTGCTATTTCTTTTAGGCGGATTCTTTTTCACTTTTGTTGCAGCCCTCGGCGTGATTCGCTTCCCCGATTTTTATACCCGCATGCATGCCTCCGGTAAAGGGGATACTCTTGGTGTTGCTTTGTCCCTTATTGGTTTGATATTCTATCTTGCCATTGAGGACGGGTTTACGTTAACCAGTGTAAAACTTTTGTTTATTTCAGTATTTATTTTCCTGGCTAACCCTATCGGTACACATGCCATTTGCCGGGCAGCTTACAAGTGCGGCTTAAAGCCATGGACCAGGGGGGGGGAATAGCTTTGATGGAGTTGTATTTACTGGCAGGGATCTTGGTTTTGATGGTGATAACCGGGATTGGAGCCCTATTTGTCGATGATTTGTTGGCAGCAATAATCATGTTTAGCGCCTTTAGCTTCTTTGCTGTGTTATTGTATCTGACTCTGGGAGCGCCGGATGTGGCCTTCACAGAAGCAGTGGTGGGAGTTGTTTCGACGACTTTCTTTATCATAGCTTTGAACGGTTTGCGTAGGAGGTGTTCGAAAAGGTGAGAAAACTTTCTTATGTGAGCCTGCTGATCATGGTCTTTATCTTCCTTGCTACTGCTACCGGGCTACCGGTGTTGTTTGACAGCGAATCTCCGGCAGCCGTAAATGTCTCGCCCCGGTATATTGAAAAAAGCCATGAGGAAACGGGCTCTCTAAATTTTGTGACTGCCGTGCTGGCTGATTACAGGGGATATGATACCTTAGGTGAAACAACGGTTATTTTTACAGCCGGGGTAGCTGTGGTGCTCTTGCTTCGTGCCGGCAAGAAAAACGGGAACGACAGTGAGGTGGATGGAGAGTGAATAAAAGATTCGGCAGTGTAATACTGGATACAACCTTCAGATATCTTGTGCCCTTTATTTTGGTTTACGCCGTTTATGTTCTTTTCCATGGTGAGTACAGTCCCGGCGGTGGATTTCAGGCGGGAGCGCTCTTTGCGATAGCGATTGTTTTGGACCGTCTTGTTCAAGGTGATAAGGCGCCGTTGAATATACATGGCAATTGGGCAGTTATCATCGCCGGAATAGGGGCTATGATTTATGCTCTGGTCGGCATAACTAGCATTTTAGCAGGGGGGAACATGCTTGAGTACGGGATGTTGCCTTTTGTGCACGATGTTGTGGAAAGACATGTCTTAGGGATACTTGTCATTGAGATAGGTGTTACCGTTTGTGTGATGGCGACAATCGTTGCAATTTTTGATGCTCTGGCCAGAAGGGAAGATCTATTATGATTAAGGAAATGTTATCAAGCCGTGTTATCTACTGGCTTATTCTTGTCATGTTTATGTTGGGACCTTTTGGTATGATCCTCCAGAAAAACCTGGTGAAGAAAATTATGGCTATGAATGTTATGCAGGTAGCTGTAATTGCTTTTTTCTTGGTTCTGGGTCAGAAGGAGGGTGCAACGCTGCCAATTGAGATTCAAGGGTTGATGGGCGCTGTCAATTATATCAACCCCTTGCCCCACGCCCTTATGCTTACGGCTATCGTTGTAAGCCTCAGTATTACAGGGGTGGCACTGGCTTTGTTGTTACTCGTACAAAAACAGTATGGGGAGCTAGAAGAAGATGAATTGATACGGAGGATGAATCAATGATGGAACAACTCCCAGCACTATTAATTTTGATTCCCTTGTTGACGGCTCTGGCAAGTCCCCTCCTTTCCTATCTTTCAGGGCGCTTGGTGCGGTGTACGGCACTGGCGGCACTTCTTGCGGCAGTATTTTGTGCGGTAGGGATTTTGACTCGAGTGCTGTCTGAAGGGACGTGGCACTATAGGTTTGGCGGTTGGGAACCTCCCTGGGGAATTGAGTATGCTGTTGACCCCTTAGCAGGTGCTTTAGCTGTATTGATTACTTTTATCAATTTTATGGCTTTGATATATGCCAAAACCGAGATGGAAGATGCTACCCGGACAAAAAAAGGTGTCTTTTATGCCCTGTTTTTGTTAACTACTGCCGGACTCTTGGGTATGACAGTAACCGGGGACGTCTTTAACCTCTACGTATTTCTTGAAATATCGTCTTTATCCACCTACGCTTTGATTGCTTCCGGTGGGAAAAGAGCTATTTTTGCCGCTTTTCGCTATCTGATTATCGGCACGGTGGGCGGAACCTTTTATCTCCTTGGTGTTGGTTATTTATATGCGGTGACAGGGACCTTGAACATGGCCGACATGGCTGTTAAGATTCAACCCTTGTTGAACACACCGGCCGTAATTGTTGCCATAGCCTCAATTGTGGCAGGTATGGGAATCAAAATGGCGCTTTTCCCCTTGCACGGCTGGCTTCCTGATGCTCATACCTACGCACCCACCCCTATATCAGCCATCATATCAGGGATAATGATTAAGGTGCCTGCCTACGTTATCTTCCGGATGTTATATTTCGTGATAGGTGCGGGTGAAGGACCGGTGCAACAAGCTTTGACGGTAATAGGCTGTATCGGCGCGGCTGGCATTATCCACGGTTCTATCATGGCTATTGCTCAAAAAGAATTCAAGAGGATTCTGGCTTATTCCAGCATGGCGCAAATCGGCTATGTTGCAGTGGGTCTTTCCATAGGGAATGTCTATGGACTAATCGGTGCTTTATTTCACGTCTTAAATCATGCCGTTATGAAAAGTTGCCTGTTTATGGTGGCAGGTGCGGTTAAGTGGCGGACGGGTGAATATAGGATTGATAAGATAATGCAGGTCAGCAAGAAGTTGCCTTTAACCATGTTTGCTTTTCTTGTGGCGGCTTTTTCCATGGTCGGGTTACCGCCCACCGCCGGGTTCTTCAGTAAGTGGTATTTGGTTCTGGGTGCCTTTGAGGCGGGGAAATGGCCCTTTATTGTCGTCATTATCTTAAGCGGGCTTTTGAATGCCGTTTACTTCTTCCGTATTATAGAGAACACTTTCCTGAGGAAAAAAGAAGGGGCAGAAGCAGAAGCAGAAGAGAAGGAAATACAAACAGCCACCGGTTTGGAGCTGCCCCTTACAATGCTGGTGCCTATTCTGATTCTAGGAGCCGGTGTACTGATAATCGGTGTATCAAACCAGCAGATTATTTCTCAGGTCATACAATATGCCTTACCGGGAGGTGGTTTTTAGATGACGCCGGAGGTTTTATTAGATTATCGTCCCTTATGGGCAGTTTTGATATCACTTATTGCCGCAGTCCTGATAATGTTTCACGGCAAAAGACCTAACCTGCGGGAAGCCTGGACTATTATGGCCGCTTTCGGGAAGGCGATTATCGTTTTTTCCATGATTCCTGCGGTGCTTGCAGGTAAAATCCCGGCAATAGAGCCGATCCACATAGCTAAAGGTATAACCTTGCATTTGCAGGCGGATCCCACGGGGATGGTGTTTGCGGTCCTGGCTTCGGTTTTGTGGATATTGACTTCCTTTTATTCAATCGGCTATGTGCGCAAGCTGGAGGAAAAACATCAGACAGGATATTTTGCCAGCTTTGCCGTTTGCCTTTCCGCAACAATGGGTATTGCCTTTGCGGGGAACCTTTTAACATTCTTTATTTTTTACGAGATATTGACTATCGCCACCTATCCTTTGGTAGTCCATAAAAGGAACAAGGAGGCTATCGACGGTGGCCGCAAATATCTAGCCTATACGTTGATTGCCGGGCAACTGCTTTTGATAGGTATTGTGTGGTCATACGTTCTTGCCGGAACAGGTGATTTCCAGCCGGGAGGATTTCTGGCCGGTGCAGCTGCGTCTGATACGGTTTTAAAGGTAATATTCTTCCTAATGATAGTAGGGACAGCTGTTAAAGCGGGTGTTATGCCGTTGCACGGTTGGCTTCCCACCGCCATGGTGGCTCCCACGCCGGTCAGTGCCTTGTTACACGCGGTTGCGGTCGTCAAAGCCGGTGCTTTTGGAGTAGTGAGAATTGTCGGGTTTGTATTCGGACCGGAACTCTTGGGAGAGCTAGGTGTTGCTGCAATTTTGGCCGGTGTGGCCGGTTTCACGATAGTTTGTTCTTCGGTTATTGCCATGAATCAGGATAATTTAAAGAGAAGGCTGGCTTTTTCAACCATAGGTCAGTTGTCTTATGTGGTTTTAGGAGCCGCTCTTTTAACACCGTTAAGTATGATAGGTGCCATCTTTCAAATAGTGGCTCATGCCTTTATGAAGATAACCCTGTTTATGGTTGCCGGAGCAATTCACGCTACGGCCCATCTTGATAATGTCAGTCAACTTGACGGGATAGGACGGAAAATGCCTTTTACCATGGGTGCTTTTACTGTAGGGGCTCTCGGTATAACAGGGATGCCTTTAATAGCGGGATTTATCGGCAAATGGAACCTGGCGCTGGGTGCGCTGGAAGCGGGGAAACCGATCTATGTAGCGATTTTGATTATCAGTGCGATGTTAAGCTCGGCTTATTTATTGCCGATAGTATATAAGGCATTCTTTAAGAAACCGTCGCTCGTGTCACATCATGATTCTCATGGAGAAGGTCATCACGACCATGGCGAGGCAAACAAGGCTATGCTAATACCATTGGTTATGACGGCAATCATATCTATCGTGCTGGGCGTGTATCCTAATGCCGGTGCACACCTTTATGACTTTGCGGTTATGGCGGTTCAGGGCATTGTATCAGGGCAAGTGATAGGAGGGGGATGGTAGAATGATGAAAGACGGGAACAAGAAGGTTTTGATTATAAGCGGAGTGATGATGGCGCTTGTTTTCCTCCTGGAGATACTTTTTGTCCATCCCCATGGTTACTTCTGGTGGCACGAACTTCTTGCTTTTGATTTGTTATTTGGTCTGGTCGGTTGCCTGGTTCTTATTTTTGCTGCCAAGGTAGTTGTAAGAACCATTGTTGAAAGAAACGAGGATTATTACGATGGAGGTGGCAGCGACGATGCTTGATTTTCACCCGGGGTTTATCTTGATAATAGCAGGGCTGCTGGCTTGTTTCTTGCCTAATCGTGCCCGTCAGGTAATCATGGTCGGTGCTCCTTTGCTGGCACTTGCGGCTGTCTTTAGCCTTGAGCCGGGCATGACTCGGTCCGTCCCCTTTATCAATGGGATAGAACTGGTTTGGCTGAAGGTAGATAAACTGTCGTTAGTTTTTGCCATCATTTTTGGCATCGTTGCTTTGTTGGGCAATATATACTCATTGCATATTAATCAAGCCGGAGAAACTGCCGCGGCAATGTTTTATGCCGGTGGTTCCCTTGGTACTGTTTTAGCTGGGGATTGGCTGACTTTCATTTTCTTTTGGGAGTCTTTAGCGATATCCTCTACCTTTTTAATTTGGAACAAGAAGGAGCCTCAAGCGATAGCCGCAGGGTTCAGATATCTTTTGGTACACATGCTGGGTGGTAATTTGCTGTTGGCCGGTATATTCCTGAAAGTATCAGGCGGTGAGTTTGCTGTTACCGCATTAACGGGTGGGATTCCGGATGCCGCTTATTGGCTCATATTATTGGGTGTGGCAGTAAATGCCGCCATTCCTCCGTTGCATGCTTGGTTAACCGATGCTTATCCTGAGGGGACGATAACCGGGGGCGTTTTCCTGTGTTCTTTCACGACCAAGGTTGCCGTATATGCCTTAATCAGGATTTTCCCGGGAGCCCAGATTTTAGTGTGGGCCGGGGTTATCATGGCCATATATGGGGTAATCTTTGCGGTGTTAGAAAACGACGTTAGACGTTTGTTATCTTACCACATCATCAGTCAGGTCGGATTTATGGTGGCCGGGGCCGGGATAGGCACGGAAATGGCTATCAACGGTGCCGCAGCCCATGCTTTTTGCCACATTATATACAAGTCACTTCTTTTTATGGGTGCGGGAGCCGTAATTTATGCCACCGGATTAAGAAAGCTTACTCAGTTGGGTGGACTTTTCCGGAAAATGCTGCTGGTGGCCATCTTTTTTGAAATAGGGGCCTTCGCTATTGCCGGTGTGCCTTATACAGCCGGGTTTATCAGTAAGTCGTTGATTCTTAGTGGTGCTGCCGCCAATGGTATGCCCACTGTGGAGATATTGCTTTATCTGGCCGGAGTGGGGACTTTCTTATCAATAGCTCTAAAACTTTTCTATTTGACATTCTGTGGTGAGGAGAAAGATATTGAAGTAAAAAGAATTCCTAAAAACATGTATGTAGCCATGGTCGGTGGTTCGTTCCTGTGCATACTTTTTGGAGTGCTTCCGGATCTTCTTTATTCAAGGCTTCCCTTTGTAGTTGCCTACCAACCATATACTCTGGATCATGTTGTTTCTATGATACAGCTTGTCTTGGGAACCTTTGTGATATTTTGGGTTTTTCTCCCGAAGTTGCATCCCCACGATCTTATTTCAATAGACACGGATTGGTTTTATCGCAAGCCTTTTGCGGCGCTTGTCCGAGTTACGGTCAAAGTGGTTTGTAATATCAGGGATTGGTTTGGAGAGAGATGCTGGGATATTCTCCATGGGACAACTCCGTTATTTGCCAACCCCCTCAAATGGTGTTACCAATACGGTGTGGCTCCAAAAGCCCAAAAACCGGCGCCGGACGTGTACCATGAAGACAAGTATCGTTTTCCTCTGGGACTGACTGTATTGATGAGTGTCTTGGTATTTTCCGTTACAGTGGCATATATCTGGCTGTATTGACTTAAAAGAGCGACGGACTTAAGCCCTGCCGGCGGCTCATTCTCTCCGAATTCGTAGTAACGGTGAGATGAGTTTGATAAGCGGGGCTTTTCATTATTCATAAAGGAGTTATTGCGGAAGAGTTATTGATAAAGAGGGTTGCCTGTGCTTCACAGGAAGGTTATTATTAGCATGGAGTGGAAAACCTGAGTTCGGGGGATGAGCCTGATGAAAAGGATAGTAGTGTCGGTTGTGTTTATTGTGTTGCTGTCGTTGGTGTTTGCCGGCTGTACAAAGGAAGAGGAGAAGGATGAGACGGCTCTCCAGCCGCCGGCAGGCGGAGAAATGACAGGGGAGGAAATAACAGGCGAAAAAGAAGAAAAAGAATTGCTGCCGCCGGAGCTTCCCGGGGCCGTGATAGTCATGATCGATAATTTTTCCAAAGCCCGTCCGCAAATCGGTCTGGATAAAGCCGATATTGTCTATGAAATGATGGCGGAAGGCGGGATTACGAGATATATGGCGATATTCTACAGCAAAGGGGCAGATAAGATCGGACCTGTTCGCAGTGCCCGTTATTACTTTGTGGAGCTGGCCAAGGGCTATGATGCGCCTTTGGCACATGCCGGCGGCAGTCAGGAAGCCCTGTCCTTGGTATATCAGTTAAAGTTAAAGGACTTAGATGAAATATATAATGCCGGCAGTTATTTTTGGCGTGATAAGTCACGGAAGATGCCGCATAATCTTTATACCAGCACGGATGAATTAATCAGAGGGGCCAAAGCCAAAGGATATGAATTGATACCGTTGGAAGCCTTGCCGCTGAGCGAAGATTTCAGAGGGGAAAAACTGGAGCAAGGAGATGAAATCACCCTGGATTATTCGACTAACCAGTACAAAAATGTGGTCAGTTGGCAGTACAACGGACAAGAATATGAAAGATACGTAAACGGGAAGAAGTATGAGACGGCAGATAATATAACTATCACTGCAGATAATCTATTAATTATTACTGCTAAGACCAAGACCAAGGTGGTGGATGGGGTACCGCTGTCGGAAATTGATATCATCGGGGCGGGTGAGGTTCGTTATTACAACGGTGAGGTGTTGTCAACGGGTACCTGGGAAAAGACTTCTGCCTCTTCAAACATTGTCTTCTATAATGAACAGGGAGAAAAAGCTTGCTTCAAGCCCGGGCAGACCTGGATACAGGTTGTTTCAGACTGGGGTAAGGTAGGTACGACGGGAGATTGAAGCAGATAAAAGATTATACGAGAAAAAGGGAGATTTTCGATAGAAGACGCTGAAAGCGGGTGAGTCAAGATGAGCGAAGCGGTACAAGTGCAAATATATACCGACGGTGCCTGTAAAGGGAACCCGGGACCCGGGGGTTGGGGGACAATTCTTTTGTTCAAGGGAAAAGAGAAGGAAATTTCCGGCGGTGAGAAGCTGACCACTAATAATAGGATGGAACTGCAAGCGGCCATCGAGGGTTTAAAAGTCCTTAAGTATCCGTGCGGTGTGCAGCTTTTTAGCGATAGTGCTTATTTGGTCAACGCCTTTCAAAAGGGCTGGCTTAAAAAGTGGCAAATGAACGGTTGGAAAACCTCAAAAAAAGAGCCAGTGGAAAACCAGGATCTTTGGCAGAAACTCCTGGAATTATCGGGTATCCACCGGATTGAATGGATAAAGGTAAAGGGACATGCTGATAACGAATACAACAATCGTTGTGACAGACTGGCGGTAGAAGCGGCTGAAAAAGCGGCTGTCAGTGAAGAGTAGGTCATGGAACGAAGGGATGAGGTGGAGATAGAATGCGTTATGTGAAGGGTGTGGCGATGGTTTTAGCCGTAATAGTGATTATTGTATCGTTGTATGGGTGGGCTGCGTTTTATCTTGATTCCTGGCATGAAGGGATTTCGCTGGATACACAGCATGATGCCGATCACTATGAAGAGATAATGCAAGTGACTGTTGCCGGACTTGCCGACGGCTCATTAGAGTCCTCTGCCGTAAACTTGTCCGATAAGGAATACGAAGAAATATTGAAGCACCTGGTAAAGAGCAATGCGGATTTTGTTGCTCTTATCAAGGGGTTAAGCGTTGATAATGAGGGCGACAAGGTAATCTTTAAAGTCAACGTTAGTGTGAAAAGCTGGAAAAAGGCGATATTACTGGGCTTGAAGCCCCATTATGACGCGACACAAAAAGAACTTCTCTTAGAGGTGGAATCATTTAAACTGGGAAGATTCTCTTTACCGACCTTTCCCGCTCTTTATATGGCGGAAAAGATTGGTAAGCAGCAGAATCTTTTTGGGGTTGATGAGAATAGGATGGTTTTCAAGCTCGAGGATATACCTGTTGAGTTTTGAACCGGCTAACCAGGCATAGTATTTAAGACATGAAAGGGAGGGATGCATATATGGCATATTTATATTCGGAGATAAAGGTCAAGGATCGGGTGATTAAAAACAGAATAGTTCTACCGCCGGTTGTCCGTTTTGGTTGGAGTGACGATAATGGCTTTGTAAGTGCAAGACACATCGAGCATTACGAAAAAATAGCAAAAAGCGGTACAGGGCTCATTATTCTCGAGGCAACCGCTATCAGAAAAGAAGGCAGGCTTGCCCTTTCACAACTCGGCATCTGGTCAGATGAACAAATTGAGGGCTTAAGCAAAATTGTTGCGGCTTGCCGCAAGCATGGGGCAGAGATGCTTATTCAGATTCATGATGCCGGGATGAAGACAGCCCAGGGTGTTACCGAAGATATAGTCGGCCCTTCCGACACAACTCGGAAGGGAGTAACGGCAAGGGCTTTGACCAAGGAAGAAATATATGAGATTAAGAATCGGTTTGTTGAAGCAGCGAAGAGAGCCGAAAAGGCCGGATTCGGCGGGATTGAAATACATGGAGCACATAATTACCTGCTTGATCAGTTCATGTCGCCGATTACCAACAAGAGGGAAGATGAATACGGCGGGTCATTAGAAAATAGGATGAGATTTGCCCTGGAAGTTATTGAAGGAATTAAAGAAGCAGTCTCGCCGGAATTCATTATCGGCTACCGGTTTGGAGGTAATGCCCCAACCCTTGGAGAAGGAAGAATAATAGCCAAGGCTTTGGAAAACAAGGGAGTCGACCTTTTGCATGTATCTTGGGGTATCTTCGATGAAATAACAACAGAAGTTCCCGCAGGATTTCAATATAACTGGATCGTTTATCTCGGAACTGAAATAAAAAAAGAGATCGGGATTCCTGTTATAGTGGTAAACGGGATCAGGACACCAAAAGAGGCGAGTTACCTGATAGAAAACGATCTGGCAGATTTTGTTGCCTTAGCAAGGGCACACTTGGCAGATCCTGAATGGGCCCACAAAGCCCTCAACGGAGGGGAGATAAAAACCTGTCTTCACTGTCGAAGATGCCAATGGTATGTAGACGGTGATAAATGCCCCAGAAATATAAACGGCGGGTAGCTAGCGAATTAATTGTTGAGAAATTGATTTTAGGAGACCTTAAAGGTCTTCTTTTTTTTTTGTGTTTTTTAAGAATTGTGACGGCATGTCTGTTGGCTGCATATATTAGAGTGAACCTTGTTTTTAGGAGGAAAGCCAATGCGAAATTATACGTTTAAGGTAAGACCCAGGCCTGAAAAACCGGAGAATAAAGAAGTAAAAGAAGAAGCCGGACCGCAGGGGCCAATGCAATTTCCTTTTGGTGGGCCTTGCCCGCCAAAGCCCGTCATGCCGAAACCGGAACCTCCGCAGATTCCGTGCCCAGAACCCCCACAGATTCCGTGCCCGGAAATGCCGTATTATCAGCCGAGCCCTATGCCCTACCAACCATACATGGAATATCCGTATATGCCGGAATACCAGATGTGTCCGGAGAGACTGGCACATGCTTATGTACCCTGGCAATACTACAACGTAATTTATTCTCCAGGCGAGGGCTTGGAAAAAGGAACAATATTCCCTGAACTATTTATGCCCAAAGGAGTTTACGGATACGGAGGTGCCCCCTATGCATACAGATAGAAGACGGATGGAGATGTTAAAGGAAATACAAGAATATGCGTTTACCGCTTTGGAGTTAAATCTCTACCTCGACACCCATCCGGGAGACAACAGGGCATTGGAGCAATTCAACCAAGTGAGTGGTGAACTCACAAGGAAAGTAGAAAAATATGAAGAATGTTACGGGCCGCTACTGAATTATGGTTATTCAGGCGGTTCAGGCTCTCACTGGCGTTGGGTCGAAGAACCCTGGCCCTGGGAAATGTAGGAAGGGGGAAAAACGATGTGGATTTATGAGAAAAGGCTCCAGTATCCTGTACGAGTGGACGGCTGCAATGTTAAGTTAGCAAAATACCTAATCACCCAGTATGGAGGGCCGGATGGGGAACTTGCTGCGGCACTGCGTTATCTTAACCAGCGTTATACCATGCCAACGGGTAAAACAAAGGCCTTGCTGACAGATATCGGCACCGAGGAACAAGTACCACGATGTTATCAATCATCAATATGCTTAGGAAGTTTGGGGTAAAGCTTGAGCTCGAAATCGTCCATGGAATTCTTGTTATATCTTCCATCAACAGTTTTCATATAAACAACTTTATCTAATACTTCTTTTAACATCTTATTTTTACTCTCTGGTGTTTTTAAATCCCAATACGATCGAACAATCTTCTTCATGGCCGGCACGATTTTTTTCTTCTGTGCTTCTGTTGTCGCTATATTTTCAATTCTTTTTTCTACCGCAGCCTTATCGAGATTTGCTTGATTAAGTTTATCCTTCAAAAGTGTAGATCGCTCCAGGAATATATCAACGGAATAAATACCCTGTTCCAATAGATCATGGAGGTTATTCATCTGTTCGGTTAAAATGTTAATTTCCTTAATAAGTCTTTTCTGAGATTTCTCTAACAGTTCTTTGTCACTAGTTTTTTCTTCTGGTGTTACATCAACAATATATTCATCCAACCACATTGACAAGGCTTGCAACAGTTTATCTTCCACGATATGCAAATGAGAACTTACATTAGTACAAGACGTAAGAGGACACATTAAAGTATCAGGGTACTTACCGCCGTATGGCCGTCTAACCATTTTCCGGCCGCAACAACCACAGATAATCAATCCAGAAAGCGGGTTTTTGACACCCAACTTTTTAGGGGCAGGAACGGACGGATTTTCGGCCATGATTGTTTGAGCAATGCTAAAAACTTCTTCACTAACTAATGGTTTGTGCAGCCCTTTAACTAGTGTGTACTCTTCCGCTCTTGGGCGTTCCTTTACTACTTCACCATCTATCATTTTTTTTATGGCCGCCCGATAACCCCGCCTGATCATGCCTATATAAACAGGGTTAGTTAAAATCCCCCGGATTGTTGCCGGTACCCAAACTCCACCTTTTGCGGTTGGAACTTTCATGTCATTTAGTCGTCTGCAAATTATAGATACTCCGCTGCCGTTTATGTAAAGATCAAATATCATTACTACTACGGGAGACTGCTCCGGATGTGGATCCAAGGTATAACCTTTATCTCCAACAATCTTGATCCTGTTGTAGCCATAAGGTGGTATATTCCCAACATACTTGCCTTGTTTTACAGAGGACATTATACCCTGCTGCAGTCTGCGGTTAATAGTTTTGTATTCTCGGCGGCTCATAAAAAGGCCAAATTCGAAATACTCCTCATCAAATTCATTCAATGGATCATATGTTTTTACAGGAGTAATAATCTTGGTCCCGGAATATTTGAATGTCTGAGCAACCAATCCCTGATCCATTGTATCACCGCGGGCTAATCTTTCAACTTCTACCACAAATATACCCTGCCAAAGACCCTGCTCGACCTCAGATAAGATTTGTTGCATGACAGGACGAGAAGCAATTGTCTCTCCGGACACAACCTCCCGATAAATGGTTTTAATTGAGATGCTTAGCCGCTTAGCTGTATCCCACAATATCTTTTCATGCCGGGCAAGGGTTTCACCTTCGCCTCTGGCTTCAGCTTCAACATCTGCTCTGGACTTTCTGAGATACATGCAGTACATTTTATATCACCCGACTTTGAAAGAAAATTGCTTTTCCAAGAATACGGATTTGTTTGAAATCCTTTTCCGAATAGTAGCGTGGTTGATACTTGCAGTTTTCTGGGCGAAGAATCACGCCGCCATTATTGTGGTAAAACCTTTTAAGTGTCACCTCATCGTCAATCATTACGGCAGCAATTTCTCCGTTTTCAACAGTAGGTTGTTGTCGTATAAAGACAGTATCGTCATTATTTATACGGGCTTCAATCATACTATCACCATTAACTTTAATGCAAAAATCCACGTCTAAATCATAATCTACTGTAATATATGCTGTGCATTCTTCAGCGCAATAAATTGGTTCTCCTGCGGCTATCGTGCCAAGCAGGGGGACTTTTTTTGTTCTTAGCGGCATAATGCCTTCAACTTCTTTTTTGCTTTTGGGAAAAAAGTGAGACACCGGAACATCAAATATATCAGCCAGAATACTTATTTTGTCCATTAACGGTCTATTCTCACCCCGTTCCCATGATGATACGGTAGTCGGAGCGATGTCTAGCATTTTTGCTAATTCAGCTTGAGTTAAACCTTTTACAACTCGCATTTCTTTTATAATTTTGCCTACATTCAACTTTAACACCACCTTGCAATTTGTATTAGTATTATAACCTAAATCTGTTAAAAAGTACAGTATAAATGTAGTTATGATACACATATAAAAAGAAAATACGGAAATTCTGAAAATAACTCTTGAAACTACGGAAAAAATGTAGTACCATAATCTCATAAGAGAGGGGGGAGGAAAATGGAAAATAGAAAATTCACTATAGAACAAGCAAGGATACTAGGAGGATATAACCAAATTGAAATGGCTGAAGCACTTGGAATGACAGAAAAAACTTATATCAATTATGAAAAGTATCGTCAAGTATTCCGGATGCATGTCGGCTATTTATTTGCTGATTTAGTAGGTATGACTGTAGATGACATTATTTTTTTTGACCCTGAACTACGGAAAAAATGTAGCTAAGCAGAACGAACTTCGCTGCATACATTATCCCAGGGGAGTGAGGAAATGAAAACACAGGTATATACCTTGGGCAAAACAAGGGTGCAAATTTATGACGCTGCTTACAAAAACAAAACAAAAGAAGATATAAATCAAATCCTCATAAGGTTAGCCCAAATCGTAAAAAACGAAACAGAGGAGGGATAACTCATGCGTATCGGTAAGAAACCAACCCGCCGGCAGAAAATCATAATCTCGTCAAAGCGGCTCAACCCAAAAAATTGGCTAGTGCTACAGGACAAGCCTGATGAGCTGGTGGTGCTGCATCGGCACAGTATCCATCCCAGGAAAATACCGAAGAAAGCGGAGGTGCGGTAATGCAAAAATACTGTGATACCAAAGGTCGGCTGATATTTGTTGGTAAAGGATTAGGGGGAGATAGCTACATGACTATGTACAAAACCGATTGGGCTGCAGCTGGCTCTCATCGACTCAAGGCAAAAGCTTTGCCGCCCCGTGAGACTGAAGCAGAAGCTCAAGCGGATCTGGATGCTTATGCAAAAGCTAAAGGTCTGGAATCGGTTTAACATGCAAAAATATTTTGCTATCCTGCTCATACTTACAAGTTTAATAGCCCCTGGAAGCCCCATATCAAGCACACAGATGCCGAAGGAAGCAGCGCAAACACCACAGCCGGTGCAAACGCAACCGGTAATACAACAAAGCTCTATGCAAACATACACAGTGACTGCCTATACTCTACGCCAAGAAGAGTGCGGCAAGGCTCCCGATCATCCACTATACGGAGTGACTACCAGCGGAGTCAGGGCCAAAGTAGGAGTCACGATAGCAGCCGGGCCAGACGTGCCGATGGGCGCTAAGATATATCTTCCGGAGTTGGCATGGTTAAACGGAACGGGGTTGTTTGAGGTCCAAGACCGAGGCGGGGCTATAAAGGAAGGTTGCATCGATGTGTACTTTGGGGATCCGGAAGTGGATCCGGAATGCGTTGGACAAGCCTTGGATTTTGGGAGGCAAGAATTAGAAGGGGAGGTATTGGAATGAACTACTATATTGCAAGTAGCTTAGAAAATGCGCCAACAGTACAAAAACTAGCCGCAAAGCTAAACGCCCAGGGTTGGACGCAGACATACGACTGGACAACCCATGGCGGCGTCCAAGGCTTAAACACAGAACAAATGGCTGAGATTGCCAAAAATGAAATCCAGGGTGTCCGTGATGCCGATATTGTGATCGTATTGCTCCCCGGAGGTCGTGGTACTCACGTTGAGCTAGGAGCAGCCATTGCCATGAATAAATTGGTTTTCCTCTATGGGAAATATGAACGCGATTTTTACCGCGGCGGGGAGCTTTGTCCGTTCTATAAATACCCGGGGGTTATTGAGGCCAAAAGGGCTATTGACGAACTGCTGAAAGAAGATTGCTCAACAGAGCGGAAGGGGGTGAACATATGCGTATAGCCAACATGCTGACGTTACAGCAAGCTGAAGAATTGTATGAGCAAGGCGTAGCCGTCATTGTGAACGATGGCAAGGAAGTATTGTTTGAAAGAGAAAAAGAAAAAGCCCTTGCCTGAGAGCAAGGACACAAGTAAAACCACTTAATCTAATTATAACTTGTTCGGAGGTGAAAAGTAAACATGTCACTTAGCAGCACAATAAACAACACAGTAAGACAAGCCGTAAAAAAGGCTGCGATGGATATCACAAAGGATTTGGATTTGCCGCGGATTAAATCTCGCTTGGAGGATCTGCCGGGCGAGATACGCAACCAGAAAAATATTGTTCAGAATTGTAGGCAGGTCCTAAACGACTTAGCTGTTCAAAAAGAACAGGAAGAAGCTTTACTTTACTCCATGATTTCCAGCGAGATCGGCGAGAATGGTAAGACCAAATACAGCAACAAGGAAGCCAGGGACGCGGAATTGATTCAAAGGAAGCAAACTTCTCCTACCTATCAAAAAATCGAACAAAGCTGCAAAGAAGCTGAGTCAAGATTAAATAAGGAACAGTTTGTTTTGGAATCGCTTCAAGACGAATTTAGATCTCTTAGGATAGTCGCCAAGATCACGTGTAAAGAATTATCCCTACTGGGGCTAGAAAATGATGAGGAGGATGATGTAGATGTCTACTAATAACGAAAAATCGTTAACCACTGTCACCGAGGAAATGTTGCCAACCCTATTAGATCAAGAACTCAATAATATGATGCAGATGGATGGGTTTGACTATCGGCCAGGGAAAATTGGTATTATGCACCGCGAGAAAAAGTTTGTCGGTACTGATGGCCAGACCTCTAGTTCCATAAAAGGGGTAGTTGTGTATTTCCACAAGGCGCGTGGATACTGGCAGGAGGAGGGGCAGCAAATTCCCACCTGCAGCTCAATGGATGGAAAGACTGGCAGTTTGCGGCTTGATAACGATACCACAGAGCAACGTACCTGTGTAAAATGCCCGTACAATGTTTTTGGATCCGACCCAAAAGGGGGAGCGGGGAAAGCTTGTAAAGAAATGCGCCGTCTGTTTTTGGTCGAGGAAGATTCAATTCTACCGGTAATCCTCAATATCCCGCCAACAAGCTTACGTGCCTTTGACCAATATATGAGCGGCTTGCTGAGCAAAAAGAAAGCTCCTATAGCTTATTATACGGTTTTCCGTTTGGAAGGAGCAAAAGGAGCCGGCTTTGATTACTCCAAGGTTGCTTTCGAGCTGGGCGAACAGTTGCCGCACGCCAAGATACTTGAATTGCTGCAGATGCGTGATCAGGTAGTGGCTGCCGCCGCGAAGATTGGCATTGAAGCTGATGATTATATGAACGAAGGGGAAACCCTGAGTGACGATAAGGAAATTTACTAGGCAAATAACAGGCCCGGGGGAGCAATCCCCCCGGGCAAGCCTCACAGAGAGGAGGAACATAAATTTTGAACTACATTGAATCGTTAACCCTAGAAAACTTCCAGTCTCATAAAAAAACAACCATTATACCGGCCCCTTCCGGACAACTTACTGTTATTGTGGGCCCATCTGACTCAGGCAAAACGGCCATTATCCGCGGTTTAAAGCTCTTAGCGTATAACTCGCCTTCCGGAATTGACTATATCCAAGTGGGATCTCAGTCGGCAGCCGTATCTGCCATTATGGAGGACGGCACGAAGGTGTCTCGAGAACGTTCCCGGGGCGGGGTGAATCGGTACTTGCTGGGCAAACAGAAATATGAAGGTTTTGGCGTTGGGAATCCACCGTTAGAAATCCGGCAAGCTTTGGGAATCTCCCCTATTGATATCGGCGACCAAAGCTTCAACTTAAACCTTTCGGAACAACTTGATGGCCCCTTCCTTGGCAATTCCGTGCCGGTCACAGCCAAAGCAAAGGTACTGGGCAAACTCTCCGGAGTGGAAGAGATTGATTACGCTGGAAAAACCCTAGGCACAGACATATACCGCAAGAAGCGCGACAAGGAAGGGTATGAGAACCAAGTTAGGCACCTTACAGAAGAGATAGAAGGTTATACCTACTTGGATGAGCTGGAGCCATTAATAGATCTAATTGAAAAACAGGTTGTCCGGCTAAAAGAGAAGCAGTCAAAAAAGGAAAAGCTATCTGAATTGAAATTATGCTTGGTCAGCACCCGGGCCGCTATTACCCAAGAAGAACAAAAAATAGCCAGCCTCTGCAACATCAATGACGCTTATACCACTCTCAATGGCACTGAGAGCAAGCAACAAAGATTACAGAGACTGACACGTTCAAGAAATGAACTCAACTCTATTATACCTCAAATCAGGAACTCTGAGGATATAGTAGAGGCAACAAAAGATATTGATAGTATTGCTTTGGTTGTTTCCGCTGCTTCAGAAAAGTATAACAAGTTGACCTCGCTCAGAGCGTTGCTCGGCAATAGAAACACTTACAAGGCAGAGTTGAGCTCAATACAGGTAGTTTTGGAAGCTACTCAAGGCATATCTGAAACATTAGAAACCGTTGAAAAGCTTTACGACAAATCCGAGAAATTATACGCACTGAAGTTAAAAAAGAAGTCGCTAGAATGGATACAGAAAGACATGTTGTACAATAACAAAGTCTTAGAGAACACACAAAACATTGATGACTTGCTTGCAAAAACAGAAGAATTAACTGCCAAAGTGTACAGAACTAGCGGATTAAAAGTCAGAAGAGATCTGTGCAAGCAAAAGAAAGACGAAATAGAGGAAGCAACACGTCAAATCGGTACTTTTGAAAAAACTGTCGAGAGCTTAACCAAAGACTTGACGGATCTCTTTATGGAGGCCGGGACCTGCCCGATGTGCGGTAGTGAAATGAACCTTGAAAAATTGAAGGAGGTAATTTGAGTGAGCGAATATGCTGGTAAAATAAATAGCTTAAAAGCAGCCTTGGAAAAGGCGAAAATGGATAAAGTCAAGGCAGAGCAAAACAAGGAAAACTTGGATAAACGACTCGAGGAAATCGAGACTGAAATTAAAGCCTTGGGCGTGGATCCGGCACAGTTGGAAGAAACGATTACCAATCTGGATACGGAGATACAGGCTGATTTATTAAGCGTTGAGCAGCTTATCCCGGCTCAATACAAGCAGGTGATATGATGCTGCACAACATCGAAGCGTCCCTTTCAAGGATGCAAGAAACTTATTCAGAAGGTGTCGGGGCTCGTAATAGAGCCCTGACACAAAAAGCTGAGAATGAAAGATTGTTGTCCGAAGCAATCAATCTTATCTCCACTTGGGAGCAAGTACAACTACTCCTGACCAAGACAAGCGAGTATGCCCGGCAGCAGCTCAAAGCCCGAATCGAAGAGACAGTCACAGCAGCCCTACAAGCAGTGTTTGGGGAAGAACTGCAGTTCAGAATCATCATAAAAGAGTTCCGTGATCAATCTGCGGCCGAGTGGAAGGTGGTCTCTAAATATGGAGATATGGAGATTGAAGCAGACCCTCAGGATGCCAGAGGCGGAGGGATAGTTGATATTGTATCTTTGGCACTCCGACTTGCAATGATGGAGCTGGCCCGGCCAAAGGTGACGGGCCCTGTGGTACTGGATGAACCCGGGAAAATGGTTAGCAAGGAGTATTCAGCTAACATGGGATATTTCCTCAAGCAGTATGCAGAGAAAACAGGTCGTCAAGTAATCCTGGTCAGTCACAACGAGGACCTTATAGCGGCTGCCGATGTGGTATATCGGGTAAGTAAGAATAGTTTGGGTGAAAGTGTGGTGGTATTGGATGGCTAGATTTGTAATCGTTGGTGACCCACAGTTCCGTGGCGTGAATCCTATCGCCAGGAAAGATGATTTCCCTTCGGCCATCCTTGCTAAGATCGATGAAGTACATCAAATTGCCAAGCGTGTTAGTGCCGATGCTATTCTACAGCCGGGAGATCTCTTTGACAGTCCGATGGTGAGCTATAGTGTATTACTGAGACTTATGGTTATGTTGCAGATGGCTCCTTGTCCGTGGATAACAATACCTGGGAACCATGATCTTTTTGGATCCAATGCAGATACTTATCCCCGGACACCGATGGCGGTGCTGGAACAGGCCAAAGTAATCAATGTATTAAAAAACAATTCACTATATTTCCCTATCGATATGGAAACAGGGCATTTCACTAAAGATGCTATCACTATTACTGGCCGTGGATTCGACTGGGAAATGGACGCTAACCATAGCACATATACTGCACCAGTAAATTCCGATATTCATATGGTCCATGGAATGTTAGTACAAGAACCCCTGCCGATTGCTGCGAAGCATACCCTTATCAAGGATGTGCAAACTCCAGCCCGTGTCACCATTTGCGGCCATGATCACCTGGGCTTCGGAATCATTCGCCGCCCGGACGGCAAGATATTCATCAACCCCGGAGCACTCTGTCGCGAAACGGCCCACACTGCAGAAATGGAACGGCAAGTCCAGGTAGCTATACTGGATATAACCAAGGATAAAGATGAATCCTGGTTGGAACCAATCACTTGCGCAAGACCGGCAGAAGAAGTCCTCTCTCGGGAGCATATTGAAGCCCAGTCATTACGCAAGGAGCGAATGGACTATTTCCTGACCCTTTTGGGGCAAGAAAGCGAAAGCAAGTTCCTTGAGGTACGGGAAATCATTGATGGCATAGCAAGCAAAGAAGCCTTGCCGGCAACGATCAAAGATGAAGCCATGAAACGGATTGCCGCGGCACGTGAAGAATTGGCAAGGAGGGGTGTCGCATGAGTGTTCCGGCGAGAGCCATGAACGAAACGACAACCGAAACATTGAGAGGCGTTCTCATTCGACCCAGGTTCTATAATGCTGACAATGGCTTTGCAATCCTTTCGGTGGATCATAATGATGTAACAATAACCTGTAAGGGGTACCTGCCCAGCGTGCGGCCGGATGAAGAATATGAGTTCACCGGTGAATGGGTAAACGACCCGAAGTGGGGAAGGCAATTCCAATTCACTAAGGCTGAGGTGCTTTTACCGAGCACAACAAATGGGGCAGTGCGGTACCTATCATCTATAGCCAAAGGGGTAGGCCCTGCAACCGCCAAGAAGATTATCGATGCTCTTGGCGGCGAAACTGCCTTGCAAAGTATCATAAGCAATCCAACTAAGCTATACTCCCTCCAATTCCTCAAACAGTCCCAGGCTGATGATATTGTGGAATCTCTCATGCAAAACACCGTCCTGGCAGAGTTGTCATCTTTAATCTGCCGGGACGGTATCGGCCCGGGGACGGCCGCAAGGATTTATGCTAAGTACGGTCCGGAAGCTGTCAAGAAGGTCAAGGAAAATCCTTATATCATTACTGATGATGTTTTCGGGATAGGCTTCAAAAAAGCCGATGCGATTGCTCGGCAATTGGGTGTTGAACCAGACAGCCCATACCGCATAGAGGCGGCATATACATACATGCTACAAGAAGCAACTAACGAGGGACATGTCTTTCTGCGGCCCAATGACACTATCCGGAAGTTAAAAACCTTACTTGGGCCTGATTTTGGCAGTGATGAAAAAATTAGATTAATAGCTGAAGCTTGTCGGACACTACAATCCCGCGGCAAGGTGAAAAGGGAAAATTACTTAGACGAATTAACCGACAAAGAGCGCAGTGCTATATATGATACAGAATTGTACGAAGCTGAAACAGAATTAGCCCGGAGAATAAAATATCTTTTGGCTGAAGATGAGCAGCCCTGGACAGGGATAGAGGACCGCATCACCGCCCAGGAAACTGATATGAAAATAGAGTATGCTGCGCAACAGAAAACGGCCATAGCCGTAGCTTTAAGAAATGCATTGTCGGTGATTACCGGCGGCCCCGGTACCGGTAAATCGACAGTAACAAAAGCTATATGTAATATCTACACAGAAACATATCCTCACCGGCCGATCTATTTAGCCAGCCCGACCGGCAAGGCCTCGAAACGGCTCGAAGAAGCCACCGGCAGAGAGGCTAAAACAATCCACCGGTTGCTCAGATACATTCCGGAGTGCGGATTCGAGTACAACGAGGACAACCCTCTCCCAGGGCCCGGGCTTTTGATTGTGGATGAGGTGTCAATGATGGATGTGCAGTTAGCTTGCAGCCTTTTTCGCGCCATCGATGTCGGTATGACGATCGTATTGGTTGGAGATGAGGACCAGTTGCCGAGTGTTGGTCCGGGGAAGGTTTTAGCCGATATCATCGCCTCCGGAGTAGTGCCGGTCGTGCGGTTGCAATTCAACTATCGGCAAGCCGGTGGAAGCAAGATCGCCGAATATGCTCATTGGATAGTGACCGGACGGGTCCCTCCGTTAGTGCAAAAAGACGGTGATTATGAATGCTGTGTATGTGATGATCCGGAAGAGATCCGGAATAAGATTGCTGATATAGTCAACGATGCTTTGGCACAGGGTATGAGTATAATGGATTTCCAAGTGCTTGCCCCGATGAGACGTAACAGTATTGGTGTGCAAGCTCTGAATGAGATGGTGCGGGAAATTGCCAATCCCCCGGAGGAAGGTAAGCCGGAATACAAATACAACAAATTCACTACTTACCGGCTTGGGGATAAAGTCATGGTAATCAAAAACGACTATCAGCTGGGCGTGTTCAATGGCGACATGGGCGTTGTTCGAGAAGTGCTTGATAATGGCATTGTTCTCGATATAGACGGGTGGGAGTATACATTCAACCACCGCGACATGGACAAGCTGATACATGCCTATGCGATCACGATCCACAAGAGCCAGGGTAGCGAATGGCCGTTAGCGATAGTGATTTGCCACACGCAAAGCTACATTATGCTGCAGCGTAACTTGATTTACACCGGAATAACGAGGGCCAAAAACCGGCTGGTGCTGTTGACCAACAATCGCGGTATAAAGCGAGCCGTGGAGAACGACAAACAAGCCGAAAGGCTGAGTTTGCTGAAAATGAGATTAAGGAGGAATTAACTAATGGATACAAATTTTGAGGAGTCCAAACGTTTGTTTATACAAGCGGAAAGGATAGTAGCTGAATATAATGATAATTTTAGCCACTTAATAGATCTGTTTGAAAAGAATTTAATAGGATTTTATTTCCGCAAAGATAATCCGAAATGGGCCGGAAAATGCAAAAAAACCACAGAATTTGAACGAGAAATCACAGGGAAACTTATTTTTATCTTTGTTAATCAGAAATGGTGGAATGTAACGAATACAAAACAACATAAAGCTTTACTTGACCATGAGATGTCTCATATTGGCCGTAAAAATGATGAACCAGAGTACTGCAAGGAAATAGGAATTTTTAAACGCTGGAATCCAGCTGATAATCCATCATCCTGGTGTATCATCGAACACGACATAGAAGAGTTTGCCGGTGTTGTGGAACGTCATGGGCTTTGGGAATTAGGAATAGAACGGATTGCTGATGCTTGCGCAATTCATGAAAGGCAAATGACCATCAATGAACTTATTGATACTAAAGGAGCCAAAGTAGTTGCTATTTCCTAATCATGAAGCCCGGCAAAAGGTGGTGACAGCTTGAATACTCAAGACTTAGAACAAATCCTATCTCAGCTTGATAATATAAAATTCTTTGAGGCTAATGGTTTACGGCCCAAAAAGAAAACCGGCAAATCATGGCCATGCGAATGCCCTTTTTGCGGTGACAAGAAACACTTGAATTTTGACCCTAAAACAGGGCTTTGGCAGTGTTTTAAATGCAATGAATCAGGGAATGCCGTAAGTTTCTACGCGAAAAGGCACAACTGTACTAATGGAGATGCTGTCAAGGCCATAAAAGAGTTTATGGGCATTGTGGATGAGCCGCAGCCGTCAAGAAAAAATAACAAAGCTAAAAGCAAGACTAACTCCAAACAAAAAAAAGAGGATCCAAAGAACGTTGGTCCAGCCAAGCCTCAAATATATGACAGGCTCATCCAGCTAGCCCAGTTAACACCGGAGCACCGCGAAGAGTTGCAGAAGAAACGCGGATTCAATGACAAGATCATTGACAGCCTCCGGTTCCGCTCCGGCGGAGACTACATGATCGGCGTTGTGCAGCAGATACAAGATGAATATGAGGAATCTGATTTAGTTTCAGCGGGGATCCTGGTGGACGTGAATGGTTCTACTATTATTAACGATCAACTGAAAGATGGACGGATCCTTATCCCTTATCTTGACGCTGCCGGAAATTGTTATCACTTACGGCCGCACAAATTAGGCTTCAAGGATATTCCTCCGGAAGCATATTGCCGCTTGTTGCTGCGTAATAAACCTGAGCATGTTGTTATTACAGAGGGTGAGTTTAAAGCGGCCGCACTTTTGCAATGGGGCATCCCTGCTTTGGCTATTCCGGGTGTTTCCACTTTTGGCAAGCTCTATTTCGAGCGGTTTTTGCAATTCCTCAAGGAACATAACATCAAAAAAACGACGATCATTTTTGATTCCGAAGAGAAGGGCAATCCCGAATACCCTAACTATAAAGAAAAGGCCGAAGATCGTTACGATACGGAATATTGGTCGTATTTTATGGGATATCAACTCAGCAGACATGGAGTAAGCACAAAGATCGGATGGCTGCCGGCCGAATGGCGCGAAAACGGGAAGATTGATTTTGACGGTGCTCTGGCTCAAGGCCGAAGCAAAGAGGATATTATCCAGGTGATCAGCAAGGCCAAAACACCTAAAGAGTACAAAAACTCGCTGGATGAGGAAGCTCATAAAATAGTTGAACGCAAGCTGGCCCGCTATTTTGCCAAGGAGAAGATCAAGCGTGATTTTAACAGATATATTGCCCTCCGGTTCACGAAGGACAAGTCTTGGGAGGAAACGATTAGTAATTTTGTTATAAATATCAAGTCAAGTTTCTACACACCCTCCGGCGTGGTCAGGAACGTGGAACTTGTCAATCAGTACGGTGAAGCTTCAGAGACTTTTGTTTTGGAACCAGGATCCATGGCCGGCGTGAATGAGTTTAAAAAATTTTTACTCTCTAAAGGCAATTATCTCTTTTACGGCAAGGGCGATGATCTGACTAACATTTGGGAGTATGAGTTTCTGCGCGACACCGGAGAGCTGATCTGGATGCCGGAAAAAATCGGGAAGATCTCCGGAGATATATGGTTGTTTGGAAATATGGGGATCAAGGACGGTAAGTGTTACCCGCCGGATAATGACGGAATAATTTGGATTGACAAACGCGGGTACAAGCCTCAGTCGCTGCGTGTTGGGCCCGGAGGTGAGCCGTTAGAGGATTCAATCCCGGCCCTGAGTATCCGGCATATAGACATCAAGGAAATTGCCTATAAGCTGAAACAAAGCATTGGCGGTTATGAGGCATATATGGGCATTGGTTGGGTTGTGGCTGCGATTTTTGCCGATGAGATTTTCCGGGTTTATAAATGTTCGCCTATCCTTTTCCCACATGGCAAACGGGAAAGCGGCAAATCAACCTTTATGCGTTGGTTGATGAATTTCTTCGGGATTGAAACGGAGGGAATCTCGGTCGGCCGGACAACAACACAAAACTTTGTGGCCCGGATCCTTTCCTATCGATCATGTATCGGGGTTTGGTTTGATGAATACCGAAACGAACTCGGTGTCGTGGAAAAAGACGGGTTATTCCGCAGTGCATACAATCGGCAGGTATCAGGGAAAGGAACAGCTACGGCGTTTCAGGCAAAAGGATTTAGCGTCAACGCAGTGATGGCTATTAGTGGGGAAGAGCTGCCTAAGGATAACGGTCTATTTACACGCTGTATCCCGTTGCAGATATCTTCCTACAAGAGAGACCGTACTTGGTACGACTGGTTGAACAAAAACTCAGTGCAGTTCTCGTCCTTTGCATATCATTTGTTGCTACATTATGAGGAATACAAAAAGAAGGTCCTGCAAAGTATTGCTGAGCTGAAACGTGCACTGATTAAGCTAGACGTTACTGATCGTACTGCTGAGAACTGGGCTATTTGTGCGGCTGCCTTTGAAGCTACGGTTATGGAAGACGATGGATTTATCCGATGGGTTGAAAAGAGCTGCCAGGAAATCAAACGCACCGGCGAAGAGGAACATATGCTTAACCAATTCTGGGAAGATGTAAACTATTTGGTGAGTAACAATGATGTCGGTTTTAAGCATATCAGGGTAAGTGGGGACAAGCTGTATGTTTGGTTAGCGGGGTTATATGAAACATGGGCCTTGCACTATAAGAAAAAAACAGGTAGAGAACCATTTGATAGACAGTCAATCATTAAATACTTACAAGACGAGCCTTACTATATTACAGCAGAACCACGAAAAATGGGATCTGTTTCAAGAAAAGTCCATATTCTCGGTATTGAATCTGCCACGGATATTATCAAGGAAATTTCTTGTGCACTGGATATCCAAACAGAAATTACCGAAAACTCATCAAAACTACCTGGCTATTAACCAAAAGTAGTCGGAAAGTAGTTGCCCAGGTAGTCGGTTTAAAACATTAAGCGACAAGGGATTTGAAGGTTGCGACTACCTGACTACCTCACTTTCCCGGAAAAAATATTTTTCAAAAATACTTTTCATTATTTCAATAAGTTTTTCTTTATCTTTTAGCAGTCAACTAAAAAAATATATGCGTTTTCTAAAAACCCAGGTAGTCGAGGTAGTCGGATTCTCGTAAGCCTTGCAATAAAAGAATTATAGCGACTACCTGAGGAACTACCTAGCGACTACCTCAAAAGTAGTTCAGGTAGTCGCCAATAAAAAAGGGATGGTGAAAATGGGAAGATACGATCAGCTATTAAGCAATAACACTCAGAAGGATCCCTTGCCAAAAAACAATACAGACCCTCGTCCCGATATAGTCCAAGATCATCGTTTATGGCTCAAAATACTGGTTAACGCAAAAGAGTTGTTCAATGAATCCAACCTTTTTGAAGTTTTACACGGGATTCGCTGCGGCGGTGGAATGCTGGAAGAAACGAAAAGAGCATTCAAACTGCATCCAGGAAATGAAGAGTGGGCGGATCCGCATGAGTGGACCAGGGTGAAACAAAAATGGCTCGACCCTGTGAAGGATGATTTATTAAATCTTTTCCGATTATCGAAAATTGGACAAGTAACGGATCAGGAATTACCACCGGGTGTTTTCGAAGAAGAAGCCATAGAAACAAAAGAACGTAAGCAAGAGTGCTTATTTAAGGGAGGAGCTTAGGATGAGTATAAACAGTAGAGATAAGGGTGCCCGGGGAGAACGTGAATTTGCTGCACTATGCCGGGCAGAAGGGTATGACGGCTGCCGGAGAGGTCAGCAGTATAACGGTATTGAAGGCGAAGATGTGGTTGGGTTGCCATACATGCATGTTGAAGTAAAAAGGGTTGAGAAACTCAATATTGATAAAGCTATGGCCCAATCTATGCAGGATTGTAGCGGGAAAATCCCGATTGTGGCACACCGAAAAGATAGGTGTTCTTGGCTCATTACGATGAAGGCTGAAGATTGGTTTATGTTGTTCCGTGAATTTTGCTCAGGCGAAGTGTTGAAGGAGGTTGCCGCCAATGAAAAAACAAATAATCATCCCCAAGGGTAGCTCCCTTGAAGAGCTGGAAACCCAATTTAAAAATCCGCTTGTAGTGGTCAACATTAAGACCGGCGAAGTTGCGGTTAACCGAATACGGGAAGTATGGCAGCGGGAAGGGTGCACGGAGATTAGGCAAGGTGAAGAAAAATTAAGACGGAGTATGTAAAAAATGCGTAACTAGGAGGTTTAAAAATTGAAACCCATTTATGAGCCGAAAGGCAGGGCGAAAGAGTACGGCGATTATGCGCTGAACATATACACTGGATGCCCGCACCGTTGTTATTACTGCTTTGCGCCGAGCGTCTTGCATAAAGACCGCGAAGCCTTCCATAGCAACGTGGAGCCAAGAAAAGGCATAGTAGAGGCAGTTAAACGGCAGTTGATATCTGAGAACATCAAAGAAAAATTGATTCATCTGTGCTTTACTTGCGACCCGTATCCAATAGGACACGACAGCGGTGTGACAAGGGAGATTATCAAGCTGATTAAAAACAGCGGGAACCACGTGCAAATACTTACCAAAAACGGCATAGGAGCACAAAGAGATTTTGATTTGCTGGATAACAAGGATTGGTTCGGCGTTACTTATGCGGGCTATAAAACAACCCCTGTCGTACCGCCTGAAGAAGAACAGAACGCAGGATGGCCAATTGATCGATTCCGGGCACTGGTGTTGGCAAAAAACAAGGGCGTAAACACATGGGTATCTTGCGAACCCGTCTTTGACGCAGAGGCCATTTATCGTCTGATTGAAAATGGCGCATATATTGACCTGTTTAAAATAGGGAAACTGAATTACCATCCATCGGTGATAAACTGGGGTGCGTTCGGGCGGGAGTGTGAAAGACTGTGTAAAAAACATAACCGCCAGTATTACATCAAAGAGGATTTAAGGGCGATGATATGACACAACACAAAATTATGTGAAGGAGTGAAAGGATGATGAATAAATGAAAATTGAGATTGAAATTGATGAGAAATATATAGCCGAATTAGTATCACAAGAAATTGCAATGCGCATTGTGGCAGAGCGTGGATATGAGGGTAGAGAAGCTAAAATAGGAATCAGAAACGGTGTAGATAAAGCAATAAAGAGTTATATCTACTCGAAAAAAGATGAAGTAATCGAAAGGGTTGTCGGGAGAGCCTCAGCCGAGATGGTGAAAAAAGGATTGCCAAAGCTTTTAGACAGACTGGGGGAGATGAAGGAATGAATAAATATCAGCAAGCAATTGCCTATTTTGAAGATGCCGTAAGGGAATCGGATGAGATTATAGATGATTGTAGTCCAACCTTACAAGCAGAATTGATAGAGCAAAAAAATCATTTTGTTGTGGCTCTTGATGTCATGCGGGCAAGTCTCTGGATATCAGCATCTGAAAGGTTGCCCGAATATGGCGATACCGTACTTGCTTTTATAAAACACAATTACAACAACGATGGATGGAGAGCCTACAGAGTATATGAATACACGGATCATTGGGTAACGATGGGCAACTTATGTGAAGTTATTGCGTGGATGCCATTACCGGAAGCCCCAAAGGAGTGAAAATAATGTGGAAAAAACTCAATGTGAAAGAAGTGGAAGTCTTTCTGCCTCATGACAACTATTGCAATAGCTGTCAGTTTAAGCAGTATATAAATCATCAAATAAAACACAAGTGTAACCTGTTTGGCGGACGAATTGAGCGAGACGGGGCCAATTTTATTCGATTAGAAATTTGTAAAAATGCGGAGGTACATGAAAGATGAATAGCATTAATTTTCGGGCCTGGTACCCAGAAAAACAAAAAATGTATGAAGTGGCGAAAGTAGATATGTGGGGAGATCCAGACCAAGCTACTTGCGACTTAGCTGCCGTAGACGAAGAATTGTTTGATATCTATTTAAACGAAGTTGAAACGATGCAATATATCGGGGTTAAAGACAAACACGGTCGAGAAATATGTGAAGGGGATATTATCCAGACATATTTCAGCTTTGCACCAGGCGATGCTGGATATGGGGTATCACAGAAACCATTTGTTGTGAAATGGGAACAAGGCAGGTCAAGCTTTAGAGCATACAAACCCAATACAGATGGTCTACATTTGCTTGATATTATAGATTTTTTTGAGATACAGAACGGGCTGTATGAGGTAATCGGGAACATCTATGAGAATCCTGAATTACTTAATCAGTAGTTCATATTCCAAAATAAACGCGAAAAAATGAACATTATGTAAAAAATGCGAAGCACGAGAGAAGGTGAGAAATGAACACGGTCCTAAAATATCCCGGTAGTAAATGGAGTTTAGCGGAATGGATTATCTCAAACTTTCCGTCCGGATACGAGAATATGACTTACCTGGAACCCTTTTTTGGCAGCGGGGCCGTCTTTTTCAATAAGAATCGAAGCGTGATCGAGACAATAAACGACCTTGACGGAAATGTAATCAATCTTTTCAAGCAGATACGAGACAATCCGGAAGTATTGGCTAAGGTGGTTAAATATACGCCTTGGTCCCGCGAGGAATACGCTCTGAGTTATCACAAGACAGGGGAAGAACTAGAGGACGCCCGCCGTTTTTTGGTCCGTATGTGGCAAGCTATAGGCGCTAAAAGTAGCGATAGAACCGGTTGGAGAAGTAATATACAGGCGCTCAACGGTAATGTGCCACAATGGGCAACAAAATTGCCAGAAAACATTATTGCTATAGCAGACCGGCTGAGGCACTCGAATAATCGGCTTGTGCAGATTGAGAACCGCCCGGCTGTAGATTGCATAAAAAGATATGCCAGAGAAAATGTATTTATCTACGCGGATCCTCCGTATGTTCTGAGTACAAGAAGCAAAAGGATATATGCTTGCGAAATGAAAGACGCTGACCATGTAGAACTATTACAATTGCTTATTAAGCATCCGGGGCCAGTGATGATTTCCGGGTACGCGAATGACATATACACATCCATCCTGTCCGGATGGAAAACACTTACCAAGTCGGCGCATTGCGAGGGTGGATTGACAAGAGAAGAGATCTTATGGATGAACTACGAGCCACCAGCGGAACAATTAAGCATTACGTTTTAGTGAACAACACAACAAAATTGCGAAGGAGTGAGAATATGGCTAAATGTAGAAAATGCCTACACGGCGCAAGGATAAGCATAACAGGTACTAATAAAAAGACCCTTAAAATGGACATGGGTGGTGCTGTACTATATCTTATGCCTAAAAGCAATGGGAAAATGGAAGTAGCGCTAAATAGTGAAAACCTAAGTGAGGGCGATTATGCCTCTGCAACATGGGACGGGGAGCAATGGTATTACGCTACCGGAAAGGAGTGAAACATCTTATGACCAAAGAGCAGCTGCGCCAATATAGGTACCTAAAAAAAGAAATTATATTGCTGCAGGAAGAAATCCAGCAGCTAAGGACAAGCCTTCAGGCGGTTCCTCAACTGGATGGTATGCCGCATAGCAACTTTGCTGCAGATCGGACGGCGGGAGTAGTAGCCAAGATTGTTGACCTCGAAGCGCAGCTGCACAAAACACTTCGTGACATGATTGATCTGCGCGGAGAAATTGAGGAATGTATTGAGGGGCTGCCAGCTGATCAGCGGTTGTTGATGAGGCTGAGGTATATCGAGGGGCTGAGGTGGGCAGCCGTTGCGGTGGAGATGAATTATAGCTATAAACAGGTATGTAGGATTCACGGGAAAGTATTGCAAGTAATTAAATAAAGATGTCCCAAAATGTCCTAAACATCTGTGGTATTATGGTAGTGTAGAATTAAGCACTTGCAGATGCAGGTGCATTTTGTTTTGCAAGGCAGCCGCAAGGCGGGGAATGTACACTTTGATATAGCGGGGCGGGGGCTGAGAAGTGTAGTGGGGTTAAACATATACAACCAAGAAGAAGTTGGGAAATGGATACAATCTCTTATTGACGAGGATAGGATTCATGACTTTTATGTATCTAGCTATTGGCTCAATCTGCGAGCTGAAATTCTGGAAGAAGATAAGAACGAATGCCAGCACTGCAAGAAAAGAGGATTATACAAGAAGGCTGATACAGTACACCATGTTAAGCACCTAAGGGATTATCCTATATTGGCACTAAGTAAGACATATATATTCCAGGGCAAGGAACGCAGGCAATTAGTATCGTTATGCCGGCAGTGCCACGAGGCAGAGCATCCAGACAGGATACAAAAAGAAAAGACCGAACCGTTGACGGAAGAAAGGTGGTAGCATGAGCTGCAGGTACAAGAATAAATGTCCCTCTTACACAGGCTGGTGTGAGGATCCAAAGCAAGACTTCTCAAAGTGCGTACCATTTCTGATTACTGCTTACGAGAATAAGTGCATCGAGAAAGCAGAAGGTTGTACACCGCTGACTATATACATACCTGATATCTTTATTGAGACAGGGAATATAGAGCAGCTGAAAGAGTTTCTTTATGGCGTGATAGCAGACGCCATTTATAATAGGCAGGTAGAGTTGGGAATAGACCCCCGGTCAGAAAAAATAGCGTTTTAATCTAGGGGGGCTTGACCGAGGGGGATATAAGACAGAAGAAACGCACCAAAAATCTCGCGTGACAGGGGGTGGTAATGTGGCAAGGAAGAACGAAATAAAAAAAGACCTACTCGATCAGCTCGACAGAAATGGGGTGTACGGTAAGCATTACCGAGACCTCATCAATGACTATATGTCTCTTTGGGATATAAAAAACAAGCTCATCAAGGATATCAAGACCCGGGGAGTCTCTGTTCACTGGTGTAACGGAGGCGGCCAAGAGGGGTACAAGAAAAACGACTCCATCGCCGAGCTGAACAAGACCAATGCTCAGATGCTCAAGATACTCAATGAACTTGGGCTAAAGGCTAAGAGTGAGGAACATGGCGGTGAAGGGGATGACGAAGAAATGTAAGTATCATCCATATATTGATTCTTACATGGACGGTGTCCGGGACGGATCCATAATTGTTGGTGAAGATATTAAGCTGGCAATGAACTACGTTGAGTATAAACTCAGCAACCCGGATGTATATATCGACCATGAGAAGATAGATAAAGCTATTGAGTTAATGGAGAGATACTTTGAAATCAAGCTCTTTGATTGGGAGTTTTTTGTAATAGCTTGTATCCATTGCTATTACAAGTCAGACGATACTGTTGTGTTCAGCACTATATTTATCATGGAGGGCCGGGGAAACGGGAAAAACGGGTTTATTTCTCCCCTGGCCTGGTACTTATCAACTCAATACCATGGTATAAAAGGCTATAACATTGACATAGTGGCTAATGCGGAGGACCAAGCTAAGACATCATTCACTGATATTTATGATATGCTCGAACGGACCTGGGCTAAGTCAAAGAAATTCTTCTACAAGACCAAGGAAATTATAGTCAATCTCAGGACTAACTCGTATATCAAGTTTAATACCTCGAACGCAAAAACGAAGGATAGCAAGAGAACCGGTTGCCTCATCTTCGATGAAGTTCACGGTTATGAAAATTATAAACAGATTAAAGTTTTTACCTCAAGCTTTGGCAAACGACCGCACGCCAGGGCTTTTTATATTACAACTAATGGGGAAGTACGTGAGGGTGTACTCGATGATATGTTGGCCATTGCCGGTGATATTTTGAATGGTACGATAAAAGACCTCCGCTGGCTGCCATTGATATACCGGATTGATGATGAGAAGGAAGCCCTGGATCCACAGATGTGGCATAAAGCCAATCCCTCTCTAAAATATCTGGATACACTCAAGCTAGAGATGGAGCAGCATTTCATTGAAATGAAATACCAACCGGCCATGGAAGAAGAATTTTACACCAAACGGCTGAACTGGCCGAAGCAAAACAAAGAAATCATCGTTACAGAGTGGAAAAATATAGCGGCCACGAATAAGCCTATGCCAGAACTAAGAGGCAGGAGCGCAACAGTCGGCATTGACTATGCGAAGATAACAGACTTTGCCTCTGTGAATATCCACTTCCGGGAGGGGGACCTGCGTTATGACATAAACCACTCATGGCTGTGCTTAAAATCTGCAGATATCCCCCGGTTGAAAGTACCCTGGCAACAATGGGCAGACCAGGGGTATTTGACATTGGTGGATGATGTGGAAATTAATCCTGACTTACTGACTGACTACATAGCAGAACAGGCCCAGCATTACAACTTAGTCAAGCTGGCCTTAGATAACTTCCGGTATGCGTTAGTGTCTAAATCGCTTAAGCGTATCGGGTTTGACGCTAACGAGAGAAAAAATATTAAATTGGTGCGGCCTTCTGACATCATGAAGGTGGTACCGGTAATAGAGAGCTGCTTTGTCAATCAATATTTCATATGGGGGGACAACCCTCCGCTCCGGTGGGCGGTCAATAATACCAAGCTAATTAAATCAGGGTACAAGACCGGCAACGATACCGGGAACTATGTATATGGAAAAATCGAGGGTAAGAGCAGAAAGACAGATCCGTTTATAGGTTTGGTAGCAGCAATGACGATAGAGGATGAGTTAGAGACAGGCGGTAACACATATGACGATATCCCGGTGATCGTCAGCTAAGGAGGTGATCTACTAAGTGGGATTAATAAGTTGGTTAATAGATAAATTTGGCGGCGAAACAGTTCCGCTATCTGGCACGGCCGAACTATTTGCAGATGATGAATACGCTGCTCTAATAGCAGACATTTACATCCGGGAAATGGCGTTCTGGTCTGCAACTAATCTTGTCGCTAACGCAGTAAGCAAATGCGAGTTTAAGACGTTTTTTAATGGCAAGGAAACAAAGGGCCGGGAATATTATCTTTGGAACTTAGAGCCAAACAAAAACCAAAATTCAAGCGGATTTATCCATAAGTGGATATCGCAACTCTACCGATATAACGAATGTCTCATCATAGACCAAAATAAGCAGCTGGTAGTTGCCGACAGCTTCAACCGCAAGCCGTATGCCTTATTAGAGGATAGATTCACCCAAGTAACCGTGGGTGATTTTACTTTTCAGCGATCATTTGATCAGTCAGAGGTATTGTACTTTAAACTGTCCGAATGCGATATGCGAAAAGTAACTGCTGGGCTATATGAGAGTTACTCTAAGCTAATATCCTACAGTATGAATGCCTATCAGCGGAGCAGAGGAACAAAGGGAATTTTCAAGTATGATACCTTACCGGTTACCGGGACAGCTGAAAGGGCGGCCTTTGATTCGCTGATAAATGAAAAAATCAGTAAGTGGCTTACAGGAGACAACGCCGCCTTACCATTAGGCCGGGGGCAAGAGTGGAAGGAGCTACAACATAAAACTTACTCATCCGAGAGCACCAGGGATATCCGAGCACAGATTGACGATGTAAGTGATTTTACAGCCAAGGCGTTCGGCATTCCACCGGCATTACTGCGCGGGGATGTGCAGGACACATCGAAGGCCATTGACCAGCTGCTTACATTTTGTGTTGACCCGCTTATCGACATGCTGCAGGAGGAAATTAACCGTAAACGTAATGGTTATGCTGGCTACTCCACAGGAACTTATATCCAGATTGATACCAAGCAAATCAAGCACGTTGACCTCTTGAGTGTATCAACAGCCATAGACAAACTAATAGGCTCAGGCGCGTTCTGCGTTAACGACATCCGTTTATTGGTAGGCGAACAGCCGATTGATGAGCCTTGGGCATGGTCCCATTTCATAACCAAAAATTATATGCCGTTTGAAGAAGCTTTGCGGGCCTTGGAGGGAGGTGAGAAGGATTGAGAAAATATTATTCTTTAATGGTGAATAGCAACAAAGAAGCTGATGTGTATATTTTTGGTGATATCGTTGAACCAACAACGCAGGAGTTATTTGGAATGCCGGCTGATGTATCTGGTTTTTCTTTGGTGCAAGAAATAAAAGACCTTGAGGTTAATGTTATAAACGTACACATTAACAGCTATGGTGGCCATGTTTCTGAGGGGTTTGCAATTTATAACGAGTTAAAAAGTCATAAAGCTTCTATCAGGACTATATGCGAAGGCTTCGCATGTTCGGCAGCGAGCGTAGTTTTTATGGCTGGCGATGAGAGAATCATGAAAGACCCTTCTGCGCTTTTTATTCATGAAGTACAAAGCGGTATTTATGGGAGCGCAGATGCGAAAAGAAAAGCCGCAGACGAAGATGAGAAACTAACTAAAATATCGATGCAGGCATATTTATCGCAAGTTAAAATTCCACAGGAAAAACTTGCGGAAATGATGAAGGTGGAAACATGGATTTCACCTCAAGAAGCGATAGAAATGGGGTTTGCGACGTCCATCGCAACAGACGCCGTTAGTAGCAGAGCTGCCGCAAGCGCTAAAAAAGCGCTTTTTACAATGCTTAAAAAAGGCATGAGTTCTATACAATCCGCAGAAGTGGCTGACGAAATTGTTGAAAAACTCTATGAGCGGTTAATTGCTGAACTTAAAACACAGGAAGGTCTCATAGTTAATGGAGCAGGAAACCAAGAACCGACTACGGAACCAACCCACGAGTCAGAACCAATTTCCGAGTCAGAACCGGATCCCGAACCACAACAGAATAAACCGCAAAACCTGATAGCGGCATTGTTCCGCTAATTTTAATTTAAGGAGTGAAAAACATTGAAAAAGAATGAGTTTAAAATGGATCTTCAACTTTTTGCCATGAAAAATCTTGACACGATTCAACAGCAAAAAGCTGAAATTATCCAGCGTATCAACCAGGCCGTAAAGGACGGCAACGAGGAAGCCTTCGCAACGGCTTTTACTGAGTTCACTGACATGTTGCAAGAGGCAGTTTTAGCCGAAGCAAAGGGCCTTGTGCAAGCTGCGGATAATACCGTGTTGGCAGGCCGTGGTGTACGTGCCTTGACTTCTCAGGAAACGAAATACTATGAATCGGTCATTGAGGCTATGAGGTCAAAGAATCCTCAACAAGCACTGACAATGATTGACGAGGCACTACCAACCACCGTTATAGATGCCGTGCTTGAGGATATCACCGAGGCGCATCCGCTTTTATCGGAGATAAACTTCCAGAACACCGGCATCCTGACAGAGATAATTGTTTCTAGTCTCGATGGCAGATTCACAGCTGTATGGGGCAAGCTCTGTGATGAGATAGTAACCGAACTGACATCCGGGCTACAGGTCATCGACCTTGAGCAGAACAAGCTGTCTGCGTTCATCCCAGTCTGTAAGGCTATGCTGGAAATCGGTCCTGCTTGGATAGACCGTTATGTCCGCGGCATACTCGTGGAAGCTATCGCCAACGGCTTAGAAGCGGCTGTCATTGATGGTACCGGCGTTGATGAGCCTGTCGGCATGACTAAAGACCCGAATGGAATGTTTGACCCTGTGAATGGGTTCGCCGACCTCGTGCCTGTCGCTCTGGACGCAATTACCCCGGAAACTTATGGAGCGTTAATCGCAGACTTGGCAGTTGGTCCTAACCTCCTGTATCGTAACGTCACCGAAGTGCTGTTCATCTGCAATCCTGTTGACTACTACACCAAAGTAATGCCTGCTGTGATGTATCAAAACGCTGAGAAGGTGTGGGTAAGCAGATTTCCGTTCCCAACAAAAGTTATCCAGTCTGTTCATGTATCGCAGAACGAGGCTATTCTTGGCATAGGGAAGCGTTACTTCTTCGGGCTTGGCACCGGCAAGGGTGGCAAAATCGAATACTCTGATCACTACCATTTCCTCGAGGACGAAAGAGTCTATCTAACTAAACTCTATGGCGATGGCAAACCGCTTGACAGCACATCGTTTAAGGTGCTGGATATCACTAACCTCGTTCCCGTTGTGCCTGATGTCAACGTAATCAACAATCCGCTGAATGTTGATGGCACGGTTGAAGTGACCAACGACCCGTTGAATGTATGGGGTATTGCAGACGCTAGGCTTGCAAGCCTGACAATCGGCAGTTTGACCCTATCTCCTGCATTTAATAAGTCGGTGTTCGTCTACGAAGCGGCTACCACTGACGCAACAAACAAAATCACAGCAGTTGCCATGAATGGCGAAGCTGAAATTGATATTGACCTGAACGATGGTACTGCTGTTGCCAATGGTGCTTCGGCAACATGGGGCGAAGGTGAAAACACAGTTGAAATCACCGTAACAATCGGAGAAGCAACTGAGACTTACACAGTTATCGTGACTAAGTCTACTTAGGAGGCGTGAAGGATGGCTGAACCTACAGCGGATGAACTGCTTCTGGCAGCCGTCCGTAATTACTTAGACATTACTTGGGAAGATGATGCCGGGGATACAAAGCTCTCCGGCATCATCAACCGAGGCAAAAAGTATATCAATCAAGTTGCAGGAGCGGAGTTGGACTACTCAGCAGAGGACAAGCCAAGGGAATTGCTATTCGACTATTGCCGATATGCCCGCTCTAACGCCCTGGACGAGTTCCAAGGCAACTACCTCCATGAATTGTTAAGCCTCCAAATTGCCAAGGAGGTGGAAGCCTATGCCGCAGAAGACACAGACGTTTAATGACGGTATAGTGAATATCTACTCAGTTGGCAATATCGCAGAACCGGGGAATATGCCACAAGAAGGGCTGACATTAAAACGGACGCTCCGCTATCATGAGCGGACAGTCGGACTGACACGCTTTTATACAGCTTTGCAGGCAAATGTTGAAGTAAAATACGTCCTGCGTTGCCCCCGATTACGGGATGTATCGGCGCAGGACGTGGCAATCCCCAATGACGGAAAACAATACAAAATATCGCTGATACAGTATCCGGAGGACACTGACCCGCCTGTAATGGATATCACACTCGAAGAACTAATAGCCGTTTATGACATCTATCAACCGGAAGTCGTAGAGGAACCGGTTGAACCAGAGCCGGAAGAAGGTGATCCGGATGAGCCTTAATGAACTCAAAAATGCGCTTTTAACCGTGGGGGTACCGGTATCACACTACTACGCTGTACAACAACCGAACAAATATATAGTCTGGGCCGAGTATGGCGCGAACGATATCAATGCAGACAATGCCCTGATTGAGCGTGCTTGGCGGGTACAAGTTGATTATTTTACCAAGACAGAATTTGACTCCAACGCCGATAAAATCACCGAACTTCTGAATTGCAATGAAATAGCTTTTGAGTACCAAGTTGACTACGAGGAAGATACCGGCTATATACACCATATATGGGATTGCGAGGTGGCGTGAATGGCCCGTTTTGACACGTCTGGAATAAATAAACTCATTGATGATGTGATTAAATTAGGAGACGTTGGGCAAGAAATTGGTGATGATATGCTTATGGCTGCCGCGGAGGAAGTAAAACAAGCATGGCAGAAAAGCGCATGGCGTAATAAGCACATAGCAACCAGCGACATGGTTAATAGTATTGGATTTCCTAATAAACCAAAAACCGTCAGTGGCATAAGGACAGTGGATATTTATCCACAAGGTAAGGATAAAAAAGGGGTAAGAAATGCTGAAAAAGCGTTCATTTTACATTACGGATCATCAAGAATTAAAGGAACTCATTGGGTTGATGAGGCAGACGAAAATGCAGGACCAAAAGTACAGGAAGCCATGGAGAATGTTTTTGATGATTATCTACTCTCATTAGAGGTATAAACACATAGAAAGGAATGATTGATAAATGGCATATATCGGGTTAAAACACCCTGTTTTTGCGCCGATTACAGCTGAACCGGCGAGCAGTCTGCCGACATACGGCGCTGGGCTTGTAGTCGGTCACGCAATAGCAGCCAACGTGACGATAGAGTTGTCGGAAAGCAAGTTGCCTGCCGATGATATGATTGTCGAGATTGACAACAGCTTTGTTTCCGGAACGATTAGCACCGGGATTGATGACCTGTCGGACGAAGTGCTGCAGGCGTGGCTTGGCAATAAAAAAGTCACAGTAGGAGGCGTGGACGTTATACGCTCGGCCGCTAATTATGAGGCCCCAGAAGGAGGTTTTGGCTACTACAGGGTACGCAAAAAGAACGGCGTACGCTCTTTCCGGGCGTATTGGTACTACAAAACCAAGTGGGGTATGCCATCAGAAGAAGCGGCAACTAAGCCTGACGGCTCCATTGAGTGGCAAACTCCCAGCATCGAAGGAGCAATAATGACGGCTCAAGACGCAGATAACTCATGGCGAGACATGGCAACTTTCGCCACAGAGGCGGAAGCTGTTGCATGGTTAGAGGAACTTGCCAATATCGGAGAACCGGCAGATCTAACCGACCTTAATACGGCGATAACAGCGGCTCAAGTTCTGGATCCAGAAGCTTATACATCGGTATCTTGGGTAGATGTGGCTGTTGCTCTTGACGAAGCTGTTGCCGTAACTGCAATGGAAAGCCCTTCCCAAACGAGGGTTGACCAGGCCGAGAGTGTGCTTACAACCGCTATGGCGAGTTTAGTCGAACGTGTAGTTTAATGAGGTGGCATTATGTTTGAAGGTAGCAAGATTACGATTGGGAAAAAAGAATATCCTGCAGTTTTTAACGTGGTTGCATTGCAAGAAGTAATTAATCAATACGGAAGCCTTGAAGACTTGGGCACTGAACTTGATAAAGACTACTCAAAGGCAATCGACATATGCCTTTGGCTCTTGGAATTGCTGATCAAACAAGGGATAGACCTCGATAATTTTGAGAATGGGACGGACGCAAAAGCTCCTACAGCTGATCAGCTCAAGCTTGTAATGAAGCCGCATGAAATAAGTAAAAACCGCGAAGTGATTTTCCGCATCATCAACGATGGGATAAGCTCAGGTGAAGATAAGGAAGAAGAAGTTGATGAAGTATTAGAAGAGGTACTTTCCTCAAAAAACGTGACGGGCGCAGAGGACAAATAGAGCCTTTGCGCCTTGTATTTTTAGGGATGCGCTGTGGTATGAGTGAGAAGCAATCATGGCTCACCACTCCGGGGCGCATAATTAAGTTTTGGAAATGGACGAAGGAATACGATTATCTTTTGCACGGGATACAAGAGAGAGAAGCAGGAGGTGAGGAATAGTGGCTAAACGTGAAATAAAGACAACTTTGGCCTTGGACGGCGAGCAGAAATTTAAACAAGAACTGCAAGCTGCTTCCCGTGAACTTCGCGTATTGGGGAGTGAAACCAAGGCCAATACCTCCGCTTTTGGCACTAACGCCAAATCCATGGACGCTTTGAGAGCGAAAAATGAGGGGTTAAGCAAGCAAGCAGCCCAACAAAAAGAAATAGTTGCAGCCCTCACCAAAGCCGTAGAAGATAGTGCGAATAAATACGGGGAAGCAGATAAGCGGACAGACGGATATCGGATAAAGCTCAATAACGCTACCGCTTCTCTTAATAAAATGGAAAATGAAATTGCTCAGAATAACAAGGCAATAGATAACTATAGTAAAGAGGCTATCAAGGCGGCCAAGAATAGCGAAGAAATGAAAAAGGCCCAAGACAGCCTAAATAAGGCATTTAACACTGTAAAGGTGGCTGCTCTGGCTGTCGCCGGTGCAGTTGCTGGCATTAGTGCGGCTCTCATTGGAGCGGCTAAATGGGCTGATGATATAAACACATTGGCAACTCAAACAGGTATATCAACAGAACAATTGCAGAAGTTCCAATATGCCGCAGAACGGATTGATGTTCCGGTTGAAACATTAACCGGCAGTATGGCAAAACTTACTAAAAATATGCAGACTGCAAAAGAGGCATCTGACCTAGGCCGCCAGCTAACCGGTTCTGCTTTGGCCTTTGAGGAACTAGGTGTAAGTGTACTGGGAGCGGACGGGCAATTGCGAAGCAACCAGGATGTTTTTGACGAGACTATTAAAAAACTAGGAGAGATGGAAAACGAGACCCAGCGTGATGCATACGCTATGCAAATCTTTGGCAAGTCAGCACAGGACTTAAACCCGCTGATAAAAGGTGGAGCTGAAGCTCTTAAACAACTTGGGGACGAAGCAGCAGCGGCAGGATTGATACTCGACCAAGAAGCGTTGGACAACCTTAACGCCGTCAATGATGTAGTAGATGAATTTAAGGCTAAAGTCAAAGCTGGCGGTATGGCACTTATGGCCGACCTTGCGGAGCCGCTGCAGGGCTTTTTAGAAGGTCTGGATACTCAAAAGACAATTGATGGTATACAAGGCTTTATCGATACGATTATGGAGAACAAAGACCAGATACTTGCGGCCATAGGGGCGATTGCAACCGGACTAATTGCGTGGAATGTTGTAAATATAGTGCAAGGTATGGTTGGGGCAGTAAAAGCGTGGAGAACAGCTACCCAGGGAATGACCTTGGCACAACAGGCCTTAAATCTCGTTATGGCCGCTAACCCTATTGGTCTTGTTATAACAGCGGTTGCTGCTTTGGTGGCCGGAATTATAATACTGTGGAAAACCAACGAAGACTTTCGGGAAGCAGTCAAGGAAATATGGGAGTCAATTTTAGGAGCGATACGGTTTGCAGTTGAAACGGTTGTAAACTTTTTCACCGTAACAATCCCTAATGCTTTAAGTGATGCACTGACGGCCATGAAAAATTGGATAAACAACATGATAACGACTGCAAAGGTTGAGATACCCAAGGTAATAAAGACAATTTTAACTTTCTTTGCCGAGTTGCCAAAGAAAATGGTTGATATAGGCTTTGAGGTTGTACGGGGGTTATGGGACGGTATCAAGGGAGCTGCTTCCTGGTTAAAGGATAAAATAAGTGGTTTTGCTTCTGGAATCATCAGTGGATTTAAAAGTGCATTCGGTATATCTTCACCGTCAAAAATTATGCGTGATGAAATAGGATCCATGATTGGATCTGGAATGGCTGCCGGTATAGAAGATAGTATTGCCGAAGTGCGGAGAGCCATGGCCAGGCTAAACAGGAATATTGTTGCTGATGCTGATATAACTACCAATGCGAAAGTTAGTACAGCAGGCGGCGGGAAAAGTGCATCCGGATCCGGGCGGGTAGTAAACCAAACAATTATTTTTAATAGCCCGAAAGCCTTAGATGAGACGGAAATTGAAGAACATACACGCCGCGAAGGACAACGGCTGCAAATCTTACTGGCGGGGGTGTAACATATGCAAAAATTAACATTCTACAACTCTGCCGGCGAGTATATCACTATCGACTATCAAGGCCCGTATATCCTACAAAACCTGATCGGTATATCAGACGCGCCGGTCGAAGTGCTTAGTTCGCGAGGCTATCAGCAGGACGGACAAACCGCTGCGGGTGATTTTATGCTAGCAAGGGCTATCAGCTTTGGTGTAGTAGTCAAGGCTGATAGTATGCAAGAGGCATATAGACTAAGGCGGGAACTGATAGCTTTTATCAAACCAAAAACCGACTATGTTGTTATATATGAAAATGACTACATTACAGTTAAATTCACCTGCCGGGTGAGTATACCGCCATCCTTCGGCAGTGCTCAAGAGAGCATATCTAAATATAAAAGCAGTGCAATATCACTTGTCTGTGACAATCCGTACTTGGTGGACGTAACCGAAACAACCGTACCGATGGCCGTGGAAACGCCGGAGTTTGTTTTTCCGATAGTATTTAATCCGGAAATAATCCTGTCAACTCTTTCCAACCGTCGGGTAATAATTAAGAATGCCGGAGATGTCCCGGCCCCGGTTAGAGTGGTATTTCTCGGTGGTTCGACAAACCCGATCATAACCAATGAGACAACAGGTGAGTTTATCAAAGTTAACCGGGAAATTCTGCCGACAGACACCTTGGAAATTACTACAGAGTATGGGAATAAACGAGTTTGGATTATAGACGAAGAAGGCGAGAGAACAAACGCCTCAAACTATATCGACCAGGATAGCACGTTCTTTTCGTTGGCAGTCGGTGAAAACGAACTGGTATACGATGCCGACAGTGGAGTTGATAGCGCTCAGGTGTTTGTCTACTACTCAAACCGCTACTTGGGGGTGTAGCAGTGAGATTGCAAGTATATAATGCTGACTTTGTATATCAAGGCGAGATTGATGATTTTGAGAGTTGTAATATCCACAGAAAATACAGAGGCACAGAAACATTAAGCATGACAATATCATACGAGTCCGGCAATACTCAGCTCCTGCAAAAGCATTACTGGCTATACGCCGGACCAAAGAGGATATTTGAGATACTGCATAGGGAAATCGAGACCGACAAGCCCGATACCCTCAAGATAATTGCTTATGGTGGAGGTCTGGCATGGGCGAAACGTATCACAATACCGCCGGACGGCTATGCCTATCACACGGCATCGGGTAGCCGTGATGCTATCGTCAAAGCGTACATCACAGCTAACGCAATCAATCCTCCCGTACATGCGGTTTTACGTGCAGTGCCATATTTGGCCTGTGCAACAGTGCAGTCCGGAGATAGCATAACAGACCAGACCCGGCTAAAACCTCTTGCTGATGAGGTTTCCAGGGTACTTGCTTCGGCTGACATGGGCTACTGTTTTGATTTTGCTCCTGATACTCCGGCGCTTGTGTTTGACACTTACACAGGAGCAAACAGGACGGCGAGCAACATAGATGGTCTGCCTCCGGCTATTTTCGATTTACAATTTGACAATATAATCTCCCGCCGGCACATCGACAGTTTAACTAATGCTAAAAATGCTTTGTTTGTTGGGGGCCAGGGTGAGGGAGAAACGAGGACTATCATCCTTGTAGGAGAGGCAACAGGAGCCGAAAGATATGAGGATTTTGTTGATGCTAGAGACACGGACAATACAAATGAGCTGATTAACAGAGGTTTGGCAGCTCGAAAAGAAGGTGCCCTGTCTTACGAAGCCAAAATCAATCCATATGCTAATTTAACATATGAACATGACTATTTTTTGGGTGATATAGTGACTGTGCAGGATAGAGGTTTGGGACTCACGCTTGATACAAGGATAATGGAAATCAAAGAAATATACCAGCAGGCGCAACCAGACAGGATAGAGTGTACCTTCGGAAATACCGTTCCGACATTTTTAAATACAATCAAAGAGCAACAGAAACAGATAAATCAACTATCAGGAAGATAGGAGGGATAAGATGCCATACAGAAGCGATTTTTTTACCGCCAAAGAAATAGGCGGCATATATGACCGCAAATATGGGGCGGATGCCTTCGCCCGCCGCTTTGCGAGTTATATCAGCAGCGGAATAGAGATTGTCGGCGGGGGCGTGCTCTCTGATGAGTTAGAAGTCTCTATAAGACCAGCATCGATGCAAAGTCAAATAAATCTGGGCGCAGTCTCTATCAATGGGTATCGTGGGGAAGTATACGACGATGCGGTGGTACTCACCCACTCTGGGGCTGACCCGTTGTATCCACGAATCGACAGAGTAGTAATGGAGCTTAATTTGACTGATGATGTACGTGCGGTTGTGCCTAAGGTTGTGACAGGCACCCCGGCAACATCTCCGGAGCCTGAACCGCTTGCGCGCACATCGTCAATCTATCAGCTTGGTCTCGCCACTATATTAGTGCCTGCAGATGTGGCAAGCATACCCACGGAAAACGTGACGGACACAAGGTCAGATAATGAAGTATGCGGGGTTGCTAATGTCGTGCTTGGCATTACACCGCCAGACGGGAACGCAGCATCCGGTATTTCTGTGGACAACACAGAGTTAGAGGTTATATCAGGAGCAAGCCAACAAGATGTGGACGAAAGTATAGACCAAGTAATTAGTACGCATTTGTTAGAAACTATGCCACACCAAACAACCGACCCCACAACAAGCAAAACGTACACATACGGTATCGCCATGCAAAACGGTGTGGTAGGAATACTGATGGAAGAGGTGGTATAAATGGCTGAATTTTTCCCTTTAGCAAGTCCTAGTGATGTGAGGGCAGAAAGATATAACCCAGGGTTTGGTGGGGCTACGTTAAGCGGGTGTGAGATTGATAATAATGGTAATGTTACACTTGATTTAGTTAACAGTGTGTTAATGCTAATTGATTTAACACAAACCGGGTACGTTCCATTTAGTACCAATAATGTGAGACATGCACAATCTATATCTTTTACAGAAAATGTAGAGGTTACAAAAGTTATCTTATCATTGATTAAGCTAGCCGGAAGTCCTACTGGTACATTGACGGTAGAAATACAAACAGACAATATAAATAAACCATCAGGTTCTGTAGTTGGTGTTGCGTCAACCCTGAATATTTCGACCATACTAGGCAGTAGAACTAATTACAATTTTGCTGTAGCTGCTTCTTTATCTGCTAATACAAAATATTGGCTTGTAGTGCGTTGTGGCGGTGGGACTGTAGATAGTTCAAATCACATAGGCGTATATAGAGATACATCAAATCCCTATCTAAATGGATTGCATTCACAATCAAATGATAATGGCTCAACATGGACAGATTATCCAACGGAAGACTTACAGTTAAATATTGAGTATAATTATAGTTCTGTGTCTGGTACAGTCACCGAAGATATAACCGTATCATCCCTTGCAGAATGGTACAAATACTACCGCAAAACTACAGAGCCGACTAATACAAGTGTGAGTTGTGCAATCAAAGATACGGAAGATAATGTACTTATTGCTAGTGTTGATGATGGAGACTCCCTTTCCGCTATTGACGCAACAATCTACAAAACAATTCGTGTAGTCCACACGCTAACACGTAATAGCATAAGTGATGATACGCCAAAGTTGCATTATAGGGAAGTTAGTTGGATAGGGCCGGAAAGAGTTGTATCGACATTCCCTATAGTACATCAGACAAGTTCTACGTCACTTGTAACAGCTTTTGAAAAAGTAAATGGAAACGGAGAATTAAGTGTTGTAACCGTATACGCAGATTATGGGAATTATCTAAGAATGACTATTGACGGTGTTGTAATAATTGACACGCCTGTAGGATTCGACTTCTTTATGCCTGCGGGTGGTATAAATTTAATACTGAATGCCCCGTATAAAAGTGGTTTTAAGATTGAGCATTGCGCTGGTGCGGACAATAAACACTCCAATGTTATTATAGCTTATAAGGAGGAATAAATATGTATAGAATTTCTTCTGATGGACTTAAAGTCGAAAAAGAAATAATAACCAATGGCTGGCAACATTATACATTTTTCAAGCATATCATCTTAACTCCTGTCACTAATCTCGTTACAATTTCCCTGCAAGACTACCTCGGCAACCCCCTCTCTTACGAACCTATCTCAATCCGCATAACAGGTGAAACCACACTAGGAGAAGCACTTGAGCCGTATGAAGGTTCGTGTGAGGATGGAACGATTGAATTGGATGGGTATGAGACAGGCGATAAGCTGACAATCGAAACGCTCAACCAGAACGTGGAGAACGCATCGTTGGAGGTGGTTGTATGAAGCCGACAAGAAAACTCAAGCCACTTGATGAAAAGGTGGCGAAAGTGAAAGAACTAGAAGGAAAGAGGAAAGGAAAGGAAACAACGGCAGAAGTTCTTGAGCGTATTGAAGCAAAGTTGGATTTGTTGTTGAGTAAGACGCAATAGGATAAAAAATGTGTAGTAAAACCGCCACATCATAGGGCGGTATTTTTATGCCAGAAAGGAGGGATATGATGCAAGAGAAAATAAAGGTGTATGCCCAAACGCAGGAAGAAGAAGCGCGTTTCCGGGGTAAGCACTTGCAGAAGGCAATAGAGTATTTCCCAAAATTGTCAGAGTGGTGTCCGCCTATCTATATCAATGCAACACCGCCTGGTGGACGATTAGCAACCCATCACTATGTGCCACCGTCCGGTAACTATATCTATCTAGCGGCAGTCGATGTAATAGAGGGTTGGGACGACTTTTATGCTCAAACAGAGTATTTTCATCACGAGGCGGCCCATATTGTCGAGATGAAATTCATGGGGAGGACAGTACATACTTGCGATGAGAGGTTCGCAAGGGCAGTACATCAAGCCGTAAACGCTAACAACAAGTTGTTGTATGTGGTACTGTCTCAGATCATGGGGATATAGGGCAAACAAAGGGTTCTAGGAAGGGGCTGGTTATCGGATGAGTCCAGAGGTATTAGTGGCGGTTATGTCGCTTACAGGCACAGGCATAGGCTCAATAGCGGGGATTATAGCAGCAAGTAAGCTGACTAATTATCGTTTGCAACAACTTGAAATCAAAGTGGACAAGCACAACTGTCTTGTAGAGCGGATGGTGGCGGTAGAGCAATCTGCAAAATCAGCCCACCACAGGATAGACGAAATAAAGGAGGTATAAAAAAATGGATAATTTGTTTACCTGGGATGTATTAGGTACACTGGCCGGAGCCGCGGCTTTGACCTATCTAATCGTTGCCTATACAAAGAGGCTCATTGATACGTTCTGGCCACAGGTATTGGGTACAGATGTCTATGCGGTATTAATCGGCTTTATAGTGCTCTTAGCTGCCACTGCGGCACAAGGACAGTCTCTTACATGGGCTTCTGTTGTGTTGGCATTATTCAACGGCTTTTTAGTTGCGGCCGCAAGTGGCAAAATGTCCGACAAGGCCATAGATGAAAAAGAGCGACAAAAGGGAGTGTAAGCCATGTTGCCATACAAGGATATATCAAAGGTCCGGATTACCCAACCTTACGGCGTAAAAAACCCCCGGCAGAACTATGCCGCCGGGGTACATTCAGGACTTGATATGGTATCGGACGGGGATAAAACTATTATTGCTATTGGAGCCGGGAAAGTTATTCGCAGTCAAAATACAGGTAGTTGGGGCAGTCATGTTGTTATCAAACAAGACGATGGATTGTATGGTGTTTATGCTCATCTAGCACAACGAGTTGTAAATATCGGGAATACGGTCCGCGCCGGGACAATGATAGGAATAGAGGGTATGTCCGGCAATTCTACTGCAAGTCATTTACATATTGAGCTCCAAAAAAGTTATTATGACCCATTTAGTCATACCGATATTTCGGCTTATCTCGGCATTAAAAATGAAGTTGGCTCAGTACAATTGATTGATGATATGTTCGCAGATGATAAAGCTTGGGTAATGACAAAGGGGATAAGTGATGGTAGCGACCAGGACCGGCCGGTGCTGCGGAAAGAAATTTGGGCGATGTTGCGGAGATATGATGAGCAGAAAGAGGGGTGAAAGCCCCTCTTTTTTTTTGTTGGGCGAAAAGAAAAGAGGCCGTTAAGCCTCTCTGGTCCTTTTATCTTCTAGGTAGTCCATGACGGCCTTCTCTAAGACCGCCTGGACTGATGTGTCGTTTTCAAGTACTTTCATTTGCAGTGCTTTTTTTATTTCTGGGCTGATCCGGATGGTTACTGGTGTTTTCGTCATGCGTTAGTCCTCCATTTCCTATCTATTTTCTGGGCTGATGATAAAATCGCCCTTATGGAAATGCAGTGCAAAGTCTTCTTGTTCTTCTTTTCCCCAGCCTTCTACTTCATCAATAGTGACTTCCCGGTTTTTGTGCTGTTCTGCGGCTTCAAGTATAGCTGCATCGCTCCAATGCTTGCGAAGCTCAGCAAGGCTGTACTGCTCTTCAAGTCGCTCTAACTCTTTGCAAAGCTCCTCAACATCTTCCAGTGTTAGGTTATGTTCTTCCCGCAACTGGTCCTTATCCTCTGATCTCCAACCACCGTCATAGAGAGCGGCGGCACTACTCTTAATATCTTTTAACATATCTCATACCTCCTTTTCTTCTTATCTACATGTTAACATGTCTACATGTTTATGTCAAGCGCTTTTTGCAACTTTTTCAAAAAAAGCAAAAAATTTTTTGCCGCCCAAAATCCACAGGTACAAACACCTTAGCCCCTTTATTCTGAAGGCTTACAAGGGATTCTCGCGAGCCGTTTTTGCGGGGAATTATCACAAAAATATTAAATATGTTATAATGGGCAGAAAAGGGAGGGATTGGTCATGATGTTTTTAGGGATACTTGGACTTTTGGGTTTCCTTGTCTTTATCTTGGCGGCCATAGTATACGCCATCAAAAAAAATCCCCGCTGGAAGAAATGTTTGGGGATTGCCGGTATATGCGTGATCATGTTTTTGGTTGGTGCGCTGAATGATACCACAGAAACGGATCCGGAACAAGTGGAAGCCGCAGAAACGCAAGCCGAGGAACAAGCCCCGGAGGAGCCCACGCCGGAAGAAATAGCTGCTGCCGAGGAATTGGCGAAGGAACAAGAAGAAGCCTTAGCCCAAAAAATAGATGAACTCATCGAAGTGTCTGAGGGTGTAGTTGTGAGTATAACGCCGAAGAATGACGATTGGAGCATCATGTATGTTACTGTATCAGACGCTTGGTATCAGTCGGAGGAATATGAGCAGGAGCGATTTGCCGGTATTGTCGTTGATACGTTACAGAAGATAACTAGGGGGTATGGTAAAGAGGATGGGGCAACGGTTGTTTCTTTTTATGATACATATGACAAAGAAGTGGCGACAACTAAAATAATGGGCGGAATAAAGTTGAAGTAGGGGGGCGTAATTGCCCCTCTACTTTGATTGATAACATCGTGGAACACAAGAACTTGCTCATTTAGAGATTATAGCCACGATGGTTTACAAACTGCTCAAGGGCGCTACCGTGGAACAGCTGAAGAAAGAAGGGCTGGGAGGACACTATGCCGACCATGACAAAGCCCTCTTTTACGTTGATGCCGTAGGCAACCCCTGGACAGCAGCTTACATTCAAGCCAAAGGAGAACCCATAGCCGATCTTACGGAAGATATGGCGGCGGAGCAAAAAGCACGGGTGACGTATGACTGGCTGATCAATCTTAGTGATGATCCGGGTGTCATTGATGCCCTGAGGTTCCTGAGAGAGCGTGAAGTGGTTCACTTCCAACGCTTCGGCGAGGCGTTGGACGACGTACAGTGTTTCCTTAATGAAAAGAAGTTTTATTAGGGAAACAGGCCAACAGAAGGGAGCGCAAGGCACGGTTTAATAGGCAAACTTGTTGAACCATACCCCAAGCCGATACGGAAAAACAAAAGAGAGGCGTTGCCCTGCAAGGGATAGCGTCTCTCTTTTGTGATTTACAATTATTTGTTTAAGATGCTCTTGTCATCATCTTGCCGACAATCCTGTATATCATCCACAAACACCTGATTGCCAATAATCTGATAAACGATCCGATACCTTTTGTTTGATAGTATATAACGGTATTTGCCAACTGGAAGATATGGACGGTTATATATAGGATAGCGGAGTGGGTCGATTCGGAGATTTCGAATATCTTTAAGCAATCCATCCAAAAGTCTGTTTGCTGCATTAACGCTGACACGCGCTAAAAAATCAAAATGGTCATACATTCTGTCATTTGCGTCGGATGCAATAATTACCTGATACACCTTTTCATTACACTCCATGCTCCGCTCCTTTGGCGATTGCTTCTCTCATGTTTTTTTCGAACTCATCAACCGTATATCCTTGAGTTCCAAGCAAACGGGAACGTTCCACCGCAAGCAAACGCTCGGCTGTCGCCAAATCATCCTTGCGCAGTGTTTCAATCGCATACAGCGGAAGGTTAAACAGCCGGTCCTCTTGCTTGTAATCAGCCATAGAAGTGCGGATCGCAAGTATAGGCGCAAACTTCTCCTGATAAATTTTCAAGCTTTTGGCCTTTAAATTCGTTTCGGCCTTTACTTCAATGGGGATGATCGTGTTACCGTCATCCACAAGAAAGTCAATCTCCGCGCTGCCTCGATCGTTCGTCCAATAATATGTTTCCAGTCCCTTGAGGGTTTTTAACTGTTGCAATACATATTGTTCGGTCAATGCGCCTTTAAATTCCTTGAAAAGCTTGTTACCATCCAAAAGCGTCCTCTGGTTCAGGCGTACCATACAGGAAAGCAAACCGACGTCAACAAGAAATATTTTAAAGGCTTTCAAGTCTTCGTAAGCCTTAAGCGGCAAACTCGGAGCTTTCGCCCGATGCACTTTATAAACCAGGCCGCAATCAGTCAGCCAAAGCATGGCCTGTTCATATTCCTTAGCCCGTGTGCCTTCCTTGATAAGGCCGTAGATGAATTTTTTGTTCTCTTTGGTGAGTTGGGCGGGAATGCTGTTCCAAAGCATTCTGATTCGCGGCACCACATCATGAGGTGCGTGCTTGGAGAAATCCTGCTCATAGGCGTCAAGGATACGTTGTTGTATTTCCCGTGCTTCTCCGAAATCCTTATTTTCAGAAAAACTGTGTACGACCTCCGGCATACCACCCACATAGTAATAGTATTTGAGCATATCGATATAGGTTTGCTTGAAAGTGGTTATCATGTCGAAGTCGCCTTTTTGCAGTAGTTCAACATATTGACCGTTGCCCATCGCACTTAAGAACTCCGTAAAGTTTAGGGGGTAAAGGTCTAAAAACTCCACCTTGCCTACAGGAAAAGACGTGCCCTGATGAAGCGCAACGCCTAAGAGAGAACCGGCGCACACGATTTGATATTGTGGTGCGCCCTCATTGAAATATTTGAGTGAAGTCAAGGCCTTGGGTATTTCCTGTACTTCATCAAAGATTAGCAGGGTATTCGCGGGGTCGATCTTTTGGCCGGAATAGAGTTCCAGTCCCGTTATAATCCGTTTTACATCCAAATCTGATGAAAATAGCTCCTTTATGCGCTGATTGTTGTCGAAGCTAATATAAACTGTCTTTTCAAAGGCGATTCTGCCAAACTCTTTCATCAGCCAGGTCTTGCCAACCTGCCTTGCGCCACGAATAATGAGTGGTTTTTTATTTTGCTTCGCTTTCCACTTATGCAGTTTTTCTATCGTTGTTCTATACATGGAAAATCACCTCACACGGTAAGCATACCCCTTTTTAACAAAAATTACAACGAAAAAGTGTTTTAGTATTACACTTTTTACAACGATAATGCGAGGGGGGTGTGATGTTATTTGTAAATGTTAGACGTATAATAAGCGCATCATAATAACACGGAAGAGTTCAGGAACTGATAGACACATAAGAATTGCTTAACAGTGCCGTGATAACAGGATTGTGATAAAATGAATTTTGTGAAGAGTTAACAAAGGACATCATGTTGTAGTGAAAAGGGTGTGAGGAATAATTATTATTTTACATTTAAGCTATTATTGCGGGAGTTGGTTTATTTGGGGGGAAATACCTCCCGATGAAGGAAAGCCGACCAGGCGGGGGCGCAAACGAAAAAAGAAGGAGGGGGAGACTGAACCCTTTCCCTTTGGCGTATCCGCTAAGTTGTTAAAAAATGCCCTGGCGGTGGATGGTATTGAAGAAGAAATTGCCGAGACAAAGACCCGCAAAATGGAAATATGGCTTCCCACTATTTCCGGAAGGCCGCTTGCCTCAAGAAGGCTAGTATCGGAGCAATTAGAATCTCAGGAAGAAATAAAATTACAGCCCTGGAAGGTAACAACCTTAAATCTTAATGCAACACAAGCCGTTTCTTTATTGACGGTTTGTATGGGGCGCCGGGTTGTGGCGCCCGGAGTAGTGGTAAGCAGGGATGTGGCTTTTTGGACTCAGGTATTGCGCCTAGCCGGAAGTTTGGTGGCGCGGGAAAGATTTCTACCGGGAATATCCATGAAAGTCAAAAAGTATTATGCTTGCTGGGAACCGGTCCTTACCGGCTATGATTTGGACAGGCTTCGGGTGTTAAGTGAAATAATGCCTGCGGTATGCCGGGCTGTAGCGGAAAAGGGGATAGAACCGGCAATCGGTCCTCTGGCGGTTGTGACGGAGGCTATCGGTAGTTTCGTGAACGCAGTTGTGCGGGCAGACTTGAACAGGGGCGAAACGTATGCTGAACCGGCAAGCCATCAAAGCTTGCATGACAGGTGGCTTGTAGCCCTCCAGGATGCTACAGGGCTGCTGCATGACAAAGAGGACAAGCTGACCGAGTTTGTTGCGCAGGTTAAGGATTGGCAGCGCAAGGTCTATTACCTGTCGAATGCCCCTTTCAGGTTTTGTTTTCGTCTGGAAGAACCAACTACAACTGACGATTGGTCCTTATGCTATTTGCTGCAAGCTGTTGATGATCCCAGCCTACAGATTCCTGTAGAGGAAGCCTGGCGGGCACGTGGCAAAAAAGCTAAAATCTTTAAGGATAGGAATGTTTCAGTGCGGGAACTTGTGCTAACGGCCTTAGGACAGGTTGCCGGGCTGTGTTCCCATATACAAGAAAGTCTTCGTGCCCCGGTTCCTCAAGGATACTTGTTGGATAATGCCGGAGCCTACGAATTCTTGACAGAAAAAGCACCACTCTTGGAACAGAGCGGATTTATTATACAGGTACCGGGGTGGTGGACGAAGAAAAATGCTCAAAAGGGACTGGGTGCCAGGGTGCGTTTAAATCCGTCCAAAATGCAAATATCGGCAGGACTTACAGCCGATCGGGTCATTAGCTTTAACTGGGAGATGGCTTTGGGGGATGAGATGCTGACTGAGCAGGAACTGGAACTGTTGACCAAAATGAAGTCAGGGCTGGTCAAATTACGTGGTCGTTGGGTGGCATTCGATGCAACGAGCGTCAAGGAATTCTTAGGTGAAAGGCAAAAAGGCCAAAAGTTCCTTACTATCGGTGAGTCTATGCGCCTGGCGTTGGGAGCGGTTCGTGCGCCTGGCGGGCTGACTTTTGCAGGGTTGGAGGCCGAAGGCTGGGTAAAAGATCTTCTTGAGAGGATGGAGGGCCATAGCCCTTGGCAGGAGATAGCGCAACCCGGAGGGTTTAAGGGACAGATGCGGGACTACCAGGTACGAGGCTATTCTTGGTTACATTTCTTATGCCAATGGGGTTTTGGTGCCTGTCTGGCGGATGATATGGGTTTGGGTAAGACGATTCAGACTTTAGCCTTGCTGCAGTACAACCGGGAAAGGGGCGAAAAACGCCCGGTGCTTTTAGTGTGCCCCACTTCGCTGGTAGGAAATTGGCAGAAAGAAACGGCTCGGTTCACGCCGGAGCTTTCCCTATGGGTGCATCACGGAGCCGAACGGATTAAAAACATAGAGGAATTTCAAAAGAAAACAGAAGAAAATGCGGTGGTTTTGATCAGTTATGGATTATTGTACCGTGATCAAGAGCTATTCCGAGGGATCCACTGGTCAGGAATCATCCTGGATGAGGCCCAGAATATTAAAAATGCCGGGACCAAACAGGCTCAGGCTGCCTGTAATATTCAGGCCGGGTATAGGCTGGCGTTGACAGGAACCCCGGTGGAGAATAATGTTGGGGACTTGTGGTCTCTGATGCAGTTCATGAATCCCGGCTTACTGGGGGGTCAAACAGACTTTAGAAGAGAGTTTTTGATTCCGATTCAGGTTAGCGGAAATATTGACGCGGCTCAAAGATTAAAAAGGATTACCGGGGCATTTGTCTTAAGAAGGATGAAAACGGATAAGTCAATTATCGACGATCTTTCTGATAAGATGGAAATGAAGGTGTTTTGTACTCTGACTAGAGAACAGGCCTCTCTTTATGCTGCTGTTGTCAAAGAAGTAGAGTAAGGACTGGAGGGAGCGGAGGGTATTGAGCGCAAAGGGCTGATTCTTTCAGCATTATCCAGGTTAAAACAGGTGTGTAATCACCCGGCTCAGTTCCTGAAGGATAAATCCACGACGGCGGGACGATCCGGGAAAATGCAGCGTCTGACGGAAATGTGCGAGGAAATACTGGAGATGGGTGAGCGGGCCCTGATATTTACTCAGTTCACGGAAATGGGCGATATCCTACGTTGTCATCTCGCAGAAACATTTGGCTGTCAGGTTCTTTTTCTGCACGGAGGCGTTTCTTCTAAAGAGAGAAACCGGATGGTTGAACTATTTCAGGATGAGTCCGGGCCCCCTTTTTTCATTCTTTCACTGAAAGCCGGCGGGACAGGCCTTAACCTGACCCAGGCTAATCATGTCTTCCATTTTGATCGTTGGTGGAACCCGGCTGTGGAAGACCAGGCCACGGATCGGGCCTTCCGAATCGGGCAGGCAAAGAATGTACAGGTTCATAAATTCGTCGTAGCCGGTACGGTGGAAGAACGAATTGATGAGATGATCGAGAGAAAGAAAGACGTGGCAGGCAAAATAGTGGGCAGCGGGGACAGTTGGTTGACCGAGCTTTCGACTACCGAGCTTCGGGAAATTTGGGCCTTGCGCCAGGAAACGGTAGGTGACTGAGAATGGGACGATGGGATGATTTTGATTACTACAGGAAATATACCCCGTCCAAGCCCCGTGAGGCGAAAAACGGGATTAAAGCCAAAGGCAACGGAAGAACTTTCGGCAAAAACTGGTGGGCAAAACGGTGGAACCAAACGCTGGAAGGGTTTAACCTAGGGGCCAGGCTCACCAGAGGGCGCTCTTATGCCAGAAGCGGACAGGTTCTATCCGTGGATATAAAGGGTGGAAGTGTAAAGGCTAAGGTCCAAGGTTCCCGGATTAAACCTTACAAAGTTGACATCAAGGTCAGGATGTTGTCTGCCGCTGAATGGGACAAGGTAATGGCAAAGCTGTCTCAGGAGGCTATTTTTGCTGCGCGGTTATTAGCAGGGGAGATGCCGCTTGACATTGAAGAGGTTTTTGCCGGGGCGGGGGTCTCGCTTTTTCCCAACCGAATTGACGATATAGAAACAGATTGCTCCTGTCCGGACTGGTCTAATCCTTGCAAGCATATTGCCGCCGTGTACTATATCTTGGGTGAAGAGTTTGACCGCGACCCGTTTCTGATTTTTAAGCTGCGTGGGATGGAACGTGCGGAAATGATAAAGAAATTATCCGGTGGAGAGGAAGCGGTTCCCGCTAAGAATAAGGTGGATTCAGATTCAGAAACACAAACATTTGACAGAGGATATGAAGATATTCAAGTATGTGGGTTTTTGAGCGATCCAAAAGGTTTTTGGGAAGGAGGAACGTTGCCTGTAGATTTTCTGATAGGGACAAATCCATCCTCTTTACGGGCAACGGTATTAAAACAATTAGGGGATTTTCCCTTCTGGTGTGGGGAAGAGAATATATTAAAAACTCTCGAACCGGTTTACGAAAAAGCTTCGGAGTTCGGAGCCCGTTTGGTAGTCGGTTTAACTAAGGAGGAATAACTGCAGAAGAAAATGGACAAGAGGAGCAGGTAACAGTATAATTTAGATCAAAGGGGGTAAGCTATCATGTTTGGTTCTACTGAGCTTTTAGTGATTCTTTTGATCGTTGTTCTGCTTTTTGGCGCTTCCGCTATTCCCAAGCTGGCCCGTTCCTTAGGCGAGGCAAAAAAGGAGTTTAATCAAGCGTCCGAAGAGGCACAAGATACTGAAAAAGAGGGAACAACAAAGGAATGAGTAAGAAGGATTTTGCGGATACCAATATGCCGCTTCTGGAACATATCCGTGAGTTGAGGCGCAGACTGCTTATTTCACTGGCTTTTTTTGCGGTCTGTTCTTTCGCGGCTTTTTTTGCCTTTGAGGGTATTGTGGAGGTATTTTTAAAGCAGTATGCAGGAATTCCTAGCGCCGGGGGAGCTAATCTCTATATGACTACTATCTTTGAGGGTTTTTCCGTCAGAGTAAAGCTGTCCTTTTTGGCAGGGTTGATTTTTTCACTGCCGGTGCATTTTTACAATGCCATCCGTTTTATTTTCCCGGGACTGCTTCCCCGGGAAAAAAGAATATTTGCCCTTTCTTTGTTTGCCAGCTTTATTCTGATTGCGGTCAGTGCATATTTTTCATATTTTAAGCTAATACCCTTTTCAATATCTTTTCTCACCAACAGGTCTTTTATCCCCGGGGATGTCGGCTTGTTGTTGAATTACGGCCGGAACATCTTTTATGTCTTCTCGTTTATTCTCTGGGCGGTAGTAGCCTTCCAAAGCCCTATTGTTTTAATGGTTTTAATGGCCCTGGGTTTGGTTAAGCGCAAAACTGTTTTTCGGTTGAGCAGGTACGTTATTGTGGGAATATTTGTAGTGGCTGCCGCCATCACACCGCCGGATTTTATCAGTCAATTGGCTGTGGCACTTCCTTTAGTGCTTTTATATTTTTTGGCTATATTTCTGGCGAGAATATTGAGGATTGGTGAATAAGTATGTTCGGGATAGGAATATCGGAGATAATAATAATAGTAGTGGTAATCCTTATTTTTGTGAAACCGGAAGACATTCCTGTATTTTTTCGCAAAGCGGGGAGGCTTTTTGGCGAACTAAAACGGACCTACGATAGGCTGAATAAGGCAAAGGACGATTTTGTCAATATGGCCGAGGAGTACGCAAAAAAGACGCAGGATGAAGCGATACGCGGTGATAAGGACGGAAGAGACGGAAAGCATAGTGAACCGGAAGATATCGATAAAGTTTGATAGTTGGACTGGGAGGCAGTTATGAAAACAAAGAGACGCGTTGTAGTGGTAGGCGGAGGAGCAGCCGGGATGATTGCCGCTATTTCTGCACGCAGATTGGGTGCTGACGTGACGATACTTGAGAAAAATCCGCGAGTTGGCAAAAAGATATTGGCGACGGGAAACGGACGGTGTAACTTTACGAATATCAATACGGATATTACTTACTATCATGGCAGCGATCCGGAATTTGCCCACAGTGTGCTGGGAGATTTTACGGTTGATGATACTATCAGATTTTTTGAGAAATTAGGGATTACCCATAAGGTGGAGGAACTGGGCAAGGTCTTCCCGATGTCTGATCAGGCTTCAAGTATTCTGGATGTTCTTTTATATGAATTAAATGACCTGGGAGTAAATATCGTTTGTGATGCCTGTGTAAAGGATATTATCAGGGAAAAAGATGAATTTATCTTTGTATTGGAAAATGGGAACTCATACCGGGGGGACAGGGCTATTCTGACGACAGGCGGTAAAGCTATGCCTGCCAGCGGTTCTGACGGAAACGGCTATGGTTTGGCCGAAAAACTGGGACATAGTGCTGTAGACGTTTTCCCTGCCCTGGTGCAATTGATGCTGGAGGGCTCTTTTTTTAAACGTATCTCCGGAGTAAAATTTGTAGGTACTGCCGAAGTTATACACAAAAATAAGGCTATTGTTCAAGACAGGGGAGATATTCTTTTTGCTGATTACGGAATATCGGGCCCGCCTATCCTGCAGATAAGCAGGAAAGCCGGAGAGTTGATCAAAGCAGGGGAAGAAGTTTATCTGAAAATCATGATAATGGATATGTTATCTAAAGACGAGTTAAAAAGGCTTCTCCATAAACGCTTTCAAACAGCGCCCGGAAAGCCAATCGACTTTAGCTTAGTCGGCCTTATCAATAAAAGGTTGATTCCTGTGGTGTTACAAGAAGCGGGAATCAGTGATGTGAAACGCCCCGTCGCCGATTTAACTGTCCAAGAGAAGGACGGGATTAGCGACATCCTGACTGATTGGCAGTTTAAAATAAAAAGGACCAAGGGATGGTCCAGTGCACAAATTACCGCCGGCGGTGTTGATACTAAAGAAATCAATCAACATACAATGGAATCTGAAAAGGTCAAAGGCTTGTTTTTTGCCGGGGAGATATTAGATATCGACGGTCAGTGCGGAGGCTTTAATCTTCAGTGGGCATGGTCATCCGGATTTATTGCGGGGCGGAGCGCAGCCCTAAACTGATATTGAGTTCCGCCAAGCTATATCCGCATGTTGAAAGACGGCAGGGGGTTGTCATGATTAGGCTTACAGATATTAAAATAAGGGTAAAAGAAGCCGCAAATACTGAGATGGAAAGGCAAGCCTTAAAAAAAGCGATCCTTACCAGGCTTAGGATTAATGAGCAGGAACTGCTGGGATTTGAAATATTTAAAAAGTCAATTGACGCCAGAAAAAAGCAAAATATTTTCTTTGTCTATACGGTGGATGTTAGTGTTAGAAATGAAAAAATAATTCTTGATAACGACCGTTCAAAAAACGGCATAATGCAAAGCCCGGTTATGTCTGAGCACCGTATTCAACCGGGAAATGAAGAAATGCTTGAAAGACCTGTGGTGATAGGTACGGGACCGGCAGGTCTTTTTGCCGGGTTGATGCTGGCCAAAAGTGGCTACAGACCTATTCTCCTGGAAAGAGGAGAAGCGGTGGAGGATAGAACAGTTAGAATAAACAAGTTTTGGGAAACCGGTCTCCTTGACACCGACAGCAATGTGCAATTTGGCGAGGGCGGTGCAGGTACGTTTTCCGATGGAAAACTTACCACCGGGATAAACGACAGCAGGTGTCGCGTGATATTGAAGGAGTTTATCAAGGCCGGGGCACCTCCGGAAATATTATATAAGAGCAAAGCCCATATTGGTACAGATTTGCTCAGGTCTTCGGTTAAGAATATCAGGGAAGAAATCATCGCTTGCGGAGGCGAGGTTAGGTTTCAAGCCAAAGCAACCGATTTTATCATCAAGGATGGCAGGATCGATGCGGTAGTAATCAATGATAAAGAGAAGCTTCCTTGCAGGGTCGTATTGTTGGCAATCGGTCACAGCGCCCGGGATACTTATGAGGTGTTGCACAACAGAGGCGTTGCCATGAGCCAGAAAGCCTTCTCTATCGGAGTCAGAATCGAGCACTTACAGGAAACTATTGATAAGGCGCAATATGGAAGTGCTGCCGGGGAACCCGGGTTGGGAGCGGCTGATTACAAGCTTGCCTATCATGCGAAAAACGGCAGATCAGCTTATACCTTTTGTATGTGTCCCGGCGGTTATGTCGTTGGTGCTGCCTCGGAAGAAAGATGTGTTGTCACAAATGGCATGAGTGAATATAGAAGGGATGGTAGGAATGCCAATGCGGCCTTGTTAGTGGGAGTTGCACCTTCTGATTTTTCCCATCAACATCCTTTGGCAGGCATCGAATTCCAGAGAAAGTGGGAGCGGTTGGCTTATCAGATAGGGGGAGAAGATTATCATGCCCCGGTTCAATTGGTTGAGGATTTTCTCAGAGATAGACCTAGTACCCAATGGGGTAGTGTTATACCTACCTATAAGCCCGGGGTTACCTTTGCTCCGCTGAAGGAATGTCTGCCTGATTATGCTGTCGCGACAATTAAAGAGGCCTTAAGGTACTTTGATGCAAAAATAAAGGGCTTTGCCGCTCCGGATGCTGTCCTGACAGGTGTTGAGACCAGGAGCTCTTCCCCGGTGAGGATAAACAGGGACGAACAGGGCTTATCCAACATACAGGGGATATATCCTGTGGGAGAAGGAGCAGGCTATGCCGGCGGCATTATGTCTTCTGCGGTCGACGGACTTAAAGCGGCGGAAAAGGTCATGGGAAAGTATGCACAGTTATTTAGAAATACTTAATAACTGTCGACGAAGTAAACCCCTCAAAAGAGGGAATTAGACTCTATCTGAGGGGCTGACTTCCGTAACAATAGGTTGTTTACTGCTCGAATCAGTTAATTGTAATATGGATTTCCTTGCCAAGGCTACGGACGATTTTGGTGACAAAATCCAGTGAAGTGTTATAAGCTCCGCTTTCAAAACGGGATATGTTGGATTTTTGTGTCCCGACACGCAAAGCGAGTTCTTCCTGAGTTATGTTCAGTTGATTGCGAGCATCAATGATTTGTGCGATTAATTCGTAACGCGGTTTTAGTTTTTCGAATTCTGCTTTAAACTCCTCATCCTTCATTAGTCTTGTTTCTATGTCTTTGAATTTCACTCCGGCTTTACTCATCTTGACACCTTCTCTCATAATCCAATTTATAGTCCAATGCTTTTTCAAGTGTGACAAATGTTATCATATACGATAATATTTGTCAATTAATACTCATAATTCAATAATACTCATAATTCAGTTTAAACCGGGGAATTTCCCCGGCTTTTTTGTACTTTCAGAAAGTATAAGTGCAACTAAGGCTTCCGCCTGAGCCTTAAGGCTTGGCGCAAGCCAAGTTTTCTTTATGTGGTGATGAAAGCATTTGCTTGGTACGAATAAAAAAGCCAATGCAGCAAAAAATAGGGTCAATAACTAATATTTTGCGCACATACGGGGGTAGATCAAATGACGCACAGTATCAGAGTTCATTACGATAACGGCAACGGTTTTCTGGAGCCTGTCATGTGGGTTTGGGTCAGTGACGGAGCTACTTTGGAAAGGGAGGTCTCTGTCAGCGGGCAGGATGATTTCGGCGTGTTTTATGACATGAAGTACAACCGTAGCAGTTTCAATCTGTTATTCAAGGATGGGAAAGGGCAAGATGTTCGCTGGGAGCCTGCTGATGTCAACAGGGTCTTTCACCGAGAGATGGGAGACGAGATATGGGTAAGGGCCGACAGGCATAATATTTATAATGTGCTTCCGGCCGAGCCGGTGGGAGATTTAAAGGAATACTATGAAAAAATCCGGCACCTGCTTTCTACTGAGAACCACTATATTCCCGATACGGATGTTTCCGGATTAGGCATACCTTCTTTGCTGGGGGCCAATATTCTCACCGACGGTTCTATCCTTTTCGGTTTTTTCCATCCACGGGCTGCCCGGGTCTTTTTAACAGGAAACATTAATGATTGGCAGTGCCCGGGACATGACAAGCCTAGGAAAAAGAGCTTTATCGAAATGGATTTATATCGAGGCTATTATTATCTGCCTAATATCTGGTTGGCACGGATTGAGCCCCTCGACAAGGACATGGTGATAGAATACAAATTCTATCTGCAGGGCGGCTCGACCGAGATGGATAAATATGTGGTTGACCCTTATACGAGGGTTTTTAGCGATGATTACAAATATAGGAATGCGGTAGTGGTAAACCCGAGGGAATTTTCTTGGACCGATCAAGATTGGAAAACGCCCGACATTAAGGATTTAATACTCTATGAGTTGAACATCTACGGGTTTACCGATAATGATGCGGACATTCCCGATGAAATCCAGGGAACGTTTAAAGGCGTTACCAGGAGGATCAAAGAAGGGTATTTCGAAAAGCTGGGTGTAAATGTACTGGCTTTGATGCCTACGGCAGAAGTACCCGTGAAGCGCGGACTGGGGTATGAACCTTGTACTTTTATGGCGGTGGAAAAGGATTTTGGAACACCTGATGACTTTCGGGAGATGGTTAACGAAGCACATAAACACCGGCTCGCGGTAATCATTGATCAGGTTTTTAATCACACCTCAAACGAATTTAATCCCCTTTGGAATTTGATTGATGACGGGTCAGGGACCGGAGGGTTCTATTTTGCCGGGGAGACCATGTGGGGCAATAAGGTAGCCACAGGCAAGGACGAAGTTGACAACATGCTTATCGATTCCTGCAAGCTGTTTATCAAGGAATACCATATCGATGGTTTTAGATTCGATGCAACCCACAGTTATTTTTTGAATCATAAATTGCTGCTGAGGATTGCCCACGAAATCAAGGATAAAGGTTTTAAAGCGGATACGATCTTAATAGCTGAGAATCTGCCCAACGAAAGGGATATCAATCTCGACGGCTACAACGGCTACGCCCAGTGGTGCAATGTGTTTCATGATAAGGTCAAGGCCCTGCTGCGGGAGGGAGAGTTTGAGAACATGCCCAATGATACCAGCCAGTTAGGCTCCATGTTCTACTTTGGGAAAGACAGCTTTGCCGCCCATACTAATAACGTAATTAACTATTGCGAAAGCCACGACGAGAACAGCGTCCAGTTTGAGGTAGCTACCGGCGGTGCCCATTTGCAGACACCGGAAATAAAGGAGAGAAAAGCCCGTTTGGGATTATTCTCCACAATGGTGGCCTTGGGACAACCCATGATTTATATGGGACAGGAGTTTGGCATTGAAAGGGAGAGGAATAGGATCAAGGTTCCCTGGAATATGGCTGGAGAGGGAACAGACCGGTTTTATCAATGGACCTGTGGTTTGATCAATCTGAGAAAGAAATATGAAGAGTTGAGGATAAGCGGCTACAATCCAAGTGATGACGGACTGTTTTCCTGGGTGGTGGCACCATGGCTAAAAGAGGATAAAGGCGGGGAAAAAAGAGTAGTTGGCTGGCGGGTCAAGAAAAGCGGGGATGCTCAGGAGGGAATAATGGTGCTCTTGAATTTTGAAGGACACGATGTCCCGCTAAATACTGATTTTATCGGTCAAGAAAGGTTAATCAAACTGGCTGATATTGAAAACATTTATGACCTGTCTGCTAGCTCTGTAAATGACGAAGATCAGAATCGTGAACCGGAAATTCAAGAGGAGCGGCCGGAGGAATTCGTTCTCCCGCCTTACGGTGCATTCATTTATCGGTTTGAACCACAAACGGTGGGGAGTGAATAAATATGGGAAGGGGTACCTTAGATTGAAGGATGTTTATGTGATTTTAGCGTTTCATGCCCACGAAATGCTGTGGGATTTACCGGAGAGGCTTCTTTCATACCTGGATGAAAAGAATCCGATGAGGGAAGGTTTGCTGACGGAGAATTACCTTAAAAAGAGAAAAGAAGAAGGCCGGGACATTTATTCCCTTTGCAGTGCATTCGGTGATAAGCTTGATGCTGTGCTGAGCGTGGAGTACAGCAACGAGCTGTTGGTTCAGATAAAGGACGTACTGCCGGAGGTCTTTGAGCGCATGAAGAAGGATTACGCCCGGGGAAGGTTGTATCCTCTTTATGGACACGCGCACCATACCCATGTCTCGCTTCTTCAGCCTCGGGAGATTTCCCAGGAAATAGCCTGGAACAGGGGGTACTTGCACAACGTGCTGCAAGCCCCATACCCCAAATATAACGGGTTGTTTCCCACCGAAGATTCACTTTGCAGCGACAAACTATCTGCCATTGAGGATGCTAATATTGATTATGTAATTTTCCCTCATTTGGGGAAAGGGAAGGTCGCCTATGAGATTAAAGGGGAAGGTGACTGTGAGTATGGAGCGTTCTGGCTGGAGACCCCTGATAAGAGGATTCTGGCCTTGCCCCGAAACTTTCCGATCTCCCAGGAAATATGGCGTCCCATCACTAAGATGCGCAGGGAGGAGGTCAAAGCCCAGGGTTATATGCTGGGGGATTTTGCGGTTTTTGACAATGAGTATTTGAGCAGCGAAAAGGAAACGTATCCCATTAGTATGGAAGAGGGGGTTGCAATCTACCGGGATGTTCTGCGGGAGGAACTGAAAAAAGCACCAGAGGGTGGCCTTTTGCTGTATGTGCAAGATTTAGAGTTGATGGATTTTGGTGATATTGCCCTAGAGATTATGGAAAAAGCCTGGCAGGATATCTTAGAAAAGGAGAAAGGTGAGTACCGGGTTCATTTCCTATCTCCCGATGAGTATGTCGATATTTTGTGTGAAAAAGGCTTGGGGAGTCTGCCTGCCGTGGAATTTGACAAAATAACATGGGCACCCGAGATACGGTTGATTCTCAGAGCCGACGGACATTATCCCCCCTTGGGGGTTACCGGCGTAGGGCCGTATGACACGGAGAAAACGGGGATCTATAAGCATCCTCATATTTTTTGGGAAAACGGCAAATACCTATGCGGGATATTTGATACCTTGCTTGATAATTTCGCTGTTTCCACGAATGTTCCCGTAGACATAGGAGGACTGGGAGAAAGGGAATATGACATTCGTGGGGAAAGTTTGGATACCCAGGCCGTATTGTATTTGAGATTGATGAAAAGGGCCTGCAATTGGGGTTGGCGTCCCACTGAGGGTAGGCAAAAAAGACCCTGCCTGTTAGGGTTTTTGCTTTGTGAGGTGTTGTCCAAGCTTTTGGCAGAAAAACCGCGGGAAATAGCTTTGAAAAAGAAGATCAAACGGATTGACGGGAAAGATCTTGTGGGCATTTGCGAGACCTTGCGTGTTTTCATTGAGGGAAGAATAAATTATTTAAGGTATGGAATTGATGAGTATATACGGGAAAAAGGCGGTGACTTTACCGGGGCGTACAAAATCTTTGAATCCGTTCAGCAGTGGCAAAAGAAGGCCTTAAAAGCGGCCGGTACCATGTATGAGAGTAATTCTTCGACGGGCGAAATGGATTTAGCCGGCTTCATTAAACACACACAGGAATACCTAGCGGCAGTTTATCTGGCCACAGACCAACTGCAAAGGGTTTGGGCCGAGGGGCCTGATAGCGAATATCTAGTGGCCAAGATGTATCATTACCTATATGAAATTTATCCTCCGCTGTTTCCGGGCATGGTAGAAAAGATAGATAGTATGGGTGCCAATGAGATCAGAGAGTATTTTTCCGACTAAGGTTCATCCGATTGGGGTTCGTATACAATTATTTGGCCTGGCAGGAGAAACGTTGAAGGGTTGGGCTGTCTTCCCTTGTAGCGCTCCCATTCCGAGTTAATCAATTGTCTTGAGGGGGGGGGTTCCAGCTTGATTTCTTCTTGTGTCAGGTTGAAAAGCCCGATGAGGGATGTTTGTTTGTTCCACCTTTGGATGGTAACAAGTCTTGTGGTAGGAGCAATGGATACATTCAGAGCGAATTTATTTAAACTAGCCAGTACCGGATGTGACCGTCGTAGATTGATAAAATCACGGTAAAAATTAAAGAGGGCTTCGTTTTGTTCGCTCCATGAGGAGAGAGGGGAAAGACGCGATGAGTAGAAGCTGGAAGGGGACTGGGGGTCGGGAGGTTCTGTCCAAGAGAAGTGTTTAAATTCGTCTTTCCGGCCGGCAAAAACAGCTTTCCTGAGAGCAGGGTCCTGATAATCGGTGAAAAACAAGAAGGGGTTCTTTTCTCCATATTCTTCTCCCATAAAGAGTAGAGGAACATAAGGGGAAAAGAACATCATTCCCGCAGCAAGCTTTAAAAAGGGGAACTCGACCAAGGAGGAGAGTCGCTCACCATGAGCACGGTTGCCGACTTGGTCATGATTTTGGATGGAAACAACAAATTGCTTTCCGGGATATAGGGAAGCATCGGTTCCCCTGTTTTTTTGCAGATAGGTAGAAAACTCCCCGGTATATAAAAAGTTCTGGTAGACCTTTTTAAGATCCTCCAATCTGCCGTAGTCTTGATAATATCCTTCCCTTTCACCTGTCAGCAGAGTGTGTACGGTGTGGTGAAAATCATCCATCCATTGGGCATCTATGCCCTTGCCTCCCTCGCGGACAGAGGATATCAACATTCTGTCGTTTTGATCACTTTCCGCTATGACAAAGAGTTTGCGGTTGGTTTGTGCGGCAAGACTTGTTACTACAGTGCTGATATCCTGCAGGATATGGGGATGGGAGGTGTCCTTGAGGGCATGGACGGCATCAAGGCGTAGGCCGTCGAAACGGTAGGTATCGAGCCAAAAAAACACATTATCCAAAACCATTTTTCGTGTGTACTCACAGTAGTTATCATCGAAGTTTACCGCCGGTCCCCAGGGAGTGTGGTGTTTGTCGGTAAAATACGGGCCAAAGGACGATAAATAAGTACCTTCCGGGCCAAAATGGTTGTATACAACGTCCAGAATGACGGTCATTTGTCTTTGATGGCAAGAATCAATAAGGTATTTTAGATCGTCGGGGGTGCCGTAGTTGCAGTTGACACTGAATAAACAAGTGCCGTCATAGCCCCAGTTCCAGCGGCCAGGGGTTGGGGTGACGGGCATCAGTTCAAGGGCGTTTACCCCTAAATGGCAAAGGTAATCTAGTTTTTTCGCTGCGGCTTTAAAGGTGCCTTCTTCTGTGAAAGTAGCGATATGGATTTCCATGACAATCAGTTCTTCCGGGTTTTTACCCTGCCAGTCTGAGGTCTGCCAGTTGTAAGACGAATGGTCAATTACCTGTGAACGGCCGTGTACGCTAAAGGGCTGAAAGTGTGAATATGGGTCGGGGTACTCCCGCTGATTTTCTAACTCGTAGCTGTACAGCAAGTTTGGCGCAGGGTTTTCTATAACTGCTTGATAAACATGCGGTTTCGTTTCTTCCATAGGATACCTTTCCGTTTGGTCGCTGCTTTCGAGTACAAGGTTGACACCCTTTTTGTCATAGGCAAAGACAGTAAACTCAATCATGTTTGGTAGTCCTTCTATTATTCGCGGTCCCATATCTAAGATTCGCATAAACCTTCCTCCCTTCTCAAGAATAGAATATGGTTTTTTGAGTAATCTTAGTCAAGAAGACAATTATAATGGATATTAGGAGATGTCAAATGAGAAAAGTAAAAACAGGTGTTAAAAATTACCGGCAGTATTCCGAGTTCCTCAACCATGACACAGAGATTGAGATGGATTATTACATAAAAAAAAATAACGGCAAAAAAATTGCCATGATAAATGCCACCTCTTTTGGCGGAGGAGTGGCTGAAATCCTCCATTCACTTGTACCCCTGGCCAAAAGCGCCGGGCTTGTTATCGACTGGTGGAACATGGAAGGAACCGATGAATTTTATAAGGTCACAAAGATGATGCATAATTGCTTGCAGGGAATGGAACACGAGCTGACGGCAAAGGAAAAGGAAATATATTTAAAGTATAACAAAAAAAATGCCGAGGCCTTTGCGGACGAAGAATACGATTACATCATTGTACACGACCCGCAGCCGGCGGCGATGATTGATTATATACCAAAGAGCCGCAAAGCAAAATGGCTTTGGCGTTGTCATATTGATACGTCGGCACCGAATGAAGAATACTGGAGATTCCTAGCGGGCTTTATTAAAAAGTATGAGGCCTGTATTTTTACGATGGAGGAGTTTATTTATGAAAAAGCTGTGTTAAGCAATGTTGCGATAATAACTCCGTCCATTGATCCGTTTTCCAAGAAAAATATCCCCTTGGCAGAAGAAGAGGCCAAAGAAATTACCGGCCGGTTTGGGATCGATGTGAATAGGCCGTTAATATCGCAGGTTTCAAGATTTGATCCCTGGAAGGATCCCCTAGGTGTCATTGAAGCTTATAAAATTGTAAAAAAGGAATATCCCAGTGTTCAGCTGGCTTTGATCGGTTCCATGGCCAGTGACGATCCCGAAGGCTGGGAATATCTTTATCGGACGCTAAGAAGAGCCGGCGAAGACTATGACATAGAAATCATTACAAACTTTAACGGTGTATCCGACCTGGAGGTCAACGCTTTTCAAACAGCATCTGACGTTATTTTGCAAAAATCGATAAAAGAAGGTTTCGGGCTTACAGTGGCCGAAGGGATGTGGAAAGGAGTTCCCGTCATTGGCGGGCGGGTAGGAGGAATTAAGCTGCAGATTGACGACGGTATTAATGGTTACCTGGCAGATACTGTAGAGGAATGTGCCGAACGAATCCTCACTCTGTTAAGAAACATGGCTTTGGCGGTTGAAATAGGAGAGGCCGGAAAAGAAAAGGTGCGAGCCAAATTTCTCATTACCAGCCATCTCTTGAACTACCTGAAGCTATTTGAACAACTGGAAGATTAATTATCGAATAGAATTATATTATCGAAAAATACCGTTAAATCAAAAGGATTATGATAGATTACAGAGAAATACTTACTAGAAGGTGCGAGAAAATGGCTTGATATGCAAATCAGACTTGGGAGACGGGTTATGAAGAGCTTTGGGGATATCATGATCAATCACGACTATGAATTGCCTGTTGCACGCATTGAAGTCAATGCCGATGGGGAAATAATCGGCATAAATAAAAGGGCGGAAAGGATAATTTTCAAAAGAAAGGAACAGGTTGTCGGTAAAAAGATTTGGTATGCTTTGGCACAAACCATTAATTCCTTTTTACAAAGAGAACTTAAACTGCTACATCATGAGCAAAGGGAATGTCTGACAGAGTCTTTTTTCCCGGCTTTCAACAGATGGTATCAAGTAATCATTCAGCCTCTGGAGCAGAGTATCTACCTCTACTACTTTGACATAACTGCGAAGAAAGCGGAAGAAAAAGAAAAGAATTTGCGGCAGACAGCTTTTGGACATCATCCTCTGTCGGCAGCAATTCTTGTTTTTCCATTTTGTGAGATAGCGGATGTTAACGATGCCTGGTTGGAAATGACTGCTTATAAAAAAGAGGAGCTTGTGGGACATTGTCTTGACGACATTGGAATCCTGGAGTCGTACCAGGAAGGCCGTACTATATCCTTGAAGGGGCTTGCTTTCGAAAACGCTGCTATCAGAGAACAGGCAATTTTATGGTGTGACAATACCGGGAAAAGGAATCCCGGTATTCTTGATGTTGAACCTTTTGTTTGTGATAATAGGAGGTATTTTCTGGTTGTATTACGCAGCAAACCCTAAGAGAAATCAAATCAAAAGCAGAAATTAAGAGGGTTCTTCACAGGCAAGTCGCTGTAGGATATCCCTTGTTCGTTCCTCGATGTCCTCGTTTGTCAAAACTATTAAGAAATCTCCGACCTGAAGTTGTGTATTGCCTTTGGGTATGATTTCTTTTTCTCCCCGCATAATACCGACCAGTAAACAGTCCTTAGGCCACGTAATTTCTTTGATTTTCTTCTGATCGATTTGTGAGCCCATACATACGGCAGCTTCAATAATGACCTTTTTCTTATTATCCGTTGATACTTTAACGATTTTGTCGGACTGCAGCAATTTGTCCATGAGAGTATCGTAAACTGGTTTCGAATCAAACAGGTCGGTGACGACGTAAGCCACCATAGAAACGGTAGCCATAGATAATAGGTGACTGAAGGAGCCTGTCATCTCTGTAATCAAGATGCTTCCGGTTATGGGTGCTTTGACAATAGCGGTGAAATAGGCGGCCATTGCCAGGACAATAAAGTTTGGAAGATACGAGGGATCTAAGCCGAAGACATTAACAGTTAGGGTTCCGAAGATATTTCCGATCAAAGCTCCGATTACCAACAGGGGTAGAAAGATGCCGCCGGGGACTCCGGAGCCGTAGCTAATCATGGTGAAAACAAACTTGACAACCACCAATATTAAGAGAGTTGTGAGTGCCCTATTCTGTGAGACCAAAGTGCCGATGAGATGATGACCTCCCCCCAGGGTCTCGGGAAGCCAGAAACCTAACAGTCCGGCGATGAATAGAGGAATAAGGGGCTTCAAGATAGGTGGCAGGGCAAGTTTGTCAAATATTTTAAGTGATTTAAAAAGGCAGCGGTTGAAAAGAATTCCAAAAAGGCCTGTTACTATTCCCAAAAGAAGAAGGTAAGGATAATACTTCAGAGGAAGCAGGGAAAGGGCTTCGAAAGTTAAAATCGGGGTCTGGCCAAAGAAGTTTTGGCAGACGAAATCGGCTGTGAGTGAAGAGGCCATAGCTGCTGTTAAAACAATGGGGGAAAAGTTTTTGTGCATTTCCTCCAGGGCAAAGATAACGCCAGCCAGTGGTGCGTTGAAAGCGGCTGCCAGCCCGGCGCTTGCCCCGCTGGTTATGAGATATTTGCTTTCCAGCTTGTGTCTTCCCAGGGAGGCGGCAGTTCCTTGACCGATTGCTGCACCTAACTGCACCGAAGGACCTTCGCGACCGAGGGAAAGACCGGCACCGATGGCTAAAACCCCGCCGATAAACTTATTGATCACTATGCTCAGCCAGTTGACGTGTAATTTTCCTGCCAGTTGTGCCTTGACTTGAGGGATACCGCTTCCGCCGATCAAGGGTTCTTTTTTGGCAAGGAAACCGAGGATGAGGCCGATAAATAACAGGCTAAGGAATAAAAGAACAATAGAAGGAAGATCTGCATTTGTCATTTTGGAGTATACGGCGTCCCTGATATCTTCTGCATGGTTCAGCATTACTCTGTATAGAACAGTCACAATACCGGCGACAAGTCCGACGAGAATTCCTTCAAAAACGAGTCTTAATCTCAGACCCATCCAGTTTTCTAAAATATTAGATGTTAAGCTTTTCATAATCTTTCACCAATCATAGTGATATAGTTGTGCACAAAGACATTGTGAGCACAAAATGAGCACAAGATTGATTATACCCCTTTGTTGTAGTATTGTAAAACCAGTGGTTTCAGATAAATAAGTTAAAATCCATTGACTCCTTGACAAGGTAAATGTACTATAGACAGGAACAAGTTCAAATGAAAGTATAAGCACAGCTTGAGAGGGGAATGACAGTATGCGAGCGATAATTATCGGTGCAGGTAAAATCGGATTTAATATTGCCAAACTGCTCGTTCAAGAAAAAAATGACGTAGTAGTGATAGAGAAAGACGAAGACAGGGTGCAAAACTTACAGGAAAACCTTGATGTTCAAGTGATCATAGCCAATGGTGCCAGTGCCGGTTCACTGCAGGAGGCCGGTATCGCGGAAACGGATCTGCTGGTTGCTGTCACAGGTGTGGACGAGATAAATATAATCGCCTGTATGCTTGCCAAAAACTTTGGGGTGGGAAAAACCATTGCCAGGGTACGCAATCCTGAATACATCGAAGATAATCGAAGCGAAGGTAAAAGCATTTTTAACGGCATTGATCTGATGATAAATCCCGAGCTTGTAATAGCCAAAGAAATAGCAAATCTCATTGACGTGCCGGAGGCTCTTGACGTGGTATACTATGCCCAGGGTATGGTTCAAATGTTGGAATTAAAGATACCCCCCCAGGCCCCAGTGGCTAATAAATGCTTGAAGGAAATAAATTATCAATCTCCCTTTGTAATCGTTGCTATTTTTAGAGACGGACAAATGCTTGTCCCCCGTGGCGATGATCGTATACTGCCTAACGATATCATTTTTCTTTTGGGGAAAACGAAGGAAATGGTCCGTATAGAAAAACTGCTGGGGACCGAACGCAAAAAGGCGGAGCGGGTGATGATACTGGGCGGAGATTTTGCAGGATATCATTTGGCAAGGATATTAGAACAGAGAAAGTACTCCGTTAAGATCATAGAAAGAGAATATAAACGCTGTGTGGATGTTTGCAACAGCTTGAAAAACACCATGATTCTTCACGGTGATGCGACGGACATTGATTTTCTCAAGTCGGAGGGTGTCAGTGATGTGGATGCCTTTGTGTGCCTGACAGACGACGATAAAATGAATCTTTTGGTCAGTTTAATTGTCAAACATCTGGGGGCAAAGAAGATAATCACTCAGGTTAGGCGTTCGGATTATATAAGCTTAATGGAAGACGTGGGAATAGATGTGGGCATCAGTCCTCGTACATTGATTGCCAATGCGATTTTAAGGTTTATTAATCGCAACACCAATGTTCTCTCTGTAACGCTGTTGAGTCAGGAGAGCGCCGAATTAATCGAGTTGGTTGTGACGAAGGACTCTAAAATCGCTAATAAGAAATTAAAGAATCTTAATTTTCCCAAGGGCGCCATAGTCGGCACTATTTATCGCAAGAAACAGGTCATTATACCCAGCGGTGAAGATAGTTTCATGCCGGGTGATACCGTTGTTGTATTTGCACTGCCTCAAAAAATTGCTTCAGTAATGGACTTTTTCAAAGTATAAAGGAGCCTGAATGATGAATTACCGCAAAGTTGTCGGAGCTTTAGGGATAATGTTGATGCTGATCGGGGGAGCAATGTTTTTGCCCTTGATATGGTCACTGTATTATGGAGACGCCGATTGGTCTGCTTTCCTTATAACAGGTATGCTAACAGTAATGGTAGGGGCCGTGATGTACAGGCTTAATGATATGAAGGGAAGTATCCGCTATAAAGAGGCTTATGCCATTGTAACGGTAAGTTGGCTTTTAGCTTCAGCCTTTGGAGCTGTTCCTTTTTTGCTGGCTGGCACTTTTACGTCCTTTGCGGATGCCTTTTTCGAAACAATGTCTGGGTTTACTACAACCGGGGCCAGTGTGCTTACGGATATTGAAGCACTGCCTCACGGAATTCTTTTCTGGCGCAGTCTGACCCACTGGCTAGGGGGAATGGGTATCATCGTGATGTTTGTGGCTGTTCTTTCCTCCTTGGGAGTGGGAGGTTTGCAAATGTTTAAAGCCGAGTCTCCCGGACCTGTTGCCGAAAAGATAAAACCACGGATCAGCGAATCGGCTAAAACATTGTGGTTGACTTACCTATCCTTTACGGTGGCTGAGACATTGCTGCTTTGTCTATTCGGTATGAGTCTTTTTGATGCCTTGTGCCACACCTTCGGAACCTTGGCAACTGGAGGATGTTCCACCAAGAATGCCAGTATCGGGTATTATGACAGTCCTGCTATCCAGTGGGTGATAGTCCTTTTCATGGTTTTGGCGGGGGTCAATTTTGCCCTGCACTATCAGGCCTTTAACAGCAGGAGTTTGAAAAGCTTTTGGCGAAACAGTGAATTTAGGTTGTATGTGGTTATACTTGTGGCAGCAATATTTTTAGCTTTTTTAGGTATAAGCACAGCTACGGAACAGTCCTTTGCTGAAACCTTAAGACAAGCGAGCTTTCAGGTAACATCAATTATGACTACAACAGGTTATGCGACGGCCGATTTTAACAGCTGGGCACCCTTCGTAAAAGTGCTGCTGGTGGCCCTGATGTTTGTCGGGGGGTGTGCGGGATCTACCGGTGGGGGTATCAAGGTAGGCCGAATCCTGATACTATTGAAGCAGAGCAAACTGGAAATCATAAGGGCAACGCACCCCCGTGCCGTACTTAATTTAACAATTGACGGTAAGCCTGTCGGCAATAACATAGTTGTTAATGTGCTTTCGTTTTTTTCCATTTATGTTGTAATAACCTGTATCAGTACGGTGATAATGACCTTGGCGGGGTTGGACATTGTTTCGGCGTTCACTTCTGTTGCGGCGAACTTATGCAATATCGGACCTGGGTTGGAACTGGTGGGACCTACCCAAAATTATGGTTTTCTGCCAATGTGGAGTAAATTCTATCTTTCGTTTTTGATGTTGTTGGGACGTCTCGAACTATTGACAGTGATGGTGCTGTTAGTTCCCTCTACCTGGCGGAAATAATAATAGGAGAAGCGGCGGTATAAGGCGGTATAATCAGATGGAAAGTATTAGTTTAAAAGCTTATGCGAAAATAAACCTTACTCTGGATGTCTTGGGAAAGAGGGCAGACGGGTACCATGATGTAAAAATGATCATGCAGGGCATAAATCTATATGACATTGTAACACTTGAAAGTTGTGAAAATGGTATTACCTTATCCTGTGACGTTACCGGGCTGGGAGAGGACAGGAAGAACCTGGCCTATAGGGCGGCAGAACTTATGCTTCTGCATTATCCGCAGATAAAGGGGTTAAGGATCACTCTGGAAAAGAGGATTCCTGTGGCTGCGGGCTTGGGAGGAGGAAGTGCCGATGCGGCGGCAGTTATCCTTGGGGTTAACGAGTTGTACGATTTAGGATTGACTAAAGAACGTTTGCAGGAGATCGCTCTTCACTTAGGTAGCGATGTTCCCTTTTGTCTTTTTCCCTGTACTGCTTTGGCGGAAGGCAGGGGAGAACGGTTGACGGATATTGTCCCGTGCCCGCTGTTATGGTTGGTTCTTGTTAAGCCGTCCTTTGGTGTAGCAACGAAAGAAGTTTACGAAAACCTCAAAAATGTTACAATAAAAAAGAGACCGGATACAAGGGCAGCCCTAAGAGCAATCGAAGAAACAGACATTGAATTATTGTATTGTTCGATGGGAAATGTACTGGAATATTCTACTTTTGCTTTATATCCTGACTTGCAGAGATTGGTTGACGAGCTTATTCTGCTGGGTGCAAAAAAGGTGATGATGTCGGGGAGTGGGACTACATTACTGATGTTTATGAACAATGAGGACGACGCAAGAGCGGCTGCGCTGTGCTGTTCAAAAGCCGGCAGGGATGTCATAGTCACAAGAACGAATTTACCGGAGGACGTTGAAATGCAGAAAAGGAGGTTTGTTCATGGCAGAGAGGAAGAGGATTGAAGTTAAACTGGACCAGTATAAGCCCTTGAGGGAAATCGTATTTGAGGCATTGCGCCAGGCGATTTTACAAGAGATAATCAAACCTGGAGAACGCTTGATGGAGAAACAACTCGGCGAAGAGATGGGAGTGAGCAGAACTCCGATTAGGGAGGCTATTCGCAGACTTGAGTTAGAAGGATTTGTTACGATAATTCCCAGAAAAGGAGCGGTCGTGTCGGAAATATCGCTTCAGGACATCAAGGAAGTTTATGAAATCAGAGCGGCGCTGGAATCTCTTGCCGCAGGATTAGCAGCCGAAAAGGTTACCCCCCAAGAGATACAAGAAATGCAAAGGTGTCTGCAAAAAGAGGCAGAACTGCTGGAGAATGATGATGTCATATCAACTGTTGAGGTTGACCTTGATTTGCATCATATAATATTTAAAGCGGCTAGCAACGAACGTCTTCTCGCTACTCTCAGTAATTTGCGTGAACAGTTGTCTCGACCGAGAATGATAGTAACTGCATTGCCGGGAAGGAAGGTTGCCAGTCACCGAGATCATGTCAAGATAGTTGAGGCGATAAGTTCGGGAAATATCGAGCTGTCCGAACGGCTCATCTGGGATCATATTGAATATTCCGCAAATACTATGATTGATTACTATAAACAGAAGTATGAGTAAACGAAAGGAGAACCATATTAATGACTACTGCTATAATTCTCGCCGGAGGAAAAAAAACAGGGATACAGCGAGACAATAAGGAACCTCTTGATGAGGCCTTGATACCCATTGGCAACAGATATATGGTGGAATATGTGGTAGATGCTTTATTAGGTTCGCAGAACATTGAACGAGTCATTATTTCCGGTCCTGTTAAGGCACTAGAAGAAAAGTACAAAGAAGACCCGCGTATTACCCTGGTCAAAAACGGGGAAAGAACAATCGATACGCTATATGAAGGGCTAAGGATTATTAAGCCACCTCAGCTACGGGTACTGATTGTTACGGCAGATATTCCCCTCTTGACTACACAGGCGGTTGATGATTTTCTTGACAGCTGCAAATACAGTGAAGGTGATTTGTTTTATCCCGTTGTTCCCAAAAAGATCAGCGAGGGGAAATATCCCGGAATAAAGCGGACTTATGTACGCTTGCGGGAGGGGAGCGTAACGGGAGGAAATATGTTTTTACTCAACACCTATGTATTTTCAAAGTGTGCCCGTAGGGCCCAAGAACTGATTGACCTCCGCAAAAAACCGCTACGTTTGGCTTCGCATGTAGGGTTGGACGTGTTGCTGCGTTATATACTGGGGATACTTTCCCTCAAGGAAGCGGAAAAAAAGGTTTCCTCTTTGTTGGGGATAAAAGGAGTGGTAGTTGTATCCAATTATGCTGAAGTGGGAATTGACGTAGATAAAAGCAGTGATTTTAAAATAGCACAAAAAGCACTAGGAGCTTAAAGACAGCGGAGGGCAGCCTTTTACAAAGGCAGGCCCTTAATTTTTGAAAAAGGTATGGCTGGTGAAACATGAATAAATAAGGTAAAATAAGAAGGGAACATTCGGGAAATGTCGTGTCTATCATTATAAGGGAGTGTTGTTGCTTGGAAAAGTGGCGTAGAAGTGAACGAGTTTCCGTAATAACCAAATGTTTGCTGGAAAATCCCAACAAATTGCTGTCTCTTAACTATTTTACAAATTTGTTTCAGTCGGCAAAGTCAAGCATAAGTGAAGATATCAGTATTATTAGGGATACCTTTCAGAAATTCGGATATGGAAAAATCGAAACTTTAACCGGAGCCGGGGGAGGCGTAATGTTTTACCCGGAGATTAAACCGGAGGATAAAAATGAATTCATTAAAGCTATTGCGATGAGACTTCAGGATCCCAAGCGGATACTTCCGGGAGGTTTTATCTATATGGCCGACATCATTTTTGACGCTCGAGTGGCGCAGAAGGTCGGCGAGATTTTTGCTCAGCATTTTATGGCAGAAGCTCCTCAGTATGTCGTTACGATGGAGACAAAAGGAATCCCTCCGGCCTTAATGACGGCAAAAGCCCTTAATGTGCCGCTGGTTGTTATTCGCGACGGCAGCAGGGTAACGGAAGGAACCTCCGTTAGCTTGAATTATGTCACCGGTTCATCCAAGCAAATTAGAACAATGACTCTTTCCCGCCGAGCTTTGCCGCTGGAAAGCCGGGTAGTGATTATTGATGATTTCATGAAAGCCGGGGGTACAGCCAAGGGAATGGTCGATCTGCTAAGTGAATTTAAGTCGCATGTACTGGGGATCGGAGTTCTGGTTGATACCGGGTTCCCGGAACGTAAATTGGTAAATAATTATTGCTCGCTACTTAAGCTTTTAAGTGTCGATGAACAGAACAAAAGAATAGCAGTTGAACCAACCGGTAGAATATCTGAATGATAATATGAGTACAGGGATATTTGCAGGTATAAAATAGCTAAATAATGGGAAATTTCATAAAGAGAAGAAGGAATATCCAAATATATGACGAATAGGACATATTAACCAGTTGCGGTTAGGGAAGGTGGTGATGCAAGTGAACATTACAGATGTTCGTATTAGAAAAATCAATCATGAAGGAAGGATGAAGGCCATCGTCTCGGTAACATTTGATGATTCTTTTGTAGTACACGATGTTAAGGTTGTCGAGGGAACAAACGGGTTGTTTGTGGCTATGCCTAGTCGAAAGACACCGGATGGCGAATACAGAGATATAGCGCATCCGATATCAACCGATGCTCGGGAAATTATCCAGAATGCCGTATTAAAAGCGTACGGGCAGGCGGTGTAATAGCATTAGCAGTGTAATAGTTTATTTGAATAAAAGATATTCATGGAGGGAGCTTATTTTTAGCTCCTTTATTGTTGTAAAAGTGGTGACTTGGCAAGAAGTTTTATGATATAAATAGAATGGTGCTGATTATAGAGGGAGGAATGAGATGTGGGCAAAAACATTGCAATTGTTCTGGCAGCAGGGTTGGGAACAAGGATGAAATCGAAAAAGCCAAAAGTCCTTCACGAGCTATGCGGTGTGCCCATGATAAGATATGTAATCGATGCTCTTAAAGCGGCAGATATGGAAGACATTATTGTGGTGCTCGGTTATGGGGGAGAAGAGGTCGAAAAGGTACTGGAAAAAGATTGTCGTATTGTGTATCAGAGAGAGAGATTAGGTACGGGACATGCCGTCATGCAGGCTTTGCCGGAGCTGCAGGCTTATGATGGAGGCAACTGTCTTGTCTTGTGTGGAGATACACCCTTACTTCAAGCCGCTACCTTGAGACTGCTATGGGAAAAACATGTGAAGACCAAGGCACAAGCCACGGTTTTGACAGCTGAAATTTCTGATCCGTCAGGCTACGGACGAATAATCAAAGGGGCTCAAGGATTAGAGAGAATCGTGGAGGAAAAGGATGCAAACGACAGGGAGAAGTCTGTTAACGAGGTCAACACCGGAACATATTGTTTTAGCGTCACCGAGTTGAATGACAAGCTCAAGAAATTAACCCCCGTCAATGCCCAAGGCGAGTACTATCTGACAGATGTGGTCAGATTGCTCGCAGAAGATGGCAAAAGGGTCGAAACATTACTGCTTGAAGAACCTGCCGATGCTCAGGGGATCAACAATAGGTTGCAGCTGGCTGAAGCGGAAAAAGTTTGGCGGCAGCGGATTATTAAGGTGCATATGCTGGAGGGCGTCACAGTAATAAATCCTGAAAATACATATATTGATGCGACAGTAAAAATCGGCCAGGATACTGTGATTTATCCGGGAGTTATTTTACAGGGCAAGACAGTGATAGGTGAGAATTGCATAATAGGCCCGAATACACGAATAGTAGACTCCTGCTTGGGGGATGGGGTTAAGGTCGATTATTCATATATTGTTGAAGCCAAGCTTGCTGCGGATTGCACAGTAGGGCCTTTTAGCTATTTGCGGTCCGGCACGGAATTATCTCCAAGGGTAAAAATCGGTGGTTTTGTTGAGGTGAAAAAGACACAGGCAGGAGAAGATTCCAAAATACCTCATTTGAGTTATGTAGGTGACAGCATTATCGGAAAAGATGTAAATATCGGGGCCGGTACAATAACATGTAATTATGACGGCAACAATAAGAACATTACAGAAATCGGAGATGGTGCATTTGTAGGCAGTAATACTAACCTTGTTGCCCCTCTTAAGGTTGGCAAGGGTGCGTATATTGGTGCCGGTTCGACGGTTACCAAAAACATACCGGACGATGCGCTGGCCATTGCGCGCGGACGGCAGAAAAACATAGCGAACTGGAAAGGCAAGGAGAAATAGGAAACGGTAAAAACTAAAATACACAGGGAGGCATAGTAATGTCCAGCTACAAAAGGCTCAAAATCTTTACGGGGAACTCACATCCCGAATTAGCTTCGGATATAGCGGAATATTTGGGGGTGGAGGTAAGTGCGGCTGCTGTCAAAACCTTTTCCGACGGGGAGATAAATGTCAATTTAGGCGAGAGCGTAAGAGGGGTGGATGTTTATGTGGTCCAACCAACCTGTACGCCGGTTAACGACAATTTAATGGAATTGTTGATTATGATCGATGCCTTGAGGCGGGCATCGGCGCAGAGGATTACCGCCGTTATACCATATTACGGGTATGCAAGACAAGACCGCAAGACTAAAGCAAGAGACCCCATCACCTCAAAGCTCGTTGCCAATATTATTGTGGCATCGGGAGCGGACAGAGTTTTGTCGGTTGATTTACATGCCGGGCAAATTCAAGGTTTTTTTGATATTCCGTTGGATCATTTGCAAGCCGTGCCTATCATTGCAGAATACTTTCTCAATAAAAAACTGGAGGATGCAGTCGTTGTTTCCCCTGATTTAGGTGGAGTCACAAGGGCTAGGAACCTTTCGGACAGGCTGCAGTGTCCCTTAGCGATTATTGATAAAAGACGTCCGAAACCAAACGTGGCGGAAGTGATGAATCTCATCGGAGAGGTAAAGGGTAAGAACGTAATCATGATCGATGATATCATTGACACTGCGGGAACCATAACCCTGGGAGCGCAAGCCCTTATAAAGAACGGTGCCCGTGATGTCTACGTTTGTTGTACGCATCCCGTACTTTCGGGAGCGGCTATCGAAAGGCTGGATAAGTCTTGCATCAAAGAGGTCGTTATTACTAATAGTATTCCTCTTAGCAAGGAGAAGCGTTTGCCAAAGATAAAAGTTCTTTCGATTGCGCCGTTGTTAGGAGAGGCGATAATTCGCATCCATGAGGATCTTTCCGTTAGCAAGCTTTTTGATTAGGGTGGTTTGTATGTTTGGTTTTTAGAAAACGAGGGGGTTGTTCTGTTGAAACTCTTGGTTGGCTTGGGTAACCCCGGACTGCGATATGAGAGGACACGGCATAATGTAGGGTTTATGGTTGTTGATGCTCTGGCCGGGGAATTGGGTGTGACAATCAAAAAAAAACAAGGGAGTGCACTTCTGGGAAAGGGCTTTATTTCCGGGAAGGGAATACTATTGGCAAAACCGCAGACCTTTATGAATAGAAGCGGGGATGCTGTTTTGGAGCTTTTGAATTTTTACAGGGATACCATTGAGGATTTGATAGTGATACATGACGATTTGGACATTGACTTGGGAAGATTACGCTTTAGGGATGGGGGTGGTACGGGCGGACATAATGGTTTAAAATCCATTACTGCAAGGCTAAATTCCGCTGATTATGCCAGGTTAAAGATTGGTATTGGAAGGCCCCATGGTGAGATGGAGGTCGACTCTTTTGTTTTAAGTAATTTCTCTGTCCCTGAAAGCGAAGTGATTGCTAATGTCGTCAAAACAGCAGCAGCAGGACTCAAAACATGGTGTTGGGATGGCTTGGAAAAGGCGATGAACGATTTCAATAGTGCTTATTATGAGATGCAGAATGAACAATCATAGGCTTGGTTATACTAGTTTTAGCGCGAATGAGTTAAATGGAGGAAGTCAATGCGTCTCATATACATTTGTGATATTTGCCAAAAATATATCGGGGAAATTAATATAGATGTCTGGGATGAGTCTATGCTGGGCTTTGACGTTCTGAGCAACCAGGAAAAGGGTGAACTGCTTCATTTTGACTGGGGTAAGGAAGTGGGAACGGTAAAGGCAATTTGTGATTCCTGCTGGCATCTTTCCGGCGGTGTGGGAGAAGAATTTCGGGGAGAGGAGAGGCTGCATTGACAAATCCGGGTATCAAATTTGGGCTAAAACAGCTATAATAAAGGGAAATACCTGAGAAAAATGTGGTCTATATCCGGCTTTATGCTATATAATACATATATAAGTGACAAGAAGAATGAAAAAAACATCATAAGTTTTTGTGGGGGTCGTGGTAGATGCCCACTATTTGACATGGAGGAAGAAGGATGGTTCAAAACTTTCTAATTGAATATTTAAAAAAGATAAAAGAATACGAATTTCTTATGGAAAAGGCCAAGCAGAAAGACGATATTTTGATATACGGCTTGGCAGGTTCACAAAAAAGCTTTGTAACGGCGATGCTGGCTTTGGAGAGAGACGGGTCTTTGTTGTACGTGGTTGAAAATCCCCAGCGCGGTAAGGAAATATTCACCGATTTGGTGGGGCTATTGCCGGGTTTTTCAGTCCATTATTTCCCTTCCCTTGAGGTGCTCCCGTTTGAAGTCATTGCTCAAAGCCATGAGACCCAGCGCAAGAGGTTGGAGGTATTGCACAGTCTCATCAGCGGGGGGAAAAACGCTGTTGTGACGACAGTTGACGCGTTAAGAAAAGCCTTGGTTCCTCCTGATATACTGAGGAAAGCGATAATGACCTTAAAAACAGGGCAGAGGATTAAAATAGAAGAGTTGATGGGACATTTGCTGGCAATAGGTTACCAGCGGGTCGACATGGTTGAGGAAAGGGGGCAGGTTTCCGTACGGGGCGGTATACTGGATATTTTCCCGCCTGTTGCGGAGGAGGCTTGCCGTATTGAGTTCTTTGATGATGAGATTGATTCCATTAGAGCTTTTTCTACCGATAATCAGCGCTCAATTAAGAAAATTTATAACGCTACCATCACACCGGCTGCTGAATTTTTCTTGGCAGGGCTGGATACGGACAAGGTGGCAGAAAAAATACAAGAGGAAGCGGAACAGCTGCTGGAAAAAATGGAGGCTGGTGGGCGTATCGAAAGTCATGATCTTTTGAAATCGCGGGCCGCTGAGGTTGTGGAAAACATTAGTCAAGGACAGAATTTCCCCGGCTATGAACAGTTTCTGCCATACTTTTTCAAGGAAAAGCACACCCTTGTGGAATACTTTTCCTCAAGTCCTCTTATCATCATCGATGAGCCCAATCGACAGCGGGAAAAAGCCGTTCTGGATGAAAGGGAGATGCAAGAGACTTACAAAAGCCTGCTTGAAAAAGGGGGGGTACTGCCAGGACAGATCGATAACTATTTTACATGGGAGGAACTACAGTACACCTTATCAAAAATAACAAAGATCTATTTTTCACTATTACCAAAAAAATCCGTGGGAATGGATATTGTCGACATGTTCGGAGTAACCGCAAAAACCGCTGGTTTGTTCATGAGCAAAACAAAGCTTTTGGCGGACGAGTTGAAGGAATGGAAAAGACAAAAATTTGCGGTGGTCATCCTCATTAACTCATCTGAACGCGGGGAAAGGTTAAGACAAATGCTTTGGGACATGAGTGTCGAGGCAAGCTTAGTGACTGGAGAATTTACAGTGCAGGCAGGGTGCGTGTACATTGTACCCGGTAATCTAAGCAACGGGTTTGAGTTTACTACCTGGAAATTAGTTGTTCTGACTGAACATGAGCTTTATCATCAACCAAAAAAGAAAGCGCCGCGTAGGATTTTTCGCGAAGAAAAGCGAACGGCCTTTCTTGCAGATTTGCAGGTCGGCGACTATGTTGTGCATACCAATCATGGTATCGGTAAGTATCTGGGGATAGAAAAGCTTGAGGTGGGCGATTCGGAGAGAGACTATCTTGTCATGAAGTACAAGGGAGAAGATAAACTCTATCTTCCCACTGATCAGGCGGGCCAGTTACAAAAGTATTCCTACCAGGAAGGGCAGAGCCCCAGACTGTCCAAGCTGGGAGGGAACGAATGGAACAAAGTTAAAAGCAAGGTTAAAGCGGCAGTGAAGGATTTGGCGGAAGAGTTGATTGCCCTTTATGCCGCGCGCCGGGCAATTCAGGGATATAAGTTTGCTGCCGATTCCCCGTGGCAGAAGGATTTTGAAGAGGCCTTTCCCTTCGAAGAAACTCCGGATCAGTTACGGGCTATCGAAGAGGTCAAAAAGGACATGGAAGGGCAGCGTCCGATGGACAGGTTGTTATGCGGGGACGTTGGTTATGGCAAGACCGAGGTGGCTATTCGTGCAGCCTTTAAAGCAGTAACCGACGGCAAGCAGGTCGCTGTTCTGGTGCCTACCACAGTACTGGCTCAACAGCATTACAATACTTTTAGAGAGAGATTCGAGGGATTTGCCGTTAAAGTGGGGGTTTTGAGCCGCTTCCGTTCCTATCAGGAGCAAAAGGCATTACTGAAGGAAGTAAAGTTGGGACAAACAGATATTGTGATCGGAACCCATCGGCTGTTATCCAGCGATGTGAAATATAAAGACTTGGGATTGCTTATTGTCGATGAAGAACAAAGGTTTGGGGTTTCCCATAAGGAAAAAATCAAAAAGATGAAAAAAGCGGTGGATGTCTTAACGCTCACCGCAACACCTATCCCTCGTACCCTGCACATGTCCCTGGTTGGTGTTAGAGATATGAGTATTATCGAAACCCCTCCGGAAGATAGGTACCCGGTCCAGACCTTCGTTGTTGAGCATAGTCCTCAGCTGGTGCGTGAGGCAATCAGAAGGGAAATGGGACGGGGGGGCCAGGTGTATTACGTACACAACAGGATCGAGGACATTGACAGTACTACTGTTTTCATTCAAGAGCTTGTTCCGGAGGCCCATATTGCAGTCGGGCATGGCAGAATGACTGAAGAAGAACTGGAAAGAGTTATGCTTGATTTTATCGAAGGTAAAATTGATGTCTTGGTTTGTACCACAATTATAGAGACCGGGATGGATATCTCAAATGTCAATACGTTGATTGTGGATAATGCGGATAAAATGGGCCTGGCACAGCTCTATCAGTTGAGGGGGCGGGTGGGTCGTTCCAATAGGATTGCTTATGCATATCTGACTTATAACAGAGACAAGATATTGTCGGAGACTGCCGAAAAGCGTTTAAGCGCTATTCGGGAGTTTACAGAGCTGGGTTCGGGCTTTAAGATTGCCATGCGTGATTTAGAGATTCGGGGTGCAGGAAACATTATTGGGGCCGAGCAGCACGGACATGTAGCGGCGGTAGGGTTTGACCTATATTGTCGCATGCTGGAGGAGGCAGTAAGGGAAGTTAAAGGGGAAGAGAAACCCGAAGAAAAGAGCATTACTATTGACCTCCAAACAAAGGCCTATATTCCTCAGGAATATATAAACGATGCGGCGGTGAAGGTAGATTTCTACCAGAGAATTTATGCAATAAGTGGGAAAGAGGATATTACAAGCCTGGTCGAGGAGATGGAGGATCGATTTGGGCCTATTCCCGAGCCTTTGCAAAATCTGTTGAAGATATCTTTAATAAAAATTATTGCAGCCCAAGCCAAGGTAAAGAGTATTGGTCAGAATGCAGAGGGGATTGTCATTGTAATGGAAGAAGACCACGGACTTGTTGGAAAGGAATTGATGGAGTTGGCTCGGCGTTATCGTAGACAGGTGAGCTTTAAAGTGCTGGCGGGATTAGAAATCATGATCAACACCCGAAATCTTGAAGCAAAGCAAGTGCTGACATTACTGGAAGAAGTGGTCATGGAAATATCAGTCATTGCTCAAAAAGAAACTGTTCTGATATAATGTACTGAGCTTGCGCAAATATCTGTTTTTTTACTCAATTGATTAAAGAGGAGAAAAGTTATGAGAAAATACTGGGGAATATGGCTTAGCCTTATCATATTATTTGTAACAGTAGTGCTTTTTTCCGGGTGTGGTAAAGAAAGTGTTGTAGCTACGGTAAACGGCGAAAAGATTAACATGAGTGAATTGAATATCAGGGTCGATCAGGCAGCGGCTAGGTACGGCTATGACTTGGATTCGGAAGAAGGCAAAGAATTTGTAGGTTATCTGAGGGAGCAAATCCTGCAGAGCATGATAGAGGAGAAAGTAATACTTCAAGCTGCCGCAGAAAAGGATATTGCGGCCGATAAAGAGCTGGTTGATAAAGAGCTTGAAGAAAGTAAAAGCCAGTTCGGTGATCAAGAAGAATATGAAGAATATCTAAAGGATCTTAAGCTAACAGAAAAGGATTTGCGGATGTATATAGAGCACAGCTTGATTCTTAATGAGCTTTTTGATGACATCACTAAGGATGTTACTTCAACGACAAAGGATATAGAACAGTATTATCAGGATAACCAGTCTGAGTTTTTTGTACCGGAGCAGGTACATGCCTATAACATTGTCGTTAAGACAGAAGAGGAAGCCAAAGAGGTCATAAAGCGCTTGGATGAAGGAGAGAATTTTGAGGAATTGGCTGTTGAATTGTCCATAGATACTACTGCCCAGTCCAACAAGGGGGATATTGGATATATTAAAAAAGAGGACGCTTTGCTGGAAGAGTTTAAGGAAGCTGCATTCGAGCTTGAGGTAGGACAGTACACCAAAGAACCTATAGAAACTATGTATGGTTATCACGTTATAAAAGTTGTAGATAAAAAAGAAGAGAAGCATAATTCTTTTGAAGAAGTAAAAGCAAATCTTGAAAACAGGTTTATTTTTGAAGAAAAAAATGCGGTATTCCTGGAATACGTGGACGAGTTGAAAGAAAAGGCGGAGATAATTAAGCATTTACCTGAAGAACAGTCTGTTCAAGAGCAAGAAGGAAGTGAGGACGGTAAATAATTTTGTGAGAAAATAATGGGGTTGAACCGGGACACTCTGTGTAAAGACGGAGTGTCTTTTTTATTGGTGTTTTTCATCGATATATTGTCGTGAAATAATATTTACGACTGAGCAGGTATAAAAAAGGTGCTGGAAACAAACATTAAAGCTGGAAGGTTTCACAAAGGGAGGGGGTTAGACGGGAGATTCGGAGAAAAGAAGAATAAATGGGATAACAAGGATATATACTAAAATTAAAAGTATCCCTTAAACCACAAGGAGGGAAAATCATCACAATGAAAGCAACCGGTATTGTTCGTAGGATTGACGATTTAGGTCGTGTAGTTATTCCCAAAGAAATAAGAAGAACACTGCGTATTCGTGAAGGTGACCCTTTGGAAATTTTTGTGGATCGTGAAGGGGAAGTTATTCTCAAGAAATATTCGCCGATAGGTGAATTGGGCGAGTTTGCTAAGGAGTACGCCGATTCATTATATGAGGCTATCGGGCATATAGCGTGTATTGCGGATAGAGACCAGATAATTGCGGTTGCGGGCGGACCGAAAAAGGAATTTCTCAACAAGCAAATAGGGGATGCCGTAGAAAAGGTTATGGAAGAAAGAAAGTCAATACTTGTTAACCAGCCCGGACAGAAGGAAAACTGCCAGATTTGTGCCGGTGAGGAAGATGTGAGCAAGTATTCGGCAGGCGTTATTGCTCCTATCATTGCGGAGGGCGATCCAATTGGTGCCGTGATTATTGTTTCCAAAGAAGGCAATACCAAATTCGGTGATATGGAATTGAAACTGGTGGAAACAGCGGCTTCGTTTCTGGCCAAACAAATGGAACAGTAAAAAAGGTGGAGTCACGCACCACCTTTTTTTTGTGTCGGGTTAGTGTTATCATAAGGTGGATGAAATGGTAAGGAGATGGAATCCAGCCTTGAAAGAGATAATGGTTGTTGGGCTCGGCCCCGGCGGTATTGAACAGCTTACCGGGCAGGTATGGCAGGTGTTGAAAAGCGATGCCGAGAAACACTTCAGAACAGCCGTTCACCCGGTGGTAGAAGAGCTTAAAAAGAGAGGAATCCGCTTTACAAGCTTTGATGACCTTTATGAGGAAAAGGCAAGCTTCGAAGAGGTGTATGATGAGATTGTTGAAAAACTGATTACCAGAGCCAGGGCGGCTGAGGAAGACAAGCTGATTGTTTACGCAGTTCCAGGACATCCCCTGGTAGGAGAGCGGTCGGTACAAATGCTCCTGCGGGAAGGGGAAAAGTACGGCATCAAGGTAACGGTAGTGCCGGGTGTAAGTTTTATCGATACGGTTTTAAACGTTCTTTGTCTTGACCCAACCGAGGGCTTATTGGTTATTGATGCCCTCAGTTTTGACAGTGGGGATATCATAACCGGCCACCATATCGTTTTTTCCCAAGTGTATAAACGTTTGGTAGCTTCTGATTTGAAATTAGTCTTGCTGGAAATGTATCCTCCCGAACACCCGGCGACGGTGGTGAGGGCTGCGGGTGTTGCAGGTGAAGAAGAGGTGGTTGAGACGGTTTTGTGTGAGCTCGATCATTTTGAACTGTTTGATCATTTGACGTCGGTATATATTAGCCCTTTGCGCAAAAAGCAGCATAATATGAGCGGGTATCCGCTGGACCCGTTGGTCGAAGTGCTGGAAAAGCTTCTTTCACCACAAGGTTGTCCTTGGGATCGTCAGCAAACTCACTTTACCCTAAAGGAATGCCTGCTGGAGGAAACTTATGAGGTGATAGAGGCTATTGATAACGAAGATATGTCAGAGTTGTGCGAAGAACTGGGAGATGTGCTTTTACAAGTAGTATTTCACTCTGCCCTCGCTCAGGAAAGAGGCGACTTTGACTGTAACGATGTGGTTCGTGTGGTAACGGAGAAAATGATTCGTCGCCATCCTCATGTTTTCGGCAGTATTTCTGTCAAGGATTCCGGGGAGGTCTTAAAAAACTGGGAAATAATCAAGGCCGAGGAAAAACGGGAAAATGGCAAGAAACAAGGTGAAGATAGAAAAAGCGTTTTGTCAAATCTCAACAGAGCCTTACCTGCCTTGATGTTGGCCGAGGAAGTGCAAAAGAAGGCGAAAAAGGTCGGATTTGACTGGGAGGACGCTGAAGGTGCATGGGACAAAGTATTTGAAGAAATTGATGAATTAAAAGAGGCTTGCAGGGAAAAAATAAATATGGAGGAAGAATTGGGGGATCTTCTCTTTGCAGTGGTCAATATAGCAAGGTTTATCGGGGTATCTTCTGAAGCGGCACTGATAAAAACAGTGCACAAATTTATCCGACGTTTTAATTATATTGAAAACAGCCTGTGGGAGCAGAACATAAAATGGGAGCAAACTAACCTAGAAATGCTTGACATATTATGGGAAAAAGCAAAAAAAACGGGATTATAGCATAATAAAACGAAAAAAATTACTGTAGGCGCAGGATTTTCCTTGGCTTTGTAGAACTATAGTAAAGAAACTTTCAATAAATTGGGAGGGATTGTATTGAATAAAACAGAACTTATTAGCGCAGTAGCTGAGAAAACAGAAATGACGAAAAAGGATGCCGAAAAAGCCGTAAACGCAATTATTGCTAGCGTTGAAGAAGCGCTTGCCAGCGGTGACAAGGTGCAGTTGGTAGGATTCGGGACATTTGAAGTAAGGGCCAGAGCTGCCAGGACGGGTCGTAATCCGCAAACAGGTAAAGAGATTAAGATTGCGGCTACAAAGGTTCCGGCATTTAAACCTGGCAAGGCTTTGAAAGAGGCCGTTGTTTAAAAAAGCCGATTTGTCGGCGTTTGTCTCCCGCTCTGTTGAGCGGGAGCACGGCGTTTTTCAAAATGATTTGGAATGAGTTTGTAATTATATTTTTATTTGTTTTATCAGGTTCGCATTGAGCCTGATTTTTCTTTTACCTTTTTTCAGGTAAATAGGGTAGAATAGTGGAAAAAAGGAGGTGAGGTAATGCGCTTGGACAAATTCTTAAAGGTTTCAAGATTGATTAAGCGTCGAACGGTTGCCAGGGATGCTGCGGATGCCGGGCGAGTTACGGTAAACGATAAAACTGCCAAGCCATCTTATGATGTGAAGGTGGGAGACATAGTAGGGATAGGCTTTGGGAATAGGAAAATTACAGTAGAGGTCCTGGAATTAAAGGAGAGCATTCCTGCGGGTGAAGCGCAGAACTTATACCGTGTGATAGAATAATTTGCCATACATTAGAGGACCTCTCCGGGGCTATACTAAGCCTAAATTAAGGAGGGGATCCGAATGAAAGGAATAAGAGGCTATTTATTTTCACTGGTGGTTTTTTGTATTCTGTTAACTGCAATTGGTTGTGCACAACAGGAAAGGCGTCCGGAAAACACACCCGGTAAGGAAAAGACAGGTGATGAACCGACAATATCATTATATGTTGCTGAAACCGGTGAAACAAAGGAAATGAAAATGGAGGAGTATATCCAAGGTGTGGTGGCAGCTGAAATGGAACCCGACTGGCCGGCTGGAGCATTAGCGGCACAGGCTATATTGGCCAGAACATTTACCATGGAAAGGATAGCATCAACCGGAGGTGTGCCGGAAAGGGGTACCGATGCCTCGACAAATACCGAGGAATTTCAAGCCTATAACCCGGAAAGGATTAACGAAAAGGTTAAAGAAGCGGTTGAGATAACCAGAGGAGAGGTAGTGAAATACAACGGGGCGTATATCAAGGCCTGGTTTTTTGCTGACGGCGGGGGGGTTACCGCAGAAACGGCGAGAGAAGGGTTGGCCTACGAAGAGGAGGAGACCCCCTATATTCAAAGTGTAGAGGATCCGGGTTATGAAATCACTGCCCCCGAAAACAAGAATTGGCAGGCAGAGTTCCCCTTATCTGTTGTCAGAGAAGCTGTACGAAAAATTACGGGAGAGGATCCCGGTGCTATCGGGCAGGTTGAGGTGCTTGAAAAAGGAGGCTCCGGACGTGTAATAAAGCTGCAGGTGGGAAGTGCCACAGTGAGTGGGCCTGCATTGCGTCTGGCCTTGGATAAGGAAAAGATGCGCTCTGCGCTGCTTACGGAAATAAAAGTAGAGGGCGATAGGCTGGTTATGGTTGGAAAAGGCTTTGGGCATGGTGTGGGAATGAGTCAATGGGGCGCGAGGGCGTTGGCGGAACAGGGGAAGTCGCCTGAGGACATTGTGAGTTATTTTTATAAAGATGTTGAGATCATAAAAGAATGGGAGTAATCAAGGAGGCACAATGGACGAAAGACGCTTACAATACTTCAAAAAGAGATTAGAAGAATTGCGCGATACGGAACGCACATCTGCCCACAATCTAAAAAGAGGACTGCAAAGCGGTCAAAACTATTTTACCGGTGAGTTGTCTTCATATGACAATCACCCTGCCGACATTGGCGATGTGCTCTTTGAGAGAGAAAAGGATCTAGGATTAAAGATTTTTGCGGAAAACAAGCTTGCCTTGATTGAAGAGGCCCTTACAAATGTGGAAAACGGCAACTATGGTTTGTGTCGGGTATGCGGTAAGGAAATTGATCCCGGAAGGTTGCAGGTAATACCTTATACGCCGTTTTGTCAAGATTGTAAAAGAGAATATGACAGCATCCAGGGGATTGAGTATTAGCAACGGGTATATTTTCTTTTTCCCGGCATATCAATATATGTAAATAAAAACATATATTGATATGCCGGGAGGGAAAAACGTGGAAAAACGGGAAGAGACCGGTTACAAACTGGAACTGTACGGTAGGGAACAGCTTCAAGCAAATGGAATTATCGAGGTGGAAAGTTTTGATGAGCAAGAGATAATCGCGGTGAGTAAATTGGGAATATTGGTGGTTAAAGGGGAAGGACTTCATATTACGCAACTGAACCTTGAACAAGGGGAAATAATGTTGTCGGGTAATATTTGCACCCTGCAGTATGCAGAGAACAAAAAGGCAAAGATGAAACGCAAGGGCAAGGGGATCATGGAAAAACTCCTCAAATGAAGTGAGTCTCATCAGTGGGAGTTTCAGAGCTGGTTAATGAGATAAAAATAGAGGTGGCATGATGCGGCCTGTGGCTGAGCAAATAATCTCCTTTTTGTTGCTTGTGATTTTAGGAGGTTTGGTTGGTTTTATATATGATATATACAGAACTGTGAGAAGAGTTTGGCAGCCCAAGTACTGGGGGACACTTTTTGGTGATACCCTTTTTTGGCTGTTGATAACGGTTATTTCATATGCTTTTTTATTGTTAAGCAACTGGGGTGAAGTGCGATTATATGTCTTTTTAGCGATGGGACTCGGTTTTTCGGCTTATTTACGTTGTCTCAGTAAACCTGTTTTAAGAAGGATGTTTAAGGCATATCTTACTGTTTCAATGATATTTAGTTACATTTTTAAGATATTCAGAAGGATATTTCCCCTTTGATAGCGAAAGAAGCCATTACGATGTGATAATATTTGGCGTGGTGGTGACGGTGAAGATAAAACGAAAAAGAAAAACAATAGAAGCTGTGGACGGACAAAACCTGCGTCCTGATTTACATGTTGTAGAGAATGAAAATAATGAGTCTTTACTGCAAAAGAAAAAGAGAAAGATGCCGCTGTTTATCAAGGTTCCCATGTGGCTCATAGGGGGATATCTTTTCTTTTGTTTTATGGTCGGCGGATACCGGATGTTGGAGCTAAAGGAACAATTGAAGGTTATGGAAGAGGAGCAACAAGTGCTTGTTCGAGAACAGCAGCAATTGGAGGCAGAAATAGAAGCATTACATAACGAGGAGATCATAGAAAAGATGGCGAGAGAAGGCCTGGGAATGGTTAAGCCGGGAGAGATTATCATTATTAATGCTCATCTGGAAGAGGATATACCGGAAAAGAAGGAAATACACGATAGCTATATAGCGGATTGAGAAGCGAAGATACATGTTGACACTAAGAGAATGATTAAGATATAATAACAAAGCAGTATTGTTGCGGCAGTAGCGAAAAATAATGATTAGGAGGCATTTTAGCTGGATGTCTATTACTGAAGGGGCTATTCTCGACGGCATTGTTACAAGTATTACTCCTTTTGGTGCTTTTATTGAGTTGCCGGGCGGGGTTACAGGGTTGGTGCATATCTCTGAGGTAGCCGACGCGTACGTCAAGGATGTAAAGGATTATCTAAAAGAGAAGGATACAGTCAAGGTAAAGGTAATCAATGTGGACCCGAAAGGAAAGATCGGGCTTTCAATAAAACAAGCTAAGCCTGCGGAAGCTAAGCCCGCTGCGAGGCCTTGGAAGAATAAGATGAAACCTACTCCGACTTTTGAGGACAAACTTGCAAAATTTTTAAAGGATAGCGACGAAAGATTACAGGAAGTAAAACGAAGTAACGATTCAAAGAGGGGCAGAAGGGGATCAAATAAATAATAGCAACAAACAAGAGCACCTGGTGAAGGGTGCCTTTTTTGTGCTTTATCGGTATACTAAATAAGCAGAAAAAAGAATATAATATAAAAAATACATAAAAATTGTAAAACAATATACAAATATCGACAAATGTGCTACGATGTGTATAGTGATACGCCCTAAATAAAGGTGAGAATGTATAATATAACCTTTAACAAGAGGGTAAACAACTTGGTGAGGGGGGATTGGCATTGAAAGCGTTAATACTGGACGGATTTGAAGAAGCAAGCGGTACACATAACAAAGTAATGAACATCTTAATGCAGGGTTTGAAAGAAAAAAGTGCAGAATGTGAAAGAATAATTCTATCGGAAAAGCAAATCGCTTATTGTAAGGCTTGTTTCGGCTGTTGGTTTGTGACACCGGGAAAATGTGTGGTTAAAGATGCGGTTGATGAAATAACGGCTAAAGTTGTACAAAGCGATCTGGTTGTATTCTTTACTCCTGTTGTTCTGGGGGGATATTCACCGCGGTTGAAGATGATGCTCGACAGGATGGTGGGGCTGGTTCTGCCTGCGTTTGTCAAGATGGGTGATGCTGGCTATCATCACAAAAAGAGATATGCGGAAAATGCGAATCTATTAGGAATTGGTGTTATGGATAAATATGATGAGGATGAAGAAGAGAATTTTATAAACTTGGTCTATCGGAATTCATACAATTATCATGCGCCTTTGTATGATGCAATCGTAATATCTCCCAAAACATCGGACAATGACGTTATGTCAAGTATTACTACTGCGGTGCAAAGATTGGGGGGATTAAAATGAACCGTAAGCGGAGCTTGCTTTTGGTGGGAAGTCCCAAAAATCAGAACAGCACTTCATATTCGATAGGGAATTATATCTTGGAGCATCTCAGTGCTGAAAAATATGATAAAGAGACCATCTGTATTTATGAGGCCATTAAAAAAGAAGAAACGGCAAAGAGCATATTAGAGGCGGTTAATAACAGTGATTTGATTATCTTGTCCTTTCCTTTATATTTTGATACGCTTCCCGCGGGAGCTATCAAAGCGTTGGAATTTATTGCAAATAGTAAAACCGTCACGTCGCCGAATAAACAGCAGAAGCTGTTAATAATCTCAAATTCCGGGTATCCTGAAAAAGAACAAAATGATGTGGCGCTGAAAACCTGTGAAATATTTGCGAAAAAGTGCGGCATGGAGATTATCGGGAGTTTTGCTGTTGGCTCAGGTACTGTTATCAACGGCAAGAAACTGGAAGAGGTAGGCTTTTTAACAAAGGGGTTAAGAAAGGCGCTTATGGTAATTGCTGAGGCAATTTCCGAGGGGAAAAAGGTTCCCCAGGACGTTATGACGAAAAAAACAAAGCTTTTGCTTACAAACTGGGGTTATGTGAGACTGATGCATTTCATGTTTTTGCTTTTCTACAAGCAGAACAAGGTTTTGGGGAAGGTAAAAAGACAACCTTATCAATGTTAAGAATTTTTAAATTGGCTTCGGGGTAAGTGGTAAAAGGTAACGCCGGTAATGATCGTATTGTGGTCATTACCGGCGTTTTGGCACTTATCATATTTTAGTTTCATATCATAAACAAACGAATTAAAAGGGCAGGAGGGTACCGGCATGAACAGAATGCATGGTTTTGCCCCTTATCGCAGGCAGGCTACCCCAAATCGCAGTGCGGGGGCGGCAAAAAAGCCTGTAGCTGTGGAAGGGCTGCCTCTTCAATTACTTTCAGACTATGATTTTGAGGTGTTATGCGGCCAACGTGAAGGGGATACTTGGTCGTTAGAGACAAATAGGGGCAGTTACAGGGTATGGGAATACATAGGTTCAACCTCGCGTTTGGAAACAGCTTTAAAATGGCAGGAGACATTGGGAGAAAGGGGATGCCGCGGTGTTTTAAAGCCAATCATAAACAAAAAGGGGTTAAAGTATTGTAAGCTGGGCGAGAGGAACTTTTACCTTACTCCATGGCCGGAATTGAGGGAGTTTGATGGAAAGGATGTCGTACAATTGACATCTGCTGTCAGAGAATTAGGCGCACTGCATCAATTAAACAAAGATATTCCTGCGAATGGTGAAGCGGTTCACGAAAAACCTTTAGCGAGTATTTTGCAAGAAAAACTAGCGGATCTGTTGACATACAAACGATACCTCAAGGAAAAAGGGGTAAGAACGGATTTTGAAAGGGTTTACGCTGAAAATTTTGACCACATATACGATCAAGGGCAGACCGCACTGCAGAACATGGTGATTCTGGGATACGATACCGTTAGGCAAGGGAATTCGTTCTTTTTAGTCAATTCATTTGCGCCGCAGAACATGGCAAATAGCGATAAAGGAGTAGTGTTTTTGAGGCTTGAAAAGTGGGATAGGGGACCGCAAGAAATGGACCTTGCTTTACTTCTTGCAAGCTATATGCCGCTCTTTAATTGGGAGGAAAGCTTATTCCGTAAGTTGATAGGTGCCTATAGTGAGTCGGGGGAACTATCTTTGAGGAGCAGGGAATTTTTGCTGTCATATTTGCGTTTCCCAGGTCGTTTGTGGCTTTATACCTATCGGTATTTCAGCGAAAAGAAAAAAACTCAGGAGCTTTTTTTTAGACTGAAGTCTTACATATTTGAATGCTATAAACGCGATATATGTTTGGATGCTTTTGGTCATGACGAGGGAGGCAGAGAAAATGATACCAAGGAAAAAGGAAGTGGAATTGCGTCCGGATTATGCGGGTTATCCCTGGCAGGAGATCGGTAGCAGCGCAGAGAGATGGTTGATACTGCGGCAAAAGAGGACTTTGCCTTTTATCGGCATTGAAAAGGTTATATGTGTTGAAGTCAGTGATAATAAATGGAATATTTTTTGCGACGACGAAGGATGTTTGTTAAACGGGACAGTAAGAGTCGTAGCTGTTTGCCAAGGTATAGCATTTTCCGAAAAGGGTGCGGAGAATTGTTGGCCGGAGGATGAAAGTATTTGCAAAGAATACTTTATGCGGGTTAAGGAACCCTCAGTTCAGAAGGGGGATGAACAGGATGAAGAGTGTGAAAGTGGTTTCTCAAGTTTAATCACCGAAGGTAATGGTATTGTTCCGCAGGAGACAGAGGAGACAGCCAACAGACAGGTGTTGGAGGTTGAACTGCCTTGGCGGACATGGTTGGAAGGTGAAGAGGGCGAATTTAAACCGATAGTTAGTAAAATTCATGTTTCACAGGTTGGTTTGAGCACAGTTTTGGTTGAAGTGTTGTTGAAGCTTGAAGAAAATAGGGAGGATAAGGATAAGGAGCAGGAGAAAGCATGTACCGGTTGTGTCTCTTTGCCGTTACCACCGGAGGAACTTATGCTGGTTGTAAAGGAAGGAGATATTCAGGAGATCATCGGGGTAACGGAGAATAGGGCGTTTTCTGCCTGCTATACCGACGAATGGGCAAAGGAGTTATTTTTACAAAATACCAGGAAAACAAGGCTGCTTTTCATTAGCAGTCGTAAGGGAGGGGAAAGATTTTTAACAGCTTCCTGCAATGTTGACTCGGAGGATAAGCTTTCCTGGAAACAACCGGTAACGCTGTTGCCGCTTTCTTACCATTACGAAAACAAAGCAGGAAATTTTGTACGCCTTAGTTCCTCAAAAGCGTTATGTCGGAATCATTTTATCTGTACCGTGACAACAGAGTATGAGCAGAAAAAGAAGAAGCCTTCGGAAGAATCAGAGGCTGGAAAACTTACAATGCAGACGGAAAAAGAGTTTGCTCCGGTACTGCCGGTTCGAAAAAAGCCGGGGGAAAGATTCTTGAAAAAGTGTAAAAACGACAAGAATAACATGAAAAAAGAATTTACCGTCGTGAAAATTAAGAAGGAGTAGTGTTTGTGGTAGAAAGAGGATAAACAGAACGATATTTTGTCGATAAAAAAACAGAAGCGGCAGACATAATATGCCAAAAATTACCACTTGGATGTTATATAATTGTCATAGTTTACTTCCGAGGGTGGTGATTGAAGGTGTTAAAGGTTTTAAGCCGCTCTTCTGCCCGTGGCTTTAAAAGGATCGGTTCAGGATTTTCAGGGTTATCGATGCGCAGCACTCTTGGAATGTTGGTAGTTTCCTTTTTGCTGGCGAAAGCCGTATTAATGGGAGAACTTTATCCTTTTGGGACGGGCTTTTTGGCGGCGGTGTGTACAACCTATCCGAGGCTGGGCAAGGTAGCCCTGATTGGCAGTATGGCGGGGACATGTGTTGTCATGGACGGTTGGAGCTTAACAGGGTACCTTATCGCGCAACTTTTGATATATACCGTTCTGGTCATCTATGCTAAAAAGGACTATCACTGGTTTATCATACCGGCGGTAGTGCTGGCAATAAATATATTAGTGAGGGGTATGGGGGTTTATTTTTCCGGTAACGAACTCTATCAATGGATAGAGCTGAGCTTTGAAAGCTTTTTTGCCGCGATTCTGTCATTAGTGACTGCCACGGGGTTGCAGGCCTATTCCCGTATGTGCAAGGGAGGGAAATTGTCGGTTGAGGAGAGTACAAGCTTAGGGGTAATCGTTTTGGGTGGATTAGTGGGAATATCCGGTCTTGGGATATGGAATATTGGGATACAAAGTGTTATCAGCCGCTGGCTGGTGCTTTGGGCAGCATATTTAGGGGGACCGGGAGGAGGAGCTGCGGTAGGTGTTGCCGTTGGTCTCATTCCGAGCCTCCAGGGGACGCTGACAACCGGACCTATTGCCTTTTATGCCTTAGCCGGTCTCTTGGGCGGTGTTTTTAATGCTTTTGCCAAACCAGGGGTAATTATTGGTTTTACCCTGGCAAATCTTTTGTTATCGCTTTTTTTCAGCGAACAACTTGAACTGATGAGGGCTATCACCGAAACGGCGGTTGCGGCAGCTGGTTTTCTGCTGCTTCGTGCCGGCACGCTTAAGAAAGGCATACTTATGCAAAGCGATAGTTATGGTTCGTCTGTTGAGGAATGGAAAACAGAGCTGGCTGCGCGCATGGAAAGAATGGCTCAGGTTTTCTATGAATTGAAAAACAGCTTTTCGGCAGATGTGAAAAAAGAAGATGGAAACAAAGAACTAGATGCGATAATTAACAGGGTTGCTACCAAGGTCTGTGAGGGATGCAGTTTGCGTCGCATTTGCTGGGAGCAGGATTTTAGTAAAACATATCAGGATATGCTTAAGGTTTGTGTAAAAGTGGGAGAGGCAGGTGCCGAAGGTGGCAAAGAATTTGGGGTCAATATACAAAAGCGCTGTCGGAGGTTGCGAGAACTCAGTATAACTTTGGATTCCGAAATGGAATTGCTAAGGACGATCAAAAATTACGAAAAAGAGAATGAAAGTTGCCGGGAACTGGTGAAAAGTCAAGTTGAAGGATTGGGCAGTGTGCTGGAAGACCTCTCAAAGGAACTGATAATGGAAACTGCACGTGATAGAGATTTGGAAATCCTGCTCGATGAGGAAATGAAGAGAAAGGGCCTTGTGGTTGAAGGAATTGCGGTGAGAGAAATATCGGAAGGGATAAAGGAAATCTGTGTAACTCAAAAGAGGTGTGATGATCAGAGTTGGTGTAAAACCATGGTTGCTCCTAATATTTCTCAGCTGATGGGTAGGCCCTATTCCGTAAAAAGGCAGCAATGCTGTTCAGACAGTTCTGCCGGATGCTGTGAATATACTTTGACACCTGGTTGTTCTTATCGGGTAGAAGTAGGAAGCGCTCAGTGCCCAAAGGATGGAGTACAAGTAGCGGGGGATATTTGTACGGCTTTTACCCTTCCTGACAGCAGGTTCGTGCTTGTTATGAGCGACGGCATGGGCGTAGGTAAGGAAGCGCGTCTTGAAAGCTCAACTGCTGTGGCCTTATTGGAAAAGCTCTTTTGTTCCGGGTTTTCATACGATACCATTATTAAGACGATAAATACCGTGATGCTGTTAAGGTCGGGTCAGGAAAAGTTTGTCACCTTGGACATCGTTGTAGTTAACAGGGTCAACGGCTTGACGGATTTTATAAAAATAGGCAGTGCCCCCACTATCATCTGCAACCATGGGGGGCTAACGGTGGTACAAGCCCAGGCACCGCCGGCAGGGATTTTGGATAGTATCAGGACCAAAACCTTTCGGCATATGATAAGCTCGGGTAATATCATCATTATGATGAGCGATGGTGTCTGGGATGCCATCAATAACGCCGGGGGACCCGCAGGATGGTTTGAGGAGGTTCTAAAAAAGATCAACATGACTAACACCCAACGAGCGGCCAGAAATTTATTATACTTGGCCAAAAAAGCAGGAGGAAACCGGGCCGGGGATGACATGTGCGTTCAAATAGCCCGTATTGAAGCTATAGATGAATGAAGCAGAGAAGTCAATTACGAGGTAATATAACGAGGTAATATAAATATAGGTAAGGGAGCCTTGGTGGAAGGTTCCCCTTTTTTTTGGTAAAATGAAGTGTACGAATAGACGTATTGGGGTAGTGATATGGTTGTTATTAGAAAAAGTATGGGCTGCAATAAATAAATATGATTTACTTAAGAAAGGGGAGACGGTTATTGCCGGCGTTTCCGGCGGGCCTGATTCTTTGGTGATGCTTCATTTGCTGTGCAGGCTCCAAGAAAGATTGGGAATAAGTGTGCATGTTGCTCATTTAGACCATTGCTTTAGGGGCAAAGAGGCGGAGGAAGAGGCGGAATGGGTTAGAAATACTTCTTTGGAATGGGGTTTGGCTTGTACTGTTAAAAAGGTGGATGTGCCCGCTCGGGCAAAAGAAAAAGGTCTTTCAGCCCAGGATGCCGGGCACTTAGCCAGAAGAGAGTTTTTTCTCGAATTGCTCGAAGAAAAGAAGGCCGATAAAATTGCTCTTGCCCACCATGCCGATGACCAGGCGGAAACCGTTTTGATCCACTTTTTATCGGGTGCAGGCGGAGAGGGGCTGGGCGGGATACTGCCTATCAACGGGCCCTTTATCAGGCCTTTGCTGTTTGTCAGACGTGAAGAGATTGAACAGTATTGCCATGAGCATGAGCTCGAGCCGAGAAGGGATCCCAGCAATATGAAGAATGTTTACCTACGAAATAAAATTCGTAACCAACTGATTCCCTGGCTTGAGGAAAATGTTAATCCCAATCTGGCAGAAACTTTAAATAGAACCGCCCAGATTTTCTGGGCGGAGGAAGAAAATATGAAAGAACAGGAAAAAGAGGCTGCTGCTAAATGTCTCTCCTGTACACAGCACAGGGCAAGAGTGTTATTGCCTGAATGGTCTCAGTTGTCAGTTGCCCTGCAAAGGAGAATAGTCCGTCGCGCTTATGCGCATGTAGCGCAAAACAGGGGGCTGCCCTACCTTCATGTGGAAGAGGTGAGGCAGTTGGCGGAAGAAAAGCAGGTGGGAAAGGTCTTGTGCCTGCCGGGAAAAATTATTGTGGAAAAAGAGTATCAGGCTATAGCCATTTATCCTGCTTTTGATGATAAGGGAAAAAAGCCTGTTATCATAAAAAAAAGAGTGCTCAACATTCCCGGGGATACATATATTGACGAAACAAATCAATTCATTCGGGCCTCTTTAACTCATCAAGTTCCGCAGTTAACGGAGAATACGGTCTTTCTGCCCTGGGGAGAGCCTGATAAGATCCTTTATGCGAGAGCCAGACAAGAAGGAGATCGCTTTAAGCCCCCGGGGAGGAATAAGGCCAAAAAACTGAAGGAGTTTCTTATAGATAAAAAGGTGCCGCGCAGAGAACGTGATGGGCTTTTAATGATTGCCGATGAGAACGAGGTGCTGTGGATACCGGAATTTGCGAATTCAAGCCGCTTGAATAAAGAGAATGGCAACGGGCCGTACCTAGTTTTACAGTGTTTGAGATAACCACTGATAACCAACGATAGAGTAACCAAAAGAACCGTCCCTCTGGTTAAGTTGCTTCACCTCAGTTTCTCTTTAAATCTTTCTGACCCGACAAATGGTGCGGAGCAGGTTCCGTTTTCACAAATATAGACGGTTGGTTTACCTTCTATACTATTATAATTACGTAAAAACGGGACTACCTCGAGGAGTTCATCTCTTTGCGAAGACAAATAATGACTTACCGTGTCCGGTAAAAATTTTTTTTGCAGGACACTGATCATTTCTTTGCTTTTCTCCGTTTTTGTACCGCTAACAATCACTATTTCCCGGAAGGGTTTTTGCGAACCGAGAAAGGCCTGCAAAAGAAACGCATAACCGGAAGGGCTTTCCCGTACTTCACCTCCGCAGGATAGAAATATTTCTTCCGCTTTTTCATGCAGTTCATGTGTCCCTGTCAGAGCGGCTAAACGCAGCAGGTTCATAGCAGCAACCGAGTTGCCGGCAGGAGTTGCCCCGTCGTATATCTCCTTGGGGCGGGCTAATAAAGCTTCGCCGTCTTCGCCGACCATAAAAAGCCCATCGTTTTCCCCATCCCAAAACAGTTTTAACATAAGGGAATTAAGCTTTAGGGCCTTTTTCAGATACCCCGGGCGGTAGGTTGTTTGGTAGAGCTCAATCAGGGCCCAAGTCAAAAAGCTGTAATCATCCAGATATCCCGGATAGGCGGCTTCATTATCTCGGTAACGGGCTAACAGTCTGCCGTCCGGCTTTTGTAGGTGTTTAAAGATGAACTCGACCGCTTTTTCCGCCGCAGCAAGGTAATCCTTGTTATCGAAAACTCTGGCTCCGACGGCAAAGGCTGTTATCATCAAAGCATTCCAGGAGGTCAGGATTTTATCGTCCTTATAGGGATGTATCCTTTTTTCCCTGGCTAAAAAAACCTGTCGGCGGCATTCTTCTAACAAGGAAAGATTATCTTTGATCAAAGAATCTTCCAGGTTCTTATCTAACAGGTTAGGGATGCTTTTACCCTCGAAATTACCCTGTGAGGAGATGTCATAAACCCGACAAAATAGCTGTCCCTTTTCCTCTCCTAAGATATCTATGATTTCTTCCGGGGTCAAAAGATAGAATTTACCTTCTTCCCCTTCGGAATCAGCATCTTCAGCCGAATAAAAAGCGCCCTCAGGGGAGGTCATGTCCCTCAGGATGTAAGTGAAGGTCTTTTCCGCTACCTCACGGTAGAGAGGCTTCTTGGTGACCTGGTACGCTTCCACATAGACAAGGGAAAGCAAGGCGTTATCGTACAACATCTTTTCAAAATGGGGGACAAGCCATTTCTTGTCCGTAGAGTAGCGGGAGAAGCCAAAACCGATATGATCGAACAGCCCTCCCTGATACATTGAGTCCAGGGTTTTTTCCACCATACGTAAAGCTTCTTTAGCTACGGTGGGCTCTTTGTCACCCTCAGCCTTGCCATAACGAAGTAAAAAAGCCAAGTTATGGGGAGAGGGAAATTTAGGGGCTCTGCCAAAACCTCCGTAGGAACTGTCAAAAGCTGCGCGATAAGTGCGGAAAGCTTCATCCAACAATTCCGGCTTTAATTTCCCCTGCTGCGGTGTAAGGCTTTCGGCAAGAATTGCTTCTGTTACCTCGTTTCCTGAACCGACCAGCAGACTGTTGTCATAGGACCATGATTCTTTGACCCTTTCTAATATCTCGATCAAGCCCGGAATTCCCATTCTTCCACGTTTGGGGAAATATGTTCCTGCAAAAAAAGGCTTTTTTTCCGGCGTCATAATTATCGTCAGCGGCCACCCTCCCTGACCTGTCATAGCCTGGCAAAAGGTCATGTACAAATGGTCGATGTCGGGTCGTTCTTCGCGGTCTACCTTGATAGCAACGTAGCCTTCGTTCAGCACTTCTGCAACCTTCTCATCTTCAAAGGATTCCCTTTCCATCACGTGGCACCAATGGCAAGTGGAATAGCCGATAGAGAGGAAGATGGGCTTATCTTCCGCTTTGGCTTTATCAAAAGCGCTGTCACTCCAAGGAAACCAGTCAACGGGATTGTAGGCATGTTGTAGGAGATAAGGGGATTTTTCCGTCACTAGGTGATTGGGTGTTTTTGTTTTAGTTGTCATGGGCAACGACTCCTTAGTAAAAAAGATATATAGGAATATTTTAGCCAAGATAAAAGAAAAAATCCCAGGGGGGATTGTCATTATATACTATCGTCTATGGGACAGGCAGGCCGCGATTTTTTGAATCACGGCCTGATTTGCCTGGGCTGGAATTCAGGCGGCTTTCACCGCTCCTATGGTGTATTATCAACTGTATATGTCTTTGTGTCGCCATTCTCGGCAGTGACTTCTATTATCAGGTCTGCCGCAGTAATATCGATACTTGTCGGCGTTTCTTGCGGTATAACGTTAAATGTTGGATTGGGTGTAACCCTGAATCTTATCGTCGCCTGTGGATGGGCGGTGACTGTTAATTGCGTAGCACCAACAGCGCCGGTGACCGTATACTCCGTAACATTTCGATTAAATGCGGGTGCAAAAGGCGCTCCTATATCCAGTGAATAGAGGTTCGCATCCAAGGAAATCCCACCACCGCGGGACCTCACCGACACCCGCTGGGTGGCCTGACCTATGCCCCCATCGTCATCGGTGACGGTCACGGTGATGGTGTAAGAACCCGAAGAATTGTAACTATGGCTGACATTGAAGGTCTTATCATCATTCAGGATCAGTTCCCTGCCGCCAGTGCCGTCCCCGAAATCAACGGTACCAGTCCAGGTGTCGGAGCCGGGGTCATTAAAAGAGCCGGTCAAGGTGAAGGTCTCCATTGTCCAATAATCCGTGCCGCTCTCGATGCCGACCACTGGGGCCACATTAGCCGCCTCCGCTTGGAAGCCGGCTTCATATACATCTCCATCCGTATCGGTCAGCTTCACGGTTACGGCATACTTTCCGTTGTCCGCATAAGTGTGCTTGAGGTTGAGCTGACCGATAATCGGTAAGTATTGGGGATGGGCGCTGGGAATATCCCAAGCTGAAGCCGTAATCGCGGCTACAGTCTCACTCATATTTTGCGTCCCGGACTGATTCACGGGACCCAGGGCAAGATTCTCAATTGCAGACCCGTCGCCGTAGTCTGCGGTGACCTTCTGTACTTTTGTTGCCGGACCCCGCACGGAGACGCTGCGAATAAGGGCCTCCCCTTCATTTATGGACGTATCCGCTCCCGCTTCTATGGCAAAAACATAGTCTTTCACTTTCACCGGGAAGGAGGCCGTACCCACGCCCCCATCCTGGTCTTCCACCCGCACGGTAACGATGAAATTTCCTGTTTGCATGTAGACATGATTAAGTGAAAAGGTTTTATCAGCATTCAGAGCTAAAGCCTGCGGCCCGCTGCCGTCCCCATAGTCTGCAGTACCCTGCCAGAGATCCCGGCCGGGGTCGCTGAAGGAACCTGCTCCGCTGAAGACAATCCCCCGCTGGGCCAGCGATGCGCCCTGGGCTGCGACGGAGGGAGCCACATTCTTCACATTAACCTTGATACGACGCGCTCCTGTCAAGCCAGTATTGTCCTTAACCAGAAAATCCAGGTAATGGAAAGTAGGCCTGGAAAAACGTGCTTTGCCGGTAGAGACGGATGCCGGGTCATAAAAGGTGTTCTGAAGGGTGAAGGTTTTATCCTTCCTGAGCGGCACCGCCAACGGTCCCAGAGTATCGTGGAAATCCACGGTCAGGACCCAGCGGTTGTCGCCGGGGTCAGACACTGCGCCTTCCAGGACCAGGAGATCGCCTTCGTTAGTGTCAACGTTTTTATCAACGCGGATTCCCCCTTCGTCGAAAGGCTCGCCCGTAATGTCTGCTCCCAGAAGCTGCGGCGCGACATAGTTAACCTTCACATTCTGGCCGCCGGTCACCAGCCCCGAGTCTTCGTAAGTCAGGACTATCTTTACGAGATAGTCACCGCCCATCCCGTAGCGGTGCTCCAGGTCAAAGGAGCCGTCCTCCCGCAGGACTATGGCTTGGAGACCCGATCCGTCGCCATAGTCAACCGTACCCCGCCAGGCCCCGGTCCAGGTTCCCGGCCAGGTGTTGTCTGACAGACTGGGCATGGATTCTCCGCCGTAACCAGGGACGTCCTTAAGAACGGCGCTTTCTGATGCTTCCCTCATGACATGAGCGGTGCTTTTAAGTACGGGCAATTCCAGGGCATAGCGGGCCAGGAAAGTGTCTCCTTCGTCAAGGGGCAGATTGGACTCCCGCAAAACAAGGAGAGGAAGGTTACTCAAGTTAGCCCGATTGACTTTAATAAGATACTCCTTTTTAAGAAGAGCGGCTCCTGCGGCCCATTCCTCAGGGGGAAGCGTTACCGTAATCAGGATGTTGTTTTCTCCTGTTTGCAGGGGAACAAGCGCCGCCTCGCCTGATTTCACCTGGCGGCCGTTGACCTGAATGGCTGTAACAGGATCGCCCGCCACTTTTTCCGGGATAACTTTCAGGCTCGTAACCGTGTTTTCCACATCCAAGGCGTAGCTCGTCTGCTGAGGATCAAAGTCCGGGACTGGCTGAAGGAGCACGCCGCTGGGATTATCCTCGCTTATCCCTTGCAAGGCTATGTCTTGCAGGTAGAAGTCCAAGTCGATCGCCGCCCTGATATTTTGCTCCGAGGGAATAATTTCCGTGGCAGCGCCCGGAAAGGCTGAAGAGGCAAGGGCTGTAACCATAATCTTAGTCGGCGCGGAATACCCTTTTCTGCCCGCCGAAGCCCGGGTTGTCCGGGGTGCAAAAAAGCCTAGCAGACCGTCCTTATTGGAAAAATAGAATTTGCCGTCCACCGTGACTTTTTTGTCCGGCAGGGGCTGACCGGTCGTCTTGTCTTTGACCTCCAGCCTTATATAGGAGAGAGCTTTGCCTAAATGATCTCTAAGAAGCGTTTCAGGGCCCCCTTCTCCGGCCCCGATATCCTGGGCGCCGTCGCTGCCACGGGTAGCAATTACAGTGGGATTCCCGCTGATAGTAATCCCCTCTGCCCTTTGTTTGTAACCGCCGCCAATGCCGGCTCCGCCGCTGCCGCCCGATGCCGAAACCAGGCCTCCGTTAATAGTGATGAGACCGGGAGTAAAGTCTTTATCCATAGAACCGGCAAACATGCCGGCCATGCCTCCCATAACACTCCCGCCGATACCGGCCGAAGACGGTCCTCCCTGGGCTATCACGATACCGTCATTGATAATCAGGCTGTCTGTCACCCATAAACCGATGCCGGCTCCTCCCCCGTTTCCGCCGAAGCCGAATAATTCGCCCAAAAGCATATCGGCCATGGACCTGAACATGCCGTCTAGTGCTTCAAAGTCAAGGGAGGCCTCCTTCGGTATCTCGATATCCTCCGAAGAATCCATCATGTCTATTAGTTGACCAAGGTTATCATTTATAAAGTCTTGAAATTCATTGGGGGAACTGCCGCCCGAGGCCATAACCGTTCCGCCGTTGATCGTCGTTGCAACCCCGCTGATCCCCGGGCCATTGCCGCTAAATGCGGATACTAAGCCTGCGTTTAATTCTATCCGTCTGCCGCTGATGCCCGGCATCATATTCGTTTTACCGCTCCCGCGCGCCGTAACGGAGCCTCCATTGACGGTTAATCTGCCTAAGCTATGTTTTCTATAATCAACGATCATCATCGATCCGTTTATTAATTGGTTTATTTTGAGTCCTCCCATGGCGGAAATACCCGCTTCGTTGTTACCGTCTGCCGTGACCGTGCCGCCGTTGATGATAATGGTTTCTCCCGGTATAACAAAAGAACTTGTACGCACTAATGTTTCCAAATCTAGATTATATTTTCGGGTAACAGGAGACACATCAGTGGCAATATTGATGAGATTGCCCAGGCCCGGAGCATCCTGGCCGCCTGTGGCCGTAACCGTACCGCCGTTGATGGTAATGGTGCCAACCAGACCGCCCAGTCCCGCTCCCTTATCACCACCGGTTGCGGTAATCGTGCCGTCGTTGATGGTAACGGAGCCTCCACTGAATCCCCGGTCGCCGCCTATACCGGCCCCCTGCTCGCCTCCCACCGCAGTTAGGCTGGCCTGGACCTCAGTCCGGCCGGTAACCTTATCAATCATAAGCAGGACTTCGTCGCCCACAAAGACGCCTGCTCTACCCTTGCCCCCGGTCACGCTGCAATCCCCGCCGATGCGAAGCAGGTTAGCCAGGGAGTAAGGAGCCGGCTGCCCGGCGTTGTTCAGGTTATACGGCCACTTTTCATAGTTTACGCCCGGGGCGTTGCCAAAGTCAATCCCGGGCTTGCCTTCCGGCGCGGTAAGCTTAAGGTCCTCTATGGTAAGCTGAAGAGGTAGCGGCCTTTCCGCTATTTTAATACTTGTATCCGGATGATTCTTCCCGTCCGCTGAGCCCATCACCGTCACTCCGTAGGCATCGGGGGCAATGGTGATGATGCCGCTGTAGCCTTCGGCCAGCCGGTAGGCCCCGTCGGACGATATGGTATAATCACCGGATGGGATCAGCGTTGCGCCGCCGTCTTCCGCCGCTGGCAACCCTGCGGGCAACAGGCTGAATGTCATTACCGCCGCGAGCAGAAACGCTATGATTTTCCTTCTTGTTATTGTTCCGATTTTCAGTATCATGTTTTCACTCCCTCTTAAAATATGTTCTTAAGGTCAATATTTCAGTGCTAACATCGGGGGAATTCCCGTGCCCATTCACCTTTTCATACTGTCCAGCATCTCATAGGTATAGAGCATCAGACTGTCGCTCCATTGGATGCAGTCATCGCCCACCAGGCAGCCCTTTTGGAAGTATTCCTTGTCGCTCAGGGCCGCAAAGCGCATTGTCTGCAGCTTATGTCTCATGTTATAAACGAAGCTGGAGCCGTTCTCCAGTTCTACGGCGATTTTATAATCCTCCGTTAATAGTACCGAGTGTATTTTGCTCATTTTTATCGCCCCTTTGGCAGCGTTTAAACAGGACAAAAAGCCCCTTATACTGTCAGTATAAGGGGCTTTTTGCATTTAAGTATCACATAAAAGCACCATTTTTTATAATGGATTCACACTGTGTCTTATTAGAGCTTCGCCCTGGTGATGGTTATTACCTTGGTAGTACCATTATAGTCTACCGTTGCCCCTAAGGCTTCACCTGCAAAACGAAGGGGCACAAAGGTGCGGCCGGGAGGCCGGGAGACCGGAGCGGAGTCTAGCTGGACGCCCTGCCCGTTAACAAAGGCTGTGCGGGAATCCAGGATTAGCTGGATTTTCTTGATGCCGTCAGTGATTTTGACCTGGCGGCCAGCTGCGTCATAGACCACTTGAGCTCCCAAGGCTTCACTGATGAAGCGGATGGGAACCAGAGTCCGACCTGCGACTGTATCCAGGACGGGAGCTGCATCCAGGCTAATAGACATGCTGTTCACCGTGGCCAACAGTTGGCCGATGGTCAGGGCAACTACCTGCTGTTTGGCGGAGAATACGACAAACTTAGTGAGGTGGTTAACCTTGACCGTAGCATACCACTGACCGTCCGTCCCCTGTTCAAGGGTAGTGGGTAGTGTTACCCATGAGCCGGTGGCTTCGTCTTTATAAGCAACGACCGGCGTTTCGCCTGCGGCAATCTTAGCTGGGTCATAGTTTATCTTGATGGTAATGTTTTTGTCGCCAAAGTTCCGCTCGCCGTCAGTGCTGATCTCGTAGACCTCGCTGCCCAGTTTAAGCTGCAAACCTTGAGGCAGGTCGTTTTCTGTCTGCTCAGTCGTCAGCTTGGTAATGCTTAAGGTCGCGTTGGCGGGCAGGGTTTTGGGCGGTACAATTATACTCACGCCGTCCATGCCCACGTTAACACCGGTCTGGGCATTAATATATTGCCTTATTGTGGTAATCGGAGCAGGAGGTGTTGAGTCAGTGGAGCTTCCACCATCGTCACTGCCGGGAACCGTCTCCCAAATCGCGTACAAGTTCAAGTCGGCTGCAGGCATGGTGATTAACGTACCCGGAGCGTAAGCCGTGCCTTGCGCGTCCGCCGCAGTGTTCCATCCCTTAAACTGCTTGCGGTAGGGAGCGGTGAAGCTATTGGCTTTGACCGCAAAGGCAACACCCTCAGGTTTATTTATCTCTGTCGGCGCTGTGCCACTGCCGCCGTTGGGGTGATAGGTCACGGCATAAGTCATGGAATAGGTGTGTTCTGTTAATGAATCGCTTGCAAGTGATGCCAAATTATTGGCCGTTTCCTTCACCCGGGCCGTAAAGTTATAGGTAGTGGCGGGGGAAAGGCCGGTGAACATATTGCTGTCTTGCCAGTTCCCACCGTCTACCCGGAATTCGTGGAGCGGGTTGGCTGTCAAAACTACAATGGTATGGGTTTTATAATCCAGCGTCGGGGCAAGGGGTGTCGCAGGAGTGGCTTTATTGATGCTTGCAGTGACTGGAGAAACACCAGAGAAGTCGACAGTGTAGTTATCGGCAGCAGCACCGGTTAGAATAACGCCAGTCAGACTCACGTCCCATGCGCCTACATTTGCATCGGCAAATGTAGCTGTTATTGTACCTAGTCCGACCTCATCACCGCCGAGAATACCCCCTGTCAGTGTCAGCCCGGCCGGATCAATCGTTGCAGCGGTGTTACCGTCATATATTTTGTTTTGAGCGGTGAAGCTGCCTGTAAGGGTCAGCGTCTTTGGATTCACTGTTACTGCGACTGCATCGCTGATTCCGCCGAAGACAGAGGTTGCGGTAATAGTGGCTGTACCAACGCTCACCGGAGTTACTGCGCCTGAGCTGTCCACTGTGGCCACGCTTGTTGCCGTACTGGTCCAGGTCACAGTATCAAGACTGCCGACCGGACCCACGACAGTAGCTGTCAGTGTTACAGGGGTATCACCGTAAGTCAGCGTCAGCGTTTCCGGGGTTACAGTCACGCCGGTGGCGGCAGGCGGCGCAGGTTTGAGAGTAGGAATGGGAGACCGCAGGTAAGGATAGGAGGCACCTTCATCAATAACCCAGACGCCGGTATCTGCCGTGAAATCCCATCCGCTGAAGGTCGCCTCTTGGACCAATTGGCTCGAGGTCTTTGGTTCTCCCCGGCCGTCGTTGTCGGATTGTCCGCTGGTTTGGCTATTGTAGTAGGATGCCGTTACTGTACTATCGCTTAGTTTATCTCCTACCAGGCCGCCGGGATAATTTTGCCCGGTCACGAAACCTGCAGCGTAGCTGTTAGTAATCACAGAAGTGCCGCCCATGCCGCCAACCAGGCCACCGGCAGTGTTGCCGGTAACCGAGCATGTGGCGTAGGAGTTAGTAATAGTGCTGTTGCTTACGACCCCAATTAGACCGCCGACGGGATTAGATCCACTGGTCACAGTGCCTGTGGCGTAACAATTGGTGACAGCACTTGCTTCACCCAGATACCCTGCCAGGGAGCCTGCATTATTATTACCTGTAATGTTCACACCAATGAGGCCCAGGTTTTGGATATTGGCGTCAGAGCATACGCCAAACAGGCCCACGGCGTCATCAGTTCGATCAATGAATAAGCCGGAGATGGTTTTGCCATTGCCGTCAAAGTTTCCTTGGAACATATTATTTGTGCCATCATCATTATTGCCAATCGGCTCCCAGCCTTCACCCGTATTATACGGAACCACGCCAAGATTGATATTCTCCGTCAGTTTAAAATACTTATTTGTATGCGCTGAGCCTAAAAATCTACGCACCCGGTTCAGTTGCTCCTTATTGGCAATCTGGAAGGGGTTTCCTGCCGTGCCATCTCCGCCGGCAAAGCCTGACGTTACTGTAACGGGAATTGTGATGAAAATGTTGCTGCGAGCCGTCGATCCAAAAAGGACAAGGTTGTAGTCGCCGACTGCATTTGGGGTTACTGCGAATGTATTACTGTCGTCTGGTGGCACAGAGGCCGCATTAAGCTCCTCACTGGTACCCGGTGGCGGGGTAGCCCATAAGGTGTGGATTTGAAAGTCTGCTCCTTCTCCAACCCCTGTAAGGTACACCGCTGTTGCCTCTCCCAGCGCAGCGGAGAAAGGCGTGGGAAGAGGTCCAAGGAGGAACGAGGTTGGGGTTGGTACGAACGAATCAAAATAAACCTCATCAATAGAGGGGGTATTAGACATATCGATGTAGAGATTAGCCATGGAGTCTCCCGTTCCAAGAAGAATGCCATATGCATTCTCGCCACTGGCTGAAACCGAGCCTCCGTTGACATAGGCCTCACCTTGTGACTGAACAAAAATGCCACGACTGTTGTTACCGCTTGCCGAAACCGTGCCGCCGGTTAAAGTGAATGCGCTGTTAGCACCGACGGAAATAACAGTGCCGCTGCCGGTCACAATGAGATTGCCGCTCAGAGTTACATCCGTTGCTGCCCCGCTGACGAGCAGGCAATGCGACCCGACCGTGATAACCGAGCCGTTTGCCGAGGTGACGGTCACCGATCGCCCGATGGTCACATTGGCCTCCAAGGCGAAACTGCCGATGACGTTGATGGTTCCAATATTTGCGGCTGCGACCGCCGTCGTAAACTCGGCGTAGGTGTCCACGTCGGCCGAGGGCGACAGCGTGCCGCACGATGTGATGGGATCAGTCGTCGTCACGACCTCGCCCGTATATGTCGAAGCCGCTGGCAGTGTTACCGCCGTCGTGGTTTTCTTACCGGCAGGCAGATAGAGGTACAGCTTACCGCTCGAATCGGTCTGTATATCCTCTGTTCCATAGGCATAGGCCGCATCGGTAATAATCGAGGACACCGCCGTTGCGGCACTCACGCCGCTGAGCGTCACCTCGGCCGGGTAAACGTCAACGCCATCCGCAGCAGCAAAGTTTTTCAGGCTGCCGTCTGATGCTCCCGTATAACCCTTTCCGATATCCTCTGTGCCAATCCCGTCACCGCCGGAGGCTTTGACACTGCCGCCGGAAATATAGACATCACCGCCGCTGCCGTTGCAGCCGCCGCCGATGCCTGCGCCACCGCCGGCGCTGGTCGGGGCACCGTCGGCAATTGTTGTGACCGCGTTTCCGCCCTCGGCTGTTACGGTACCGCCGGTGATATAGACTGTACCGCCGCTGACATCCCCGTCTTTGCCGTTAAAGCCGCTGCCGATACCTGCTCCTCCATCACCGCCCATTGCAGTGACTGTACCGCCGTTGATACTGATCTCATAAGCACCGTAAGACGCGGTGGAGAAGGAATCATATCTGCCGCCGCCAATGCCCGCGCCGTATTTGCCTCCCTGGGCAATAACCGTGCCGCCGCTGATACTGATCGTGCCACCGTTGCCGCGAAAGCCGCCGCCGATACCTGCGCCGTGGGTCTTAGCGGTAGCGTTAACCGTGCCGCCGCTTATCGTCACTGTGGTGTCAGTTCCGGTATAATACCCCCCGCTGCCGATGCCGGGGCCCCAGGAACGGCCTTCCGCCGTAACAGATCCGCCGGTGATATTGATCGTGCCACCGCCGCCTCTACTGCCGCCGCCGATGCCTGCACTGCCGTTTTGGCCATTTGCGGTGACCGTGCCGCCAGAGATATTGACCGTGCCGCTGGTGCCATAATAGCCGCCGCCGATGCCTGCGGAGTACTGAGCGCCTTCTGCTATGATCGTACCCCCGGTGATGGTGACGGCTCCGCTGTTCTCTCTCGTGCTGCTGCCAATGCCTGCGCCACCGTCATTTTCAAACATGCTCCCGCCTCCGCCGTTTGCGGTAAGCGTACCGTCGCCGCCTATGATCAGGGCAGCGCCGGAGGGCACATGCAGGCCTGCTGCGTGGTCACCGCTTGTCAGTGTGTTTGTACCGCTAAGGGTGAGACTGACGGTGGAGCCGTCTTTGACGTCAAAGGCGCAGGCAAGGGGTGTGCCTGATACGTTGATGTCCACGCCTTGCAGGGTAATGCTGACGGGAGTCTCTGCTGAGCTCCCGGGAGCATTCACAACGATTGTATCCGTGGTAGTCGATGAGCCTGGTGTTGCCATGGACACCGTGTACTCACCTGGAGCAGTAAAGGTCAGCACACCATCCAGTCCGTATGTATAGCCCGTGCCACCTTCCACATCAAAAGCGTCGCCCGCTGCAAGAACCACTGTCGGCAACAATGTCAGCACCATTGCCGCTGTCAGCAGCAAGGCAAGAAATTTGCGTTTCATATCTAATTTCACAACCTTTCTTCAGATGAATAGTTCCGGGCAATTAATAACAAAAAAGCCCCTTATACTGTCAGTATAAGAGGCTTTTTGCTTTTAAGTATCACATAAAAGGACCATTTTTACATGATTATTCTTAATTCTCTTGCTTTATTAATCGCCAGGGTCTTGTTACTGACGCCCAGTTTATCATAGGCGTTTTGCAGATGCCTGCGGACGGTGTTGAGGGAGAGATATAGTTTAGCGGCTATTTCTTTTTGTGAAAGGCCGTCAGATAGCAGAATCAGCACCTGGCTTTCCCGGTTGGTCAGTGGTTCTTGAAATGCCGGTTTACCGGTCTTTTCCAGGACTGTCATGTACTGTTCGCCAAGTTGTAAGACCTTATCCAGCCAGGAACCATATTGGTTCTTATTAATCTTTTGTAAGAGCGGCCTAATTTCCGGCAGGTTTTCGGCAAAAGGCAAGACAATATCGTCAGCCTGGGCCGATTCTATTACCGGAAGTAATTCCTGCAGAGCTTCATGCCCTGCGAATAGGTGTTTTTTTGCTACCGCCCCATAGATTCCGGCATAGATGAGACCAAGAATGTGATGGTTGGGACGGTATGCTTCCCGCATGGTTTCTACAATGACTTCCAGTTCTGCATAGCTTTGTCTGATGATTGCTGCCCTGCCGCTCACTATATAGTTAATACCCATGCCCTGATAAAAGATATTTCCTTGGGACAGGGACCCTTCCTTCAGCCACCTGGGAATTTGCCCCAGGTTCCCCAGCAAGCCGGCGATGTAGCCTGTGGCTATATCCAGGCAATTGAGCAAAAAGGGATTGCCTCCGGCTTCAATTTCAGGCTTCAGCGCGCTAAGTCCGGATAAGGCCTCCTGTGGTTTGTTGTGCAGAATAGCCAAGCGGGCCAGGCAGAGACTGCCGCAGATAACCAGGCACAGTTGATTCTTTGTCCTGGCTTTGAAAATCGTTTTATATGCTGCCAGTTCAGCCTGGACCAGGTCGCCCGTTTCCAGACAGTATTCCGCACGGGCCGCGTGCTCGAAGCCCGTTCCGCATCCGTTAGCCACATGGGTATAATAATAGGTATTTTCTTCGATAGTCTCCACAAGAGACAGCAGTTTGCCCTTTTCCTTGTGGTAGAGATAAAGGGTATGGGGTGAGCCGAAGGTAAAGCTCTCGGTGGCGTTGGCAATGCGGGAACTGGTTCCGCCAAACAGGTCGTAGGCTTTTTTCTGATATTCGCTCATACGCGGCGCGTCGTTAAATTGCAGCACGCTTTCCGCCAGGGCAATTTCTCCCAGGATTTGCTCTTTGTCCACCAGGTTTTGTTTGGCCTCGTAAAATGCTTTGGCTTCATATAACATGCGGACTCCTTCCGCGGGATCTATGACTCCGAGATAACAGTAAACGTAGGTGAGGTAAGCCAGAGGGCGGGAAAGCTTAAGGGCTTTGTCCATGTCGGTAAAAGCCCTGATCACGGTCTGGGGAGCCCGGTCAAAAACTTCCGTGGAACCGGGGCGTTCAAAAATATCCAGAATTTTTCCAAAGGATCCCGCCTGGCGGTAAAAGTCAATAGCCTCGATGCACTTGTCCGTTCTGACGCAATAATCGCCGCAACGGGCCAGCAAAGAGTGTTTATCCAGATCTAAAATGGCAAACAACTCATTCAGCATTGCTTTTAAGATGGCATGTATGGTGTAAACTTTGTTTTTATTGTCATATCGTAAAAAGCAGTTTTTCACGGCAATTTCGTGGATCAATTCGCCTGCTTTTTGATTTTCCGTCACATAAATTGCACCCTCCAGGGTGAAGCTGTCTAAAAGAGAAAGTTTTAGCAGAATATCCTGGGTCTCCTCGTTAAATTTATCGTAGACAGCTGTCTTTATCAACCGTGTGACGTCTTTGATATCCTCAATTCTTTTATCCTCGGCATATTTGAGCAAAGCCAGGTAGATAGCGGTTACCCAGCCGTCTGTTTTTTTATATAGCCTGTCCAGTTCTTCCGGGGTGAGTATAAATCCGTTTTGAGCAAACAACGTACCTGTTTCTTCCTCGTTAAATTCAAAGCTGTCCTGGGAAAGCTCGATACACAGACCCTTCAAGGCCAGCTCTTCTACCGGGATTTCCGGAAGTGAGCGGCTGATCAGTACTATATGCAGATTATCAACAGCGGCCCGGGCAAAGAAAGTAAGCAAGCGGTCCATAAGCTCACTTCTGTTTTCGTGGTAATCATCTATGACTATAACTGTACGCTCTGCCAACATATTTTCTATAAGATCAAGGATACGTTCCAGATCTGCTGCGGTTTGCGGGAATCCGTACTCGGCCAAGCGTTTGGCCAGCTTTGGGTTTAGGTCTGCAAGGCTTTGAGAAAATTTCTGCCACATCCACAGCTCATCGTATTCCCCGCTGTTTAAAGAAAGCCAGGCGTAGCGACAGTTCCTTTTTGAGTTAAGGAAATCTTTTACCGCTGTTGTCTTCCCGTAGCCAATAGAAGAGAGCAACAGAAAAAGCGGAACTTGAAAAATCCCTTCCAGTATTTTGTCGATACGCTTCCGTCGCAGTAATTTTGGTTTAAATAATTTGCCGGCCATCTTTTCCACCTCACCCTACGGCTATTTTCTCTATCGTTAAAGTAAATTCCTTTTTGTCGTTTTCTTTTACTTTATTCTGTCTACTATGACGAAACTGACACCAATGGCAAAGAGGGATAACCAGGGGGACGGTTCTTTTAGTTAACCTAATGTATGAACAAAGGGGATACGATGTTATGAAGAAAAAACTAATTATAGCATTATTAATGGTTGGTCTCGTGGTAACCATAACAGCTTGCTCCGGTTTTTCCGAAAAGCCAAGTGTTAATCTGGGAGAAGAAGGGAACAAGGGAGATACAACAAACTCCCAGATAAAATTCCCGGTTGATTTAGCGAAGTTAGTAAAACAAGTTGAAAATGGTCAGGCTCTAATCTTCAATTTTAACATTGAAGATGGCTTGGTAAATCACGAAGAAATAAACAAAGATGCAAAGGTGAAAAAAATTATATTAACATATCCTGAATTTCTTGATGACTCATTTTAGAGATATTAATGAGGTTTTTGATTGTAAAGAAGAGCACCTCGCTCTACATGGATTATGGAACGAGGTACTTTATCGTTTTATTTGAGGTAACCACAATACCGTCCCTTTAGTTACTCCCTCTCCCTTTGGCACCTCCTGTGGCACCTCTGCCCGGAAGATCCTTCGGACAGACACCGAATAAAAGCCTTGTTCATATTTTACTATTAGTCAAAGTTAAACACGTGAAACATTATTACTCTACACTTTGCCTGTTTAACATAAAAGAGGGAGGAATTCTGTTTATGAAAGAAAAGTTAATACCTTTGCATATGTTATCCCCGGGCAGCTTTGGGAGAGTGACCCAACTAACAGCCCGCGACAACTCCAGAAGAAGGATGCTTGATTTGGGTTTCATTAACAACACAATAGTAGAAGCACTGCAAAAAAGCCCTTCCGGTGATCCTACCGCGTACCAGGTTAGGGGAGCAGTAATTGCTCTTCGCTCGGAAGAAGCCTCCAATATTCTGGTCGAGTGTTTTTCTTAGGAGGGTGGGCAAGGAGATGTTTGAAGTTAAGCTTGACTCACCCCATGACCTTGTCATCGCTCTGGCCGGGAATCCTAATACGGGGAAAAGCACGGTTTTTAACAGCTTGACAGGATTAAAGCAGCATACGGGAAATTGGCCGGGCAAAACAGTTACTAATGCCCGGGGGAAATATCGACATAAAGGCAGAAGCTTTGTACTTGTTGATTTGCCGGGAACCTACTCCTTATTTGCAAGTTCTGTTGAAGAAGAAGTGGCCCGTGATTTTATCTGCTTTGGCAGACCTCATGCCACAGTAGTGGTCTTAGATGCTACCTGTCTGGAAAGGAATCTTAACCTGGCCTTACAGGTCATTGAAATAACCGAGAAGGTTGTGGTCTGTGTCAACCTAATGGATGAGGCCAAAAGAAAGAAAATTAAGATAGATTTGGCAGGGCTTTCAGTAAAACTTGGGGTACCGGTGATTGGTACTAACGCCAGAGACGGTATAGGTCTTGCCGATTTAAAAGATGCCGTCTTAAAGGTAGCTACAGGAGAAATAACCGTTGAGCCCATGAGAGTTGAATATGATAGGAATGTGGAAAAGGCGGTAGAGATCCTAGAACCAATAGTGAAAGAATCGGTAAATGGGAAGATAAATTCGCGTTGGCTTTCCTTGCGTCTTTTTGACGGAGATAGATCCTTGTTAAAATCATTAGACCATTATCTGGATCTGGGTTTTGAGCCGGATAAAAAAGAAAGACTATCGGATACACTGGCTTCTGTCAGAGACGTAATAAACCTCGAGGACATCAGGACCAAAGACCGTTTAGTCGAAAGTATCGTTAATTTAGCAGAAGATATATGTGCTGAGACAGTAACCTATGAAACCAAACAGCATAATGCTCTGGACAGAAAGATAGATAGTATCCTTACCTCCAAAGCCTTTGGTATTCCCATTATGCTGGTACTGTTGGGTATGGTTTTCTGGATTACGGTTGAAGGAGCCAATGTACCTTCAGCTATGCTGGCAAGGGGTTTTAATTATCTGGAAGAACAGCTCACGGCGTTATTTATGGTTTGGGATTCTCCTGTCTGGCTCCATGGCATTCTCGTGCTAGGAATTTACAAAACCCTGGCCTGGGTAGTTTCCGTAATGCTGCCCCCCATGGCTATCTTCTTTCCCTTATTTACTTTACTGGAGGATTTGGGTTATTTGCCGAGAGTGGCTTTCAATCTGGATAGCTTTTTCAAACGGGCCTGTGCCCACGGCAAACAGGTTCTGACCATGTGTATGGGATTTGGCTGTAATGCCGCCGGTATTATTGCCTGCCGCATTATTGATTCTCCCCGTGAGCGTCTGATTGCAATAATCACAAATAATTTTGTGCCCTGCAACGGACGTTTCCCTACTTTGATAGCCATTGCTTCCATTTTCATCGCTTATAATATGGGGGGATTTAAAAGCATCGGAACTGTTTTAAGTGTCCTGTTCGTAATAGTATTGGGGGTTTTCCTTACCTTGGCAATTTCGGGAATTCTTTCCAAAACGATTTTGAAAGGTCTGCCTTCTTCATTTACCCTGGAACTTCCGCCCTACAGAAAACCTCAAGTAGGCAGGATCATTGTGCGTTCGATTTTTGACCGTACGCTCTTTGTTCTGGGCCGAGCGGTAGTGGTAGCTGCTCCCGTCGGAGCGGTTATTTGGCTAATGGCGAACGTTACGATCGGTGATTTGAGTATTCTTAATCATGGTGCAAGTTTTCTTGATCCCTTTGCCCGTTTATTGGGGCTGGACGGTTTTATCTTAATGGCTTTCATCCTCGGTCTGCCGGCCAATGAAATTGTAATACCCATCTTGATTATGAGCTACATGTCTCAAGGAGCGATGTTGGAACTGGAATCCTTTGAGTCTATGCGGCAGCTATTCGTCGAAAATGGCTGGACCTGGCTTACTGCTGTTTGTACGATGCTCTTTGTGCTAAATCATTGGCCTTGTGCAACAACGCTTTTGACCATTCGTAAAGAAACCCAAAGCCTGAAATGGACTGTTATATCCTTTTTGGTTCCTACCGTAACAGGTGTCATCATTTGCTACACCGTAGCACAGCTTGCCTATCTGCTGGGTTTGGTTTGATACCAGGTCATATAAATGACCGGGGGAAAATAAAATAAGTACAGGATTAGGGGGGATGGATGTGGTTTCTCAAGACAGAAAGTTTTATACGGTTCGCGGTTATTCACTGCAGAGCCAGGAGGATAATGTTCTTACACCCAGTATGGAAGATTATCTGGAAATGGCTTACCGTTTGGGAAAGGCTAAAGGGTATACCCGGACCAGTGATCTGGCAGAAGCATTAAACGTTCAACCCCCGTCCGCCAGCAAAATGGTGCAAAAGCTTGCGGAAATGGGTTATTTAAACTACGAAAAATACGGGGCTGTTGAATTCACCGAGAGAGGACAAAAAACCGGTGAGTATTTACTTAAACGTCACGAAACAATCGAGAAGTTTCTGACGATGATTGGTGTCGTCACTAATACGCTGGAAGATACGGAGAAAATCGAGCATAGCATCAGCGAGGAAACCTATCAACATATAACTCTGTTTTTTCAATTCATGGAGAAAAAACAGAGTTGGCTAAAAGAGTACAAGGTTTTTTTAACCCAAAATTTAAACAACTAAGTATTATAGGAGTGCCCCCTTGTATTTATAGTATAAGGGGGTATACTATTTGCTCGACCGGGGTAGGTCACATTATTTGATCTTGACATTGATTGTTTAGTAAAAACACCGTATAATCATAGCATAAAACTATGCTTGAGGTAATGAGATGACACTCCAACAACTTAAATACATCATCAAAATAGTTGAATGCGGTTCAATTACTGAAGCCGCTAAACAGCTTTTTATCACACAACCCAGTCTTTCCACGGCAGTTAAAGAGCTTGAAAAAGAACTGGGAATAGAGATATTTTACCGCACAAACAAAGGCATATCATTATCTCTTGATGGTACTGAGTTTCTATCATACGCGCGTCAAATCATAGAACAGGCAGAACTGATGGAACGGCGTTACATGGGGAAAAAGCCCTCAAAACAGCTTTGTTCAATTTCCACTCAACACTATGCTTTTGCTGTCAATGCTTTTGTTGAATTACTTTTAGGCTTGGATGTAGATGAGTACGAGTTTACACTTCGGGAGACAAGAACATATGAAATTATCGAAGATGTTAAAAATTTACGCAGTGAAATCGGCATCATATATTTCAGCGATTTCAATGAAAAGGTTCTTAATAAATTGCTAAAAGAAAACCACTTAGTATTCAATCTTCTTTTTGAAGCCGATCCGCATGTTTTTATCAGTTCAAAGCATCCCCTGGCCGAGAACACATCAGTTACTCTTGTGGATTTGGAGAATTACCCTTTTCTTGCCTTCGAACAAGGTGAGTATAATTCATTTTATTTTGCGGAAGAAATTCTTAGCACTGTTCCCCGCAAGAAAACAATTCATGTCAGTGATCGTGCCACGCTCTTTAATTTATTAATTGGCTTAAACGGATACACTATCTGCTCAGGTGTTTTGAGTAGCGACCTCAACGGAGACAATATTATTTCCGTGCCGCTGATAACAGATGAACGAATGCGTATCGGCTGGATTGCAAACGAAAAATCTCACCTCAGTTTACTGGCTCTTGATTATATTTCGAAGTTGAAACGACTGATTTCCGAATATGGATATAAGGTACAGTGACGTTATGCGACAAGCAGTGTGTTTATTGCTTCGTAGATCCGAAGCGCGATGTAGGGGTTATTCATTGTATACAGGTGTATTCCATCAACTCCCTGCGCTATTAAATCAACTATCTGGTCAACAGCATAAGCAATTCCGGCATCTCTCATCGCTTCCGGATTGTTTTCATATCTGTCCATAATAGCTAGAAATTTCTTGGGAAGATTAACTCCGCAAAGGGTGACCATACGCTCGATCTGTTTCTTGTTCACAACAGGCATGATACCGGCTTCAATCGGAACGTTGATTCCGGCAATAGCCGTCCGTTCCCGAAATGAATAGAAATAACTATTATCAAAGAATAACTGCGTTATTAATTGGTTGGCCCCTGCATCCACTTTGGTTTTTAAGTTGCGGATATCTTCAATAATTGTCTTGCATTCGATGTGGCCTTCAGGATAACAAGCTGCTATTATGTTGAAATCGCTGTTTTCTTTGATAAACGAAATCAGATTACTGGCATATTTGAAATCTTCCTTCGGTGTAAAACGGGGATTAACATCCCCCCGCAGTGCGAGTATATTCTCGATTCCTCTGTCCTTAAAATCAGCCAGCATTGTTAAGACTTCCGGTTTAGTAAGGTTGATGCAGGGAAGATGGGCTACACTCTCAATACCGTAGGTGTTTTTGACAGCAGAGGCTATTTTGAGGGTTTCGGTGTTGCTTTCACTTCCTCCCGCCCCGTACGTCACGCTTATGAAATCAGGGGAAAGGTCCTTCAATTTGTTAACCGTATCATAAATTGAATCAACAGGGTCGGTTCGTTTTGGGGGAAATATTTCAAAGGACAGAACTGTTTTCGTCTTAAATAATTCAGATGTTTTCATAGTCGCAACTCCTTCTGATGTTTTTTGCTGCAGCAATTAAATTTTCAAGGCTGGGAATGGTTTCTTCATTCCCCCTTGTTTTAAGGCCACAGTCAGGATTGATCCAAAGTTTTTCCTTCGGTATTCTCTCCAGCATTTTGCGCAGTGCTGCTTCGATTTCCGAGACACTTGGAATTCTGGGGGAATGAATATCATAAACACCGGGGCCGACTTCGGTTTTGAATCCGCATTCTTGTAATGTTTCAACAATACAAAGATTAGAACGCGCCGCCTCAAAAGTGATAATATCCGCATCCATATCATCGATATCTTTTATTATGTCTGCGAATTCGCTGTAGCACATATGAGTATGGATTTGAGTTTCAGGTTGTACACCGCTGTGGACAAGCCTGAAGGCCGGGATAGCCCAGTCAAGGTATGCGCGGTGCCAATCACTTTTTCTAAGGGGCAGTTTTTCTCTGAGAGCCGCTTCGTCAATTTGAATGATTTTTATTCCGTTTGCTTCAAGGTCAAGAACTTCAGCTCTGATAGCGAGAGCAATTTGAAAGGCACAATCTTTCAATGAAATATCCTCACGGGGAAAGGACCAATTTAAAATCGTTGCCGGGCCGGTCAGCATACCTTTTACATATTTTGAGGTGAGGGACTGGGCATATACGGAATAATCAACCGTCATGGGTTGAGAGCGGGAAATATCGCCCCATATTATAGGCGGTTTTACGCATCTTGTGCCGTAAGATTGTACCCAAGCCTTCTCGGTAAACAAAAATCCAGCGAGGTTTTCACCGAAATATTCAACCATATCGTTTCGCTCAAATTCGCCGTGAACCAGCACGTCAAGACCGATTTTCTCTTGCAGCGCAATACATTCCGCAATCTTTTTCCTGTTAAAAGCAGTGTATTGTTCAAAGGTGATCTTGCTATTTTTATAAGCCGAGCGATTTGCTTTTACTTCTGCTGTTTGCGGGAAGGAGCCGATTGTAGTTGTCGGAAGCAGCGGTAAGTCAAACTCTGCTTGCTGGACTGTTTCGCGTTCCCAAAAGCCGGGTTGCCTGATAAAATCCTGGGGAGAAAGAGCAGAAACCGCCGCTTGAACTTTTGCATTTCCGCAATTTCTCGTGTCATTGAATAGCTGTTTATTCCCACGATATTCAGCCGTTGACGCAGGATCGTTATTTGACAATATTCTTTTCAGCTCGGATAGTTCTGTCAGCTTTTCCTCCGTAAAAGCAAGGTGCTTTTTGTGCTCGTCAGAAAGACCATGCTAATTTTTTAGTGTGTACGGAACATGTAAAAGAGAGCAGGAGGTGCTTAATACAATGTTTTGGCAGTAGTCGCCTAATTCATTAAGCAAATTAACAGTAGCGGAATAATTGTTCCGCCAAACGTTCTTTCCGTTAACAACACCTGCAAAAAGGGTTTTATTCTCCGGAAAACCAAATTTCTCTATCAGCTCCTTGGTCTTTTTGCCCTCGACAAAATCAAGTCCGATGCCGTCAAATGGCAGGGCAACAAGTTCACGATAGCAATCTCTTATATCACCGAAATATGTCTGCAAAAGCACTTTTGTGTTGCCCTTAGCCGAAAGAATACCACTATAGATTTCAGTAAAGATGGTTATGTCTTCTCCGGATAAATCCATCACAAGTGAAGGCTCGTCAAACTGAACCCAGCGGGTTCCCATTTCGTTAAACTTATTGAGAATGTCTGCATAGGCCCGAATGATATCCGAAGCAACCTCCTTTACTGTTTTTTTTCCTGCAAACTTTGCCAGTTTTAAAAATGTAAAGGCTCCAATGATAGCAGGCTTAGTCTCTATTCCAATATTTTTTGCTTCTATGAATTCATCAAAGGGCTTGGTACCGACAAGAGAAATTTCGGTTTCATCCTCAATTTCGGGCACCAGATAGTGATAATTTGTGTTAAACCATTTTTTCATGGCCAGGGCTTTTACATCACCTTTTTTACCCTGATAACCCCTAGCCATAGCAAAATACTCATCAAGGACAGCAAGTTTTAGCTGCTCGTAGCGAGTAGGAACAACATTCAGCAAAACGGCAGTATCCAGCAGATTATCATAAAATGAAAAGTCGTTTGAAGGGATAAAGTCAATTCCGTTTGCACTTTGAGTTCTCCAATGGGTTTCCTTAAGATGAGAGGCAATCCCTTGAAGTTCCTCTTTATTTAATACACCTTGAAAATATTTTTCTGTAGAAACTTTTAATTCTCTTAAAGCTCCCACTCTGGGGTAGCCGATGACAGACGCTTTCATGGACATCCACCTTTTTATTTCATTATTTGTATGGATTTTACCATGGCAGCTGCGTCATAGGGTAATACATGTTATTTATGCTTTGGCATAGAGAATAACTATACTCGATGCTTTTGTTTGATCCGGATGAAATCAGAGGGACGGTTCTTGTGGTTTTAAAACCATAAGAACCGTCCCTCTGTTATCGTTCAAAGTTTTTTAGCTGAAAAAACAAATAACGAAGAGGCTGACTTATACACAACCAAGATATTCTGAGATCTCTTCAAAATACCTCTTATAGTATTTAATAATATTTTCAATCGAGTTAAAAACGATATTATCATCAATTCTATTGTATTCATGCACAAGAATATTTCTTAATCCTGTTGATGGCGCTATTTGAAGAGCAAAATCCATCTCAATTATATTATTTTCGGCAAGATCGATGAAAGAGTTGAAATAATCCTTCGCGGGGCCTTTGTCTATCTTCTTTAATAGCATGTTATTAATATCTGTGGCACTTTCTACAATCAGCTGAATTTCTCTTTCTATTGTTCTCTTAATCAGAATGTCTTTTTTGTAGTTATCAATAGTAATTTTTTCAACAACCTGCCTAAGTTCTTGATAGTATCCGAGCATTACTTCCAGTTTTGCGCATATTACAGCCTTATCCGGCATCGTGGATCACCTCCATTATTTTTTTGCCGATATTTTTTGTTCGTTCATCTATCAGAGGTTTCAATTCATAATACCTTTTTATATAAAATAAGCTGTATTTATCAAATAGACCGGATTCTTTTTCGTATAAAACTTTACCTTCTTTGGCTATTTCATATCTTAAAAGAGGTTCCGCAGTTCTGAGATCGACCAAATCTATTTCACTTTTTCGATGATATAAAATCAAATCTTCAAGAAGGCTAACTTTTTTTTCGTTATCTATTGTTTTTGAAGATAAAAAAGCTATATCAATATCACTGTCGGAAGTATAGTATTTCGTCTGATAGCTCCCGAAATAAACCAAAAAATCAATTGTGTATTTATGCGCAATTTCACTTATGCTTCTTTTGATTAATTTATCTTTCATTACCCTTCCCCGTTTCCATATTCCGGTTTTACTGGTTTATGCAGTACTATGGTATAAGTATTTTACCATTTATATCAAATTTGTTAAAGTGATGGCCGGACGAAATCAGGCCAATGCAGATGTAACAACTTTAGACAGCCTTTCAATACTAGAATCCGGACATTCATCATAATCACTTAGCGGGAAATGAATGCCCATAGCATTATACTTGCTAATACATGCTTTTTTAAAGGGTAGCAACTGCAGTTTCTGCAGATTGGGAAATTGTGCGGCTATTGAGGAGATTGTCAAAATATTTTCCTTGCTGTCGGTCAATTTGGGGACGACAACATGTCTAATCCACAGGGGGATACCCAAAGCCTCTGTCAATTTCAAAAAGGAGATTACAGTGTTCATGTTTCCCTGGCAGTAATGCAGATAATCGGCTTCATTGGAAAATTTCAAATCACACATTACTAAATCTGTTAAAAGCAGTACTTCTCTTGCCCCGTCCAAATCTCCCACCCCGGCGGTATCAAGACATGTGTGGATACCCTCTTCATGCAGTCGCCTAAATAATTCCGCTATGAACGCCCACTGTAATAAAGGTTCTCCACCGGAAACTGTTACACCACCGTTTACGGCAAAATAAGGTTTATACCGCAAGATTTTTGTCAATAGTTCATCAACGCTGTATTCTTCACCGGAAGTCACGGCCCAGGTATCCGGGTTGTGGCAATAGGCGCAGCGTAATGTACATCCCTGCATAAATATAACATAGCGTATCCCCGGTCCATCAACAGCACCCAAGCTTTGAAGTGAATGGATTCGCCCTTTCATCACAGGGCCTCATGAAAAGTCCTGGATATAACCTCCAGTTGTTGCTTTTTGGAGAGTCGGTGGAAATTAACAGCATAACCAGAAACACGAATAGTTAAATTAGGATATTTATCCGGATTATTATATGCATCCATCAGGGTTTCTTTGTTGAGTACATTGACATTGATGTGATGAGCTTTTTGCATAAAGTAACCATCGAGAATAGCTGTTAAGTTAGCGTATTGTTCTTCTTTATTGTGCCCCAGTGCTTGAGGGACAATAGTAAATGTATTCGAAATGCCATCTTTGCAAAGGTTGTAAGGCAGCTTAGCTACTGAGTTCAGAGAGGCCAGTGCGCCGTTTTTCTCGCGGTTGTGCATGGGGTTCGCACCGGGAGCAAAAGGTTCACCGGCTTTTCTTCCGTCAGGGGTTGTACCAGTCATTCGGCCATATACCACATTAGAGGTAATTGTTAGGATTGATAACGTATGTTCGGCATTTTTATACGTGGGAGTCTTTTTCAACTCCTCAAAGAATAGACTGATCTGCTCTTTGGCAATGGCATCGACGCGGTCGTCATCATTGCCAAAAGCGGGATATTCGCCGGATATTTCAAAATCTCTTATTAAGCCGGTTTCATCCCGGATACACTTCACTTTCGCGTATTTTATCGCCGATAGTGAATCGGCAAGTACGGACATTCCCGCTATACCGAAGGCCATAAAGCGGTGTACCGTAGTATCGTGCAAAGCCATCTGTGTTTTTTCATAGGCATATTTATCATGCATATAATGGATGATATTCATGGCGTTAACATATGTTTTGGCCAGCCATTCGCGGTAGATGTTTATCAATGGCAAAACTCTATCGTATTCCAAGTATTCGCCTTCATAAGGAGCGTGCAGGGGGGCGACCTGCTGCCCGCTTATTTCATCACGCCCTCCGTTAAGGCTCATCAGCAACAGCTTGGCAAGATTCGCTCTTGCACCAAAAAACTGCATATCTTTGCCGATCTTCATTGCGGATACACAGCAAGCGATGGCATAGTCATCGCCAAATTCAGGCCGCATCAGGTCGTCATTTTCATATTGTATGGCGGCTGTATCACAGGATACTTTGGCGATATAACGCTTGAAGCTTTGCGGCAGTCGGTTTGACCATAGTATTGTAAGATTTGGTTCTGCCGACGGGCCTAAATTATAGAGTGTGTGTAGGATGCGGAAGGAGCTTTTGGTTACGAGGGTCCTGCCGTCTTCAGCCATACCGCCGATTGCTTCGGTAATCCACATAGGGTCGCCGGCAAAAAGCTCGTTGTAACCTGGTGTGCGCAGTTGTCTGGCCATACGCAGTTTCATGACAAAGTCGTCAAAAATCTCCTGAGCTTGCTGCTCAGTGATTACTCCGGTTTTGAGATCCCTTTCAAAATAAATGTCAAGGAAAGTACTTACGCGTCCTAAACTCATAGCGGCGCCATTTTGTTCTTTGATCGCGGCCAGGTAGGCAAAATACAGCCATTGCACCGCTTCTCTGGCTGTTGAGGCCGGCTTAGAAATGTCATAGCCATACATGAAGGCCATATCTTTTAGGTATCCTAAAAATGTGATTTGCTGATATAACTCTTCGAGCAAACGTATATTGTCAGCATCCATATTCCGATCGCCGACAAGGGTTTTATCCTTTTCCTTTTCGGCGATCAGTTTATCGACACCATAGAGTGCCACTCTGCGGTAATCGCCGATAATTCTTCCCCGGCCATAAGCGTCAGGCAGGCCGGTAATAATCCCACTGTGCCGGGCGGCTTTTATTTGATCATTATATACACGGAAAACGCCTTCATTGTGAGTTGTTCTGTAGCGGAATTCATTTTCAATCTTATCGGAGAGCTTGTAGCCATATGCTTCACATGCTTTACGGGTCATGTTTACTCCACCGAAGGGATTTACTCCTCTTTTTAAAGGACGATCGGTTTGGAGACCGACTATGATTTCGATTTCTTTGTTTAAATACCCAGGATTATAATTCTTTAACGAACTGACTGTCTGAGTATCAATATCAAGAACACCGCCGAATTCCTTTTCTAATTCCAATAAATGATTCAGCTTTTTAAGCAGCATTTTAGTGCGCTCTGTCGGCGTCGAGAGAAATTCTTCATTGCCCTCGTATGGAGTATAGTTTGTTAGGATAAAATTCCGGACATCAATTTCTTCTTGCCAGTTCCCGCTGTTGAAATTTTCCCATGCTTGGTTGTTCATAAACACACCTCCCATTTTTTCGGATAACTGGTTGCTCTTTAAATAAAACAAAAAGAGCAACATCCAATGAAATGTTGCCCAGACGGTCGGCTAATCCTCGGCTTCTATTCCCCTGTGGTTTTGCCCACATTTAACCGTCAGTAATAAAAGCCTGTATAGTATTTAAAGAAATTATAAGCTAGCTTATGGATTATGTCAAGAAAAACGGCACACACCAAATGGAACAACTCTTGACATAAGCAGATCCCTTAAGTATACTAAGATTAGCTAGAACAAAATATTAGCTAATATGGAGGTGTAATCTTATGGAAATACCATCAACAGAAGCCCAAAACAATTTTGGTCAATACTTGAAACTGGCACAGTTTGAAGACATAATAGTGACAAAGAACGGGAAAAGGGCCGTGGTCATCAAAAAATATCAAGATACAATTAAAAACTGTTTCAATGTGGCAGAAGAGGCCGAAAACTATGACTGGAAGAATGAGAGAATATCCTATCAGGATTTTCTGAAGCTTTCTGAGGAGAGTGAGAATCGCTATGAGTATATCGATGGGGAAGTATACCTGCTGGCCTCCCCGTCATATGACCATCAAAACATCATTGTAGAAATGCTTAACATGTTTTACAACTGGTTTAAAGGGAAGAAATGCAGGCCGCTGACCGCACCCTTTGATGTGACGCTGACTAAAAATAACGAGAAAAATGTTGTACAACCGGATATCATTGTGATTTGCGATACCGAGAATATCAATGAAAAAGGCCGATACACAGGAACTCCCACCTTAGTGGTCGAGGTCTTGTCCGAGTCGACACAGAAAAAGGACATGTTGAAAAAGCTGAATCTCTATTTATACAGCGGAATCGAAGAATACTGGATTGTTAACCCTTGGCGTCAAGAGGTGTATACGTACTGCTTTTTTGAGCAGGACATCAAAGAGCACCGTGTTCATAAAATAGCAGATACCGTGGAGTCTATGGTCTTTGAAGGTTTGGGGATTCCATTGGAACAAATATTTTCGTAATCCTTTGCTTTACGAAAGCTAATTATATTTGTCTCCTTTTGGTTGTCAAAATACCTGAGGTGATTTTTATCCCAGGTATTTTTGTTTGCATAAGTCAAAGGAGAGTCTATTATTAGTATTATTATAAAAACTAATACCAATTGCTATTGCGGTATTTTTGGTCTGTTGTAATACATATCCAAATAGTTTCTTGACCTTTGCTATTGCCACCTACGATTACCCGCCAGTAGCTACATGTATTTGTATAAGTGGCGGAATCTGAATAATTAAATCTTTCTTCTGGTTCTTTGTCACCAGGCAAAGAAAGTCCAAAATAGCTTAGTATTCTGCTTGAATCTTTTGGGGACTTCCAAGAAGGGTAATCTACTGTTGCAGGTAAAGATATTTCTATTCGTCTAGAAACTCCGTCAATGTAATCAATGATTATTGTTTTACCACTTACCCATATAGGTTCTTCGTCATCTTCAAAAGAATATTTTCCTTGATATGCCTCTACCACTTGGCCGCTATCTCTTAATCTCACACCTTTAGTAAAAGGGCCGTACCAAGAAGGCCCGCCCAACAACTGTTCTACTTGTTCCTTAGTTTTATTGAGCAACAGATTTATTTGGGGTAATTGGATTGGTTTCTGTTTTTTTTCCATTTCAGTGCAAAGTGGTATTGTAATCTGAGTTGTACCAGCTAATGTTTCTGTTTCACTTACATGGTAGGTTGGTGATTCGCCACATAACAGGAGGCTAAAGTCGTGGAAATAAGCATGAGCATGAAGGAAATCATCTTGTGTGCCTTCGAAGGCAATGTTAAAGGCGTGATCAACTTCTTGTATGAATTTAGAAATAACGGCATTGGTCTCTAATTCTTGTATTAAGGGTCTGCCTTTTTCACACCATTTTTGTTTCAGGAGTTGCAGAGCATCTTCTATTAGCAATGGACTAGGTTGGCAGTTAATCTCGAAATTGTCAGAAATATCCTTGAGCCAGTGGTTACCGACAATTTCGGGTGTGGTTTCTGGATACAAGTAGTAATCCAGAATTTGATCAGCTGCGATTATTGGTCCGGATATAACTTCAATATCTTTTTTTATCGGCAGCAGCCAATTGTCCTGTGCTTCTTGCGATATCGTATTATGATTTTTCAAATCGATATTATATTTCTTTGCAAGTTCTTCCCAAATGATTGTTTGTAAAGAATGACATACATACTCCTCTGAATATTTAAGTTCCCCATTGCAATCCGAATTCGTTAATGGTGGTCTTTCTTTACTGTCAGTAGTACACCCGTAAAAAAACAAGATAGAAAGTAATGAAATGAAAAGTATCGCTTTAAAAACAAAGCGTCTTAAACCGTTTTTAACCATTTAATCATCTCCAGTCGTTATTATTGTGAACTGATTTATTTAAAAGGTCATTCTAAATAGTATTGCTATAGGTTCCGATGTTCCCGGGACAATCCTATAAATAACAGAAAATACATACTAAATCAATAAAACCAAATGAATAAAAAATTATCATACTAAACGAAGATTGTTAATGCGGACAAACACCCTTTATAGTCGTAATTCTGCTATTTATTTGTGCAGTTTTAAGTTGCCGAAATATGTAATCTAAGCTTACTGTAAACGCTTCTAGATGGTGATGTCTTTATATAGAGACTCTATACGTATAATAAAAGAATACCATTAGATGTCAATACAAGGCATTATCTACATATGTAAGTTTATATCCTAAATATGTAAAAATTTCAACAGGGGGGGGTTGTATAAATCAGCCTCTTTTTCTTTTTATATAGTGGACGGTTAATTATTTAAGTCTGAGAGGAGGAGTAATATGATACCGCACACTTAACATTTTATATTCGGAAAGGGAGACGTAAATAGCAGGTGATTTGATTCGCAAAAAAGTTCTCAACAGAAATGGGAATGTAGTGTGTCCTGGAGGAGTCCACAACCAAGAAAAACTCATCCAGGACAAAAACCGCACTACCGAGGCAGGAGGTTCCAAATATAATTTTACCTCCACCCAAATTTTATGTAAACATCAGAAAATTCAGGGGGGTTTCAAAAATGAAGAAAAGCTTTATAACTTTGTTTGCTTTGGCGATGATGTTTGTTTTGCTCACTACCACAGCTTTTGCAAGTGATAAACCGATGGATACAAGCAGAAATCTTAACGCGGAAAACTATGTAGGGACCGAGGTCGCAGGAATCACAAAAAGTATCCTACCACTTTCAGCAACTAATCATCAGATTCGTATATATTGGAGCTCTAATACTATCAAGAATAAGATATATAGTAGTTACAATAACGGAACAATAATTGAGCATTTATACATGGGAGAAATCGTTTTGCCTACTGGGTCCACATATCGTAAAGATCTTGGAAGTGGCTATTATGAAGATTGGGTACAGGTAGAGTTTTTCGATAATGGTCCTAATTGTTGGGCTTATGGATGGATGTTGGAAGAAGCATATGTACCTGGGGAGTGGATAATTGGAGGTTATTTATATACTTCCACACTCGATGATGTTATTGATATGGAATCCTCAGAGGCAACTGACTACATGGCAGTGAGAGTTGTTGGCGGAGTGACATACTACGGCATTCGAACCAGATATAATAGTGCAATTTACAATAGTAACGGGAATTATATAGAAAGTGTGCCGGAAGATAGTTGGGTATGGGTCACCGGCTCTAATGTTGTTGGCGCAACACACCATGATTGGATGACAATTAATGCACTTAGCTCAACAAAAACAGGTACACTTACTATCTTTACTTCCACCACTTTTTTTGATGCAGATTTTAATTACGTTAACCCAATATACTACAATATTTACCTTCGCTATTGGGAGTAGTTGATAATAAATATGCCTAGAGAGTAGTCGATACCCTATATTAGGTAGGGGGAATGTTTGCTTCCTCCTACCTAATATGTATCGGAATGTTAAAAAACACATAACCATTAGGAATAAGGGGGAATTACTTATGTCTGTTAATACAACCATGGCAATAGCGAGTAGTGTTTATCATGGACCGGATTCAAGCAATTACGCTCCGGTAGGTAGTGTTGATTTAAACGAACTCGTTCAGGTTCATGCAATGGAAATGGGATGGTTTTACATTGAATACACGACTTCGACAAATAATAAGAGGGGT